>JAGAIY010000023.1 GCA_017626355.1 Bacteroidales bacterium
CTCTACCCCTGAGCTACACTGGCGTAGTTTGAGCGGAAGACGAGGTTCGAACCCGCGACCCTCAGCTTGGAAGGCTGATGCTCTACCGACTGAGCTACTTCCGCTTAAAAAAAGCCCGAAATCTAGTCGGGCTTCTGGTGGGAGAAGATGGATTCGAACCACCGAAGGTATAAACCAGCAGATTTACAGTCTGCCCCATTTGGCCACTCTGGTATTCTCCCAAAATTCGTTTAGAACTTTTGAGCCGATGGAGGGAATCGAACCCACGACCCCGAGATTACAAATCACGTGCTCTGGCCAACTGAGCTACATCGGCAATATTGTTTTTGTTCCCGTTCAGGAGGTTTGTTTCCTTAAGGGATTGCAAAGGTAGGCATTTTTTTTAATTCACCAAAACTTTTTAACATTTTTTCGAATTTTTCTGCATTTCTTCGGCTAAAACGGCTTTTATGGCGTCTTTAGTCAGTCCGCAAAGAGCCCGAAGCTCCTCCTGAGTGCCCTGACTCACGTACTCGTCAGGAATTCCTACAGCCCTTACCCTAAGCGGATCCGGCATGGCAGACATGAACTCCGCCACAACTCCATGAAGTCCTCCCGCCACGGTTCCGTCTTCGATCGTAACGACAGAGCGATGCTTCCTCGCCGCCTCCGACAGCAGCTGTTCATCCACAGGCTTTATATACCTTATATTATATATAGAAGGATTCACACCCGTTTCCTCAAGGATCTCCTTTGCCGCCTCAAGAGCCCTGTTCGCCACAGGACCGGCACATATGACCGCGACATCCCTGCCTTCCATCATCACTTCGCCCTTTCCTTCAGGCATGACAGTGAACTCATGCTCCTCCCATGGCACACCTTCGCCGTTTCCGCGAGGATACCTTATTATGAACGGGCCATGTTCTGAAAGCATGGCGGTATACATCATGTCCTTGAGTTCGATCTCATCCTTAGGAGCCGCCACGACCGCGCCCGGTATGGTACGGTACACAGCCATATCATAGCATCCGTGATGAGTGGCTCCGTCCTCTCCTACCAAGCCTCCCCTGTCCAGGCACAGGACCACAGGCAGATCCTGCAGGGCCACATCATGGATAAGCTGATCGTACGCCCTCTGCGAGAACGAAGAATAGATGTTGCAGAACGGCTTGAGGCCTCCAGCCGCCAGACCAGCGGAAAAAGTAACTGCGTGCTCCTCCTCGATTCCGACATCGTGGAAGCGTTCAGGCATCTCCTTGGCAAGCATATTCATACCGCAGCCTGACGCCATCGCCGGCGTGACGCCCACAACCTTCGGATTCATCTTCGCCAGTTCGAGCAGAACCTTGCCGAAGACATCCTGATAACGGCTGACACCTGCATCATGGCTGAGCCTCTCCCCCGTTTCAGGGTCAAACATACCGGGAGCATGCCATTCCGTCTGATTCGCCTCAGCCGGAGCATAACCCTTCCCCTTCTTGGTCAGGGCGTGAAGGAGGATAGGCCCACCAAGGCTCTTGAGTTTCCTCAAGGTATCCACAACCTGCTCTATATCATTGCCGTCGATAGGTCCGAAGTACCTGAATCCCATGGCCTGAAAAAGATGGCCGCCACTTTCACGCACCACGAACGACTTTGTCGTCGACACGAAATCCTGCACCTTGTCACGGAACCACCCGTCACCTAGACGGTCCCAGACTCTTTTCTTGGCCTTGTTGTATTTCGGATTGGTGGTGATGCGCAGAAGATATTCATGAAGCGCGCCTATATTCCTGTCTATCGAAATGTTGTTGTCATTGAGAATGACCAGGACATCCGACTTGCTGGCTCCCACATTGTTGAGTCCTTCAAATGCAAGGCCACCTGTCAGAGAGCCGTCACCGATCAGAGCCACAGACCTGTCCGGCCTTCCCATAAGCTTCGCTGCTTCCGCAAAGCCCAGAGCCGCGGATACGGATGTGGAAGAATGTCCTGCGCCAAAGGCGTCATATTCACTTTCGGAACGCTTTGGAAAGCCGCTGATCCCGTCCTTCTGACGATTATGCCTGAACGCATCCCTGCGTCCGGTGATGATCTTGTGGGCATAGGCCTGATGTCCCACATCAAAGACAAGCTTGTCCTGAGGAGCATCATATACATAATGCAGGCCCACAATCAGTTCGACAGCACCAAGACTCGAGCCGAGATGACCTGGATTGACCGCACAACATTCGATCATATAACGTCTGATCTCTTCGCAGAGAGTCCTCAGCTGAGCAATATCCATCCCTTTGATGTCCTTGGGAGAGTCCACCTTGTCAAGAAGAACATATGCATTATTATTCTGATCCATATCGCGTACAAAAGCGTTTGACTTGCGAAGGTACTAAAAAAACACTATCTTCGCAAGCTGATTTTCCGAATAATCAACATATCAAATATTATGGCAGAAACTATCAAAAAATTCATGAATGACAGCGCCGTCGCAAGATGGACTGTACTTATCCTCGTCGCATCTGCGATGTTCTTTGCCTACATGTTCGTAGACGTGATGTCTCCGCTCAAGTCGACACTTGAGAAAGCGGTTTCGGAAGGAGGTCTCGGCTGGAGCAGCTCCACTTTCGGAACCTACGCATCTTCAGAGTACTTCCTCAATGTATTCTGTCTGTTCCTCATCTTCGCAGGTATCATCCTCGACAAGATGGGCGTAAGGTTCACAGGAATACTTTCAACCGCACTGATGGTAGGAGGAGCCGCCATCAAGTTCATCGGAATCTCCGACTGGTTCCAGGCGACAGCTTTCTGCGGCTGGCTTGATTCATGGTGGACAGCCATGCCGGGAAGCGCAAAGATGGCCTCGCTCGGTTTCATGATCTTCGGCTGCGGATGTGAAATGGCAGGTACTACCGTATCCAAGATACTTGCAAAGTGGTTCAAAGGCAAGGAGATGGCCCTGGCGATGGGTCTTGAGATGGCCATAGCCCGTCTCGGCGTCTTCGCAGTGATGTGGATTTCTCCGCTCATTTCGGCTAAATTCCCTGAAAGCGCCGTTCTTGCTCCTGTCGGCTTCTGCACAGCCCTCCTCCTCATCGGTCTGATCAACTTCATCGTCTTCTCGGTCATGGACACAAAGTTCGACCGTCAGCTTCAGGAAGCCGGTCTCGCTACAGACGAGCACTCGGCAGAAGACGAATTCCGTCTCAGCGACCTCGGCAAGATATTCACCAGCAAGATGTTCTGGATTGTGGCCCTGCTCTGCGTCCTTTATTACAGCGCAATCTTCCCATTCCAGAGATACGCCCCTAACTTCCTCGAGACAACTCTTCAGGTAAGCGCGGAGACAGGTGCAAGACTCTTCAGCTTCTTCCCTATCCTCGCCATGGTCCTCACTCCGTTCCTCGGAGCCTTCCTCGACTTCAAGGGAAAGGGAGCGACAATGCTCATGCTCGGAGCAGTCATCATGATCGTATGCCACCTGAGCTTCGCATTCCTGCTTCCTGTCCTGCCGTACAAATGGTTCGCAGTCATGCTCATCGCGATCCTCGGCGTATCTTTCTCACTCGTTCCGGCAGCACTCTGGCCATCTGTTCCTAAGATCATCGACGAAAAGATCCTCGGCTCGGCCTACTGCGTGATATTCTGGGTACAGAACATCGGCCTTTTCGCAGTCCCTCTCCTTATAGGAAGCGTACTTGAATCGACAGGCGGATATGTCCTCCCTATGATAATATTCTCGTCATTCGGTGTACTTGCCTTTGTAATGTCCATCTTCCTCAAGATAGAAGACAAGAAGAAGGGATACGGTCTGGAACTTCCTAACGTACAGAAATAATGTCAAGCCTGAAAAAGACACTCAGGGACAACAGATGGGCATGCTGGCTTGCGCTGGCATGCCTTGTCGTTCCTATGTTCGCGTCGTATTTCTTCGACGACATGTTCTCCTCGCTTTCCGAGCTGTTCAAGAACCCGGAAACTCTGGAGCTCGGCTGGGACATGGCTGACTACGGCTTCTACTCGAGCGGATACTCCTTCCTCTGCATATGGGGAGGCCTCATCATCTGCGGAGCCCTGCTTGACAAGTTCGGCGTAAGGCTCGTAGGTTCGATATTCGTAGGCATGATGACAGGAGGAGCCGCACTTGTGACCTTCGCCATATCGGCAGGCTTCGAGCCCAAGACCTCACTGACCATCGCATACATAGGCTGCATGCTCTTCGGTCTTGGAAGCGAAATCGCAGGAGTATCGGTGACACGCTCCATAGCCAAGTGGTTCAAGGGTCGCAACATGGCCCTCGCCATGGGACTCCAGCTTGCGATAGCCCGTTTCGGTACAGCGACCGCCATCCTCGTAGCCCCGATGATAGTGACCCAGAAGGCAGCCGGAGAGATATACACGCTTTCCGACACGAACAAGCCGGCCCTGATCGGACTGGCGGTCCTTGCAGCCGGCACCATACTCTGGGCCATATTCGTGGCGATGGATGCCAGATTCGACAAGGAGACAGGCCTGAGCGACAAGGTCGAGACAGC
Organism: Bacteroidales bacterium; assembly: GCA_017626355.1. GTDB lineage: Bacteria > Bacteroidota > Bacteroidia > Bacteroidales > UBA932 > Cryptobacteroides. The sequence goes on from JAGAIY010000023.1 coordinate 4,488, forward strand.
TGAAGAGGACAAGTTCAGATTCTCGGACATCTGGAAGGTTCTCAGCAACCCTCGTTTCCTCATGATAGCCATCCTGTGCGTTACCTTCTACTGCTGCGTCATCCGGTTCAAGAAGTTCGGAGTTTCCATACTCCTGCCTCTTTTCGGGGTGAACCTCGATATCGCGACCGTCCTTCTGGCCATGATACCTTTCTTCACCATCCTTTTCACTCCCCTCTTCGGAGCGCTTGTCGACAAGGTGGGCAAGGCTACCACATGGATGATAGTAGGTTCGGCCCTTGTACTCTTCTCGCATCTCATAATAACATTCGCCCCTCAGGGAGTGCCGTTCTATGCATATGTCGCGATAGCGCTTCTCGGCATCGGATATTCTCTCGTACCGTCCGCGATGTGGCCGTCTGTTCCAAAGATAATTCCGGAAAAGAACCTCGGTACGGCATATTCGCTCATCTACTGGATCCAGAACATGGGAATGTGGGCTGTTCCGATCTATATCGGACACATATTCACGAAGGAGATTACGGAAGCCGGCAATCATGCGCAGGAAGTGTCTGCAGCGATCCACGCCGAATACATATTCATCTTGCTGGGTATCATAGCAATAGCTGTAGCCATAATGCTCAGGCTCTCATCAAGGAAACATCCTGAACTGGAGCTTGACTCTCCCGCACACAATTAAACTTCAAGACACAACAACAAAACTAAAACATCATGTATAAGAAAATCATCAGAACAAGTGCAGCTGCCCTCATCATCGGCATGGCTGCATCATGCGCAAACCACAACACCCTCACAAAGCAGGAGGTAGCTGACGGTTGGGTACTCCTTTTCGATGGTGAGACAACCAACGGCTGGAGGAACTTCAATTCTGACAATACCGAGCTTGCATGGCATGTCGTTGACGGCTGCCTTCAGGCAAACGGCGTAGGTGACGATGCCAACGGATACATCGTCACTGACAAGAAGTATGAGAACTTCGTACTTTCGTGGGACTGGAAACTCTCAAAAGGAGGAAACAGCGGTATGCTTTACCATGTAGTGGAAAGCCCTCGTTTCGAGGTTCCATATGTTACAGGCCCTGAATACCAGCTTATTGACGTGGAAGGTTGGGAAGAGGCCAATGCTCCTGTCAAGCTCGAGGAATGGCAGAAGATCGGTGTTGACTACGCCATGCATCTCCCTGACCAGAGCAAGATGAACATCAATCACGGAGACTGGAACAATTCGATGATCGTGTTCGACAACGGCCATGTGGAGCACTGGCTCAACGGTGAGAAGATTCTCGAGTTCGAGGCTTGGACTGACGACTGGTTTGCAAGGAAAGCAAGCGGCAAGTGGGGCAATGCAACCGAATACGGCCTTGCTTCTGAAGGAGTTATCTGCATCCAGGACCATGGTTCACCTGCATCATTCAGAAACATCAAGATCAAGGAACTTCCACGCAAGGCAGGCAAGACCGTAAGCCTGTTCAACGGCAAGGATCTTACCGGCTGGGAACTTTTCGGAAGCATGCGCGTATCTGTAGACAATGAAGGCAATCTCGTCACTCAGAACGGCGAAGACCTCCAGTACGGCTACCTCGGAACCCGTGAGTACTACAAGGACTTCGATCTCACTGTCGAGTTCAAGCAGGAGTCAAACGGCAACTCCGGTCTCTTCTTCCACTCTTTCGTACACGGTGGATATGAGAGCAACGTAGTCAACGGCTGGCAGTGCGAAGTTGCGCCTAAGGGTAACGACACCGGTGGAATCTACGAGTCATACGGCCGCGGCTGGCTTGTTCAGATTCCTGACGAGAAGGAAGATATCCTCAAGGAGGGACAGTGGAACACTCTCCGTCTGCGTGTAGAAGGTGACAAGGTACAGACATGGCTCAACGGCCAGCCTATGATCGAGATAGAGGATGAACTTATCGGATCGAAGACCGGACGAATCATGCTTCAGATCCACGACGGAAACAACATCACAGTGAAGTGGAAGAACTTCAACCTCACTACCCTCTAAGAGCAGTCATACAATTTTATATATGGTGTAGTCCATCTTCAGTTTGGATTACACCATATTTTTTATATCTTTGTATATGACGAACTAATTTTATTAACTAAACCCAATTCATTATGAAGAAGATCATTCTTATGGCAGCAATGATTATAGGATTTGCAGTTGCTGCTACAGCACAGCCAAGATCAATAGGTGCACGCATCGGAAATGGAGCTGAAATAAGCTATCAGCACACACTTGGCGGAGCTAATTTCCTCGAAATCGACGGTGGTCTCGGACTTCCATTTGACGGAACACTCAGCGTGGGAGCAACCGGTATCTACAACTTCATGATTGCCCAGCCTGCATGGACTGACAGAGGAGAATGGGGATTCTATGCCGGACCTGGAGCAGGAGTCGGCTTAGGTGTTGGAGATGCAAACTTCTTTAATCTCTCAGTAGCAGGAATGGTTGGACTGGAATACACATTCTGGTTCCCTCTCCAGCTTTCACTCGACTTCAGGCAGAGTGTCGGAGTCGGCTTCAACGGACACGGCGGCTGGTATCCTTCAAGTGTAGGTCTTGGTGTCAGATACAGATTCTAAAACTGTCTGACATACGGATTAAAATCTCCGGTTGGAAGTGCTTCAGTACTTCCAACCGTTTTTTATGCCCGAATCCCTAGGCCGGCATCTGTCACCACCATGACAGACATCCGACACTCCACAACAGGCATCCAGCCACAACACACAACCACCTATCAATCAATATTTTACACATCCACGGGTGTAGCTTTGGGTGTACACGTGGATGTATATTGTGCTGATAATGAGGAAGATAAGAGTTCGGAGAGGAGAATGTTTATAGGGGAGTTATTTGTCGGGGTTAGCAGGAGAGGAAATTGTGGGGAGGGTGGGATATTATGGTGGAGGGAGGAAATAAAAAAACCGGTGGGGAAGGTTGAACCTTCTCCACCGGATATTTAGGGTCGCCAATTAAGTATAAAGGATACTGGATTGGCAGACTTGATTCAGATTAGCGTGGAACCTGCTTGTAAAGACCACCAGCCTTTGTAATCTCAGCTGTAGGATAAGGGATTGCGATAAGGTTATCGTTCCAAGCCGGTCTTGGATTGTTGTAATCCTGGTATGGACCTACAACGAGCTCTGCACCTGGGTTGTTACGTGCACCGTAGTAAGCAACTGGCTTGCCACCTACGAGACCGTTTCCGAGCTCATCAACACCGTCGAACTTAACCTTCTGAGGCTCACCGTCAGCACCTGTATATGAATACTCCTTGCCAAGATTTGGAGTTTCACCATCGAAGTCAACCTTCACGTAAAGCTGGCCGGCATCCATCTGACCGTCACCATCATTGTCGAAGTAGTTGCCTTCCTTGTCAGTGAGAAGACCGTACATTGGAGAGAGCTGTGCGTGATATACATCAGGATGCTTGAGAAGCTCTTCAAGAGCAAGAGTTCCGAGAACACCGTTCTTGTCAGAAACAGCCCAACGCTTGAGGTCCTCAAGGTGACCTGTCATCTCGAATGCAAGCTCGCAACGACGCTCATGATAGAGGGCAGCCCAATCAGCAGCACCCTTCAAGTCAGCACCTGTAGAACGCTTGTGAATCTTAGCGATGTCACCATACTTATCTGAACCATAGAGGTTGAGACAAGCCTCTGCACGGAGGAGCATAAGGTCAGCAAAACGGAGGAGGTGGAAGTTGATACGGGTAGTAGGCCAGTTTCCTGATGAGTTAACATAACCGTTAGCGATAGGATCCTTGTGCTTGAATGCATCGTAGTACTTCTTCACTGCAAGGCATGACTCAGCATCAGTAGCAGACCAGTAAAGTCTTGGATCGCCGAAGAATACCATGTAGTCACCATACTGCCATACAGACTTAGCAAGACGCTCGTTTCTGATCGGGTTGCCGTCTTCGTCAGTCTCCCAGTTATCCTTCTCCATCTCAGCTACGATGTCGTAAGAAGCCTTGAACTGACCCCAACCGTTGAAGTAACCCCAACCCTGGTTCTCGAGGATAACGCCTGGGAACTCTGAACCTCCCTGACCTGATGTACCACCGCTTGAAGTGATAGAGAAGATACACTCCTTGTTCCAGAAATCAGCAAACTCTGAAGACCAGAGCTGAGTGAATGACTCGTTAAGGCCACTGCCGAACTCGTTCTCGAGACGGTTTACTACAGCCTCAACCTCTTTCCAAGGCTCAAGACCACGCTCAGCGCATACAGACTTCCAAGTTGCCATGTAAGCCCATACCTTAGCCTGATATCCGATAGCAGATACCTTGTGAGCACGACCTCTGTCACCTGGCTCATAAGTAGCAGGTACAGAACCGTTCCATGGAAGGAGTTCCTCTGCCTTCTTAAGGTCAGCAAGGATGTAAAGATAGTTGTCAACTACTGATGGCTGCTGAGGAAGGATCTCATTGTTGTATCCGTTCTCATACTCCTCCCATGGCTTGAAAGGAACACCAAGTGTACCGAGACCATGACGAGAAGCGATAGCCCAATGATAGAGTGCACGGAAGAAGTAAGCCTCACCGAGTGTACGTGTCTCGATTGCGCTAAGGCTACCCTGAGCAGCCTTCTTAGCCTCGAGCTTCTGGATACCCCACTGGGCATTTGCCATCTGAGTGTAGCAACCGTTATAGATTTCAGCGATTGAACCCTCATCACCGGTGATAGTCATAAGAGCGCCTGAGAAGCGGTCCGCATAAGTACGGCCAAGTACGAAGTCGTTGGCAGCGATCTGCTCCCACATAATGTTACGGCCGTAGAGCCACTCACCTGAGTATCTCTCATACAGACCCTTAGCGAACGACACAGCCTGATCATCATTCTGGAAGAATGTTCCTGCTGTAGGAGAGCCCTGAGGTGATGTATTGAGGAAGTCAGCACATGACGATACAGCCAATGCAACTACACTCAAGGCAATGATAAATATTTTCTTCATAATTATTATTCTATTAGTCTTATTATCCTTGCTATATGATTAGTAAGTAAGCTTCACGCCAAGTGAAAGAACTCGTGATACAGGGAACTTACATGGGTCATAACCGTTGACCTCAGGGTCCATACCAGAGTACTTGGTGAATGTGAAGAGGTTCTCACCTGAGAAGTAAACTGAAAGACGGCTGCCTCTCTCGTCGAAGTGACCTGCCTTGCGGAGGAGGTTAGTGAAGTCGTAACCTACTGTCACGTTCTTGATACGGAGGTAAGAAGCATCCTCAAGATACCAAGTTGAAGTTGTAGCGAAGTTAGAGTTAGGGTCCTGAGTAGTAAGACGTGGAATGTTAGTGTCAGTGTTCTCAGGAGTCCAAGCGTTGAGGATCTCTGATGAACGGTTGAAACCTACGTTAGCCTCGTTCACGAGATAGAGCTTACCAGGATAGAATGCCTTGGCACCTGCAACGCCCTGAAGCATCATGCTTGCAGAGAGACCCTTCCAAGAGAAACCTGCTGAGAGAGCGAAGTTAGAATGTGGCATCCAGTTGCCCCAGTACTGCTTATCGTTATTGTTGATAACACCGTCATTGTTGTAGTCAACGAACTTGAGGTCACCAGGCTGTGCATTTGGCTGGATGAGCTTTCCGTCCTTCTGGTGTGCATAAACTTCCTCGATTGACTGGAAGATACCTGCACACTCGATAAGGTAGAATGAGTTAACCTCACCACCTTCCTTAGTCTGATAGTAGTCACGGAGGTTACCGAACTCTCCACCGCCTACCCAAAGACCAGGGTTACCCTCTGCATCCTTGATTCCGATGTCCTCGACAACGTTGTGGTTGAATGAGTAGTTACCGTTTACATAGTAGCTCCAGTCACCTACCTGATCAGCCCAACCGATTGTCAACTCAGCACCACGGTTACGGATAGCACCCTGGTTAACCTTCATTGCAGAAAGACCGATTGAACCTGTCCAACCCATTGACTGTGGCTGAATGAGGTTGTAAGTAAGCTTGTCATAGTAGTCAACAGCGATGTTGAGTCTGTCGTCGAACAAATCAACGTCAACACCGAGGTCGAGCTGCTGTGAAGTCTCCCAAGTAAGGCGGTTGTTGATTGCAGTGTTGAAGTACCAGTACTGATTACAGAATGTAGGACCCTCTGCACCATAACCTGGAAGCTCAAGACCATAGTTACGTGAGTTCAAAGAACCTGCCGCATAGTTCTGGCCGATTGAACCGAGGTTACCGATACGACCCCATGAAGCACGGAGCTTGAGCTGAGTAAGAGTGCTTGACTTAGGGAACCAGTCCTCGTTAGAGATCTTCCAAGCCGCTGTTGCTGCTGGGAAGTCACCATACTTCGCGCCCTCTGGGAGACGTGAAGCATAGTCACGACGCCAAGAAGCTGTCACGAAGTAACGGTCATCATATGAGTAAGCTGCACGGGCAACTACCGCTACGTTGTTGTCATCTCCGCCGTAGCTGTCTGATGCTGTGAAAGCATTCTGTGAGAAAGCGAGATACTGGAGGTTTGGAGACTCGTCTGCGAAGTTACTACCACTTACAGAGAAGTAACGTGCATGATAGTGAGAAGCTGTTGTTGCAACGAGAGCACCTACAGTGTGCTTGCCGAATGTACGGTCGTAAGTGAGGGTGTTCTCAGTCTTCCAGTTGTAGTTCTTAGTTGTGCTGTAGCTGAGACCGTTAGAGTCATTTGGCTTACCGATCTCAAGACGACGAGGGTTGAAGCTCTTGTTGAAGCTCTGATATCTGTTGAAAGTATAACGGCTGTTGAACTTGAGACCCTTAACGATGTCATGGATCTCGATACCTGTAGTAGACCAGAAGTTGTTAGACTCGTTGATATCCTGTGAGCCGAGGAGGGTACGGAGAGGTGAGATAACGTCACCGAAGATACCTGCATGTGAACCATACTTGGCAACATACTCAGGATCCTCTGTGAATGTACCACCGAATGAACCGTCAGCCTTGTAAGCCTCTGCTGAAGTCGGCATCCAAACTGCTGAAAGAACGGCACCGTCTGTACGGCCTGAAGTATTTACACCACGGCTGTTGTTGTTCTCCCAAGTCATATCCTCAGTGATCTTCACCCACTTGTTGATGTTGTACTCACCAACGTAACGAACCTTGAGCTGCTTGTTCCATGAACCGAGGAGCACACCGTCGTTGTCATCGTAAGAAACTGAGAGACGGCTCTTGAGCTTGTCAGTGTTGTAGTTGAGAGCTACAGAGTGACGCTGATAGAAAGCTGTGCGGAAGATCTCATCCATCCAGTCTGTACGTGTCTCAGAGATCCAAGGGTTCAATGTAACATTCCAACCGTCAGGAAGAGTTACGCCGTCAGCTGCGTGAGCTGCTGCACGTACATCGATCTGCTGCTGAGCGTTGAGAGGCTTGATGAGGTTGGTAGCCTGACGGATACCGTATACACCGTCATAGTCTACTGAAATACCCTTCTCACCACCCTTCTTGGTAGTAACGAGGATAACTCCACCTGCTCCTGACTGAGCACCGTAGATAGCGGCTGAAGCGGCGTCCTTGAGGACTACGATAGACTCGACGTCATTCATTGAGAATGGAGCGCCTGGAATACCGTCGACTACCCAAAGAACTGAGTCACCGTTCTGTGAACCCTGACCACGGATAACAACGCTTGGAGTTGATGTAGGAGCACCACCGTCAGAAGAAATCTGAACACCGGCAACCTGACCCTGAAGCATAGCCTGAGCTGATGATACAGGACGAGCTGCGAGCTCGTCTACATTATCAACGATACCTACCGCTGCAGAAAGGTCCTTCTTCTTGGTTGTAGCACCGTAACCGAGTACCACTGACTCTTCGAGGACATTGTCTGTTTCAAGCATTACATCAACGACTGAACGGCCGTTTACAGGAACCTGTACGGTTACATAACCCATACATGAGAATTCGAGAGTTGCATCTGAAGGAACTGAGATCTCATACTTACCGTCAAGGTCAGTCATTGTGTTCTCAGAACTTCCCGGTACGAATACGACAACCATACCCACTGGGCCTACATTGTCAGATACGGTACCAGTCACTGTTACATTCTGAGCGTAAGCTCCGAAAGAGAATGCCATGCAGAGGAATACTGCCAGCAAACTGATAAGTCTTTTTGTAAACATATTTGGTTATTAATAAATTATGGTATTTCTGGATATTCTGTTACTGAAGCTCGTAGCATCCGAGGTCTACCTGAACACCTGCAATACGTGGATTGCCGGCAAAGTCCTTGCTGTAAGTGTTGAGGAGAGCAGAAACAGTAGGATGAGAAGTAACACCTACGTTAACTGTGGTTGCAGCTGCTGCATGCATGTAGTTGCCGCCTGCATAGTCTACGAAGAAGTCAGAATATGTGTCGCCGAATGCTCTAGCTGTAAGAACAGTGTTGTTAGCATTGAAGTCATTGGTAGCATCACCCTCGATAAGGTTGTTTGCAACCACATCCTCATCCCTCTTGTAGAAGCTATTGAAATCCATTGGTCTGTAATGGTTCATTGAAGGAACAGGATGCTGGCCGAATGTGAGCTTACCAGGTTCCTTAGCAGCTGTATTGTTACCAATGAGGATGTTGTTCATGAATACAAGCGGATAAGCAGCTCTAATAGGGTAATCATGACGAGCACCGAACATTGCATAGTCAGCACGACCGCATGTCTGAGTATTGTTAACGAAAGTATTGTTCGCGAATACACCACCTGCATAAGTCATGAAGACATGCCAGTAGTCATCCATATGTGAACCGTGGTTGTTTACAAAGAGGTTGTTTACGAATGTTCCGTTACAGTTGTAATCAATACAGAAGCAAGTACCATGCTCGATACCACCGTTACGAGTGAAGAGAGAGTTTGCAACAGTATAAACAGACATTCCTGGATCGAGACCACCGTCTGGAGTTGATCCGATAGCACCACCACGATGTGAAGCATAGTTGTTATCGAACCAGCAGTACTCGATTGTAGCCTTACCGTCGATCTTAAGACCACCGCCGTCCAGATCATTACCGTTAGCGATCTTTACTCTGTTGAGTACAAAACCTTCTACAGTATTCTCGATATGCATAACGCAGCTGTTACCTTCTGCATCAAGAACGAGGTAATCCTCCTTATCGTTAGACTGCTCAGTGAAGTCTGCATTCCAACCACCGGTAACCTTTACGTTAGATTTTGCTCTGAACTTACCGGTGAATTTAAGACCTGCAAGGAATCTTACCTCAGAGTAAGGTCTCGCATCATTGATAACAGCCTGGAAGTTAACATCAGGTGAAGTCACAAATACTGGAGGGAGCACACCTATAAGGCTTGATACGACCTCATCACCTACGAGAGAAGCAACATAAGCCCAAACATAGTAGTCCGCATCAGGATTGAGACCTGTAAGTTCGATTCTCTTGATACCTGCGCTCATGTCTGTTCCGCAAGCAAGACGTGTAGCTGCTGCGAAATCATCTGATGTACCATAGTAAACACCATACTCAGAGTAGTCGTCTGAGTTTGAAGTCACGAGGTTGAAATCAAAAGAAGCAGAACCCTTACCCTGCTCCACTACAGAAATAGAGAGTACAGCATCAAGCTTACCGCTCTTCTGATAGAGAGTGATAGGAGTCTCTTCACCGTTAGATACTACAGTATAATCCGCTGTACGGATAAGACCTGTAGTGTTGAGAGTTGTGGAGAAAGTAATGGTCTCTCCACCGTTTCCACTGGTCTTCGAAGGAGTAATCCAATCGTAGCTTCCCTGAAGAGTCCAGCTTCCAGCAGATTCTACCGTGACTTCATAAGTTGAAGGCTTGTAGCCCAGAACTTCCGCGTCATCGGAAACCTTTACGCTTGGCTCCTGCTGGCAACCAGCAAAGAAAACCATTGAAGCACTTAAAAGCGCAAAAAAGATTTTTTTCATTTTAATGAATTTTGGTTATTAATAATTATAGGGTTGTATAATCAACTTCACTATGTCAAAGTCCCCTGCAGTCTACACAAAACAAGAATCCACATCCAAAGGTAACCCCTTGAATGCGACTACATTCATGCAATTGGAACGTTAAAAACAAACGTCTTGGCTGTAGACATATAGGTTATTAAAAGTGTTATTATTCACCGCTACGGTTATAAAAACCGTATTGTAACGGGCAAAATTATATCATATTGTAATCATTCAGCAAAACAATCGCGCATAAAAGCCCTCAAATAGCGCACAGTTATGGATTCATAAGGTCGACATTGACGAATCCGTTTATCTCCTGAATCAATTCGACAGAGGCAAGAGAGCGGCTTTTTATGTCGTCTGTTGCATCCGGAGAAGCAGCCGCCGCACGGAAAGCGTTGATGGCCTCACCGAAGCGGCGGTTCTTTCTATGCTGAACTCCGGCTTCAAACAGCTCCTGAGCACCCATTACACAAGTCCTGAGAATCCCATGAAAGCCATGGCAAGGATGCTGGCTGTAACAAGAGCGATAGGAACACCCTTGAAAGCCTTAGGGACATCGTTGAGAGCAAGCTGCTCGCGAAGACCTGCGAAAAGCACCATCGCAAGACCGAAGCCAAGAGAAGTCGCGAATGCATACACTGTAGCCTCACCGAGATTGAACATTCCGTCTGCAGCAGCTGCAAATGGAGAAGACTTCTGCACTACTGTAAGGGCCACACCGAGAACGGCGCAGTTTGTAGTGATCAGCGGGAGGAAGATTCCGAGCGCGGAATAAAGAGAAGGGCTTATCTTCTTGAGTACGATCTCAACCATCTGCACGAGGGCAGCGATCACAAGGATGAAGGATATGGTCTGAAGGAACTCAAGGCCGAACTTGGCAAGAAGCGAGTTCAACAGATAAGTCACTACTGTAGCAAGGGTAATCACAAAGCACACGGCCATGGACATACCTGTAGCGGTGCTGAGCTTGTTGGATACACCAAGGAACGGACAGACACCGAGGAACTGCGAAAGCAGGATATTGTTTACGAATATCGCTGAAATGATGATAAGTATATATTCCATGATTACTCTGCCTTTTTAGTTGTAAGTTTCCTGAAGATTACGATGAGATAGCCCAGTGCAAGGAAGGCTCCCGGAGCAAGCACGAATGCAAGGATGCCGTCACCCTCTATGAACTTGAAGCCGAACACTGAACCGCTTCCGAGAATCTCACGCACCACTCCGAGAAGAGTGAGGGATACCGTGAAGCCGAGTCCGATACCGATACCGTCGAGAGCAGAGTCAAGGACACTGTTCTTGTTGGCGAAGGCCTCCGCACGGCCGAGAACGATACAGTTCACAACGATCAGCGGAATGAACAGACCGAGAGTCTCGTAGATATCCGGAACATAAGCCTGCATGACGAACTGCAGAAGGGTCACGAAAGTCGCGATAACCACGATATATGAAGGGATACGGACCTTATCCGGAATATATGCAGCTATAGCCGAGATAACCATGTTGGAAAGGATAAGCACGAACATTGTCGCGAGTCCCATGCTCATACCGTTCACAGCTGAAGTGGTTGTGGCCAGGGTAGGACACATACCGAGAAGGAGCACAAAGGTAGGATTCTCCTTTATCAGTCCTTTAGTAATAAGTTGAAGTTTTCCCATTTTCTGTTCCTCCTATATTAATTAAGCGGCATCGGGGTCTGAAGAATGGTCTGGAAGACCTTTGATGCTGTAGCGAGACCGTCAGCATAGGCTCTTGAAGTGATCGTAGAAGCCGTGATGGCATCCACATCGCCTCCGTCCTTCTTCACAGAAAGCTTCTTCTGCGCAGGATCGAAGCCCTTGAACTGCTCCGAGAAAGAAGCCTCGGTACACTTTGCGCCGAGACCCGGAGTCTCTGCCTGAGAGAGTACCTTGGTATTCCAGATGACGCCGTTGACATCGAAGCCGACCTTGATGGCGATAGGGCCACCGAAGCCGACAGGAGCCACATTGATGGCGCAGCCTACGGTGTTGCCAAGCTCATCATAGGCAAGGTTGTAGTCATATTTCTGACCGTCCATCTCAACTGTCCTCACCTCTTCGATCTGAACAGCAGTATCGGGAAGGACTTCCTTGATGGCCGCCTCATTCTTGGCAGCAGCTGCAGCAGCAATCGGCTCGGCTGTAAGTGCATAGACACCTGCAAGAAGGGCCGAGCATACAAGACAGATGGCGAAAAGACACACTGTCATATTTCTGAATGATGATTTTACTGCCATGACTTATGCCCTCCCGTACTTTTTGGTGTGGAACCACTTGTTGAGAAGAGGAACCACCGAGTTCATGATAAGGATAGCGAATGACACTCCCTCCGGATATGCACCGAAATAGCGGATAAGCATCGTGATTAGACCGATTCCGATACCGAAGACGACACCGCCCATATTGCTCATCGGAGAAGTCACATAGTCGGTAGCCATGAAGATGGAACCGAGAAGGAGACCTCCGGTGAGAAGGTTGAAGAGAGGGTCGGTGTACTCTGCCGGATTGATGATCCAGAATATGCCGGAGAACACGGCCACGGTAGCAAGGATCGAAAGGGTTATGTACGGCTTGATGACCTTGCGTGCAAGGAGATAGATGAAGCCGATTATCAGAGCGATGGCCGAAAGCTCACCTGCAGAACCTCCGATGTTGTAGAAGAGCATATCCATGTAGTCAAGGCTCTCCACAGCAGCGACACCGCCTTCCTTGGCCAGTCCGAGAGGAGTTGCACCTGAAAGGGCGTCAAGTCCTCCTCCGACAAAGCCCTGAGGCCTCGTCCAGTCGGTCATGTATGTAGGGAAGGAGATGAGAAGGAACACACGTCCTGCAATGGCAGGGTTGAAAAGGTTCTGTCCCAATCCTCCGAAAGTCATCTTTGCGACTCCGATAGCGAATACAGCACCGATGAATACAACCCACCATGGTGTGGTCGCAGGAAGGTTGAGCGCGAGAAGCACACCTGTGATGACAGCAGACCAGTCACCGAGCGAGCATGGCTTCTTGAGAAGATATTTCGTGATCAGATATTCCAGCAGGAGGCAGGATGCCACACTGGTTCCGAGCACAAGAAGCTCTGACCATCCGTAGAAAAGCACGGACACCAGAACAGCCGGAATCAAAGCTATCACTACATCACGCATCAGAGACTTGGTCGAAGTCTTCGTATGAAGATGCGGTGATGGTGAAACGATTAGTCTATCCATTTTATTGAGTTGTTAATTGTTACTTTTTGGCCGCTCTTGTGCGGATGATTCTGATGACATCTCCCTTGGCGATGCGGATGATGTCGAGAAGTGGAATGTTGGCAGGGCAGCTGTACAGACAGCATCCGCACTCTATGCAGTCCTGAACCGCATTCTCTTCAAGTTCATCCATCATGCTGTTGCGTGCAAGCTTGTTGAGAAGGAAAGGCTCGAGACCCATAGGGCAGGCCTCCGCACATTTGCCGCAACGGATACATGACGATTCCTCGCCTCTTACCGTCTGTTCCGCAGTAAGATAAAGCAGAGATGACGATCCCTTTACAGTCGTAGCGTCGAGATTGGCTATAGCCTTACCCATCATAGGACCTCCGCTCACGATCTTGGCTGCCTGCTCAGGCACTCCGCCGGCATACTCCGCGATGTATGAAAGAGGCATACCTATACGGAACTTGTAGTTGTGCTGCTTCTCGAGCGGCAGGCAGTCGCCTGTTATCGTCATGACATTTGTCACGAGAGGGATATTCTTCTGGACAGCCTCGTAGACTGCGAGAGATGTAGCTACATTCTGAACCACAGCGCCGACATCGATAGGAAGGCCCATGGACTTAACCTGACGGCCCATCACAGCATCGATGAGCTGCTTCTCACCACCCTGAGGATATTTCTTCTTGAGAGTCATGACAGAGATTCCGTCATATCCCTTGGCAGTCTTCTGAAGTTCAGCAACGGCTGCAGTCATTGCAGCTATGGCCTCAGGCTTGTTCTCCTCGATACCGATTACGGCTGGGCAACCGCCCAGAACCTGCTTCATGATTGCTGCGCCGACCACAATCTCCCTGCTTCTCTCGATCATTATACGGTTGTCGGAAGTAAGATAAGGTTCGCACTCCGCTCCGTTGAGAATGAGGCACTCGGCCTTCTTGCCCGGAGGAGGACAGAGCTTGACATGTGCAGGGAAGGTAGCTCCTCCGAGTCCGACAACTCCATTGAGCTTTATCTTCTCGAGTATCTCCTTGTTGTCTTCAGGAATCGATGTGACGAGAGTGTCGGAAAGGTCGACGCCCTCCACCCACTCGTCTCCTTCCACATCGATCTCAATGTGGGTCATGTTGTTGCCGGCAAGATCCTTGCGCGGGCCGACCGACTTTACGGTTCCTGATACGGAAGAATGGACATAAGCTGAAATGAAGCCGGCCGGCTCGGCAATCACCTGACCTGCCTTGACCTTGTCACCTACCTTGACTACCGGAGTCGCCGGTGCGCCAAGATGCTGGGCGACAGAGATGAACACCTTTGAAGGAACAGGAAGAACCTCGATTCTGCAGTCCTTGGAAATCTTGCTGTCGCTCGGGTGGATACCACCGATTGAAAATGTCTTCATCATAATCTTATTCCTCCTTCTTGACTGGTTCTGCTACAGGAGCGGCTTCAGGCTTTACTGCGGCTGGAGCGGCCTCTGGCTTCGGTTTGATAACAGGGAAATTCACTGCATGGATGGCACCTGTAGGGCACTCTGCCACACATTTCTTGCAGAGTCGGCACTTTGTGAAGTCGATGTAAGCCACATTGTTCTCCACGGTGATAGCCTCGAAAGGACAGGCCTTGGCACACTTGCCGCAACCGATACAGGCTGCCTTGCAGGCCTTGCGTGCGACAGCACCCTTGTCCTTGTTGACGCATGAAACATACACACGCATGTTCCTGCGGCCTTTGTTACGGAGTTCGATGATGTTCTTAGGGCAAGCCTTGACACAAGCGCCGCAGGCTGTACATTTCTCTTCGTCCACTACAGGAAGCCCTGTTGCAGGATCCATCGAAATGGCGCCGAACTGACAGGCCGAGACACAGTCTCCACAGCCCAGACAGCCGAATGAGCAGCCTGTGTCACCGCTGTAAAGCGATGCCTTGACGCGGCATGACTGATATCCGCCGTACTCGTTCACACGCGGACGATTCTCACATGATCCGTTGCAGCGCACCACAGCGACCATAGGTTCCTTTACGGCAACCTCGACGCCGAGGACGGCAGCAACCTTCTGCATGCCCTCGTTACCTCCTACAGGACAGAAACATCCTTCAAGATTCGGAGATGACTCGACACAATGCTGGGCGAAGGCACGACAGCCGGCCTGACCGCAGCCTCCACAGTTTGCACCAGGCAATACCTTCTCCACCTCGTCGATCCTCGGATCCTCCTCTACCTTGAACTTCTCTGCAACAAGGTAAAGGACTACAGCGAGAACCGCACCGAGAACGGTGACGATTGCAATAGTCCAGATAATTGTTGTTGTCATTATAATTAGTTTTAGTTGTTTTTGATATAAAATACGAACTCCGTTGACAATCTGTCCCTGAAAAGCCAGATGCCAAAGTAGTACAATCCGACTCCTGCTATGGCCGCAAGACCGCACAGGAACTCGTTCTCAAATATCGGAGACAAAGATAATATTAAAATCATTAAAATCGCCAACGGAATCACATAAGATATCCATACAGCCTTCAATCCCATGGTCATTTTTGTCATCACGTTGACTTCATCGCCCACCTTGTGGTCTGCAAATCCGTCCGTAGGCACCATTATGAGCTTGTCCTGCTCTTCAGACATGCCGCACAGAGCCTTGGCATGACACGACGAGCATGCCGATGATACAATGATCTCCACCGTAGTAAAGTCCGGGCCGATCTCGACGATCCTTCCTTTGTGCGCTATTTCGTTTTTCTTTGCCATAATCATTTTCTTTTATCTTCCACAAGGGCTGTGAAAGGATGTTTCAGACCGCTGCAGCCGGTCATTCTTCCGGAAGCGACTCCAACGATAAGCGGAGCTTCGAAATATACCGGAAGCCTGTTCTCATCGTCCGTAACCCAGATAAGCATATCTTCCTCACCCTTGAACACCTCACCTTCAAGCAGTTTTGCTGCGAACTTGATGGTCTTGACTGTTCCAAGCCCCTTCACCTTGATGGTTTCCCTTCCGTGCAGGATGAAGTAGACATTGTAGATATCATCATCGATGGCGAAGGTCATCGGGTACCTCTTTCCCGGCACCACTGAATCGAAATCCATGTTGCGTGCAAAGAAGAAAAGTGCGGGAAGGTCGAAGGTACATCTGGTCAAGGGCAGCTCAAGATAACGCTGTCCCCTCTTCGAAGAGTAGACTTCCGCCAGGATATGATGTTCCGCAGTATTCCTGTTATAGTAATATGTGTTCTTGGCCACATAACCGCCTTCGTACGTATCCCTTGTGAACTTCAATGGTACGAGACCGTCACGGGTGAACCAGGACTTGAAGTCTTCGCGCACCTTGAACACAAAGTCGAACATCCTGGTTGTCCTGCCTGATGCAGAGCAGAGGAAGGCCTTCTCGCCATTGTAGGTAAGCGAATCCAGGGAAACGGTTGCGGAACCTACATCCGTATTTATGCTGCCCCATCTGTAATGGAGAAGAAAATCCATCTTCTCCCCCGCCCTGAAGGCCAGGGCATCCTCGGTCACAGCCATTACAGGGATACAGGAGGTCCCCTTTAAATCAGACTTCTCCTGTGCATGCGACGTAAACATCAGAAGAGACATGCACAGGAGAAGTATTATCTTTACAAATGATTTCATAATCATTGTCAGAAATCATTATTCGAGCCAAACTCGTCCACACCCATAGAGGCTATAGGGACATAACCCTGAGGAACAGCCGCTCCAGTTATTTCAGCGGCCTGGTTGACCATGCTTTCGTGTTCGTCCACGAAACGAACCTCGTCGGCACGGAACCTCATGTCGATATCTGCGATGGCACCGTTACGATGCTTCGCGATGATGATCTGGGTTCGTCCGACGTCGTCCGGATTATCCGAAAGTCCCTGATAATCATATCTATGGATAAATATTACCATATCGGCATCCTGCTCGATTGAACCGGATTCGCGAAGGTCGCTCAACTGAGGGCGTCTGTTGCTGCCCTGCCTGTTCTCGGACTGACGGGAGAGCTGGGACAGAGCGATGATAGGCACATCCATTTCCTTGGCTGTAGCCTTGAGGGTACGGGAAATCGCAGCCACTTCCTGCTCGCGCATTCCACGAAGCTCGGACGGTCCCTGCATGAGCTGGAGGTAGTCGACCACCACGAGTCGCACGCCCTTCTGCTTCACAAGCCTCTTCACCTTGGAACGGAACTCCATCACAGGAAGCGAAGGAGTGTCATCTATATATATAGGTGCCTTGGTGAGCCTCTTCAGCTGGATGTCAAGCTGCTGCCACTCCCAGTCCTGAAGCTTCACGCCTCCTTTGATCTTCTCTGCGCTCAAGCCCGTTTCAGAAACCATCATACGGTTGGCCAGCTGCTTTGCAGGCATTTCAAGCGAGAAGATGGCGACCGGCATGTTGAAGTCCACCGCAGCATTGCGGGCCACATTGACCACAAAGGCGGTCTTACCGACAGACGGACGGGCTGCAAGGATGATAAGGTCGGAAGGCTGCCAGCCGAGGGTGATGTTGTCCACAGAAGGAAAGCCGGAAGGGACTCCGCTGTAACCGGAGCTTTCCTGACGCTTCTGAAGATCGTCCAATGCGTCATTGATGACCTTGCCGATCTCCTGCACATCCTTCTTGACATTGTTCTGGATGGCCGCATAGACCTTTGACTGGGCCGCATCCACAAGCTCGTCAACATTGACGGACTCATCGTACGACGACTTGAGGATCTCGTAGGAAGCCGTTATGAGCTCCCTCTGGATGCATTTCTGCTTGAGTATGCGGATGTAGTATTCGATATGCGCGGCAGCGCCTATCTTCTGGGAAAGCTGCACGAGGGCTACAGTTCCTCCCACTGCCTCAAGATTGCCGTTGGCCTTGAGCTTCTGGGACACGGACAGCAGGTCAAGAGCCACATGCTCGTTGACAAGCGAGCTCATGGCCTCGAAGATCATACGATGCTTCTCACTGTAGAAGCATTTCGCAGAAAGTTCGTCCATCGCTTCATCGATGCAGTTGGGTTCGATGAGCAATGCTCCGAGGACTGCCTCTTCGACATCAAGAGCTTGAGGCGGTCTGTTACCCATCTCAAGCCCAAGTGTATCGAGATTCACTCCCGGAGTCTTTCTTCTTGCCGTTCTTTTCTTTCCCTCTTCAGCCATATTTCAGCTTATTCGAAATCAGGGTTGACGAGAATCCTTCCGCAGTACTCGCAGATGATCATCTTCCTGTTTGAAGCGATGTCGATGAGCTTCTGAGGAGCGATTGTATTGAAGCAGCCGCCGCATGCATTGTTATTGAACACCGACACAACAGCAAGGCGGTTGTTGCTGCTCTTGCGGATGTGGTCATATGCACTCATTGTCCTGGCGTCGATCTTGGCTGCGCAGGTCTCCCTGTTGGCACGAAGCTTCTCCTCTTCCTTTGAAGTGGACTCTACGATTGTTTCAAGCTCCTCCTTCTTCGCCTTGAGGTCATCTGTCTTTACCGAAATCTTCTCCTTTACGGTCTCGAGTTCAGCCTTCTTCTCAAGGATGCACTCCTTGGTCTCGTAGATGTTCTTCTCTGCGATCTGCCTTACATAGCCCTGGTTCTCGATCTCCTTGTTGAGCGAGTCGTACTCACGGCTGTTAGCGATGTTCTCGAGCTGAGACTTGTACTTCTCTATCTGAGCGTCACACTCAGTGATGTTGTGCTTGTTCTCAGTGATGGACTTTGTATACTCTTCGATGATTTCGGCAATGCGGGCCGCCTTTGCCTTGAGTTCCGCAATCTCTGTCTCAAGGTTCTCCACCTCTACAGGAAGCTCTCCCCTGAGCTGAAGAATCTTGTCGATAGCTGTATCCGCCTGCTGAAGAGCGTACAGTGTGGCAAGTTTCTCGCTTACGCTGAGATCTGAGTCAGCAAAGCTCTTCTGAATGGATACGAACGTCTCTCTCTGGTCAATAGGCGTCTCGATTTTCTTTGTCTTTTTAGCCATATCGCTTGAAAACTGTTATGTGTTTTAAAAATAAAATATCGGATTACTGTATATATTCTGCGTAATGCGAACCGCAAAGGTAGGAAAATTTTTCTTTATCAAAGAAAATAAAATGTCAACTATCTCTATTTCACTCTCATAATGGCCTATATCCATGAGCATGAAGCCTTCTGTCGTGAAGAAATTATGATAAGATATGTCTCCGCTTATATATAGCTGGGCCCCGGATGCCTTAGCCGCACCGATGAGCGAACCACCGGATCCTCCGCACATCGCAACGCGCGAAATCATGCCCTCGACAGGTCTGGAAGCCCTCATGGCCTTAAGTCCGAAACGGCTCTTGACCAGTTCGACAGTCTCTGATGCAGTCAGCGGCTGAGGAAGATCCCCCACGACTCCCAGCCCGGTACCTTCGCCATCCTCGTCAAGTATGGCGACATTCTCCAGACCGAGCCTTGCCGCCATGGCGCCGCTGACACCGGCAAGAACCTTGTCCGCACTTGTATGTGCCGCATAGATGCTGATGCCGGCACGGACGGCCTTGATCACAGCCTCGCCGACCGGATCCTCCGCCGATATCTTCTTTAGGCCGGAGAATATGAGCGGATGATGGGTGACGATCATGTCAGCGCCGCAGGCCACGGCCTCATCGACCAGTTCCGGAGTGCAGTCAAGTCCGAGAAGCACAGACGACACCTCATCCTCCGGCGACCCGATGCACAGTCCGCTGTTGTCCCATTTCTCCTGAAGCCCGAGAGGAGCGAAATCCTCGATGACTCCTATTATATCTTTTACCTTCATAGTTCCGTCCTTATTTCTGTAAGCTGCTGCCTTATCGACTTGAGCGACTCCAGCACGCGAGCCTTGTTTATGACATCCTTCCTGTCTCCCTTGAGACGCTTGGCCGCTCCTTCAAGAGTCAGGCCCTCAACCTTTACAAGCATATGGATATGCTTGAATGTCTCCACATCCTCCTTCTTGAACAGACGGTTTCCCTTGGCGTTCCTTTCAGGATGTATGAACTTAGGGAACTCATTGGCCCAGAAGCGCACCAGAGAAGTGCTTTCTCCCAGAATCCCGGCAACCTCGCCGATTGTGTACAGGTACTTTTCCATAATCAATCCATCGACTGTCCTGTCGAAACCGACAGAATCATCATGTTTATATATTCTTCAGGGGTGACGCTGGCAAACATATGGTTCACCGGATCGAGAACGACGGTATCCCTGAGCACTTCGTAATGGAGATGAGGGGCGAACGAGTTGCCGGACACGCCGACATGGCCAATACGCGTCCCCCTTCTGACCTTCCGGCCCCTTACCGCCTCAACATCAGACAGATGGGCGTACCGGGTGAAATATCCGTTCTCATGGTCTATGACCACCACATTGCCAAGTCCCTTGCGAGACCGGATAACTTCCTTGACGACTCCGTCTGCCGCGGCATGCACAGGCTCTCCGGAAGGGGCGATCAGATCAAGGCCGTCATGTCTCATGTTCACTTTATAGAAAGGGTTCATCTTGTCACCCGTCGAGGCCCCCGTCTGGGCGAAAGAGAAATCTTCCAGAGGGCTGGTCATCGGAGGCATGACAAAACCTGAATCGGAAATGACTTCCATCACCTGACGGAAATTCGCCTCCACAAGATTCGAGCAGCTTTCCAGGAAAGCGATCTTCTTTTCAGCATACTGGACTATGTCGTTGTCCGCGATGGAGTCGAGACCGGCAAGAAAATCGACGGAAGCATGAGGTTCCATATCAGGAGCCGAGGTATGGAATATATTCTCGTATATGAGGTCGTCCTTCACCCTGAGACCTTCCACCACATCGGCTATGAGAGCTTCCTTGCGGGAGAGTTCGGGAAACTCCTGCTCGTACATACGGTTTTCCATGAGCAGCCTCCTCTCCGTATCCGTGCTGAATATCAGAGCGAAGACGGCATAGTACAGGATGGCCATCGAGAGCGTTCCCACAAAGAACCTCAATATCCTGCGCAAGACCTTTCCTACTGTAAGTTTACGTGCCTTCATTACCTGCCCTTTACCTTTTTCTGATGTGACGGATGGAGAGTGATCTTCGGAGAAGCATCCGCCGTACTCTGGACGAGGGTCGAATATTCATCCGGAGACATATCCAGATCATAATAGTTGTAAGGATTGACCGGCCGTCCCTTGTATAACACTTCATAGTGGAGATGAGGTCCGGACGATTTGCCCGAATTGCCGCTCTGACCGATGCACTCCCCTCTCTTCACAGGCATGCCTTCCACCACTCCGATGGACTTCAGGTGGGCATAGCGGGTCTTGTATCCGAAGCCGTGGTCTATCAGCACGGAGTTACCGTATCCGAAGAATTCGAAGCCCACGCTCTCCACCACGCCATCTCCCGTCGCATATACCGGATTGCCCGGCTTCATGGAGAAATCCACTCCCTTATGCATCGTGCTGCGTCCGGAGAACGGATCGGACCTGTACCCGAAAGTGCTTGAAAGCCTGTATTTCCGCTTATCCGGAACGATCGGAGGTATGGCCGGGATGCACGAAGCCATGTCGCCCGCCCTTTTCGAAAGAAGAGCCACCTCGTCGAACGAACGGCTCTGGACATAGGTCTTCTTGGTCATCCTGTCAAGCCTTATGGCCGTATTCTTCAAGAGGCCGTCAGCGTCTATAAGGTCGTATTTCTCATATCGGTTGACTCCACCGAAGCCGGCATTCCTGACCGCAGCAGGAATCTCGTTCATACCGAAGATGGCACGGTAGATGTCGTCATCCCTCATCTGAAGCATGTTCAGGGCCTCATCGTGCCTGTCCAGCTGGGAGTTCAGCACTTCTATCTTCGATCCCCACTGCGCATTGCTCTTCTTCAGATAGGCGGTCTTCGGCAGTTCAAGCCCAAGCACAGACGTATATATCCAGAAATATATAAACGCCATGACAAGACTGACCGCGAACATTACGCCCAACCTCAGAAATCCCCTCTTATGTCTTTCTTTTTTTTGCATAACAGGCAAATATAGTAAAAAAAGAGATATTTTCCACAAAGCGTCCTGCATATGAGAAAAAAATTGTATTTTTGCGAGTTAATATGCCGTAGCTTGGGCTTACGGCAACATGAACATGAAATAAAATACAACAAAATATGACTTCTAAAGAAATCAGAAAAGCATTCTTGGACTTCTTTGCTTCAAAGGGCCATCAGATCGTGCCATCGGCACCTATGGTCGTAAAGAACGACCCCACTCTTATGTTTACAAATGCCGGAATGAACCAGTTCAAGGACTGGTTTCTCGGTAACAGCCCCGCTAAATGGAAGAGGGTTGCGGACAGCCAGAAATGTCTCCGTGTCAGCGGAAAGCACAATGACCTCGAAGAGGTAGGACGAGACACATACCACCATACGATGTTCGAAATGCTCGGAAACTGGAGCTTCGGCGACTACTTCAAGGAAGAGGCCATAGACTGGGCATGGGAGCTCCTCACAGAGGTGTACAAGCTCGACAAGGACAGACTCTATGCAACAGTGTTCGAAGGTTCCGAGGCTGACGGCACACAGCTCGACACAGAAGCTATGGAAGCATGGAAGAAGCATCTTCCGGAGGACAGGATCCTGCTTGGAAACAAGAAGGACAACTTCTGGGAAATGGGCGATACAGGCCCTTGCGGCCCATGTTCGGAGATCCATATCGACCTTCGTTCAGACGAGGAGCGTGCCGCTGTTCCGGGCGCATCGCTTGTCAACAAGGACCATCACCTCGTGATCGAGATCTGGAACAATGTGTTCATGCAGTACAACCGCAAGGCAAGCGGAGAGCTTGAGCTTCTCCCTAACAAGAACGTGGACACAGGAATGGGCTTCGAGCGTCTCTGCATGGCTCTCCAGGGCAAGCAGTCAAACTACGACACAGACGTATTCACCGGAATGATCTCAAAGATCGAGGAGCTTTCGGGACATAAATACGGAAACACTACAGAAGAGGATATCGCCATGCGCGTTATCGCAGACCACATCCGTGCCATCAGCTTCTCCATCGCTGACGGCCAGCTTCCTTCAAACGTGAAGGCCGGCTATGTGATCCGCCGCATCCTCCGTCGTGCAGTAAGATACGGATATACTTTCCTCGGCTTCAACGAGCCTTTCCTCTGCCGCCTCGTGCAGCAGCTTATCGAC
Source organism: Bacteroidales bacterium (assembly GCA_017626355.1). Classification (GTDB taxonomy): domain Bacteria; phylum Bacteroidota; class Bacteroidia; order Bacteroidales; family UBA932; genus Cryptobacteroides. Next base: position 27,746 of record JAGAIY010000023.1, read on the forward strand.
GACATGGGCGAGTTCTATCCTGAAATCGTCAAGCAGCAGACCCTCATCGAGCGCGTGATCAAGGAAGAGGAGATGGCTTTCCTCCGCACTCTCGACAGAGGTATCCGCCTGATGGACAACATCATGGCAAAATCAGCAGAGACAAAGGTCATTTCAGGAGAGGATGCATTCGTGCTCTATGACACCTTCGGTTTCCCTATCGACCTTTCGGAGCTCATCGCTTCGGAGAAGGGATATACCATCGACCTCGAAGGCTTCCAGGTGGAGCTTCAGAAGCAGAAGGACAGGGCAAGAAACGCGACAGCGATCGAGTCCGGAGACTGGGTGGAGTTCGCACACTGCGACAACATCGAGTTCCTCGGCTATGATGCGACAGAGATAGAGGGTGTCCAGCTCACCCGTCACCGCACCGTAAAGGCAAAGAACAAGACAATGTACCAGCTCGTGTTCGAGCGCACTCCGTTCTATGCCGAGATGGGAGGTCAGGTCGGAGACACCGGCTACATCCTTTCAGAGAGCGGCGAGAAGATAAACATCGTCAACACGATCAAGGAGAACAACCTTACCATCCATGTAGCGGAGCGCATTCCTTCCGACTGCACTGAGAGCTTCAGCCTCCATGTGGATGCGGAAAGAAGGACACAGATCGAGAACAACCATACAGCGACCCACCTTCTCCATCAGGCCCTCCGCGAAATCCTCGGAACACATGTGGAGCAGAAGGGTTCATATGTATGTGACAAATATTTCCGCTTTGACTTCTCTCATTTCGAGAAGCTCAGCGACGAGCAGGCAAAGCTTGTGGAGAGAAGGGTCAACGAGCTCATCAGAAGCAACAACCCTCTCGACGAGAACCGCAACGCCACCATGGAGCAGGCACAGGAGATGGGCGCGATGGCCCTCTTCGGAGAGAAGTACGGCGACACTGTACGCGTGATCAGATTCGGTGATTCATGCGAGCTCTGCGGCGGTACACATGCAGCAGCAACAGGACGCATCGGATATTTCAGGATCGTTTCAGAGTCGGCTATCGCTGCCGGAGTACGCCGTATCGAGGCTACTACAGGAGTACACGCCGAGGCTCTCGTCGACGAGATGGCTGAGACAATCCATGCAGCAAAGGCATTCTTCAACAATGTCCCTGACCTCGCAGGAGCCATCAGGAAGATGGTCGAGGAGAACGAGGCGTACAAGAAGCAGATGGAGGAGATCGCAAAGGAGAAGACTCTTGCCCTCAAGAACAGCCTCAAGGGCATGGCAGTAGAGACCAAGGGCATCAATGTAGTGAAGATCGATACTCCTATGGATCCGGTGATGCTCAAGAATGCGGCATTCATGCTCCAGAAGGAGGCGCAGAACCTCGTGATCGCCGCAGCGTTCGAGAGCGCAGGCAAGCCGCAGCTCCTGCTCATGTACTCCGAGGACCTTGTAAAGGCCGGCCACAACGCAGGCGCCGATGTACGCGAAGCTGCAAAGCTCATCCTCGGCGGAGGCGGCGGACAGCCTGGACTTGCTACAGCAGGAGGAAAGAAGGCTGAAGGTCTTAAGGAAGCCCTCGACTCAATGATTGAGGCCGCTGTAAAATAAGATGAAATGAAGAAGCTTGACCAGTTCATACTGAAGTCATTCGTGGGACCGTTCTTTGCGATCCTGCTTGTGGTCGTGTTCATCCTCGTGATGCAGTTCCTATGGCTTTATATCGATGAGCTGGTCGGCAAGGGACTGAGTCTCAAGGTCATACTCGAATTTCTCGGCTGGGGAAGCGTGACCATGCTTCCGCTTTCCCTCCCGCTCGCCACCCTGCTGGCTTCGATGATGACTCTGGGAACCTTGGGAGAAAACAACGAGCTCCTCGCGATAAAGGCTGCTGGCATATCTCTACAGAGGGTCATGATACCTTTGGGAATATGCTGCGCTCTTATCAGCGTCGGAGCCTTCTTCATCTCCAACGACCTCATTCCCGTAGCATACAACAAGATATACACTCTCAGGGACGATATCGGAAAGACCAAGGACGAGATCAAGATTCCGACCGGTACATTCTACAACGGTATCGACGGCTACATCCTCAGAGTCAATGAGAGGAACGACGAAACAGGCATGATGCACGGAGTGATGGTATACAACCACACCGGCAACAAGGGCAACACAAGCCTCACGCTCGCGGACTCTGCTCTCATGAAGATGTCCAAGGACAAAAGCTACCTCAACTTCGTCCTCTTCAACGGATCCAACTACGAAGAGACCAACGAGAAGAAGTTTCGCGACACTACCCTTCAGTTCCAGAAGATAGACTTCAGCAGGCAGGAAATGTTCATTCCTCTGGAGAACTACGCCTTTCAGAAATCGGATTCCTCACGATTCGACGACCAGGTCAAATCAATGAACCTGAAGCAGCTGTATCATGACCAGGACTCCATCGGAAAGCTGAGCCTCACCGCAAAGAACGAGAACTACGATGCTATCAGAAGGTCAAGGACACTGATCTACAACTCACAGCTCGACACCGCAGGAAAGGAGGGAAGAAGCACGAACTTCAACAAAGATGTCACCCAGTGGAGAAGCATAGAGATGGAGATCACTGCTGTCGGCAAGGCCAAGAAGGCCGCAGAGGACATGCAGATGGTTCTGACCTCATATTCAAGAGAAAGGTTCCAGTACACATTCAAGCTCAGGAACATCGACATCGAGATCCTCAAGAAGTTCGCGCTTGCGATAGCATGCTTCGTCTTCTTCTTCATCGGAGCGCCTCTCGGAGCCCTTATCCGCAAGGGCGGTCTCGGTACGCCTGCCATCATCTCGGTGCTTTTCTTCGTTGCATACTGGGTTATCGACATTTCGGGAACCAAACTGGCCCGAGACGGAGCCGTGGGACCGTTCCACGGAGTATTCTTCTCCAGCTACGTACTGCTTCCTACAGGACTGTTCCTGACATGGAAGGCCATAAACGATGCATCCATCTTCAATATGGATCTGATAAAGAGCGGATTCAAAAAGTTTATTTCCAAGATCATGGGCAAAGCCAGAAAGACAAGGATCGTGTACATGGGTACTCCTGAATTTGCGGTCGCACCGCTCGAGGAGCTCATCAAGACAGGACATAACATCGTAGGAGTTGTCACTGTTGCAGACAAGGCCAGCGGACGCGGCCTCAAGATAAATGAAAGCGCAGTCAAGAAGTACGCCGTAGAGCATGGCATTCCGGTGCTCCAGCCGGTTTCCCTCAAGGATCCGGAATTCCTCGAGGCCCTCAAGGCATGGAAAGCCGACATATTCGTCGTGGTGGCCTTCAGGATGCTTCCTAAGGTCGTATGGGAGATGCCGAGACTCGGAACATTCAACCTCCACGCCGCCCTCCTTCCTCAGTACAGAGGTGCCGCTCCTATAAACTGGGCAGTGATAAACGGAGACAAGGCGACCGGAGTGACAACCTTCATGATCGACGAGGGAATGGATACCGGAGGCATCATGTTCAGGGAACAGTGTCTTATCGGTCCTGATGAGAACGTCGGCCAGGTGCATGACAAGCTCATGGCCATAGGTTCCGACCTTGTCGTACAGACAGTCGACGCAATAATCGAGAACAACGTCGAGACAAGGGTGCAGAAGAGCTTCATACAGGGATCCGAAACCCTCAGGCCTGCCCCTAAGCTCACAAGGGAGCTCATGCACATAGACTGGAATGTCAAGACGAAATACGCATACAACCTGATAAGAGGTCTCAGCCCATACCCTGCAGCATTCACGGAACTTGTCAAGGATGACAAGACCATCCAGATGAAGATCTACGCCGCGGCCAAGGTTACAGGAGAGGACTACACAGCCATGCTGGAACAGAACGGCATAGAAGCCGCAGCTCCGGGAACCGTACTGTCGGATGGCAAGACTTATCTTGCAATAGCCGCTTCGGACGGAGCCATAAGCATTACAGAGCTTCAGATCTCCGGAAAGAAGAGAATGGCTGTAAAGGACTTCCTCATCGGTTTCCGTGAGCCTCAGACATACACAACATCCAAAGGTACCTCATCATCCATCACCGGACACCATGCATAACAATGTCGTCATCATCTGCGACGGAGAATTCCCGAAAACGGAATATCCGCGATACCTCATCCGTACAGCGGATTTCATCATATGCTGTGACGGAGCTCTGGTCAAGTTCCTGCGCAACAGCAAGGCTGTTTTCGGACAGGAAAGGCTTCCCGACCTGGTCATCGGAGACATGGACACCCTTTCGTCCGCAATGCAGAAGCGGTATGCCGACATCATCATAAAGGAAGACGAACAGGATCATAACGACCAGACCAAGGCTGTCAGATGGGTCCTTAACAATCTGAAAGGAGTCGAGTGCATCCGCATTGTCGGAGCGTCAGGAGGTCGTATCGACCATACGATAGGCAACGCATCCCTGCTGATGGAATACACACGGATGTTCGACCTGGACGGCATAAGCATCGAATCGGTTTCCGACAACGGGACGATCTTCCCGATCTGCGACACGACCGAGATCGAGTGCGGATACGGCAGGAGCGTATCTATATTTTCCCCCGACAACAGTCTGAAGATAAGGTCGGAAGGACTCATGTACCCTACAGACGAGGTTGTTTTCGACAACTGGTGGAAGGCGACTCTCAACAAAAGCACAGCCGAAACAGTAAGGTTGACTTTCAGCCACAGGTCCCTTGCCTTGATAGTTCTGGACTAATTTGAGACCAAATTGCAGAATTTATTAGGATTTCCCCGATTTTAATTATATTTTTGACATATAATTCGCAATATGATTTAAATTCATAAAACAATGAGCGAAACCAAGTACTTTCCTACAACCGAAAATATTGAAAAAGCGGCTGCAGTGTTGTCGGAAATAATTGATCCGACACCGTTCAACAGGAACAATTTTCTTTCTGATGTATATGATGCGGAAGTCTATCTCAAGAGGGAAGACCTCCAGATCGTACGTTCATACAAGATCAGAGGAGCATACAACAAGATCAGGACTCTCGAACCTGAAATCCTGAAATACGGAATCGTATGCGCCAGTGCAGGAAACCATGCCCAGGGCGTTGCCTTCTCATGCAACAAGCTTCAGATCATGGGTTCCATCTTCATGCCGACAACTACTCCGAAACAGAAGATCGAGCAGGTAAGGATGTTCGGAAAGGAGTACATTGATATAGTGCTTACCGGCGATACTTTCGACGCGGCTAACTCGGCTGCCATCGATTTCGCCAACAAGAGCGGACGCACCTTCATCCCACCTTTCGACGATCCTAAGGTCATGGAAGGCCAGGGCACGATAGGAAGGGAGATCATGAGCCAGACCACCGAAAAGCTTGACTATATCTTCGTACCTATCGGAGGAGGCGGACTTGCATCCGGCCTCGGTTCATATATCAAGGCGGTTTCGCCTGAGACCAAGATCATCGGAGTAGAGCCTGCAGGCGCTCCTTGCATGAAGGCGGCAATTGAGAAAGGCGAGGTCGTGGAGCTTGAGCAGATCGACAAGTTCGTGGACGGCGCAGCTGTGAAGAAGGCCGGTTCGCTCACCTACGAGGTCTGCAAGGAAGTGCTTGACGATATCGTGATCGTTCCTGAGGGAGCCGTGTGCACGACCATCATCCAGATGTATAACAAGAGCGCCATAGTTGTGGAGCCAGCCGGAGCCCTGGCGGCGGCAGCCCTCAGATTCTATGCTGACAAGATCAAGGGAAAGAGGGTGGCCTGCATCGTGAGCGGCAGCAACAATGACATAACAAGAATGGAGGAGATACGTGAGAAATCACTGCTCTACGAGGGTCTGAAGCACTATTTCCTTGTGAATTTCCCTCAGAAGTCAGGAGCGGTACTCTCATTCATCCGCGATGTGATCGGCCCTACTGACGACCTCGTATACATCCAGTACATCAGAAAGACCAACAAGGAGTCAGGTCCCGCCCTCATAGGCATCGAGCTTGCGGACAAGGAAGACTTCGCTCCACTGATGAGAAGGATGGAGGCTCACGGAATATCTTACGAATACATAAACGAAAACAACATACTTTTTGAAATACTAATCTGATAACATCATGACAAAGATCGACTGGAGCAAACTGACATTTTCCTACACTAAAACGAACACTATCCTCAGCACAAGCTACAGGGATGGCGCATGGTCACCTGTGGAGAGCCTTACTGACGACACCCTCAGACTGACTTCATTTGCCGGAGCACTCCATTACGCAATCGAGTGCTTTGAAGGCTTGAAGGCATTCCGTGGAAAAGACGGCAAGGTAAGACTTTTCAGGCCTGAAGAAAATGCCAGACGTCTTCAGAGATCGGCAAAATATCTTGGAATCGAGGCTCCGTCGACAGAAATGTTCGTCGAGATGTGCAAGCAGGCAGTAAGGGAGAACCTGGATTTCCTCCCACCGTACGAGGCAACCGGAGCATCACTTTATCTTCGTCCTACACTGATCGGTTCCAACCCTCAGCTTGGAGTGCAGTCATCGAAGGAAAGCACCTTCCTCATGCTTTGCTCGCCGGTAGGAGCATACACAGGCGGAGCTCTTGAGGCTATCGACTGCGTGATTGCAAGAAACTACGACAGAGCCGCTCCAAACGGTTCAGGAGCCTTCAAGGTAGGCGGCAACTATGCATGCTCGCTCTGTTCCCTCAACATAGCCCATGAGCTCGGATACAAGGCTGTACTTTATCTCGATCCTGCCACAAAGACAACAATAGACGAATTCAACTCATCCAACTTCTTTGCTATCAGAGGAAACTCATACATCACACCTAAATCGGACTCGATCCTCCCATCAATCACCAACATGTCACTTGAGACAGTTGCTGCCCATCTGGGAATGGAGGTAGAGAGAAGACCTGTTCCTGTAGAAGAGCTCGCCACATTTGACGAAGTCGGCGAATGCGGAACAGCAGTAGTGATCACACCTGTCCACAAACTTGTAGACAAGCCTTTCCTTGAGTCAGAAGAAGAGACCGTCTATACTTACGGTGACGGCATGTGCGGCCCTAAGTCGCTCAGACTCTACAATTACATAACACAGCTCCAGCGCGGCGAAATCGAAGACATCTTCGGCTGGAATGTCGAGGTGGAAATCTAGTTTACTTCGGAGCTATCCTGTAAAGGAAGGCCGCGATTATCGCGAACACGACATTCGGAATCCATAGGGCGATGAAAGGTGGAAGGGCACCTGCGTGGACGAACATCTGACTGAATCGCAGGAAGAGGATATAGGTGAAGGCCAAGGCGATACCTATTCCGATATTCCAGCCTATACCACCCCTTCGCTTCTTGGATGACAGGGCCACTCCCATGATCGTCAGAATAAATGCCGAGAATGGGAGGGCAAAACGTGTATTCTTCTCGATCTGAGCGAACTTGACATTTGCATCACCTCGAAGCTTCTGAACATCTATCAGCTCGTTGAGTTCCTGATAGTCAAGGGTTTCCACAGTCTTTTCCGTCATATAGAAATCCTTGACGGACAGATCGATGACAGTATCCAGCTGCTTTCCGCTGCGGACTTTGTCAGTCAGGTCGTCATTGTACTCGCGGATGAAATACTTCTTGAGTCTCCATGAACAGTTCACAGTATCATATACTGCCGTCTCAGCGGAAATCTTCGATACAAGCTTGTTGTCCTCGATCTTCTCGAGAGTGAACTTATAGGCGGTATTGTTCCATTTGCTGAAAGACTCGGCATAGACGAACTCGCCCGGAGCCAGCTGATAATGCACATTCCTTCCCACCGACTTGTAACGGTTCTTGATGTACTGGTTCTCGAAGTCCAGCCTCGTCTTGTTCGCATCCGGTATTATGAACAGGTTCAGACAGAGCGAGAATATGGCGATGAGCGTCGCCGAGAACAGGTACGGGAGCATCATCCTGTGGAAACTGACGCCACACGACAGTATGGCCACTATTTCAGAATCCGCAGCCATCTTGGACGTGAAGAATATAACCGTAATGAACACGAACAGAGGACTGAACATGTTCATGAAGTATGGCACGAAGTTCAGATAATAGTCGAAGATGATGGCCTTGAGCGGAGCCTCCTTCGATACGAAGTCATCGATCTTCTCGCTGATGTCGAAGATGATGACGATGCCTATGATAAGGAGCAGCGCCACAAAGAATGTGACGATGAACTTCTTGACAATGTAAACGTCAAGCTTTTTCGGTCTGAGGTCAAAATCCATGTCCGTTAAAGTCTTGTTGTTATCCTTTTGACAGTCTCATCCTTCCATGCCTTGAAATCACCGGCCTTGATGTGCTTTCTGGCCTCCCTTACAAGATCCAGGTAGAAGGCAAGGTTATGTTCGCTCGCTATCTGTCCTGCGAAGATCTCCCCTGACACGAAAAGATGGCGGACATACGCCTTGGTATATGTATGGTCTACGAAAGAAGTACCCTTCGGATCAAGAGGGGAAAAGTCGTCAGCCCATTTCCTGTTCTTCATGTTCATTATTCCGTCCCAGGTGAAGAGCATGCCGTTACGTCCGTTTCTGGTCGGCATCACGCAGTCGAACATATCCACTCCCCTTGCGATGCCTTCAAGGATATTGGCAGGTGTTCCCACTCCCATCAGATACCTCGGCTTGTCCTCCGGCATGATAGGGCAGACGGTCTCGAGCATCTCATACATCTTCTCGGTCGGCTCACCCACGGCAAGACCGCCGATGGCATAACCCTCACGGTCAAGCGATGCCGCATGCTCCACAGCCTCACGACGGAGATCCGGATAGACACAGCCCTGAATGATAGGGAAAAGGGCCTGTGAGTATCCATACAGCGGTTCAGTCTCGTCGAAATGCTTCACACAGCGCTCCAGCCACCTCTGGGTAAGCTTGAGCGACTTCTTCGCATAATTATAGTCTGCATCTCCGGGACAGCACTCGTCAAGTGCCATGACAATGTCCGCACCGATGATGCGCTGGGTGTCCATGTTGTTCTCCGGAGTGAATATATGCTTGGAACCGTCGATATGGGAACGGAAGATGCATCCGTCTTCGGTAAGTTTCCTGATAGGACTCAGGGAGAAGACCTGGAATCCTCCGCTGTCGGTGAGGATAGGTCTGTCCCATGATTCGAACTTGTGAAGTCCGCCGGCAGCCTTGAGCACGTCAAGACCGGGACGCAGGTAAAGATGATAAGTGTTGCCGAGGATGATCTCAGCCTTGATGTCATCCTTCAGGTCCCTGTGATATATGCCCTTGACAGAACCGACTGTGCCTACAGGCATGAAGATAGGGGTCTCGATCTGCCCGTGGTCTGTCGTGATGACACCACATCTTGCCGCAGAGCAAGGGTCGTTATGCGTCTTTACAAATTTCATTCGAATCAATTTAAACGTCAAAGATAGCAACTTTTACTCAAAATCTTGTATATTTGTTTCTGATATGGCAATAACACAAAAACAGATAACAATGAACAAATCGATCAAACTCAGGCTGATTATCATGAACATCATCCAGTGGGCCGTGTGGGGAGCCTACCTCACCTCTATGGGAAGCTATCTCGCATCGGTCGGACTGGCTACAAGAATCGGCATCTTCTATTCGATGCAGGGCATCGTTTCCATATTCATGCCGACCCTTATGGGTATCGTTGCGGACAGATTCATACCTGCACAGAAACTTCTCGGTTTCTGCCACGGAATCGCAGGAGCGGCCATGGCTGCCGCCGGATTCTACGGAATGACTGCAGGAAACGAAGTATCGTTCGGAGTCCTCTTCGGTCTGTATGCGCTCAGCGTCGCATTCTACATGCCGACAATCGCCCTCTCCAACTCAGTGGCCTACAATATCCTTGAAAGGAACGGATACGACACAGTCAAGGACTTCCCGCCTATCCGCGTCTTCGGTACCATCGGCTTCATCTGCGCGATGCTGTTCGTAAACTTCATGACCAACGGCAACGGAGTCCAGTACCAGCACTCTTACAATCAGTTCATCGTGTCCGGCATACTCGGACTGATCATGCTGCTCTACTGCTTCAGTCTTCCGGAATGCCCTTGCCACAAGGATTCCGGCGAGCAGCAGACCCTCGCACAAAGGTTCGGTCTTGATGCATTCTCGCTGTTCAAAGACCGCCAGATGGCGATTTTCTTCATCTTCTCGATGCTTCTCGGAGTCGCTCTCCAGATCACCAACGGCTTCGCCAACCCTTTCATCTCACACTTCAAGGAGGTTCCTGAGTTCGCAAACAGCTGGGGCGCCCGCAACGCCAATGCCCTCATTTCCATCTCACAGGTGTCCGAAACCCTCGGCATCCTTCTCATCCCTGTAGCGATGAGGCTCTTCGGCATCAAGAAGGTAATGCTTATCGCCATGTTCGCATGGGTGCTCCGCTTCGGACTTTTCGGAGCAGGCGATCCGGGCAGCGGAGTCTGGATGCTCATCCTTTCAATGATCGTCTATGGCGTAGCCTTCGACTTCTTCAACATCTCAGGTTCCCTCTATGTGAACATGAGGACCACCGGAAGGATCCAGAACAGCGCCCAGGGACTCTTCATGCTCATGACCAACGGTATCGGAGCTACCATCGGAACACTCAGCGCTCAGGCTGTAGTAAACCATTTCGTATATAATGCCGCCGAGCCTGACTGGAGCACAGCCTGGTATGTATTTGCAGCCTACGCCCTTGTAGTCGCAATCCTGTTCATGATTCTCTTCAAGGCGCCGAAGGACGCAAATGAAAAACTTGCATAAAAAAAGAAGCCCGCGGGCTTCTTTTTTTTATCATTACTTTGTGAGTCCCAACTTCTTCATGAGGGCCTCAGGCTGAGGGTCATGACCTCGGAAGTTACGATAGATCACCGCTTCGTCTTCAGCACCGCCCTTCTCAAGAATATTCTTTCTGAACGAAGTCGCTACATCAGTGTTGAAGATACCCTTCTCCTTGAAGAGCGAGAAAGCGTCAGCCTCAAGCACCTCCGCCCACTTGTACGAATAGTAGCCGGCAGAATATCCGCCTGAGAAGATATGCGAGAACGATGTAGAGAAAGCGGAGCCCTCTACAGCAGGCATCACAGCATACGGAGCAAGAGTCTTCTGCTCGAAAGCAATTGCATCCTCAGCAGGAAGTTCTGTAAGGGCATGCCAAGCCATGTCAAGATAACCGAAGTGGAGCTGGCGTACCTGACCGTAACCTGCAAGATAGTTCTTTGCAGCAACAATCTTCTCGATAAGCTCGGCCGGAATAGGCTCGCCTGTCTGATAATGCTTTGCGAATGAGTTGAGATACTCCGGCTCGAAGGCCCAGTTCTCCATGATCTGCGAAGGAAGCTCCACGAAATCGCGGCTCACGCTTGTTCCTGTAAGTGACGGGTAACGTCCCTGGGCGAAAATGCCGTGAAGAGCATGACCGAACTCGTGAAGGAAGGTCGTGAGCTCGTCATGGGTGATAAGTGCAGGAGCATCAGCTGTAGGCTTGGTGAAGTTGCATACGATGCTGATGAAAGGTCTGTATTCCACACCGTCCTCGATCCTCTGGCCGCGGAACTCGGTCATCCATGCACCGCCTCTCTTGCTTGCGCGCGGGAAGAAGTCAGCATAGAAGAGAGCAAGGTGGCTGCCGTCTGTATCAAGAACCTCATATACCTTCACATCTTCATGATACACAGGCACATCCTTACGCTCCTTGAAAGAGATGCCGTAAAGACGTGTAGCAAGTCCGAAGACAGCATCGATGCAGCTCTCAAGCTGGAAATAAGGCTTAAGTTCCTCTGCATTAAGAGAGTACTCGGCCTCCTGATAGCGCTCTGACCAGAAGCTGAAATCCCAAGGCATAAGTTCCTTGTCCTCGAATCCGTTCTTCTTTGCATAGGCAAGGACATCTGCGACATCCTTCTTTGCATACACCATCGAAGGCTCGAGAAGATTCCTTATGAATTCGTTCACGGTGTTCTTGTCCTTGGCCATTCTTTCCTCAAGAGCATAGTCGGCATAAGTCTCATAACCGAGGATGTTGGCCATCTTTATCCTGAGATCCACAATATTCCTTACGATCTCTGTATTGTCGTTCTCGCCCTGGGTAGCCCTTGAATTGTAAGCTGTCCACATGTCCTTGCGAAGGTCACGCACAGTGCTGTACTTGAGGAAAGGTCCGTAGCTCGGATAGTCAAGGGTGAAAGCCCAGCCTTCAAGTCCCTTCTCGGCAGCAGTCTCGGCACCCATAGTCCTGACATACTGTGGAAGGCCGGCGAGCTGGGTGGAATCCGTGATGTGAAGGGTATATGCATTAGTAGCGGCGAGTACGTTCTTGCCGAAAGCAAGGGTTGCAAGTGAAAGTTCCTCAGACCACTTGCTGTAGAGAGCCTTGTCTTCGTCCGAAAGATTCGCTCCGCCACGTACGAAGCTCTTGTAGTTGTCCTCGAGAAGCTTCATCTGGTCCACATCAAGTCCGAGCTCGTCCTTCTTCTCGTAGACAGCCTTCACCTTCTTGAAAAGGTCTTCATTGAGCGAGACATACATCGAGAATTCGGTCATCTTTGGAGCGATCTCCTCTGCGATGGCCTGCATCTGGTCGTTTGTGTGAGCCTCCATGAGGTTGTAGAAGATTCCGGCGACAGTATTAAGGGTCTGGCCTGAATACTCCATGGCTTCGATGGTATTCTCGAAGGTAGGCTCATCAGGATCTGCCACAATGGCATCTATTTCAGCCTTAGCCTCGGCGATAGCCGCTTCGAAAGCCGGAATGTAATGTTCTGTCTTGATCTTGTCAAACTGCGGAGCACCGAACGGAGCGGTGGACTCCGTCAAAAGCGGATTTTCCATATTGCTGCAGGATGTGATTAATGCAAGCGCAGCGCCTGCAATGATAAGTTTTGATTTCATATCTTATTGGTTTTTATCGATTACTCATTTCCGTGCCAACCTGCAAAGGTACGGAAACATTTTGTATTTTCGATATGGAAGACAGCCTGCTTGGTGTCATTATATATTTAATATCGTAACATGCATACTCCACACGCGTCCGCGTACGCTTGAATGATGTCGCCAATGCAGGCATAAATCCCATGGACATGAGATCCGTCATATCCGCCGCCGTCACTCCGGAATGTATAAGGGAATCAAGGATTTCATAATTCCTGTCCAACTGTCTGAGCACTTTCCTGCGGAAGGCCCTGCTCCCTTTTGCCTGCCGGTTGTAATGTCTGGTCTTGCACTCATCACAACAGAATTTCTTGTCGGCCCTGCCATACCTGATCCTGTCCCCGCATTCCAGACAGACCGGCATGTGCCTGATGTAGCTTTTGTAGTCCATATCTTTCAAGGTCTTTTATAACCGTATGCAAATTTGAAACGGGGCGGCCTCATTTCAAAGAAGCACGATGCGGTTTTTCTTTTTCTTATAGCTCTTTTTTCTTTTTTTTATAATCCGGGAACAGTTAAAAATAAATTTTAAAGTCATAAAACAAATCTTATGAACCTAAAGAAAAATCTCATGAACCATAAAAAAAGGAAATGATTTAAAAATAAAGAAAAACATGGCTCTCACGGCCTTCAAACGCATGGCGGACCGGTATTTTTTGCCTTATTTTGCCTCAAACCCTTAAACAAAATTCATATGGAACACATCAACAGAATCGAACTTCAGGGACGTGTGGGCAACATCAGGACCAACATCGTCGGCGAAACGAGAGTGGCGAATTTCTCCCTGGCCACCGATTATCTTTACAAGACAAGAGAAGGAGCCGCCATCTCGGAAACTACATGGCACAATGTCGTCGCATGGTCTGGCAGGAACATGCCCGACCTGGAAAGGATCACGGTCGGGACTCCCCTCCACCTCACAGGAAGGCTGAGGACAAACAGGTATACCGCAGCCGACGGCACGGAAAAGCAGTTCTATGAAGTCTTCGCCTACAGAGTAAGAAGGCTGGATGAGGAAGCTCCTGACAATCAGTAGAAAGCGGAACTGAAGCAAGGATGCGTTCTTCCAATCACGAATATCTGTCGGCATTTTACCATCTCGTCAGGCAATAGGATTGATAAATATTCTTTTTGGATGTATATTTGCACCGAAATTCTATGAGTACTATGACAGATAAATTCAACGGCGGCAGATGGAGCCGCAGAATCGATGTTGCAGACTTCGTTTACAGCAACATCACCCCTTATGAAGGAGACGCATCCTTCCTTGAAGGCGCAACAGAACGTACAAAGGCACTCTGGGCAAAATGCCTTGAGGCCATTGAAGAAGAAAGACAGAACGGTGGAGTACGTTCCATCGACGCATCTACAATCTCTACAATCACCTCACATGCAGCTGGTTACATCGACAAGGAGAACGAGCTCATCGTAGGTCTCCAGACTGATGAACTCCTCAAGAGAGCGATCAAGCCGTTCGGAGGCTGGAAGGTTGTCGAGAAAGCATGCAACGAGAACGGTGTGGAACTCGATCCAAAGGTAAAGGAGATCTTCACCCACTACCGCAAGACACACAACGACGGTGTATTCGACGCATATACAGAAGAAATCCGCAAATACAGGTCACTCGGCTTCCTTACAGGTCTTCCTGACAACTATTCGAGAGGACGTATCATCGGTGACTACAGAAGACTTGCCCTCTACGGAATCGACAGGCTTGTCGAGGCAAAGAAGGAAGATCTCAAGAACATCCTCGGCCCGATGACAGAGGCCCGCGTAAGACTCCGCGAGGAAGTCGCTGACCAGATCAGGGCACTCAACGAGATCAAGGTGATGGGAAGCTATTACGGACTCGACCTGAGCAGACCGGCTACAAACGCACAGGAGGCGGTACAGTGGGTATATATGGCTTATCTCGCTTCAGTGAAGGAGCAGGACGGAGCTGCGATGTCTCTGGGAAATGTATCATCTTTCCTTGACATCTTCATCCAGTACGACCTTGACCACAACATCATCGACGAGGTATTCGCCCAGGAGCTGATCGACCAGTTCGTGATGAAGCTCAGAATGGTACGTCACCTCAGGATGAACTCATACAACGACCTCTTCGCCGGAGACCCTACATGGATCACCGAGTCAATCGGAGGCCGCTTCACAGGCGGAAAGAGCAAGGTCACAAAGACTTCGTTCCGTTTCCTCCAGACACTTTACAACCTCGGACCTGCACCGGAGCCTAACATGACCGTGCTCTGGCATCCTAACCTTCCGGAAGGATTCAAGGAGTTCTGCGCAAAGGTTTCGATCGACACAAGCTCGGTTCAGTATGAGAACGACTCGCTCATGAGAAAGGTAAGAGGCTGTGACGACTACGGTATCGCATGCTGCGTTTCATATCAGGCCATCGGAAAGGCCATCCAGTTCTTCGGAGCCCGCGCCAACCTTGCAAAGGCCCTTCTCCTTGCCCTCAACGGAGGACGATGCGAGAACACCGGTACACTCATGGTGGAAGGAATCAAGCCTCTCAAGAGCGATGTACTTGATTTCGACGAAGTTATGGAGAACTACAAGAAGGTGCTTCATGAGGTTGCACGTGTGTACAACGAGACCATGAACATCATTCACTACATGCACGACAAGTACGACTATGAGAAGTCGCAGATGGCGTTCATCGATACGAACCCTACCATCAACCTCGCTTACGGTGTGGCAGGACTTTCGATTGCAGCGGACTCACTTTCAGCTATCAAGTATGCGAAGGTTACTGCTAGACGCAATGCCGACGGACTTACTGACGGCTTCGACATCGAAGGTGACTTCCCTAAGTTCGGAAACGATGACGACATGGTGGACTCGCTTGCAAGAGAGCTTGTACATTTCTTCAGCACAGAGCTCAACAACCTTCCTGTCTACAAGAATGCCCAGCCTACCCTCTCCCTCCTCACGATCACATCGAACGTGATGTACGGAAAGAAGACCGGAGCCACTCCGGACGGAAGGGCAAAGGGAGTAGCATTCGCACCGGGTGCCAACCCTATGCACGGCCGCGACACACATGGAGCCATCGCATCCCTCTCATCTGTAGCCAAGCTTGACTACTATGACTCAAAGGACGGTATTTCAAATACATTCTCTATCGTGCCTAAGTCTCTCGGCCCTACAGACGAGGACAGGATCGACAACCTCATCACAATGATGGACGGATATTTCACCAAGGGTGCGCACCACCTCAATGTGAACGTCCTCAACAGGGAGATGCTTGAAGATGCTATGGAGCATCCGGAGAAGTATCCGCAGCTTACCATCCGTGTTTCGGGCTATGCGGTCAACTTCACCAAGCTCAGCCGTGAGCATCAGCTTGAAGTGATTGCACGTACATTCCACGAATCATTGTAATGGTAAACATACACTCATACGAATCAATGGGAACATACGACGGGCCGGGACTCAGGCTCGTCGTTTTTATGCAGGGCTGCCCGTTCCGCTGCCTTTACTGCGCTAATCCCGACACGATCCCATTCGAGGGAGGAAAGGCCACCGAAACAGAAGAAATAGTGAAGATGGCCGTCAACCAGAAGCCTTTCTTCGGAAAGAGAGGAGGAGTAACATTCTCAGGAGGAGAGCCGACAGCCCAGGCCGCCCAGCTCGTCCCTCTGGTGAAGAGGCTCAAGGAAGAGGGGATAAACATCTGCATCGACACGAACGGCGGAATATGGAACAGCAGCGTAGAGGAGCTTCTCACCATGACAGACCTTATCCTTCTGGACTGCAAGCAGATAGACCCTCAGAAGCACGAGGCTCTCACAGGAAGGAGCAACTCCAGGACCCTCGAGACAGCCCGCTGGCTTGAAGAGAACGGGAAGCCTTTCTGGCTCAGGTATGTGCTTGTACCGGGAATAAGCGACTTCGAGGAGGACATCAGAGCCCTCGGAGAGCATTTCAAGGACTACAGGATGCTCCAGAGAGTGGAAATACTCCCCTACCATACTCTCGGAATCCATAAATACGAGTCTTTAGGTCAGGAATACCAGCTTAAGGATACGCCTCTGAACACTCCGGAACAGCTCGACAGGGCCCTGAAACTTTTTCAGGAATATTTCAGTTGCGCTGTAATGAATTAGATTTTACGGCCGGCCATTGACAAAATTTTGTCATCGGCCGGTTTTTTGTTATTTTTGAGAGCCGTAAAATCTTAAGAGTATGAATACTGAAATGAAAAAGGAAGTTGCTCTCGTGCTTTCCAGCGGAGGACCAAGAGGATTCGCCTATATCGGAGCGATAGAGGAACTCGAAAGACGCGGCTACAGGATAACATCGATTGCAGGAACTTCCATAGGTTCCCTGATCGGAGGCATCCATGCTGCAGGCAGGCTCAATGAGCTGAAGGCCTGGCTGTATGACCTTGACAGCTGGAAGGTCTTCACCCTCATGGACCTTTCCATCGGCAAGAACCATCTGCTCAAGGGAGACAAGCTCATCCATGCCATAAAGCAGATCGTTCCGGAAATCGACATTGAAGACCTGAGGATTCCGTTCAAGGCTGTCGCTACAGATCTCTACACCGGGGAAGAGGTTGTCTTCGACAGCGGAAGCCTGTTTCAGGCCATCAGGGCATCGATTTCAATCCCTTCATTGTTCCGGCCGGTAAGATACGGCTACAGGACACTGATTGACGGAGGAATAGCCAACACCTTGCCGCTGAACAGGGTGCATAGAAACGGGAATGACATACTTGTCGCCTTCAACGTGAACGATGTGGACGTGGATGAGGTAAGAAAGAACATCATTGACGAAGCCAATCAGGCACAGGAGAAGGCACAGCAGCAGAAGGAGCTCGATGCCCGGACAAAGGCAGTGATGGACTCGATAAGGCATAATCCGTCCATGACCTTCCTGGACAAGATGAAGCTGGCAGGACAACAGGGGCGCAAGGTCATAGAGCATGCCATAAACGATAACGGAGCAGACGAAAGCCATGAGATGGGAGAGAACTATTACGGCATATTGACCAGGACATTCTCGCTCATGAACCACGTCAACTCGAAACTTGCCGCGGAGCTCTACAGGCCTGATATCCTTGTGAACATGCCTTTCGATGCCTACGGAGACATTTCCGACTATGCGAAAGCTGATGAAATTGCCGAAGCCGGCAGGACTCTGATGAAGACTGCCCTCGACAGATATGAAGACGAACACAGCACGTTCTGATGTTCCCCATTAACAACTAAACTTAATCCATTATGCTTAGAAAGATCAGGATTGCCTTGGCAACCGTATTTTTTGCCGGAATCACGCTTCTGTTCCTGGATGTCACAGGAACTCTCCACACGTGGCTCGGCTGGATGGCCAAGATCCAGTTTCTGCCGGCAGTGCTGGCCCTCAATGTTGTAACAGCAGCGGTGCTCCTGCTGCTCACTCTTCTTTTCGGAAGAGTCTATTGTTCTGTGATCTGCCCTCTCGGAGTGATGCAGGACGTCATTTCATGGATCCATGGAAAGACAAAGAAAAAGAATAGATTCCGTTTCAGCTACTCCCCTGCCAAGAACTGGCTCAGGTACGGTGTACTTGCACTTTTCATAGTGCTTCTCTTCGCAGGAATCCATTCGCTTGCCGCCCTCATTGCGCCATACAGCGCTTACGGCCGCATAGCATCCAACCTTTTCGCTCCTGTATACCAGCTCGGAAACAATCTCTTCGCATGGGTGGCGGAAAGGGCCGACAGCTACGCATTCTACAGCACCGAGGTATGGATCAGGTCAGCCGCTACATTTGCGGTTTCCGCCGTAACATTCATCGTCATAGCCATTCTCGCCTGGAGGCACGGAAGGACATGGTGCAACACCGTCTGCCCTGTCGGAACAGTATTGGGCTTCGTTTCGAGATTCAGCATCTTCGCGCCTGTCATCGATACTGAGAAATGCCGTAACTGCGGTCTCTGCGGCCGTCAGTGCAAGGCTTCATGCATCGATATGAAGGAGCACAGGATCGACTACAGCCGCTGCGTCGCTTGCATGGACTGTCTTGACAACTGTTCGGAAGGAGCCATCCATTATGCCTTCCGCTACGGAAACAAGCCTGCAGCTTCGGAGCCGTCAAAGTCAGGAAACAGCAGTCATGATGCAGGCAGAAGGGCTTTCGTAAGCTCTGCCGTGATAGCCGCTACAGCTGCCGCAGCAAAGGCTCAGGAGATCAAGATGGACGGAGGTCTCGCCGAGATAGAAAGAGCTCAGAAGCCGTCAAGAAAGACGCCGCTTGTTCCTGCCGGAGCATTGAGCCTCAAGAACTTCTCGAATCATTGTACAGCCTGCCAGCTCTGCGTGAGCAACTGTCCGAACGGAGTGCTCAGGCCGTCCACCTCGCTTCTCACCCTCATGCAGCCTGAGATGTCCTATGAAAGAGGCTACTGCCGCCCTGAGTGCACGACCTGCTCGGATGTGTGCCCTGCAGGCGCGATAAGGCCGATTTCCGTGGAAGAAAAGTCGTCAATACAGATCGGTCATGCAGTGGTGGACCTCAACAGCTGCGTGGTCAACACGGACAACGTCAAATGCGGCAACTGCGCCCGCCACTGTCCTGCAGGAGCGATAAGGCTCGTAAGGAAGAATCCGGACGATCCGAAATCACTGATGATACCGACAGTGAATGAGGAGAAGTGCATCGGCTGCGGAGCATGCGAGAATCTGTGCCCTGCAAGGCCGTTCACAGCCATCCATGTAGAAGGACACGAAGTACATAGAGAATTATAGCCATGAAAAAGAATATAGACAGAAGAGAATTCCTGAAGACCGCGGCAAGTGCTGCGGCCGTGACTACGGGTATAAGCGTCCTCCCCGGCTGCAAAGGGAGCGGTGCCTCGTCTACCGCTGACGCCGGAACGGAAGCATCAGGAGAAATGACATACAGGACAAATCCCAAACAGGGAGACAAGGTCAGCATCCTCGGTTACGGCTGCATGAGATGGCCTATGACCAAGGACAAGGATGACAAGGACATAGTGGACCAGGAGGCAGTGAACCGCCTTGTTGACCATGCTCTCGAAAACGGTGTCAACTACTTCGACACTGCTCCCGTTTACCTTCAGGGACAGAGTGAAAGAGTCACAGGAAATGCATTGAAACGCCATCCGCGTGACAGCTACTTCATTGCCACCAAGCTTTCCAACATGAGGGGCAACTACACATTCGAAGAAGCTGAAGCCTTGTACAGGAAATCATTCCAGGAGCTCCAGACAGATTATATAGACTACTATCTTCTCCACAGTATCTCAGGCGAAGATGTATTCAACATGAGATTCCGCGACAACGGAGTCATAGATTTCCTCATGAAAGAGCGTGAAGCGGGCCGCATCCGCAATCTCGGCTTCTCGTTCCACGGAAACAAGGAAGGCTTCGACAGTCTGCTTGCTCTCCACGACAAGTACCATTGGGACTTCGTCCAGATCCAGCTGAACTGGGTCGACTGGACTCATGCCGGAAACAGGAATACGGACGCGCAGTATCTGCAGGCAGAACTCGACAAGAAGGGCATACGGTCCATAATCATGGAACCGCTGCTGGGAGGACGTCTCTCCAAGGTCCCTGACCATGTGGCCGACATACTCAAGGAGCGCAACCCTCAGGGCAGCGTGGCTTCATGGGCCTTCCGCTTTGCCGGAACCCACGAAGGTGTCCTGTGCGTTCTCAGCGGCATGACCTACATGGAACACCTTCAGGACAATATCAAGACCTACTCCCCTCTCGTACCGTTGAATCAGGATGAGCTTGATTTCCTCGAAAAGACGGCGGATCTGATGATGACATATCCTACAGTTCCATGCAACGACTGCAAATACTGCATGCCTTGCCCATACGGCATCGACATCCCTGCCATCCTCCTGCACTACAACAAATGCGTCAACGAAGGAAACGTATCACAGAGCAAGGAAGCGGAGAACTACAGGAAGGCCCGCCGTGCGTATCTTGTAAGCTACGACAGAGCAGTTCCGAAGCTCCGTCAGGCAGACCGCTGCATAGGCTGCAACCAGTGCAGCATAAACTGTCCTCAGAAGATCAACATCCCTAACGAGATACACAAGATCAGCAGGTATATCGAGAAGCTCAGACGGGACACGCTTTAATCCTGTCACCCAACCTGTTGATTCACAGCATTTCAGGCATTCACGGGTGTTCCTTGCGGAACACCCGTGAATGCCTATATTCCATTTCTTCATTTGCATCGTGCCATTTGTCGTGCAGAATCGACTTGACCTTTGCACAGGCATTGGATAATTGAGTATATCCTACGCAATCGATGAGGCTTGAAATGAAGTTATGGAAGTCCTTTTTGCTTGTTCCGATGTAACTCTTTTCTACCATCAAGAGGTAGAAGATCGCCATATCTTCACCGGAACTAAATCGGTTTGGATTGGTCTTGATGAAGGCTTTGAGAGCTGGTTCGTTAATGTCTTTTGAAAAGTATGTATTTGCGCTTATAGATAGCAGATCCAGGATTTCAGATTTCGGTTCTGACGGTTGCGGCTTACTATGGATAGGTAGCGGGACCTCTATCGGATCAACTTTCACCATCGGAACAATCTCTTGAATCAATGATTCCTCATCGTTGGTTTCCGTCTTCTTTTTGACAAATTCTTCAATGATCTCAATCAGTTCCAGCACAAACGGTTTCAACAGCAGGACTCCAGCGACAATGCCCACATATACAATAATATCACATAACAGATACAGACTGAACTTAGTCCATACCAGACGATCCGCCGCATCCGGAAACACCACCTCAAACGTCTTACTAATAGCGTGAGTCGGTATTGTAGCCAACAATATAAGAGACAGCATAATCTTCACTCCTCTCTCCACCTCAACACTCATCCATTTCCCACTCAACCTGATCGGCACGATCCAATCCAGCACTCTATCTACTCCTGTTCTCTCGTTGGACATAATTATATTGTTTTGATTGTTATTAACCCTTCGACATCCGTCTCCACATTTTATCGTTGAATAAGGCAAATCGAAGCCCTGTTTGCTAACAAGACTTCGTTTGACTTTATATGGATTGCTTCAAATATTTTGCCAGGTAAGTATGATATTAGAATACGGTTATATAAATGTATCATATCACTCAATATTCGGACAAAGTATCATATCATATTTCACCTGCTTAATCCTCACATGATTAATACTCACAACCTCTAACTTACCGTCTTGAATCGGAAAACCAAATATCGCATAATTCCTCACTTGATATATATCCGCATAATGTTTGTTATAAACAAAATAAGAAAGACCTACATAGTTATCAACGAACGGATCATTTCCGTTACGAATATGAGAGAAATATGAAGGATATATGATCCCATCATACCCTTTATCTCTGATAGCATTCGCCAACTGACGAGATATTCTATATGAATGAGAAGACGCCAGGAATAAATGATGGACTGCTAACCTCACGCTTTCAAATTCAGTACATTCCTCATCAAAGTAAGCCGTTAAATCCAATAATCGTAAATCTTTATTCACCTTTAATGTAGCAACATAAATATTATCTTCAACTGTTGCTCGACACTCATGAATACAGGTCTCCAGATCACTTGACAGATATATAAGATTGTTGTCTGGAGAATCTAAACGGCCATAAGATGTCCTATGAACTGTTGTTGGGGGCGTATCGTATTCACTGATATCATACGGCTTATTAGGATCAATTCTCAATCTATAATAATATTGAGACCTATCCATCGTAACTACAGGATAAGAGGATAAAATTGCATCTATAGCATATTGTATTCGGTCTGACCTTAAATCATCTAATACATCATTGAACCCTACCATACAAAGCCTTGGGCCATACAAAAAAACGCACCACCCTGTCATTTGATACAATAACCTGCAATCATCATTAAGATCTGCAGATATTGATTCAATGTCTTCATAAGCCCTACAATCATTCATTTGCAATACAGGAGCCCCACCATATTCTGTCCTATGAACGGTTCCATTCACAAAAAACAAGTGCATAACATTAAGTAACGAATTTAAGTCGACCTTAGAACCGCTACACTTACCACAATGAGGACATTGTATTGTAGTATCATGAACCCCATATGAAGATATCATATATTTAAATGCTGCATCTTTGAAACAATCGCTGCAGGCAATGATTTTATCAGACATGCTAAGAGTTATTTATTTGAATGTCCATCGGATAAAGGTACTTATTCCCTTGAATTTGCGATAGTTCAATGGCACTATCCTTTTGATGTCACACAAATTCCGACGTTCGTTCAGCAATATTCTACAAAATTCTGACGAATGAGAGTTGCTATATCCTATTACTGAATCATCGATATGACAAACCTTGCAAACGGCAGGATGTCACCCTTGACACTTGCAGACTCCAAAGCTGCCATATATTCTGCTCTCTTGTCAGTCGTAATGACCACCCAGTCATAACCACCGGATGCCAGCATCACATTCATCAGGAAACGGCACATTCTACCATTTCCGTCCATATATGGGTGGATATATCCGAAGAAGAAGTGACCGAGTACGGCCCTGACTATAGCATTAGGTTCTTTTTTCAGCAGATCAAACAGCACAGGCATTGCCACACGTACATTGTCCGGGCTTAACGGAGTATGCAATGAGCCTCTGATATAGACCTGATTGTTTCTATATCCGATAAGATCGGATGCTTTAAGGAGGCCTACACCGACGAACGGAGACCACATCTGAAGATACCATTGCTGATGATTCTTTTTAACGACCATACCGGCCTCAGCCCCCTCAAGAACCTCCTGAACACTTTCCTTTACAATCTGGAATGCAAGATAGTACCCTCTGGCAACCAACGCATTCTTATTCTCTTTATCTTCCGCATCGGGCCTCCAGTTACCGCTTCTCACTTTTTCTATGAGTTCAGCTGAAATCTTGTATCCTTCAATCGACAATGAATGATAGGCATCATCCTTATACTTCACATCCAAAGAACTCATATAACCCTTAACATCGTCGATCTTCATTTCCGATTTATCAATTAGAGGAAGTATCTGCTCTCTCATCTCTTTCCACATCAGAGTGATTCTGGCTTCGTATGGTGAAGAGAATGCCAACGACTCATCTGCCGGTTTCTCAAAAGGATCAGTCTCCCTCACATCATATCCGAAGCCTCGCATAGTCCTGAGAATATCATCAGCAATATCATCCTTTCCGATATGACGGAATGCACCGACCATTCGTCCGGCACGCACCGAAGCACCATTGTCTGCAAGAAGTCGAAGTATGGCAGAAGAATCCTGAACAAGTGAAAGACATATCTTTGCAGTAAGTTCATTCAGAACAAAAAAGGAAGGCGATACATTTATCAACGCTTCTTCAAGAGTATAGACATTCACTCCAGTCACAGGGTCCTTGACAATATTCTCCGGAAGTTTTCCTTTCATTGGGAATATTGAAGTACCATAAAGGAGATTGGTCACGTTATTAGCTCCCTCTGGAGCCTTGACAATGCATTGTTTAGCGATCACAGTGCTTCCTGACCACCTGTCCAATGACAGCTCAGGACTTAAGACCCACTGCTCTCCATATTTTCTGTTGCAATATGCCTTTATGAAACTCCAGAAAGACGAATACCACACGGTAGTATCTCCCTCTGCCCCTGGCTTGCTTACTATATACCAGCCCTTCAGAACTTCCTGAAGCCAACCATTCAACTTAAGCCGGTCCAGATGCGTCCTGCTCAACTGGGTTGTACCGTATATCACCAGACTGTTATCCTTATCCTGCAATTCTTTCAGAACCTGCAAAGACTCCGCTAACTTCTCACTAGGTGTTGCCATATTCGTATCTGTTTGTGTATCAAATTTAGTATTTATTATTGCATCAATTTTAGTGCTTATTGATGTATAAATTTTCGTATTAGCTGCAAATATAATAAAAATTAAAATTCACCAAATAATTCTGGGCATCACTATTTACATCACGAATCACCTTTCCGCGATTTTTGGAAGATACGAGATTACACCTTTCCTAGATTTTCTATTAATCATTTAGTCCAAATTTTACTACTCATATCTAGGCTATTCAATCTAACGTATTATGCGATTACTGTTCGCTATAATTTATTGAAAATAATTAAGTAAATTTGCACTTATACGAGATGATGAACAATAGTAATTTCTAACAGCTTAACGATAATGAATGTACTTTACATATTAGGAAATGGCTTTGATAAGGCTCAGGGAATGAAAACCAGTTATCCTGAGTTTTATGAGTATTTGAAGACAATTGATCCAAGTAAAGAGAGTTCCCTGTTAAAGAAGATGAAACAGGAAATTAAAGCAGATACTGCATTATGGTCTGATATGGAAGAGGCATTAGGAAAATTTACTGAAAGCATCACTTCCATTCAGGAGTTTGAAGACTTCTACTATGAATTATCCAATCATCTTCAAGATCATCTTAACAATGAAAACAATCATTTTACCCCTTCTGATAAATTAAAGACAAAATTTCAAAACGATTTTTTGGCTATTAGCAAATATTTAGGAGATCTTGACAAACCTAGATTTACGTCATTTTCTAACACAATAAGTGGCGGAAAGGATATTTCTGTTATAAGTTTGAATTACACGAATACCCTTGAAAAATTATTGTCGTTAGGTAGTAACAACTCAAAATCATTTGGTAGTAGTCAAACATTAAGTAACATTATTCATGTTCACGGGATTCTCAATGATTCAATTATCCTAGGGGTGAATGATAGCTCGCAAATAGCAAACAATGATTTGAGAGATGATGATGACATCAAAGATTTTATGATTAAGCTCCAGTCTAATCAATGTATGAAGTCAACAAGGCATCTTAAATGTTCTGAACTAATAGCCAATGCTCACTGCATTATTTTGCACGGGGTTTCGCTTGGAGACACAGATGCACACTGGTGGAAACTTATTGGCGAACAATTGATTCGCAGAAAGTCTCTCTGCATTATTCAGCATGTATATGCACCTAAAGCAATCGAGCCAACCAAGAAACATTTAATGGGGAGAATTGAAAGGCAACAGCAAAATCTACTCCTTCAGAAAATGAGAATTGACAAGAAAGATGTTAGCGACGAATTAAAAAATCGATTATTCTTCATTGTCAACGCACCGATCTTTACAGTATAACTACCCCAAAATATCCACCAGGCTCTTCTTAAGATCCTCTTCGATAGTGCGATACCGGGCAAAGGCACGGCTGCCATCGACGTGACCGGTCATTGAACCGATGACGTTTGGGTCGGGAACTTTGTTATAAATATTGATAGACAGCCAGATAGACGCCGCCGATCCTTGACTATAATACGGCAGCGTCAGGCTTTGGTCAGGCTGGGCAGATCTAGAAGCTGTAGCCGAGGGAGAGGGATAGAGTGTTGCCGAGCACTTCGTTGGCGAAGAGGTAAGCGGCATCTATCCTTATGCCGGCGATATGTACTCCGACTCCGGCAGATGCGAATGAGGGGATGACAGTCTCACCTCCGTATCTGTATCCTGCCCTTACAAAGACCAGTTTCCTGAAGTTATACTCCGCTCCGAAAGCAGCTCCGAATGCGCCAGAGAAGGCATATTCAGCATCTACCTCCAGATCTATTCCATGTGCTTCACCTATGTCGGAACCATAGCCCAGAGCCACTGCAGCGGAAGCTGGAAGACCGAACTTCGCTCCTGAAGCAGAGACGACACTGCCGCCAAGGTCAGACACTCCTGCAGCAACTTTGAAACCGTTGAACTCTCCCATAAGGAAAACGTCAGCTGTCACTGCGCCATAGGATACCGCTTCCGACAAGGATGCAGAAGCATAGCCCACATTTACACCCACCGACATAGCCGGTATGAAGCGATATGAGACTCCGGCCATGAACTGCATTTCCGAAGGCTTGAACAGGCCTTTGGAAGCCCCAGAAGCGTCATAGATGTCATAGGCCGGATTCATGCCGTATGAGAAGCCTGCTGTCACACCTAACCTGTCAGCCACATTGTATGCTCCGGCTGCACTGATGACATTCGTATTCACACCCTGAGGCGCCCACATTGCATAACCAGCAGCAAAATCTCCTTTGCCATCATAGAAAGGCACTGCAGCCGGATTGGCAAAAGCGCCATATGCGGCAGAAGATGTACTGAGACAGGAAGCGCCAGCCCTCGCTACAGAGCCCGCGTCATAATTGACTGCGGTAAAAGGCAGGGTCTGGGAATAGATCACGGCAGGAAACAGAAGCATTGAAGCCGCAACTATGAATCTGTATATGTATCGGGTCATAAGATCAGGTTTTTATAATTTGACAATCACTTCCTTATGTTCTGTATCAGAGAACGTCACAGTGACAGAATATATTCCCGGCGCATAAGGGGTCATATCGATGCGGGCCGGATCCACTGCACTTACTTCGGAAGTTTCGTCATAGACAATCTGTCCGGTAGATGAAGCTATCATTATCCTTGTCTGTGCAGGATCCATCGTCCTGACATTCAGGAAGTCTGACACCGGATTAGGGAAGACTTCAACCGGTCTCGAAGGATCTTTCACAAGAACGCTGAAAGACAGGACGCAGGTCTCGCCCCTCGAATCGGTTGCGATGATCGAGACATCAGTCCTTCCGTATGCGAGAATGGTAGCATGAAGATTGTTGCCGGAAGGATTGATGTGCAGCACCCCTTTTTCAGATGAGGTTATGGTATATTTAAGCTGCTCTCCATCAGGGTCATGGAGATATTCGTCCATATTCAATGTGAAAGTCTCTCCTGTCCTGATGTATACCATATCTTCTATATCCTTCACTATCACCGGTGCATTGTTCTCCAACACTTCATAGTCAATGTCCAGGCTTACAGAAGCTCCATAACTGTCAACGGCAGCAAGAACCGCCTTGTACTGTCCCGGAGCCGCTGCATTACCGACAATTGTGAGCTGATGAGAGTTGTCATTGACCTTGACATACGAATCGGCAGAGGATCCGGAAGCGAAGGTCACATTCAGGGCATGTCCGTCAGGCTCGGTTACAGTAAAGTTAAGACGCAGGGTTTCATGCGACTTGACCTTGTAAGGTCCTTCCTGAGAAGCCGTTATTACAGGAGGATTATTGATTCCGGTAACGACAGCCTTGACCGGTGACAGAGCCGACCAGTTCCTGTTATAGTCAAAGCCGGCCACTGCAACATGATATTCGGTTTCGAATTCAAGACCGGATACTGTCCCGGACAGAAGGTTTCCCACAGATGCATCGCCGGTCATGACGACAGACGAGCGGACATCGGCAGGAAGGGATGACAGATTGATCCCGCTGAGATGTGAAGGGTCCTTTGCTGCAAGGAGGATGTAGCCATAAGCCTTCTTGTCATCCTTGTCAGAAGTGACTTTCCAGGTAAAGTCCACATTGTTCGACCTTGATGCCGCCTCAAATGAAGAAACGGCTTCAGGAGGTGTCGTTCCACCATAAGTCATGGCTCCAAGAGCATCAAGAAGGACACCTATCTTCGCATTCCTGGACAATGCCGCCTTGTCTGCGCCTTCCATAAGCTTGCTGCGAAGATTATCTGCCGTAAAGCCCGGGCCACCGTACTGAGAGACAATAAGAGCTGCGACTCCTGAGACATGAGGACAGGCCATGGAAGTTCCCTGCATAGGGCCGTATGAGTTTCCCGGAAGCGTGCTTATGACCATATGAGGAGCATCACCGCCAGGTGCAGCTATATCCACCCAGTCTCCATAATTGGAATATGAGGCTCTCGTAAAATCAGCACCTATAGCTCCTACAGAAAGGACCGGTTCATACTTGCATATAGGATCATGCGCACGAGCTTCATTTCCGGCAGCAAAAATCACCAGACCGCCGCGCATAGGACCGGTCTGAACTCCATTCGTCATACCCGCATTGGCGATGAAATAGTCTATTGCATCGGCAAGATATCCCGGGATCTCGGCTGCAGCCTGCTCCTCCTCGGTCTCATATACATAGCCCCAGCTGTTCTGAGAGATGACTGCACCGTTATCAGCGCTCCACTTGATGGCTGCCGCACCGTCTCCCCCGAAATCCTTCGTAGGATCAGCCGGATCAGGGGCAAAGATCTGACATGAAAGAAGACCCGCTCCCTTGATTCCCTTGGCGGCATCGCCTCCTGCGATACCAGCGACTCCGATACCGTTGTTATTGACGGCTGCGATCGTACCGGCCACATGGGTTCCGTGATCGTGTGGAACGACCTTCGACTGCTCATTCACAAAGCTCCTGCCCTTGATGTAGTGAGCTGCAAGATCTTCATGCATATAATCGATACCTCCGTCCACAACTCCGACTATCACATCGCTGCTGCCGACAGTATAATTTTCCCACACAGGATAGACATTGATATCGGCTCCTGAGATCATGCCGTCAGCATTTCCCGGATTGTAATAATGCCACTGATTCCCGAGCCTCGGATCATTGAACACCGCCGTATTCCTTATCCTGCGCACGACTTCGACATCTTCCACACCGGGAACAAGAGAGAAATCGGCAGAAGCCCTTGTCGAAGGTATGTTCTTGTCGAACTTCACCTTATACCATCTGTGAAGTCCGGCCTCCCTCGTCCTCTGCTCAAATTCTCCTGCATGCTCGAACACCCTCTCCATGGAAAGAATGCCGAGCTGCTCAGAAAGCAGATTGAAATCCGAAGACCTCGTGACAACCGTGCCTGCATTTACCGCATCCTCGATCATCAGGGTCATCTCGTCCGTGAATTTAACGACCATCTCACCGGAAACGACAGCCGGTTCCGGTTCTTTTGAAGAAGGAGCCAGCTCCTCATTTGAATATACAATATCCTGCGCACATGAAGAGCACAGGATAACAAGAAAGGCAAACAATGATCTTTTCGTATTCATAAGTCTGTCTATTTAAGTCTGTCAGCGATATAATCAACCAAAGGCAGAAGCGACTGCGGATCCTTCCATTTCACCTGCTTCTCCTTCAGGAATGCATTAAGTTCCTTCTTGTCAACTCCCTGGAGTTCGGAAACATCTTTTTTCGCAGCATAGATCTGATAGCCCGGAACCACTATGTAGAGCTTGACGTTCAGAGGCAGGACCTCGCCATCATTTCTGGAGCGTTTCAGCTCCATATGGTTCATGTTCGTACGAGTGCCGCCTATACCCTCAAGAGAAGAAAGAGCCTGGGTAGAGATGGAATTGGAAGACGAACCGTAGGCTCCTCCGGTATTGTTCAGCTGCGCCACATCCACCACCGCCTCCTGAGCCACAAATCCTTTCTCTGATTTTGCCAGCACCTTCATCATGCTGCCTCCTACATTCGCATAATAGTCGTTGCCTATCCTGACCGAGAATATCTCGGAAGCCGCCGCCTCCCTGATCAGGTCACCGTCAATGAAATGAAGAGTGCTTTCAAACAGATGTACATTGTACTTACCGGCTTTAGGAGAACCCTGCAGCACCTGGAGCTCTCCGTCAGTGAAGTCAGGATAAAGATAAGGCCATGTTGTAGTAGGCTCATACTGAGCGAAAAGCGATGTCGCTGACATCAGCATGACAATCGCGAGGAAAAGACGATGTCTCATACCGGCATATTTTAAGAATGGAAGATGAAGGGCGTTTCACCGCCCTTCACCTTGAATATGGAATTAGAAGTTCCTTGCAACAAATGATGGCTTGAAGCCTGCAGCTGCAGTCTCAGCACCCTCGGAAGCATCCTGTCTTACGAGGTAGCACTCAGTGTAGGCATCATACCAGCCGGCTCCGTTGATATATGCACCGAACCATGCGGATGGAGCAGTGAGGACACCGCTCTCCGGCATCATGAGATCAACATAATCAGCACCGTTCACTGCGAAGAATATCACGTCCTCACCTTCTACGAAGAATACCTGTCCACTTGCGATGGTAAGGGTACCTGCATCACCGTTGAAGTTGGCATAGATGTTTCCTGCCGAGCATGGAAGACCCATGTAAGAGCCTGTGATCATCACGTTACCAGCCTCAGCATCATCGCTTTCAGCTACAGTGAAAGAAAGTTCGAGCGGACCATCCCAGTAGCTCACAGCCTCACCTGCGTATGTTCCGAGAACATCCTCAAGAGTGTAGCCGTATGAGTAGAGCATTGTGTGCTCCCATGCCTCACAGTCATTGCCGTAGATGTCATAAAGACAGCCTGCAGGAACACTGATGGTAACATATGCACCCACAACAGGAGGCTCAGGAAGATTCACTACGAAACCGAGGGTAGTAAGAGCGTAGTCAGCACCTGGGGTAAGAGTGTGAACTACAGTCTTGTTCTCGCTTTCATAGGTAACAGTCACGAACTTCTTGCTGCTGTAACCGGCTGCAGGATACTTGAAGTCAACAGGGATAACGAAACCATTGTCCCACTCTGCAAAAGACTCAAGGCCAAGCTCACCGAGCATAGGAAGCTCCACATATGAAATCGAGCCTGCAAAACCCTGAGCAGCAGGGCCGCTCTCACTCATCACGAATGCACTCTTGTAGGCAGGAAGCTTGTGGCCTACCTGATCTACGAAAGCACCCTCAGCGATATCAACTGTATAGTATGCACCTGTAGGGATCTCGGGAACAGTGATCTGTGCCATGTCATCAGCAACCTGAATATTCTCCTCAGGAACCACGACCTCTCCTGCAGGAGCAGCCGTAGTCTTGAAGTCAGAAGAATATGGAGCATAATAAGCGACTTTGATCTGGCCTGAACCTCTTGCAACTACCTCAGAGAAAGTGAAAAGAACTTCATTCTCCTCAGCCTGGACACTGGCATAAGCAGGAGCCACGTTGTCTGATGTAGTTACATTCGCAACAGCCACCTCGCCTGCAAAACCCATAGGGCTGCCTGCAACGGCATAGACCTGATATGTAGTGTTAGGCTCTGCTGATACCTCGAAAGTATATGAAGGGTTCTTTGCGTAATCAACAGTTCCCTGAGCTACACTTGTATAGCCTACCTCATAAAGAGTCGTAGGATCGAGTGTCTCGACAGCTTCAGACTCATCAACGAGGTATGAGTAGTAAGACGATTCACCTGAAGGAGTAACTGTCACCTTGAATGAATTGTCTGTAACATCTGAGATTGAAATCTGCACGCTCGCAGCGGTATCCGGTGTGAGCGGAGTCTCCTCCGGTCCGTAAAGCTCGTCACAAGCCACGGTCAGAGAAAGAACTGAAAGTAAAAGTATGAATCTCTTCATGATTACCCGAATTTAGTTTTTAGTGAATGTTACACCTGAAACGATGATATCAAAGTTACCTGCACCCTCACCTGATGTAACGTAAACCGCATAGAAGCTCCAGCCATAGTCTACAGCTACGAATGGTTTGCCAGCACCCTCACGGGTAAGAGTGATGGATGCCATATCAGTCTCATCATAGATGTATGAACCGTCGAACGCATAGAAGTATGCATTGTAGGTAGAGCTGTAAGGAAGCATCTGTCCGAGAGGGATAGTGATTGTGTTATGATCCTCTGATACAACGCCATAGATAAGGTCTGTAGCCATTGTGAAGCCTGGAGCGAGACCACGCATCCATACCTTTGTAAGGTCATTTGCATCCTTGGTGAACTCAGCCTCCCATGTTGCAGGACCGTTGAAGTATGACTCACCGCTTACAGTGTAAGTTCCGAGAACATCTGAAAGCGGATGGTCAAGGTCGGCGATAGTCACTGTACATGTGCTGTTGTGACCGATATTGAGGTCACCTGCGCTGACAAGGTTTACAGAGAAGGTAAGGTCACCTGTGAACTCACCTGCCAGATCAACGATGTCGATCTCGATGACATTCGAACGTGCCTGACCGTCGAATACAACTGTCGCAGCTTCATTGACAAGCTTGAAGTTCGTACCTGCCGACGCAGTTCCGTCAACAACCTCATAAGCGACTGTAACACCTACAGGATCAATGGAAGCGACCGATACAGGAAGGGAGATCTTTCCTACATTCTCGTTAACGATCATCGAACCCTTGTCGAAAGCTACGAAAGAATCCTCAGCTGAGAATACAGGAGTCTCGTTGAGCTTGCTGCATGAAAAGGCAGCTGAAAGTGCAAGTGCACAAGCTGTATATTTAAGTATGTTCTTCATATTAAATCCTCCATCTATTAATAACCTGCGTTCTGAACGAGGTTCGGGTTAACCTGAAGCTCTCTGAGCGGAATAGGCATAGCCCACTTGTTGTCACCCCATGGAAGGCTCTTTGCAGCGTCCGCACCGACGAAGTCAGTTCTTGACATGCTTCTCTTTGTACGACCGAGGTCGAACCAGTAGTGTGCCTCCCAAGCCAGCTCCTTCTGACGCTCAGCCCAGACATCCTCTACGGTATTTCCGATCTTGGCAGCGTTTGCAGGATCGTATACACGATTGAGGTATACGGTCTGAAGGTCAGTGAGAACGTTGCAACCTGGAACAGATGCTCCGTTAGCCATAGCCTCAGCACGGTTGAGATACATCTCGGAAAGACGAAGTACGATAGTGTTTGTAAGATCCGGAGTAGCCTGACCCTTACCTACATACTTTGCAGTCCAGTAAACGCCGTCCTTCTCCTGGAAGAGAGTTCCGCGGACATCGTCCTCTGCATAGAGGTCCATAAGGTCAGCTGAAGCACCTGCGTCACCGTAACCGTTAGGACCGCACATAGGTGAAAGTCCCTCACGATATGGATCGTATGAGTTCGACTTGCTTCCGTAGATCTCGAAGATCACCTCTCCACCTGCAGGAGCATCCTCAGCATAGCATGCAGCATCTGTAAGATCCTCTACAGTCCACATCTCGAACTTGCCGCTGTCGATTACCTTTGTAGCATAGTCAGCAGCATTCTGCCACTGCTGTGAGTAGAGATAAACACGGCTGAGAAGAGCCTGGATAGCCTCCACAGAAGCTACTGCCTTTGAGTCTGCAACACCGCTTCTCACATAACCAGGTCCGATGATAGACTCGGCTTCTGTAAGGTCTGCGATAACCTGAGCATAAACTTCAGCTACAGTGTTTCTTGCAGGAACGGCCTGTGAATCAGTCTTGAGGACTACAGGAACTCCCGGATGAGAAGCATCTGCCGTGAAGCAGTAAGGCTGAGCATAAGTCCTCACGAGGTCGAAGTGTGCGAGAGCACGGAGGAAAAGGCACTCTGCCTTGAGGTTGTTGAGATCCTGAACAGTGACGTCAGGTGTCTCCTTGCCCTCGAGATTGTCCATTACGTTGTTCACTGCAGAGATCACATAATATGCATAGCTCCAGAGTCCTGAAGTGTTGCTTGCATTGTAGATCATGTTATAGAGGTCGTTGCAGCGTCCTGAGTCAAAGTCTGAACCTATATACTTCTTTCCGTTCATGGTGTTCAGCTCATAACGAAGCACGAAATCTGCACCATACCAGTTATATGCAGCAAGTGGAGAATAAGCACCGGCTGTAGCCTGGTTGAGTCCCTCGTAGCTTGAAAGAGTCAGCTCGTTGCTCTGCGAAAGGATAGGATCCTCAACGAGGAAGTCCTGACATCCGCAGAATGTAGCGAGAGCCACAAATGTTATTACTATATATTTTTTCATATCCTTAGTCTTTTAGAATGATAATTCAACACCGCCTACGAATGACTTGGTCAATGGATAGATACCTGCTCCGGCTCCTGTCACACCCATCTCGGGATCCCAGAAGTTGACATCATTGAAGCAGTAAAGATTAAGACCGCTGACATAGAATCTGAGGCCCTTGATATGAAGCTTGTCGAGAGCCACCTGAGGAAGCGAGTAAGAAAGGGTCACGTCCTTGATTCTGAGGTAGTCACCTCTTTCGAGCCATCTGTCGCTGAGAGCGGTAGACGAGCTTGTAGAGTTACCTGCGATCGGCTTAGGGTTTACACCCACATCACCCGGCTTCTTCCAGTAGTTGAGTGATGAAGCCATCTGGTTCATTGTCATCTGGGCACCGTCTGAGTTGAGGTAGCTGTGCTCGTTGAGGATAAGCACGTGGCAGCCTGCCTTGAACTCGAAGAATGCGCTGAGGCTGAGTCCCTTCCAGTTGAGTGAAGTATTGAAACCTCCGAGAAGCTTAGGCTCAGGTGAACCAGCATAGTACTTGCGTGCATCATTGTAGTTGTTAGAGAGCGAACCGTCCTCGGTAACCCAGAGAGCCTCACCGTTTGCAGGGTTCACTCCGTAGTAGTCAGACACCCAGTAAGTGTACATTGACTTTCCTACAACATGGTAAACGAAAGAACCGTTTGCGATTCTCTCCTCGCCGTTTGCATCCGGCTCGACTGCGAGGTCGAGGATTTCAGTCTTGTTGTGAGCAAGGTTGAAGCCTGCTGTCCAGAGGAAATCAGGAGTAGAGATGATGTCAGCGTCGAGCTGGAACTCAACTCCGGAGTTCTTCATCGAACCTGCATTCTTGAAGTTTGTGCTGAAACCTGTTGTCTGAGGCACATTCACATCAAGGAGCATATCCTTGGTCACACGGTCATATACATCGAAGTTACCTCTGAGTCTGTTACCGAAGAAACCGAAATCGAGACCGACATTCCATGTAGAGTTCTTCTCCCAAGAAAGATAGTCATTAGATGGCTGTGATGGTACCATACCTACGCCATTGTTGTACTGAGTAGAAGAATATACACCGTATGCCTTGTATGGGTTGATACCGTTGTTACCGTTGAGACCGTAGCTTGCACGTACCTTAAGAAGGTCGAGCCAGCTGTCTGTGCTGTCCATCCACTTCTCGTTGCTGAGGTTCCATGAAGCCGAAGCCGACCAGAAGAGACCCCACTTGTTCTTTGAACCGAAGAGTGAAGAACCGTCCTCACGGATTGTAGCCTGAACGAAGTATCTGTTGTCGTAGTTATAGTCAGCGATACCGAAGAACGACATGAGGGTCTCGTTTGAGAAACCTACCTCTGACTCAACATTTGACTGAGGAGCTGTGTTCTGGTAAGGGATGTCAGGATTTACGCCCGGAGCATATACATATGAATACTCATACTTGTATGCGTTAGCCTCCTGACCGGCAAGAACACGGAGAGAGTGATAACCGCCGAATACATTAGAGTAATTGATTGTATTCGAAGTGGTGAGGTTTGTGTACTGGCTCTTTGTCGCCTGAAGTGTAGCATCAGAACCTGAACCGTCTGAAAGCGGGTTCCAGTAACGTCTGTCCTGAGTGAATGCAGCCTCGGCTGAGTTTCTAGTCTCGATCACGAGGTGCTTCACAGGCTCCCATCTGAGGAACATTGTACCGTTGAACTTGTATGACTTAGACCACTGGTCATCATACATTGCGGTAGCACGTGGATTGCTATATGAGTTTGAAGGGATGTTCACATTGTGGTTTCCGTTCTCGTCGTACTTTGGAATCCAAGGGAGGAGGGTAAGACCTGCCCATGATGCATTTGCATAATAGAGCGACTGCATAGGGACGTCATTCTGGTCTGTGTAAGCGACATTGACACGTACACCGGTCTCGAGGTTCTTGAGAAGCTTGTAATCAGCGTTCACACGAGCCTGAAGCTTTGAGTAGTCGATGCCGTAGAATACACCGTCGTTCTTGTGGTAAGAGACAGAAGAATAATAAGTACCTTTGCTGTTACCGCCCCTTGCACTGATCTCATACTCCTGAAGGATACCAGGTCTTGTGAAGTGGTTCATCCAGTTTGTGAGCTCACCTGTAAGGAGAGACATCGGACGATAGTAGGTGCTTGTAGGGTCATCCGGATTGTGTCCTGCGTTGATAGCCGCATCTCTCTGATATGAAAGGAGTTCCGATGCGTTCATCATACGGAAGCCGCTATCGCTCTGAAGCCATGACACACCATACTTCGCACGCGCATCGAACTGAGCCCTGCCCTGCTTACCGCTCTTTGTGGTAACGAGAATGACACCGTTTGCAGCACGTGAACCGTAAACGGCAGCCGCCGCAGCATCCTTGAGGACTGTGATCGACTCGATGTCGTTAGGGTTGATGGTCGCAATACCGTTTGAGGTATTGGTCATCTCACTTGTACCGCTTGAGATTACAGGAATACCGTCGACAACCCAGAGAGGTGTGTTGGAAGCGTTGATTGATGACGTACCACGGATACGGATCTGTGAAGCCGCACCTGGCTGACCTGAAGCAGCGGTAATCTGCACACCGGCGAGCTTACCCGAAAGGGCCTTGTCGACAGATGTTACAGGAGCGGATGCAAGAGTCTCACCCTTTACGGATGACACTGAACCTGTCACCGCTTCCTTTCTGGCAGAACCGTAAGCGACTACCACTACATCATCGAGAGCAGTTGCATCTGCCTCAAGAGCGCAGTCCACTACAGAACGGCCATCAACCGCAACCTCAGCAGTCTTGTAACCGACAAAACTGAAAACGAGCACCGGATTTCCATGTGTTGGAACACTGATCGAATATGTACCGTCAGCACCTACCGAAGCTCCTGTCATGGTGTCCTTAACCCTGACTGATGCAAAAGGGATCTTCTCTCCGTTATCTGCATCATAGACAGTACCTGTGACCTTTGCTGTCTGCGCATTGGCAAGACCTGCTGTCAACAGCACCATGACGGCTGTGAAAAAAAGTCTGATTTTTTTCATAAGCTGTGAATTTAGTTAAACATAAATATTGAATTGTATTATTGTGCCTGCCTAATATTACACTACACTTTATAATATTGAGCACTGAATAATCTGCACTTAAAATCGGGCGTTTTATCATGCGGCGTTTTTTTGGTATGAAAAACATTTGAAGACATGAAGATTTATGCATACATCAGGGTCAGCACAGAAATGCAGACCTACGTCAATCAGGAGCATGAGATTCATCAGTATTGCCTCCGGCATGGGCTCAAGGTCACGGAATGGGTTTCCGAGTCAGTCTCCGGGACTGTTCCGATCGAGAAAAGGAGGCTCGGAAAGGTATTGCGGAAGATGGCTCGGGGAGATATGCTGATAGCCACAGAATTGTCGAGACTTGGACGTAACATGCTGATGGTCATGGCGGTATTGAACATCTGTTCATCAAAAGGCATTGCCATCCATACGATAAAGGACAACTTTGACCTATCCGACAACATCAACTCAAAGATCATTGCATTTGCCTTTGCGCTTGCTGCGGAAATCGAGCGCAATCTCATCTCACAAAGAACGAAGGAAGCCCTTGCCGTAAGGAAACTCAGGGGCATGAAACTGGGACGTCCTCCAGGAAGTTCCAAAAAGAAAGTTTTATTCTGTAAGAATAAGGAGGATATCGTGATGATGCTGAATGAGGGAAAGAGCTGTACGGATGTGGCCAGAAGCCTTGGAATTCATAGAAATACACTAAGAAAATACCTGTATCAGGAAGAAGACAATGAAAAAAAATAAACTTTTTTTATCTCACGAATATTAAGTTAAATTTGAAAGTTCACTTAAAAATCCTCATGCTTTTTCATTTTCATCTTACAATTTTAAATCAGGTCACCGATTGAGACGAGATTCGTCAATAAGCCGACTTTTTTCAGCTTTTGGAATTTTGAAAAATGTTTTTGACCTTTGTGGTTCGCGGTGTTATATAAAACGCCCGATTTTAAGTGCAAATTATTAGGTGCGTTATTATAGTGTAGTGTAAATAAAGCACAATAATTTAATCAATATTTATGTTTAACATCTAAAAGTAACAACTATGAGAAAAATGAAACTATTTTTCACAGCGTTGGCAGTCCTGATCAGTTCTGTGGCCTTTGCCCAGAATCTGAAGGTGACCGGTGTTGTAACTGATTCCAACAATGGAGAACCAGTTCCTTTCGCAGCGGTTCACGTTAAAGGCACCATGACAGGTGTCAGCACTGACGCAGAGGGTAATTACTCCATCACTGCTCCTCAGGACGGCATTCTCGTATTCTCGTGTGTAGGTTATCAGACAATGCAGGTTGCAGTCGACGGCAAGCTGACCCACAATGTGGTGCTGGTATCCGAGCAGCTCGATGAAGTAGTGATGGTTGCTTACGGTACCGCAAAGAAGTCTTCTTTCACCGGTTCTGCAACATCTGTCAAGAGCGAATCAATCGAGAAGCGTACAGTTTCAAACGTAACAAAGGCTCTCGACGGTCTCGTACCGGGTGTGACCACAAGTGCAGGTTCAGGTCAGCCAGGTGAGGGTGCAAGCATTCAGATCCGTGGATACGGCTCTATCAATGCATCTTCTTCACCTCTTTATGTAGTTGACGGTGTACCTTACGACGGTAGCATTTCAGCCATCAACCCTAACGACATCGAGTCACTCACAGTGCTCAAGGATGCATCTGCTGCAGCCCTCTACGGTTCACGTGGTGCCAACGGTGTCGTAATGATCCAGACAAAGAGAGGTCAGGCCGGCTACGTAAATGTAAACCTCAAGGCTACATGGGGTCTTTCTTCAAGAGCTTACAAGCCTTACGACACTGTTGACCAGAGAGAGTTTGTAGAGCTCACTTATGAAGCACTCCGCAACGGTTACATGTTCAACAGCGGTTACACAATGGATCACGCTTCAGAGGCAGCTATGGGCGACCTCAATGCAGCACTCGGCGGACAGCAGTACAACCCATTCAAGAACTACACATGGGATACTGTAATCGACCCTGCAACCGGCAAGGTACGCGCTGATGCCGTTTCTGCATACGATGAGAGCTGGCTTGACGAGATGACAAACGCAAAGGCTCTCCGTCAGGAGTATCTCTTCGGTGTGAACGGTGGTAACGACAGGACCAAGTATGCCCTTTCATTCGGTTACCTCGATGACAACGGTATCCTCATCACCACAAACTTCAAGCGTTACACATTCCGCGCAAGTGTTGATCAGGAGATCACAAACTGGATGAAGGCCGGTGTTTCAACATCTTACGGTTACACCAAGTCTAACCAGCAGACAATCGCTGAGGGTTCATACATAAGCAACGCATGGTACACCGCTCAGTTCATGGCTCCTATCTATCCTGTATATCTCAAGGATGAGAACGGTAACACCGTAATGGATGCCAACGGCGCCGCTCTTTATGACTATGGTGAGTCAGGACGTCCTAAGGCTGCAAGATTCAACAACATCGCAGACCTCTATGACAACAAGTACGGTCTCTGGAGAGACAACTCAAGCTCACGTGCAAACCTCGTTCTCGGTGGCGACAACCCTGTAATGGGCGTATTCAGAGGCCTCGAGTTCTCAGTAAACGCCGGTTTCGACGTTACTAACGCAGCTTCTTCAGAGTACAACAACCCTTACCACGGTGACGGTGCCCAGACAGGCGGTTCAGTAGCAAAGGCTAACGGCCGTACAATGTCTTACACAATCAACCAGATCCTCAAGTACGACAGGACATTCGCAGAGAAGCACCATGTTCTTGCTCAGGCAGGTCACGAGTACTACAACTACGAGTACCGCTACCTCGCAGCTGACCGTACAGGTGTATATCCTGGTATCGACGAGCTCGACCCTACTACAAACGTAACAGGAAACCGCTCATACAGATTAGATTACCGCATCGAGTCATACTTCGGCCGTCTCTCATACGACTTCGCTGACAAGTACTACTTCGAGGGTACATGGCGTACTGACGGATCTTCACGTTTCCACAAGGATTACCGTTGGGGACAGTTCTGGTCACTCGGTGGTTCATGGAGAATCTCAGAGGAGCAGTTCATGAAGAATGCTGGTTGGGTTGACAACATGACACTCCGTCTTTCTTATGGTCAGCTCGGTAATGATGCCCTTAAAAACGGTAGTTCCCAGAACTACTACGCATGGCAGTCATTC
Organism: Bacteroidales bacterium; assembly: GCA_017626355.1. Lineage (GTDB taxonomy): Bacteria > Bacteroidota > Bacteroidia > Bacteroidales > UBA932 > Cryptobacteroides. The sequence goes on from JAGAIY010000023.1 coordinate 68,385, forward strand.
TATGACCTTACATGGCCTAACGCCAACAACCCAGGTGCTATCGTAAGCAAGCTCGAGAACACTCAGGTATCATGGGAGAAGAAGAGCACGTGGAACGCAGGTATCGAGGCAACCCTCTTCAACCGCTTCCTCCAGTTCTCTGCAGAGTACTATCACTCAGTTACTTCTGACATGCTCCTTTCTTACCCGCTTCCGATGTCAACCGGTTTCACAGGTTACAACGCGAACGTAGGTTCAATGCAGAACCAGGGATTCGAGGCATCATTCCGCTTCAACTGGGCTAACAAGCAGAACTTCGGTGCAGGTTCTACTCTCATGCTCTACAGAAACTGGAACAAGGTGCTCGCCCTTACAAAGGATGACAAGATCACTTCAGGCTATCAGGTGATCGAGGTCGGAAGACCTATCTACTCTTACCTCCTCCCTAAGAACGCAGGTGTAGACCCTGCAACAGGTGCACAGCTCTACTGGGCATATGAGAAGGATGAGAACGGAGACAAGGTCGAGGGTTCTGACTACATCACTTCAAACAAGACCAAGGCTAACGAGTCACGTTACTATGAGGGAAGCCGCGAGCCTAAGCTCCAGGGTTCATTCGGTTCTGACTTCCGCTTCGGTCCGGTTGACTTCTCGTTCCTCACTACATTCTCTGTCGGCGGTAAGACTTACGACAGCCTTTACGCAGGTCTGATGGAGGTTATGTACACAGGTGATACATGGAGCAAGAACACTCTCCGTCGTTGGCAGAAGCCAGGTGACGTTACTGACGTTCCTGCCGTATTGTTCAACTCAGGCCGTCTCGGAACTGACAAGGACCTCATCGACGCTTCTTACTTCGCAATCAAGTCTGTACAGCTCGGATATACCTTCCCTAAGAGATGGACCAACGCTGCAAAGATCAAGGCTCTCAGAATCTTCGTCAATGCTGACAACGTTGCCATGTTCAACCACCTCAACGGTCTTAACGTACAGTACAACTTCTCAGGTGGTACAGGCTATACATACACTCCTACCAGAGTTATTTCAGCAGGTATCGACATTAACTTTTAATTCATAAGGAGACAGAATAATGAAAAAGATATATATAGTACTTCTTGCTGCTGTCCTTGCTATGACAACATCCTGCAAGGAAGGCACTCTTGACACCGCTCCTACAGATGCGGTTGCCGGATCTACTCTCCTTGAGACAACCGAGGGTGGCTATATGGCTCTCAACGGTGCTGTAAGACGGCTGTGGCAGTGGGGTGTTACCGTAACAGGTAACACACACCAGTGCATCGGTCCTCAGGGATACTCTCTTATGGCAGACCTCATGGGTGAGGATATGGTGATGGCAGGCCAGGGTAACGGATGGTTCTGGTTCGACTACCTCTATGATGTCAAGGATGCATACACCAGCGGTGCATGGCGTCCATACGACTGCTGGAACTACTACTACACTCTCATCTGCCAGGTGAACTACATCATCGCTGCGGCTGAGACAATGCAGGGCGATTCTGCTGACGTAGACTATATCATGGGTAACGCTTATGCTTTCAGAGCATATGCATACCACTACCTTGAAATGGTCTATGCCCGCAGCTACATCGGCCACGAGGACAAGCTTGGTGTTCCAGTGCTTCTCGAGCCTACAACATCTTCAACAACAGGTAAGCCACGCTCTACCAACAGACAGGTTTACGAGCAGATCGTAAGCGACATCAACACTGCAATCTCCCTCCTCGAGGGCAAGAGCCAGAAGCATTGCTCACACATCGACTACTATGTTGCGAACGGTATCAAGACACGTATCGCTCTCTACATGGGTGACTGGCAGAGTGCATATGACGCAGCATCAAAGGCTCTCGGCGGAAGCAAGGTCATCACTACTGACATCCTCAGCGGTTACAATGACGCTGATGCGAAGGACGTGATGTGGGGTGCTGAGATCATCGAGTCTCAGGGTACTACCAACCCTCAGTTCCTCGCTCACATGGACATCGCTTTCGGCGGTTACGGTGAGGCTGCAAGAAAGTGCTGCAGCGAGTGGCTCTATGAAAGGATTCCTGCAGGCGACGCTCGTAAGCAGTGGTGGAACTATGAGGACCTCAATGCAAACGGCAACACTCTCGTAGGATATCAGCAGTACAAGTTCAGATTCGCTGACGCTTCTAACCCATACACAGGTGCTGACCATATCTTCATGAGGGTTCCTGAGATGTATCTCTCTATGGCAGAGGCAGCTTGCCGTCTTGGCAACGATGCTGAGGCTCAGTCTATCCTCAACGAGTTCATGAGCTACCGTGTATCAGGAGAGTTCACTTACGACTGCTCAGGCAAGACAGGTACAGCTCTCGGCGCTCTTACAACTGACGAGACTGGATCACTCCTCGAGGAGATCATCCTTCAGCGTCGTATCGAGCTCTGGGGTGAGTTCGGCCGCGTATTCGACATCAAGCGTCTCCGCCAGGGATTTGTCCGCACTGTAGAAATGGGACACCCTGCACAGGCCCTCCTCCCTACTCTCAAGCTCAACGACCCTGAGTCATTCGACTGGGTACTCACTATCCCGCAGGCTGAGATCGACGCCAACCCATACATCCTCCAGAACCCTGTAGGAAGTGTTGAGGCTGACGGCCAGGGTGACGATCCTGCACTTGCTCCGAAGGTTGAGGAGTAATCTGAGGTTTAACATTTAAAAATGAGATTATTATGAACAAGATATTCAAGACTTTTCTTGCTGCATCAGTGAGTCTTCTCGCTGTAGCATGTAATCTTGATCAGGTAAACGATGTCTATACAGCCGAAGGCAACGAGCCGTCAATGCTCCAGACCGTATTCAACGAGACTGAACTTGACGCGACTCTCGAGACAATCGCTATTCCTGTTGTAAGATCGAATTCATCAGAGGCTGCCACTGTGAATCTCACAGCAACCCTTCCTGCAGGCATCACTGTATCAGGAACAGCAGTCGAGACACTCGAGAACGGCAACGTTGTCTACAGCACATCTGTATCATTCGCTGCCGGCGAGGCTCAGACAGGTTGCGTCCTCAACATTTCAGAGATGGCTGTAGGTTCCACCTACAAGGGTACAGTTGCCATCGCTGAGGGTGAGAAGGTAAACGAGCACAAGGTAACCATGTCAACTGCCTTCACTCTTGCTAAGGCCTATACATGGGTTTCTCTCGGTCAGGGAGAATGGTTCGACCAGCTTTCACTCATGTCTGACAGCAGCTATGGTGTTCAGACTGTAGAGGTCATGAAAGCGGAAGGTTTCGAGCGTTACCGTATCATGAATCCATATGCAAATACCGATCAGCTTGCTGCAGCTTGGGGAGCATCGTCACTTGGCGGAAACAAGAGTTCTTTCATCGAATTCTGGGTTCTCGATAACGGTGTTAACGTAGCATGGGACGGATGGTGGTTCCCTGGTATTCTTTATGACGGAGACGGCACTGACATCAAGGCATATCTCCCATCTGCACTTGACGCATCACTCGCCGAGGAGGATGTAAAGAGTCTTTTCGTAGAGGAGAAGGTTGTCGAATTCCATCCTTACTGGTATATCGACGGTCTCGGCGGCTTCGGTACAAAGTACCCTTGCTTCCTCACTCTTCCGGGAGGACCATCCATGTCAGAAGTTCTTGGTATATAACCAAGATAAGAAAACCCGAATGAATCCGGGTAACATATATTGATTGAGGCGGTGGATCAATACAGATTGGTCACCGCCTCTTTTAAAATAACAGATCATGAACATCATCAACCGTTTTTCCATTCTTTTCCTGTGTCTTGCAGCCGCAGGTTGTGCCGCTGAAATCGATGAAGGCATCCGTGACGGGGCCGAGGGCACAACGACCGCTGAAATCAGGACAGTCAACATACTGTTCTCAGAGGACACGGCAGGTCTCCTTGAGAAATCCGAGGGTATGCAGACCAGATCCGAAGGTTTGAATTCCGCCTTGAGCGAAGCCGGTATAATCTCCATTTCGAGACTCTTCCCTGATGCCGGCGTATTCGAGCCGAGGACCCGCAAGGCCGGCCTGCACAGATGGTACAAGGTCAGATATGTTGAAAGCCCTGACGTCAAGTCAGCTGAAGGGTTCGGAAATCTTCCCGGAGCCGAGATTGTGGAGCCGGAAAGGGAAATAGCCCTCAACACGATGTTCAATGATCCGAAATCAGGACAGCAGTGGCATTACCTGAACGACGGCAGCCTGTCTTCCGACTTCAAGGCCGGGGCTGATATAAATGTAACTCCTGTCTGGGACAATTACACAACCGGCGACAGATCCGTCATTGTTGCGGTTGTCGATGCCGGCGTAGATTACGCTCATGAAGATCTCGCAGCAAATTATATTGACGGAAAGAATTTCGGAACCGGTGGAAAGATTACTCCTGACGACCATGGAACTCATGTGGCCGGAACGATTGCCGCAGTGAACAATAACGGCGTCGGAGTCTCTGGCATAGCAGGAGGAGATGCGGAAGCAGGAGTGCAGGGAGTAGGAATCCTTGCATGTCAGATCTTTTCCGGCAACAATCCTGTCGGAGGTGCGGAAGCCATCAAATGGGCAGCAGACCACGGTGCTGTCATTGCCAACAACAGCTGGGGCTATGTATTTGAATCTGAGAACGATGCGATGAATGCTAACATTTCCGCAGACCTTGCTGCCGCCATTGACTACTTCATCATGTACGCAGGATGCGACAACGACGGCAATCAGCTTCCTGAAAGCCCGATGAAAGGAGGTGTCGTTCTTTTCAGCGCAGGAAATGACGGCTGGAGGTACAATCCTATAGGTGAGTATGAACCTGTGATAGCTGTGGGTTCTATCGGCCCTGATTATACAAGAGCATACTACTCCTGCTATGGCGACTGGGTGGACATCGCTGCTCCGGGAGGCACGGCCAAAGTCAATAAAGGCATGGTTTACAGCACTATAGTAGGAAACAAATATGACTTCATGCAGGGTACATCCATGTCTTGCCCTCATGTGAGCGGAGTTGCGGCGCTGATTGCTTCCTATTTTGGAGGCCCCGGTTTCACCAATGACATGCTTGTCGAGAGACTTCTCGGCGGTGCAAGAAAGGATGCGCTGCCGGCATCTGCCAAGATCGGTCCGCTTGTGGATGCACTCGGTTCGTTCTGCATGGGAGGTACCGCTGCTCCGGACAAAGTTGAAGATTTCGATCTGTCGGCTGTAGGCAACAGGCTTGATGTGAGCATAAAGGTTACTGCAGATGCCGATGATGTAAAGACTTATGAGTATGCTGTGCTTGTTTCCGAGGATCAGGCCCTTCTTCAGGGAGCCGATCTGAAAGCCTTGCCTGAGGGAGTGAAGGAATACAGGTTCAAGGTCGGTCTGAAAGAAGTCGGGGAATACCTGCAGATCGCCATTCCGGGCCTTGAATTCGACAAGGAATATCATGTTGCGGTGGCTGGATACGACTATCTGCAACATAGCTCAGCCCTGTCCGAAATAAAGCAGATAAGGACAACCGCCAACAACGCTCCCGTGATCAGGCCTCAGCAGGAGACTGCAGATCTCGTTATAAAGCCATATGAGACCCTTACTCTCAGCTTCGAGATACTTGATCCGGAAGGAGAGAATGTGGAAGTGACTCTTGCCGAAAAACGAAACGGTCTGAACCTTCAGAAGGGAGCGGACGGAACATGGACACTTACCATAACCGGCCGTCTTTTAAAGGCCGGTGCATATGACTGCACCATTCATGTGACTGATCCTCACGGACTTGCCGCTGATTTCAGCTTCACTTTTGAAGTACTTGACAATGCTGTCCCAGTGCAGTCGAAAGAGTTTGACGACCTCTATGTCGAAGGTACCGGAAAGACTTTCACATACAATCTTGACGAGTACTTTGCAGATCCTGAGGGCGAGACCCTGACATATAAAACAAACGGCGACATCGGTAAGGTCGCAGACGTTACCATCTCCGGCAATCAGCTGGTTATCAATATCAAAGGCTATGGTCCCGCCACTTTGGAGATAACCGCTTCCGATTCCGGAAAAAGCTGCACTGTACAACTTAGGATAATGGTGAAGGATCCGACAGACCTTATAGAACTTTATCCTGTACCCGTAAAGGACATACTCAATGTGAGGACAGGTCCTGCAGCAGAAACGAAGATTGAAATCAGGTCGGCATCAGGCCATATAGTCCATCAGGAGAGCGAATCCGTGAGTGCCTTCGACCCTGCCGCCATAGACATGAAGCATTGTGCTCCAGGCAGATACGTCGTAAGAGTGACCATCGGAGACAATACAGTAGAAAAGATAATATCCAAGATTTAAGGCATATGAGAAAGTTATTTGTAAAAATCGTTGCCGCAGCTGTTCTTGCAGTTTCATCCGGTATGGCTGCCAATGCCCAAAAGACTGTTGCAATGCCGTTTTCAGCTATACCTGTCAATGCAGCAGATGCCGCTAAAGCGGGCATAGGATTCACTGAGAACCCTTTCATCACAGGCCGCACCCTTGATGTATCCGCAGGATATATGTCATATTCCCCTTCATATATCCCGTCATCATACCTGAATCTGGATACAGAATACTGCCTGAAGGGCAGACTTTCTTTCTCGCTCACGGGAGTATACGGCATGAACCCTCAGCAGATGCTTGTCGGGGTAGGAGCCGGCTACCGCTTTCTTGATTTCCTTTCGGCAAAGGTAAACCTTAAATACCTGAGTGATAACCCTGTACCGGAAGTATCCTATGGAGCATTCGGAGCAGATATTGCTGTAACGAGTCTGTTTGAAATATCATCCGCAAGCAGGATAGCTGCCGAACTCGGAGCATATTCTCTCGGAACAAAGATAACCTCGGCTTCCGGAATGAAGTTCTCTCTTCCGTCATATGCAAGGATATCCGGAGCATACATCCACGACATCGATCAGAAGAACAGTTTCAGCATTCTGGCCCAGGCCGACTATTATCTTCACAACGCATTCGGAGCCGCAATCGCTGCTGAAGCCGATATCGCAGACCTGATCTCAGTGAGGGCCGGATACAATCTCGGAGCAGAAAATGTCCTCCCATCATTCGCATCTGCCGGCATCGGAGTACATTTCATAGGCATAAGGATAGATGCAGCCTACCTCTTCGCCAACGAAGTGATCGGCAACACCCTCGCCCTCTCCCTCGGCTACAGCTTCTAGATCTGCCCCTACATCCCCAAAAGCCGGCACCGCTCCGACATACCTAAAGACCGACGCAGTCCCAACATCTCCGAAGACTGACGCCGCCCCTGGAGCCCCAAAAGCCGACGACACCTATCAGGCTGTCTATCAACCTTTTACATATCCACGGGTGTTCCCTGCGGAACACCCGTGGATGCATAAGATACTGCAACTCAGAAGGTTAAGCGCCAAGGGTATAAAATCTCATCAGGAGTGATCTCAAAAAAACGAAGAAAATACTTCGCAAAAACCTTGTTATTCCCAAAAAAATATACTATATTAGTCGCGCATAATATATAATAAAAAGGCAGCTTATGAAAAAGTTCTCTCTCTTATTTTTGCTTTGTATCGTTTTTGTTTCTTGTGAACAAACTCATATATATAGCAATATTACTGAGTCAACTTTAATAAGTATGACTCGGACATATGATGAAGCCATATCCTATGCCGAACAAGCATTGGATTTGGTTTCAGGACTTCCCACGAAATCAGGAAATAAAAGAGTAATTGAAAACCATGAGGTTATCGTATCAAATCAAACCAAAGGTAATTACCCAGACACACTAATGTATGTCTTTAATTTCTCTGAAAACTCAGGTTTTTCTGCAATCTCAGCAAATAAGTCTCAATTTCCAATTGTAGCTGTCACTGAGAATGGCCATTTTGACCTAAAACATCTCACCGGCATTCCGCCTGTTGATTCTTTCTTCGAATTGTATATAAAAAATTTAGAGAACGCTTCAATTGCTACTAAAGCAGCTCCACCTGGAATAATAACCTTAACAAACATTGTTTATTCGGATTCTGTCGGACCTTTCATAAATGTTAATTGGGGGCAAACAGGAATTTACGGAATGTTTTGTCCCAATCTAATTAGCGGCTGCATGGCAACCGCTATTGCCCAAATAATGTCCTATCACAAACATCCCACATCATTTATTTCAACTGTTATTATGGGAGAAGAGTACACTAATGGCGATATGGTATCACTTGATTGGAACAATATCAACACCCATATTAACTCACATAGTAACATTCAAAGTTGCACTCCAAGCCACAAACAAATTGCCGCCCTAATGCGTGAGACAGGAGATTTAGTTCAGATGGATTACAGTTCACCAACTAGTAGCAGCGCCATTGGATCAAAGGCGGAAGATGCTTTTGAATATTTTGGATATGCATTCGACAATTATTCATTTGCGTATACCCCTTCAATAATCCTATCTCTTAAAGAAAACGGACCTGTATTTATGAGCGGAACTGACTCAAATGCAGGTGGACATGCATGGGTAGCAGATGGATATGTTGAATATGTTACGACAATTGATTCATATGAGAATGGAGAATTAATAGGATCTTTCCCCAAGGATGATCGCCATGTCTTACATATAAATTGGGGATGGGATGGAGATTGTAACGGTTATTTTCACTTTGACAACTACGACACAGGTAATGCTGACACCTACGATGGAACTTCATACAGCGATTATAATTTCCAATCAAATCTAAAGACTTTAACAAACATTAGAAAGCATTGAATATGAAACGTATAGCAGTAGCCATAGGTATTCTTATTTCGGCATTTATATGCAGTTGCAACAAGACGGATATTCCTCAGAATGAGCCAAGCGACAAAGCATATGAGCCGATTACCCTCACAAAAGTAGAAAATGATATGATCGAGGGTATAAATGATTTCGGATTTGACATCTTTCATCAGCAATTCGAGACTGGTCAGGACCATCTGATCTCACCTCTGAGCGCCGCAGTCGCTTTGTCAATGGCAGCGGAAGGTGCTGCCGGAGCCACAAAAGACCAGATTCTCAGTACGCTTGGAATAAAGGACAAGTCTGAAGATGCAATAAGTACATTCTACCTCAAGATTCTCGAGGCCATACTCAATACCGACAACAATGTGACATTGGGTATAGCGAATTCATTATGGTACGATAAAGGCTTTTCGTTAAGCCCGGCCTATATTACAAGAATGGAGGATGTATTTTCAGCGACATCCCATATTGAGGATTTCTCAAATCCGTCAGTGGCGCTCAATACCATCAACAACTGGTGTGCAGAGCAGACAGACAACAAGATTACAAGATTCCTTGACGAGATTTCACCTGACAGCAGACTCATACTGCTCAATGCCCTCTATTACAAAGGTTCATGGACAGATGGCTTTGAAAAGCCCGCACAGGGAAAGTTTACACATGATGACGGATCGACATCAACTGAATTGATGATTTCAGACCGCAGGAAAGTCAGATATTCCGAGACAGAGGATTATAAATGCATTGAAATCCCTTATGGAAACGGCTCGTTTGCCATGGATCTGATTCTCCCTCTGAAAACAGACGATGAGAATCCATGGGCATCATTCACAAACGACAAGTGGACAGACCTGGCCACAAACTTCAGTGAAGAAACGCTTCCTATAAAATTCCCATGCTTCAAGATTGAAGGCAAGAACGATCTTACCGAGACTCTCTCAGCTTTGGGAATCAGGAATGCACTCAGCCCTGCCCTTGCAGACTTCTCAGGTATGTCAGACATGAACATCTATCTGCAGAAGGTCAAGCAGGCTGTGTATGTCAATGTAGATGAGAAAGGTACTGAAGCAGCCGGAGTTACAGGAAACGAACTGATCGGAGCTTTGCCTGGCAATGAGAACTCTTTACCGAAATTCATCGCCGACCGTCCGTTCATGTTCATGATAAGGGAATCCGCTTCAGGGCTGATCCTTTTCGTAGGATACAGATCATAACAATCATCTGATTGATTATCAACGCTTTACGCATTCACGGGTGTTCCCTGCGGAACACCCGTGAATGCGTAAAGCGTTGTGGGATAGGCGGTTAGGTGACAGAGTGAACAGGGGGGGGAAAAGAGTGGAAGGAGCAGAAAAGGAGGGGAAGGGCGGTTTGGCAGGATTTTGGGATTGACCGGGCTGACGTTTGAATTGGAATTATTATAAATCGTTAGTCTTATGGTCAGAAGAACCGCTTTTATCATGGCCGCGTTCATGATGACATCCATCATTGCGGCCGCACAGGACCTGACGGTGTCGGGAACTGTAACCGATCTGACCGGATATCCCCTTGAAGGGGCTACGGTAATGGTCAGAGGCACTTCCAGCGGAACCACGGCTGGAGCAGACGGAAGCTATTCGCTGAAGGCTGCTCCCGATGCAGAACTCGTCGTATCCTATATGGGATATCTTTCCCAGATCATACCGGTCGACGGGAAGAGCAGGGTGGATTTCGTACTGCAGGAGGATATGAATTTTCTGGACGATGTACTTGTCGTAGCCTACGGCACGATGTCGGAGTCGGACTTCACGGGTTCGGCAGCCCAGATCAAGGGAGAAGAGGTCGCCAAGGCCTCGAAAGAGTCCATCGACAAGGGTATGATGGGAAAGATCGCCGGAGTAAGGATATCCTCGGACAATGGAGACCCGGGCTCGGCAGGCAGCGTGCAGATCAGAGGAGTCGGCTCGATTTCCGCCGGCACTTCCCCACTCTATGTAATTGATGGCGTGGTGGTTTCATCGGCATCAGAAAGCGACATCCAGGTCGGCTACAGAAGTACCGGAGTCCTCAATACACTCAATCCCGACGACATAGAATCGATAACCGTGCTCAAGGATGCAGCAGCGGCTTCCCTCTATGGTTCGCGTGCTGCGAACGGAGTCATACTCATAACTACGAAAAGAGGAAAGAAAGGCAGAAGCAGCATATCATACAGCGGAGAGGCAGGAGTGAGCCGTATGGCAGTCGGTCGGGCGTTCGACCTTCTGGACGGCCCGCAGTTCATACAGTACATAAAGGATGCAGCCGACAATGCCTACGCCATGAATCCGGCATACAGCTACGGGGAGACAGGCGAGACCTGGGCCTCATGGGTCGCAGATCCGTCAGGTCAGACAAGCACGGACTGGAAAAGACAGATATTCCGCAATGCCTTCCGCCACAGCCACCAGCTGAGCCTTACGGCAGGAAACGACATGACCCAGGTCTATGCAGGACTGGGCTACAGCCGCAATGACGGCATTGTCACCGGTTCGTATTTCGAGAGATATTCCGGCAGGGTGAACGTTGACCACAAAGTCAATGACTGGCTCAAGGTCGGTCTGAGACAGATGGTCTCATTCACAGGATCCAGGGGCCACAGCGACCAGAGCGACCAGTCCCAGGGCATGGGTTATGCCACTCCTGTCGGAGTCCTGACCCAGAGCGACCCTACGGCCAAGCCGAAGAATCCGGACGGGACATGGAACGAGAATGTGAGCTGGAGCGGCTTTACCACCAATCCGCATCTTCTTTTCGACAGCGACATCCAGTACAACAAGTCACACTCCATGAGGAGCATGTCCAACATCGACCTCGAATTCACATTCAGCAAGGCCCTGTCGCTGAAGAACACCTTCGGCTATGACTACATGGACAACAAGCAGTATCTCTGGTGGGCTCCGTCATCGATAGACGGCGAATCCATGAACGGCCTTAGCGCCAGCTACATATTCCAGAATTCAGACCTTACCAACTCTCTGATTCTCAGATATTCAGATACTCTCGGAGACAGTCACCACCTGTCTGCCATAGCAGGCCTGGAAGTGGCCGACCACAGGTCTTCATACACCTATGCCGCCGCCAACAACTATCCTTCGGACAAGCTGAACGCCCTCTCGACAGGCCAGATGTACGGAACAGGAGGAGCCTCATACCGCTCATACATGGTATCCTTCCTCGCCAATGCGAACTACGACTGGGCACACAGGTACTATGCGAGCGCATCGTTCAGAAGGGACGGTTCTTCGCGTCTCGGCCCTGACAGCAGATGGGCGAACTTCTGGTCGGTCTCAGCCGCATGGAGGATAAGCGAGGAGGAGTTCCTGCAGGGCAGCGACCTGTTCTCGGACGTGAAGATCAAGGCTTCATACGGAACGAACGGAAACCTTCCGTCCGCGTACTATGCCTACAAGGGCCTGTACTCCGCAAGCGGAGGCTACGGAACGGATGCCGCCATATACTGGAGCAATCCTCAGAACGACAGCCTCGGCTGGGAGAAGTCACGCAACTTCAACATAGGAGCAGACTGGTACATGTTCAACCGCGTGAACCTGAATCTGGAGTATTATCACAAATACACAAGCTCGCTGATCTTCGACATGCCGGCCTCGGCTGTGACAGGATTCAGCAGCTACACGGCAAATGTCGGCAACCTTCTGAACAACGGTCTCGAATTGGAAGTGAACTCGCAGAACATCAGCCGGGACAACTTCACATGGGACACAAGCTTCAACATAACCTTCCAGAAGTCCACAGTCAGCAATCTGCCTAACGACGGGGCGGACATCAGCTACGGCGACGGCGGTATGTACATACACAGGGAAGGAGAATCCATGTACTCGTTCTACCTTCCTGTATGGAAAGGCGTGGATCCGGAAACAGGTCTGGGCGAATTCTGGATCGACCCGAACGACCATACCAAAGGTGTGACGAACTGGTATTCGGAAGCCGGAAGCACAATCGTGGGCAAGGCCATACCGGACTTCACGGGAGGCCTCACGAACACCTTCACCTTCCTCAAAGGCATGTTCGACCTGTCATTCCTGATCACGTTCCAGAGCGGCGGCTTGATGTTCGACTACCCGGGATATTTCACCCACAGCGACGGATTCAGAGCGGCTTCAATGAATGCAGCCAAGGATGCCGCGGACTACTGGACACCGCAGAACCGGGATGCGGCATACCCGAAGCCGATCATGAACAACCCGTACCGCTGGGACAGATTCTCCAGCAGGCTGATCCACTCTACCGACAACATCCGCATGCGTGAGATCACATTCGGATACAACATCCCCGTCAAGGAACAGCTTCTGAACATGCGCCTCTACTTCAAGGCCACCAATCCTTTCATGATCTGGTCGGCCACTCCTTACATAGACCCTGATGTAGCCATCAACGGTTACCGCACGGCGGACGTACCTGCCACAAGGGCCTTCGTACTCGGATTGAGCATCACTCTATAAAACCTTAGAACATGAAGAAGTCAATATACATGATGGCCTTTGCCGCCGCTCTTGCCGGCTGCGAGGCACTGGATCAGGATCCGTCGACCTCGGTGACGACGGAGACGGCGATCACAGATGTCGAAGACCTGGCCAATGCTGTGAACGGAGCATATTATCTGGCCACATACGGAACACGGATGACCATGGCCTCGGAACTGAGCATCTATGCGGACCTGACCGGACCTGACTCATACCAGCCGTCATCCTCGGGCCAGAACGCATCGAGGATAGCGCAGTTCGCCATGACGCCGAACGACACCTACGGAGCCTACTATTATCTTTACGCCGCCCTGGCGAATGTGAACAGTGCCATCGAGAAGGGAGCGGAGCTTGAGGACAAGGATGGAGCCGCTCCGTACCTCGCCGAGCTGTATGCCTTGCGCGGCCTTTTCCACTTCCATCTGGCCGTGCTTTTCGCTCCCATCCCTACTTCAGGAAGTCCGAACACCATGGGTATAGTCCTGTCTGACAAGGTCTTCGACATCGGATATATCGGGGAGAGGGCAGGACTCGAGCAGACTTATGAGTTTATAGTCAGCGACCTTACCAAGGCCATAGATTCAGGACTCGGAAAGGAGCGGAGCACCGGCCACATCAACCATTGGGCAGCATTGGGACTCCGCGCAAGAGCCAATCTCTACAGAGGAAGATACCAGGAAGCCCTGCAGGACTGCGACGAGATAATCAAGGCCTCGCCTTATACCCTCTACAGCAGGGATGAATATCCGAAGGTCTGGTCACAGCAGGGCAGCTCCGAAATGCTCCTTGAATATCTCCAGACAGACTCTTACAACGCCCAAAGATACTCTCCGGGCTACTACACCTCACCAAAGGGATATTCGGAATACGGGCTCAAGCCGGAGTTCTACCGATGGCTGACATCCGACCCGGCTGACATAAGAGGCCGCATGGCCGCCGACCTGACGGTGAAGCCTGAAGGGGAAAACGACTATAATCCGGGATATTATCCGCTCAAGTATCCCGGCAATTCCGGGGCATCCGTACCTCTGTATGTAAATAACATCAAGGTGCTGCGTCTGTCTGAAATATACCTGATAGCAGCTGAAGCCGCCCTGCATACAGGAGAGGACGCAGGAGCATATCTGGACAAGCTGAGGGAGCAGAGGATAGAAGGCTACACAGGTGACGGCTCACCGGTAACCATAGAGACGGTCCTGGATGAACGCAGAAAGGAACTCTTTGCCGAAGGACAGATAGCCTTCGACTTCTGGAGAAACGGAATAAGCGTTGAAACAGCGCTCGGGACCATTGCTCCGGACGACTTCAGGACAGTGCTTCCGCTCCCTAAGGAAGAGATCGACATAAGCAAAGGAAAACTCGTCCAGAACCCTGGCTACGGCACCTGATTCACAGAAAAGTACCCCGGTTTCACTTGCCGGAACCGATAAAAAATGTATCTTTGTCTGCCGCATTCCCCCAATGCGACAGGCTTTTTCGTGTAACACATTGAATAACAATTGAATACAAAAACAAAGCAATAATAACAATTTAAAATCATGATCCAAAGAACAAAGAATTCGAAACTGATTCTTACAGTTCTGGCGCTTATGATGTCTGTAGCGGCTTTCGCACAGAATCTGACAGTGACAGGTACTGTAACGGATTCGTCTACCGGCGAGCCGGTTCCTTTTGCTGCAATCCAGCTCAAGGACACCATGACCGGAGGCAGCACGGACATTGACGGAAACTATTCCATCACTGTTCCGTCCAACGGTATCCTCATCTTCTCATCCATCGGATACAAGAACGTGGAGGTTGCCGTTGCAGGAAAGGCAGTCCATGATGTCGTGATGGCACCGGACACTGAAACACTCGAGGAGACAATCGTCGTCGCCTTCGGTACAGCTACTAAAGAGTCATTCACAGGTTCTGCAACCGTGGTGAACTCATCTGACATTTCGAAAGTTCAGTCATCTGACGTGACAAGAGCCCTTGAGGGTATGGTTGCCGGTGTGCAGATGACCACATCTACCGGTACTCTCGGAAGTACTCCTTCAATCGTCATCCGCGGACACTCTTCAATCAACGCAGGAAACGCTCCTCTCTATGTTGTCGACGGAGTTCCATATGACGGTGACATCAACAACCTCAACAATGCGGACATCGAGTCCATGACAGTCCTCAAGGACGCAGCTTCGAATGCGCTTTACGGAGCCAGAGGTGCAAACGGTGTGATCATGATCACCACAAAGAAAGCAAAGGCAGGAGACGCTATTATCAATGTGGATGCAAAGTGGGGTCTGAACACCAAGGCTCTTGAGGAATATGACGTATTCACTAACCCTGCACAGTACTACGAGGCTCATTACGCTGCCCTCTACAACTACTATGTGAACTCTCAGGGCATGATTCCGTCAGAGGCTCATATCCTTGCAAACCAGACAGTAACAGGCCCTGCGGCTTCAGGCGGTCTCGGCTACCAGGTGTTCAGCGTTCCTGAGGGACAGGCCTTCATCGGTTCCAACGGCAAGGTCAACCCTAACGCGACCCTCGGCAAGATGTACACATACAACGGCAAGGACTACTGGATGACCCCTGACAACTGGATGGACGAGACATACAGGAAGAGCCTCCGTCAGGAGTACAACGTAAGCGTATCCGGAAGACATGAGAAGGGAGCCTTCCTCGCATCGTTCGGTTACCTCAACAACAAGGGTATCATCGACGCATCCGACATGAACCGATACACTGCACGTCTCAAGGGAGACTATCAGGCGAAGGAATGGTTCAAGGTAGGAGCCAACATGTCATATACCAACTACAACTACAACAACGGTAACTCTGACGAGGGTTCGTCTGGAAGTACGGGCAACATCTTCGCATTCGCTTCGAGAATAGCCCCTATCTATCCTCTCTACCTCCGCGACGGAGACGGCAACATCATGAAGGACAGCCGCGGCTACCTCATCCGTGACTACGGTAACGGCGAGAACGGCGGTCTTGTTCGTCCTTTCATGCAGAACTCCAACCCTCTCCAGACCCTTGCACTCGACAAGAACAACTCTGAAGGCAACGCCCTCACCACCCAGGCATTCGCCGAGCTTTCGTTCCTCAAGGACTTCAAGTTCACGCTCAATGCCGGTACAGGTCTGGACGAAACCCGCCAGACAAGCATGAACAACCCTTATTACGGTCAGTTCGCGACACAGGGCGGTACAGTTTCAAAGGGACACAGCAGGTCGTTCTACCTCAACCTCCAGCAGCTCCTCAACTACACCAAGACGATCAAGGGTGTGCACCATATCAGCGCCCTTCTCGGACATGAGTGGTACAAGAGGTCAAGCGTATCCCTCAGTGCATCAAAGAACCAGATGTCATCAATCGACAACACCGAGCTCAACGGAGCCGGTACAGACGGCATGAGCGCGGCATCTTCAAGGTCGACATACAACAACGAGGGTTACTTCACCCGAGTACAGTACGACTACATGAACAGGATCTTCGCAAACGCTTCATTCCGTAGGGATGCATCTTCACGCTTCCATCCTGACCACCGCTGGGGTAACTTCTGGTCCCTCGGTGCAGCCTGGATCATAAGCGAGGAAGGATGGTTCAACGCTCCGGTACTCAACATGCTCAAGCTCAAGGCTTCATATGGTTCACAGGGTAACGACAACATCAGCAACTTCCTCTATGTGGACACATATCAGTCACTTCCGGGAACAGACGGTCTCGCCACCACATTCTACAGCAAGGGTAACGAGAACATCACCTGGGAGACCAACGCCAACTTCAACGTAGGAGCAGAGTTCGGTCTGTGGAACGACAGGCTCTCAGGATCGGTAGAGTACTTCTTCCGCAACACCACCGACATGCTCTATTTCTACAGCCTCGCTTCATCAAGCGGTTACGGCGGATATTACGACAACCTCGGTGACATGAGGAACGCCGGTGTCGAAATCGCCCTCAACGGCAACATCATCAACACACGCGACATGAGGTGGGATGTATATGTCAACGCGACCCATTACACCAACAAGGTGACCATGCTCCCTGACGAGAACAAGACCACCGAGCATGAAGGATACTGGGGTTTCGAGAACGGCTCGAACTTCATCGCAGAGGGACTTCCTCTCACAACCTTCTTCATGCCTCAGTATGCAGGTGTGAACAAGGAGACAGGAGAAGCGATGTGGTACAAGGACGCGAGAGATGAGAACGGAAACGTGACCAAGACAACCACAACCAACTACTCAGAGGCGACAGACTACATCTGCGGTAACCCTACACCGCTCTTCTACGGTGGTTTCGGTACTTCATTCCAGTGGAAAGGCTTCGACGTGGCTGCCAGCTTCACATACTCTGTAGGCGGTCTCACATATGACTCAGGCTATGCGTCATACATGACCAACCCTACTACAGGTTCAGGAAGCAACTACCACAAGGACATCCTCAAGGCATGGACTCCTGAGAACCCTGATTCAGATATCCCAAGATGGCAGTATGCAGACCAGTATCCTGCATCACAGTCAGACAGATTCCTCGTGAACGCAAGCTACCTCAACTTCCAGAACGCACAGATCGGATACACCCTTCCGGAGAACATCACAAGAAAGTTCAAGGTTGCCAAACTCCGCATCTACGCAGCTTGCGACAACATCGTCTACTGGTCATACAGAAAGGGTCTTGACCCACGTTTCAGTCTCACCGGTAGCACAAACAATGCAGTGAACTCACCTGTACGTACATTGTCAGGAGGTATCAACATTACATTCTAAGTGGAACCTTGTCAACAGATTATAAAGAATGAAAAGAATAACTAACAAGATACTTGCTCTTCTCGTGGCTCCCCTGCTCGCAGCGGGATGTATCGAGGAGACAAAGCCGGAAAGCAGCGTCATGCTTCCCGACCAGATATCTCTCGACGGAATGGCACGTTCCTTCTCTGTAGCCATGATGATGCCTGACAAGTGCGGCTTCCTTTCAAGCTACGGCTCGCAGGCAGACTTCGGTGTTCCTGCCATGCATATCATGACAGACGCCATGCTCGAGGACCTCGCCATCCAGGGTGCCAACCCGGGATATTTCCAGTTCTACCCATGGGCCTACAACCTCGGTATGGACGACCAGTCATGGCCTACAGGCTACTTCTGGGAGCATTACTACGCATACATCAAGATCGCCAACGACCTTATCGGCATGATCGATGTCAATGCAGAAAACTTCGAAGAGAACAAGGTCTACCTCGGATATGCATATGCCTACAGGGCGATGTATTACCTCGACCTTGCGCGTATGTATGAGCCTAAGGAGAACAATTATACAGACGTATCGAATGTACTCGGACTTACAGTTCCTATCGTGACAGAGCTCACTACCCAGGCTGAAATCGAGAACAACCCACGTCTTCCAAGAGAGGAGGTATATGCCTTCATCCTTTCTGACCTTGAAAAAGCCGAAAGCTACCTCAAGAGCGCAGGAACCAACTACACCTATCCTACCCTCGGTGCTGTCTACGGCCTCTACGCAAGGGCATACATCGAGATGGGTTACTGGAACGGCGGCGACAAGGATGCATTCAGCGAGGCGGCATACTACGCCCGTGAGGCCATCAAGGCCAGCGGCAAGACTCCTCTTACCGAGGCTCAGTGGACAGACCCTACCACAGGATTCAACAGCGGAAGCTCAAACAATTCATGGATCTGGGGTCTTACAGTCGCCAAGGAGAACCTCATCAACCTCGTGTCATTCACAGCACACATCAGTGCAGAGGCACTCTGGGGCTACTCTTCATACACATTCCCTGGCATAAGCAAGGCGCTCTATGACAAGATCGGCAAGAAGGACTTCAGAAGAAAGTCGTTCCTCAGCCCTGACCAGACCGAGTGGACTTCAGGTACTTACAGATTCGCTCCTTCAGGAGACTGGCTCGATTACTTCTTCTACTACAATGCAATGCCTTATACAGCCATCAAGTTCCGCCCTGCACAGGGAGAATGCGTGGACTACAACATCGGAAACGCTGCTGACCATCCGCTCATGCGTGTAGAGGAGATGTTCTTCATCGAGATGGAAGCATATGCCGGAATGGGCAATCTTGCGAAGGCCAAGGAGCTCCTCAACACATTCATGACCTATCGTGTGACTGACGGAAGCTACGACTGCAGCCTTCTTGCATCTGACTTCGAGACCTTCACAGACGAGATGCTCCTTCAGAAGAGAATCGAGTTCTGGGGCGAGGGTATCGTATTCTACGACTACAAGAGACTTGACGAGGGTATAACCCGTTACTATACAGACACCAACCACCCTGATATCTGGCAGTTCAACACTGAGGGACGTTCTCCACAGTGGAACTTCGTGATCAACCGCGGTGAGTTCCAGTCCAACATAGGAATCAATGCGTCAACAAACAATCCGGATCCGTCAGGACTTCTGAAGGTTCCTAACAAATAATCCTGACATCCCAGAAAAAAAGATATTATGAACAAGTTAAGATATATGATTCTCGCTATGGCGGCTGTGCTGTCATTCGCGGTGGTCTCTTGCGGTCCGGAAGAAACCTATACTCCGGGCGAGCCTGATGTGGAAGGATGCTTCGGCGTGTACTTCCCGTCACAGGAGGCTTCTTCAAGAACCATCACGCTGGATCCGAACCAGGCACGCCGTGTCAAGGTGACGGTAGCACGTGAGGTTTCCGATGTCGACTATGACATCACCGTACCGGTGGAGATCACCGGTGATGACATCTTCGAGGTGGACGAAATCTATTTCGAAGGTGGTGCGGCTTCCACTACATTCTGGGTGAACTTCCCTGATGCAGAGGTCGGAGAAAGATATTCATGCACTATCGAGGTAACTGACCCTCAGTTCGTCTCAAACTACAGGACAAAGGCCAACTACATCACTCTCAACGTGATAGTAGTAAGCTGGGATGAGATCGGAACAGGTACATTCGTTGACTACAACTTCTCTAATGTCCAGACAGGAGAGCCTATGGCTGTCCAGACCAAGATCTACAGGAACAGCAACGACAGGACCCTCTACAGGGTGGATGACCCATATACTGAATTCATGCAGGCTGCCGGAGCGCTTTCATCGACTCCTGCTCCGGAGTACTTCGAGTTCAGGATCCTCGAGAGAGGTCAGGAGTTCATCGCTTTCGACGGAGCTCAGCCTGTGACCATCCCTGTGGACGACCTCGTTCATTACGAGCCTATCTTCACTGCCTATGCAGACCCATCATACGGCGACGCTTACCTCTACCATCCTTCACTCCTCAACGGATACGAGGATCCTATGACATGGTACGACAACCGTGTCCTCAGCTGGAGCGACGCGTCTAAGACCCAGCCGTCCGTGGTTCAGCTCGCACCGAGCCTCTACTTCCCGGCTGCCGGAGGATATGAGCCAAGCATCAGCGCGCTCATCCTCTTCCCTGGAGCTAAGCTCACAGACTACTCAATGAGCATCGTGCCAGGTCTTTCAGAGAACGGTGAGGTACCTGTTACCGTAACCCTCGGAGAGGACGTGGCTACAGTCAAGTATGCTGTATTCAGCGGAGAACTCGGAGCAGCCCAGCTCACTGAAAAGACCGATGCTATCATCGCCGGAAAGATCGAGTGCGAGGAGTTCAAGGAATCAGGTGAGTACAGGATCAAGGGCCTCAAGGAGACAGGACTCTACACCCTCGTCGCCGTAGCATATGACAGCGAGGGCAAGAATGTAGGCCATACCAACGCCGTATTCGGCTTCCTCAAGGCCGGAGAGAGCAACCCTGTAACAATCAACTGCGGTGTGATCGTTTCAGATAAATATGCACCGGAGGGCTTCACATCCGAGAACTCACTTGAGTTCTACATCTATGGTTCCGACATCAAGAAGGCTCACTACGGTCTTTACAGAAAGAAGGATGTGGACGAGAAGTTCGAGTCAGTACTCACAGACCTCAAGTCAATCGAGGCTTCAGAGGCAGAGGTAGAGGCTATCAACACTACAGGTCTCACCGACGTATTCATCCGTCTTAACTCAGGAATGGAGTATGTTCTGGTCGTATGCGCTTCAAACGGCTACGAGGAGAAGGTAGTGATGGCTGAGGCCAAGCTTGCCGGCGAGATCAATCCTCTCCAGATGTCATACGATCTCGACATGCTTTCACCAGCCGAGACAAAGGCTGATTACTGCAGGGAGTGGACCTTCTGGTCAGGTACACCTGAATCAAACGGCCGAGTTGAAGTCGGTCCTGTAACCATCACTGACGGCGGAATGGAGACAATCACAATCGAGAACGAGGACGGAACAAAGGAGGAAATGGAAGTCGACTATGTGAAGGTCAAGGGCTTCTGGAAGCCTGTCATCGATGAGGGATTCATCTCTGACGACACAATGAAGTGGCAGTACTACGGTGGAGCAATCGTTCCGCTCCACGGCCATGTAGGAAGCTTCAGGAACTCAGGCGGCGAGCAGCTCAATCTCGAGATGATTTCATTCTTCACAAGCGGAAACGGAGGATATGCCGACGGAGCAGTCTGCGGTGCATTCACCGATGAAGGCCATATCGCATTCGTCGACATGGAGACCGGTAACTACGATGATATGGGTTCTTACTGGTTCACATCACTCGGAGTATTCGACTCGAAGGGCAACTATCAGGGTGACATGATCGCTTACGACGAGATGATGTTCATCGACGCTGATAAGCTCGGCAACAAGGAGGAGTCACAGACTTCTGCCCAGTCTATGCTCCAGCAGGTCAAGAAGAACTTCCAGAAGAACTACAACTTCGTGGAGTACAGACGCTACCAGCTTTACGATGCGATTGACAGCGTGTTCTCAAGAGTGGACTCATTCGGTGAAAAGGCAGGTCTTGAAACTGATTTCGAGCGTCCTCAGGTGAACGTTTCTGTCGAGCAGGTAACCGACATGACCACAGGAGTCTTCAGATACGCAGGAAAGCCTGTATCTGCAGCTTCACGCAAATAACATAGATTATGATCAACAGAAAGACATTTCTGCGCATGATGATGCTGCCATTGACCGCAATGGCAGCATTGTCGTGCACTGCAGAGCTCGATCCATCAGTTGAGATGGAGAACGGCAGACTTGCCAAAATCACCAACACCCCTGAGAATGTATGTCAGGAAAGCGTATTGATACAGGTTACGGCCGGCACAGACGCTGCTTCACTTGAAAGCGGTCTTGCAGGCATGGCAGCTGTGGAAAGGGTTTTCCCTGACGTTCCGGGAAAGGAAGAGAAAGCGGCTTCCTTCGGTCTCGACAGATGGTACAAAGCTATTGTTGCCGAAGGCCATAAGATCGAATCTGTCGCAAAGTCGGCTGCGATGCTTGAGTGCGTTTCAAAGGTAGAGTACAACACCTTGGCAGTCAAGGCATCTGACGGAAGACACTATCCTTACACTCCAGCCCCTGTGACAAAGGCTGACGGACGCATCTTCAATGACCCGTCACTCAGCGACCAGTGGCACTACATCAACACAGGTGACAAGAGCATCGCGGCTTCCGCTTATGCAGGAGCAGACATCAATGTAAAGGACGTATGGAATCTTGTGACCGGAGATCCTTCAATCATTGTGGCTGTAGTCGACGAAGGTGTGAAGCATACCCACCCTGACCTCGCGGCCAACATGTGGGTCAACACAGGCGAGATTCCGGGAAACGGCATCGACGATGACAAGAACGGTTATGTGGATGATGTCCACGGATACAATTTCCGCTCGCAGGGCCCGATCTCTTGGACAGGTGAAGGCGACAGCGGACACGGAACCCACATTGCCGGAACAATCGCAGCTGTCAACAACAACAGGACAGGAGTTGTCGGCATTGCGGGAGGAAGCGGCAACAATGACGGAGTGAAGATCATGGGCTGCCAGATCCACGACGGAATGAACGCTGCAAGCGGTGATGTCACAGCGAAGGCCATCAGATATGCGGCTGACATGGGTGCCTCGATCATCCAGTGCTCATGGGGATATCCTGCCGGATACTACAAGGACGACAAGACTTACAAGGAGCTCTACCCTCTCGAATTTGCAGCCATCGAGTATTTCGAGTCTACAAAGAACAACAGCGTGCTTAACGGCGGCATCGCCATCTTCGCATCAGGAAACGACGGTCTCGCCTATGCTTCATATCCGGGAGCATACAAGGACTACATCTGCGTTTCTGCCTTCGGCCCTGACTACCTTCCTGCATACTATACCAACTATGGTCCGGGATGTAACATCATCGCACCAGGCGGTGAGGCTTATCTTCCGCCTTGGGACAGCATGAAGGGCCTCGTGCTTTCGACGCTCTGTTCGGAGACCAACGATGGAGAAGACTACGGCTACATGCAGGGTACCTCAATGGCCTGCCCTCATGTCTCAGGTATTGCAGCTCTCGGTCTCGCCTACGCGAAGAAACTCGGCAAGAAGTTCACTGTCAAGGAGTTCAAGGATATGATCGTGACATCTGCCAACGAGTTCGAATCGAGACTTGACGGCAAGAAGACTTATGATCCTAGCGGAGCGGCGGACGGAGCAAAGACTCTCGATCTGGGTAAATACCGCAACATGATGGGCTCAGGATCAATCGATGCCTGGACTCTTATGATGAAGATCGAGGGCGTTCCATGCATCAGCGCGATCACCGGAAAGAACCAGTGGCTTGATGTTTCCGATTTCTTCGGCACCTCGTCAGTCAACCTCACCTTCATCGGTGAAGAGCTTGACAACGGCGGCATCAAGGTGGAGGTGAACGCAAAGGGACGCGAGTCTCTCGGTCTTGCCGAGGAGCCTTACATGAAGAACGGCCGTCTCTATGTCCATCCGACAAAGGCAGGTTCTGCGAAGTTTACCGTAAGGGCCATTGCCGGAGGCAGCGAAATCGGAAGTGACGCCGCTATCGGAGGCATGGAAGTGACACAGGAGATTTCAGTAATTGCAAGATCAGTCAAATCTGAGAACAACGGTCTCGGAGGATGGTTATAATATAAAATGACGATATCATGAAAAGATTAATAAGCATGCTCCTGATCGGAGCTTCGTTAATCCTCTGCGGATGCGGAAACGGTAACGGTGACGGAGGAAAGGATGAAAAGGCGATAGACATCACCGGTACATGGGAACTCACAGGTATAGAGATCACCAAGGCGGCTCAGCTCGGAGACGAGACCATCGAGGTGACAATCACCTTCAATGCCGACAAGACCTTCTCCATGAGCCAGATGCTCGGAGACGGAAGGCCTAAGGAGTTCAGCGGAACATGGGCTCTTACAGAGACCACCCTCACAGGAAAGTACTCCAACGGAAAGGCATGGGGCAGTTCATACACAGTAAACGTGGAGAATGCTGTCCTCACCATGATTCCGGAAACAGAGGCTGAGATCTACACATACAGAAAGAAGAACTGATATGTCGGTTTTCAGAATAGAGGAAAGAAAGATAAGGCCGGCCGCACTTGCTGCGGCAGGTCTTTTTCTGCTTTTTGCCGCTCTTTTCTTTTCACCGGTAAAGATACCTCACAAGATATCATTCACCCTTGCAAGCGCGTTCATAGCCTCGTTATGGCTGTGTCCGTGGCAGATCAGCCTGGCCCTGCTGTTTTCCGCTCTGGGAGATTATTTCGGTTCATGCCATAATTTCCTCGGCCAGATGGGCTTCTTCGCCTTGGCTCATGTGTTCTATGTCTGGTACTTCGTAAAGAGATGGCTGACCAAGGTAGAGCATGACAGGAAACTGACCGCCAAGGCCAAGGGACTTGCCTTCATGCTTCTTCTGATGATAGCAGCCCTGCTTGCCGTTGTATTCACACAGATAGTACCTCACGCCCCTGAGGGCATAATACGCATCGGTGTGAGCATCTATGCCGTACTCATATCCGCAATGCTTTATTTCGCCCTTCTGCAGCGAAGCAGCCTCTTCGCCTTGGGAGCGGTGCTGTTTGTATTTTCAGATTTCATCCTTGCATGGAACAAGTTCGTGGAACCGATTCCGTACAGCGGACTTCTGATAATGATCCCATACTACTCCGGACAGTTCCTTCTGTTCATGCGGTCAACACCTTACAGAGTGAAAAAAGGACTGAGAGGGCTGAGATTTTAAAGTAACATTAGTGCATTTTCATAATTTGGCACGGAATTGGATAATTCGTGAAATGCACTTAATTGTTACATAAATATTGATAAATAATGGTTCGATATCCGGGACTGGCCGTGAGGCAAGCCCCGGTTTTTCGAGCCGGATAAGACAAGACAGACATGAAACGAATTTTAACTGCAATAATCTTTACAGCAATGACTCTGACATCATGCTCAAACAAAGTTGACCTCAACGGAGAGTGGAAGATCATTTCTGTCGGCTCGGAAAAGGTCATGGAGACAGAAGCCCCACCGACTCTTTCCTTCGATGCGGCGACAGGCAGATTCCACGGATATACGGGAGTCAATATAGTAAACGGTGACTATGTCCAGAAAGGACGCAAGCTTACTTTGAACGGTCTCGGAGCAACAATGATGGCCGGCCCTGAAGAGGATATGGCTCTTGAAAGGAAGATACTCGACACCTACTCACAGGTGCAGTCCACAAAGCTGTCCGATGACGGAGAACTCCATCTGCTGAATGCCGAAAAAGCCACCGTCATGATACTGAAAAGACGCTAGCCTTTCGGCTAACGTCTTTTTTATTGTTCGTCTGCAAGCTCTCTGTCCATCCTGTCCTGATCGAAGTCGCTGAAGATCTCACTGGCCTTGGCAGCTGCCATAGCCTTGACTTCAGGAGTGATGTTCTTCCATATAGCATGAAGAGCCAGGAGAATGGCGGAGAGGTCATCTGTGAAGCCTACTACCGGCAGCACGTCTGGAAGAAGGTCAAGGGGGAGGATGAAATATCCCAAGGCTCCGAGTATGGTCGCCTTGTCCTTTTTAGGTACAGAAGGGACCTTGAGCACATAATAAAGCAGAAGCACGGCATAGACAATCTTCTGCCCGGCCCTTTTAGCGACCTTGGTCAGCTTACCCGAGAATTTCTGTTCCGAATAGTGGCCCTGATACCTCTGTATATCCTTTTCCTTCATTATTTCTGTTCGAGCTTTCTTGGCTTCCTGCCTGATGACTTACGCGATTTCTTTTTCGATTCCTGTATGGCCTTGCGGATTTTCTCCTTTCTGGCTGCCTTGTTGATGCCGACGGTCACATTGTCGAAATCTCCGTCAGCTCCCTTCACGAAGGAAGTTCCGCGTCCATGTTCATAATCTATACGGTCATATATCCTATCCTCGGAACCGGTCTCCACAAGCTCATAATCAAGAAGCTTCTGCTCAAGATTGGTCTTCTTGACCCTTATTCTTACAGGATCGCCGAGATTATACACTATTCTTGAACGCCTTCCCACAAGCCTGTAATGCTCCTGGTCGAATTCGAAGAAGTCGCTCTTGATGTCCCTGAGCGGCACCATACCCTCGATCTTGGTAGGCTCCACCTCCACATACATGCCCCACTCGGTCAGACCCGAGATATGGCCCTCGAACTCATATCCGACCTTATCCTGCATGAACTCCACAAGCTTGTACTTGATGCTTGCGCGTTCTGCTTCGGCAGCAATTATTTCTCTTTCGGTGGAATGCTTGCAAAGCTTGTCGAAAGTTTCCTGCCTTGCAGACTCCCCTCCTTCAAGATAACGGGCCAGAAGCCTGTGCACCATCATATCGGGATAACGGCGGATCGGCGAAGTGAAATGAGTGTAATACTTGAATGCGAGTCCGTAATGACCCAGATTCTCGGTATCGTAACGCGCCTTGGCCATCGTCCTGAGCGAAAGAAGCTCTATGGCATTGTATTCCGGCGTATCCTTCGCCTTTTCAAAGAGGGAATTGAGTTCCTTGGAGATCTCCTTTCCGTTGTTGGTAGGGCCGAGCTTATAGCCGAAATTGCCTATGAAGTTCTTGAGATTCTCCAGCTTTTCCTGATTAGGCTCATCGTGCACACGATAGACAAAGGTCTTTATCTGCTTTCTGCCCCTTGCAGGAGTCTCGCCCACACCCTTGCAGCCTGTAGCCACGAATTCGGCCACGCTTCTGTTTGCAAGCAGCATGAACTCCTCTATGAGCCAGTTAGCCTCCTTGCTGACCTTCTGGCAGACATCCACAGGACGGCCCTTTTCATCCACGATGACCTTCATCTCCGGCCTTTCGAAGCTTATGGCACCGCTGGCAAACCTCTTGCGTCTGAGCTTGGAAGCCAGTGAGTTCATTATAAGCACAGCTTCCTTCTGTTCCCTCGGGATAAGGGTATCCTGAGCAATGCCGTCCGTACCGCCCTTCATATCCATGTCAAGAGCCTTGTTTCCGGCCTCGATCACCTGCTGGGCATCTTCATAAGCGAACCTGTAGTCCGACCTTATGACTGTCCTGCCGAACCACTGGGAAACTATCCTTGCCAGAGGTGTGATCACGAAGACAGCCGAGAATGTCAGCTTCTCCTCGTTCGGTCTGAGCGAGCAGAGCTTGTTGGAAAGCTTTTCAGGGAGCATAGGGACAGTCCTGTCCACGAGATATACGGAAGTTCCTCTGCTCTTCGCCTCGTCATCGACGACAGAACCCGGGCGCACATAATGGGTTACATCGGCAATATGGACACCCACCTCATAATTGCCGTCCTCGAGACGGCGGAAAGAGATGGCGTCATCGAAATCCTTAGCATCCGCAGGGTCTATGGTAAAGGTAAGGACATCTCTGAAATCCCTGCGTCCGGCGATATCCTCCGCGGTGATCTCCTCGGGGATAACATCCGCAGCATTGGCTACAGCCGATTCAAAACGATAAGGAAGGGCATATTCGGCAAGGATGGCATGCATCTCTGTGTCATTCTCACCCGGCTCTCCGAGCACATCCACAAGATGACCGCGAGGATTGGACTCATGTCTCGGCCAGTCGTCAACAACGGCCGCCACCTTCATGCCGGACCTTACCGGCAGTTCGCGCCTGCCCCCCTCCTCAAGCATTTCATAGACATTGCAGACGGAGAATACATCACCGTCCTTAGGTCTGAGCCATCCGGTCTCATCCCTCTGAGGTTCATCCTTTCCCTTATGCCTGCGATAACGCACCGCATCGCTCTGAGCGATCGGAATGGAAATGTCATAAGGCATGAAACGGCTCTCCATGAGCACCCATGCCTGATTTCCCACGACATGAAGGATACCGATGAACGGTTTGGCAGAACGTTCGACGATCTCGATGATCTCACCCTCGCGACGCTGGCGGTCTGTCTTTTCACGGGTCACCGAGACCCTTACAATATCTCCGTTAAGGGCGCCACGGGTCTTTGATGCCTTGACAAAGACATCGTCTTCAGAATCCTCGGACACGACAAAGGCAAAGCCTTCGCGCGTCATCTGTACCTTTCCTGTAACCTGTGGGAAAACCCTTTTCTGCTGCTTTCTTTTTCTTTTTGACATGCTTATTTGTTATCCGATGCTTTGGGAAGCGTGATGTTAAGAAGTATACATCCCAGAACCGCTGCAAGAACCGAGCCTGTCAGGACTCCGAGTTTTGCCTTGTTCAAAAGCATGAAACCGGCCTCACCTGCACCGGAGTATGAAAGATCGGCGATGAACATCGATACTGTGAATCCGATACCGCAGATCACACATACACTTGCAAATGCCTTCCATGAAGTGTTTGCAGGCAGAGAAACGATCTTGGACTTGATTGCAAGCCATGAGAACGAGAAGACTCCGATGAATTTTCCGAGCACCAGACCCAGCATGACAGCCAGACCTACGCCATTGAAGAGATCGCCCAGGTTCATGACAGAGAGATCCACACCTGCATTGGCAAATGCGAAGATAGGAATGACGAAATAGTTGATCGGAACATGAAGATGGTCTTCGAGGTCCTGAAGAGGGCTGATGAGCTTGTCGGCTGCCGACTCTATGCTCTTGAGGGTATGTACCTGATCATTGTCCAGAACCACAGTCTTGTGCTGCTCATCCACGTCGATTACAGGGAAGAGCTTGATGTTATTGCGGATACGCTCGAGATAGTGACCTGTACCCTTGATGAGTGAAGCAGGTACGCAGAACGCCACGATCACACCAGCGATTGTCGCATGTATTCCTGTCTGCAGCATCATGTACCAGAGCACAAGGCCTACCGTTATATAGAACACCTTGCCCCTGATCTTGAACTTGTTGCCGAGCATCAGGACAGCCACGGTAACGGCAGAAAGTATCAGGTAAAGGGTATTGATATGCGATGAATAGAAAATTGCGATGACGAGAATGCCTCCAAGGTCATCAGCTACGGCAAGGGCAGCAAGGAAGACCTTCAGTCCCACCGGAACTCTTGTCTTGAAGACAGAAAGCACGCCGAGCGAGAAGGCGATGTCTGTAGCCATAGGGATGGCAAGGCCGCGCATCATCATTGGATCGTTCGGGCAGAAAAGCCAGAACACGAGCACGGGCACGATCATACCTCCGCATGCTCCGATGATAGGAAGAAGAGCCTTCTTCATGGAAGAAAGTTCTCCGACAAGAATCTCCCTCTTGATTTCAAGGCCCACAGAGAGGAAGAAAATAGCCATCAGGAAGTCATTGATGACTTCCATCACAGACATTGGATGACCATTGTGGCTGAAGAAGTTGAAATTTCCTATCGAGATGCTCACTTCATTCTGCCAAAGCGAGAAATACCCGTCCTTGAGTGCAGGTACATTCGCGCAGATAAGGGCTAATACAGTGCATACTATGAGCACTACGCTTGATGATACATACTTTTTGAATTTACTCATAAAGCTGTAGTTTTTCATTACTGGTTGTTGCATGATAAAATCTCCTTATTTTAAACACGGGTGCAAAAGTAGGCAATTTTATCGTTCGGTGTCCTTTTTTTTGCAAAAAGTACAATCCGTCCTAAAAATCCTTTCCTTCAAACATGGCTCCTGAAGATACGGCGCCGGAACTTTCCTTGTGACCGGCCGCATTGAATGTCCATGTAAGCGAAAGTACGATATGAGGGTACTTCGGACGCACATGGGTAGTGGAAATCAGGGTCGGGGAAACTCTCGTGCTGTAATATTTCGCCGTGCGGAAGATGTCATGGGCGACAAGAGAGGCATGCAGCCTGTTCCCGAGTATCTGCTGGCGAAGGGCGAAGTCGAAATAGCAGTAGGCCTCTTCCCTTCCCTGCGAAAGGACACGCGGGCCTACGACATTGGCATCGAACTGCATCCTGGTGGTCTTTCCCACATTGAAGGTGTTTATCATAGATGCTGTGTAGCTGAGTACGGAATTGTCGCTGCAGCCCTCGTATGAACTGAAGAACCTGTAGTCGAAAAGGCTTCCTCCGAGGGTCATGTTCCACCAGCGCGCAGGTTTGAGGACGGCATTCGCCTCAAGACCCCAGGTACGGTCGTTTCCTGCATTGACAAGAGAGTCCAGAGTCACCCCCGGTTCCAGGACATAGGCGGTTCGTATACGCTCGCGCACATCCTTGCGATGACGGTAGAATCCTGTAACCGACAGCGTATTGCCTCCTTTGAAATGTTTCCTGTAGCCCACTTCCGCAGAATGGATGTATTCAGGACGGATATCCGGATTGCCGGTCTTCTTGGTATAATAGTCCTCGTAGGTGATGTATGGTTCAAGCTCCCATATTCCCGGTCTCGCGACCCTGTACGAATAGCCTGCGGAAATTATATTGCGGCCCGGAGCCTCATATGAAAGATGAGCGGAAGGGAAAAGATTCCATCTCTTGATGTCACGGCTGACATAAGTCTCATCGAAGTGCATCTTGTCGTTTGTATGCTCACCTCTCAGGCCGGCTTCCACCGAAACCGGACCGAACCTGTCCGTCACCATGGCATAAAGGCTGTGAAGCTGACGGCGGTACCAGAACGGTGCAGCCAGATGGTCCTGCCACTGGAAATCCTCCGCCTCCCTGTTCCAGTACTTTATGCTGTAGTCTCCGAATTCGCTGTACGAAGTGAGCTGATAGCCGAACTCGGCCTTGCCTGTCTCACGGTAATGCAGGTCATAGTTCAATGCGGCATCTATATCCCAATGGGCCTCGTCCTCATAGCCCCTTGTGCCTTCGTATCGCGCCCCTGCCGCATCGAACATGTTGCTTTCGGTATATTCAAGGGCGTACCAGTCATATCTGAAACGGGAGCGGAAGGACAGGTTGTCTCCCCTTTCGTTTATCTTCCAGTCGTAATCCGCGACTATCTGTCCCAGACGTTTTTCATTTGAATATCTGTCGTAACTGTCATACATGGCGTCGTTGATGAGTTCCTCCGCCACCGTACGTCTTTCATTATAGGCCAGATCACCTCCCCTTGCGACTTCCGTCACACCCGACTGGGCTTCTATGAGGATGCGGTGACCGGCAAGATTCAGCTCATAGCCGAGCTTGGCGATGTATGAGGAGTTGCAGCCGAAACGCTCTCCATCCGAAATGGAATTCGTCACATAGTCTCCGACAATGGTCGTCCTGTCCTGACTGAAGTCACTCCTCCTCTTGGCCTGCGAGGCTGAAAGGCCTGCATACCAACGGCTTGCACCTTTCCTGAAATTGACAAGAGCATCCCCGTTCCATGAACCGATGGTACTGCCGGAAGCATTGAAGATGCCGCTGACACCGGTCTCATCCTTTTTCTTCGTGATGATGTTTATTATACCGACATCGCCGTCAGTCTTGTATCTGGCTGAAGGTGTGGTTATTATCTCTATGTCCTCGATAACGGCAGCCGAGATCTGCTGAAGCGCCTGCGTACCTTCAAGCACGCTCTGATGCCCATCCACATATACAAGGAAACCCGAACTGCCGCGGAAGGTCACGCCGCCTTCCGAATCGACCTGAACGGAAGGAATGCTGCGCAGGACATCCACAGCCGACCCACCCTCTGCGGAAATGGACGCCGAACCGCTGAGCTTCTGACGGTCAAGACGATAGACAACCTTGCTTTTCTCCGCTGTCGCTACAGCCTCGTCCAGCACCTCCACCACTGAAAAGACGGATGTGGTGTCTGTCTGCTGGGCATAAGAGAAAGAAGCAGACGAGATGAATGCCGTCAGAAAAAGGGAAATATGTAAAGCCCGTTTCATAGAATCATATTCAAAAAAAGCCGCCGGCCTCTGCAGGTCAGCGGCTTAAATCGGTTTATCTCAGATTAGAGCTCCCAAGCAAGAGCTGATGCACCAAGAATTGCTGCATCCGACTCCTTAAGCTGTGAGAACACGATCTTCACCTTGTTTCTCCACAATGGAAGTACGTTTCCGTTCATAGCCTCCTCGATAGGTCCGAGAAGGAACTCCTTCGCTCTTGCGAGACCACCGAAGAGAACGATAGCCTCTGGAGAGCTGAATGCGATGAAGTCTGCGAATGATCGTCCGAGCATCTTTCCTGTAAAGTCGAAGACCTTCAGGGCGAGCTTGTCGCCATCCTTGGCAGCTTCATAGACATCCTTAGAAGTTATGTTGTCAAGGCTGCGCAGGAGTGAAGGCTCGTCGCTGAGCTCAAGCCACTCACGTGCAGTCTTGGCCATACCGATTGCAGAAGCATAAGCCTCAAGACAGCCGGTCTTTCCGCAGTTGCATGAACGTCCGTTATTGCGTACTGCTGTGACATGTCCGAGCTCTCCGGCAAAACCGTCATGACCGTAAACGACATCACCGTTGATCACGATACCCGAGCCCACACCGGTTCCGAGAGTGATCATGATGAAGTTCTTCATACCTCTCGCAGCTCCGTATGTCATTTCACCTACAGCAGCGGCATTCGCATCATTTGTAAGAGATACAGGAAGACCGCCCATAGCCTTTGAAAGAAGCTTTGCGAAAGGGATGGACTTTGCACCGCCCCATGAAAGGTTCACCGCGTTCTCGATGGTACCGTCATAATAATTGGCGTTAGGAGCGCCTACTCCGATACCTCTCACATTTCCTTCCACACCTGCCTCCTTGATGATTCTCTTTACAGCCTCAGCAAGTTCAGCGATGTATGGTTCGATCTCATTATATGTATCTGTACGGATAACTGTCTGAGCGAGAACAGTACCTCTTGCGTCTACAACGCCGAGCTTCGAAGTCTGACCGCCGACGTCAATTCCTACTACGAATGTTGAATCCATTGTGTTACTGTCTTATTGTTTTGATTATGCCTTCTTTACCTTTGAGCCTGATACAGCGAACCAGAACATGTATGCAAGAGCTGCAACGAGAACCCAGTAGCTGTTGATATATCCTGCAGCATCAGCTACAGCACCCTGTACGAGCGGAAGGATACCGCCGCCGCATACCATCACCATGAAGAGACCTGATGCGATTGAAGTATACTTTCCGAGACCCTCTACAGCAAGGTTGAAGATCGCACCCCACATGACTGAAGTACAGAGACCGCAGAGGACGAAGAAGAGGATGCTTACAGGAACTGTTGCGCCGAGAAGCGACATTGTAAGAGTCTTAGGAAGGAACATTGCGCAGAGGAGGAAGAGGATAGCGACAGCACTTACTGCAGCCATCATCACGCGGCTGGACACCTTTCCACCTACAACACCACCTACGAGACGGCCGATAAGCATGAGGAACCAGTATGCACCTACGAGGGTACCTGCCGCACCTGCTGCGATATTGAGACCGTTAACGTCTGTCATATAAAGGTTTGCAACGTTAGGAACACCTACCTCAACACCTACATAGAAGAAGATGGCGATGATACCGAACACAAGGTTTCTGTGTGAAAGAGCACCCTTGATGCTGTCCATTGTACCTTCCTGCTTCTTCTCGCCGGCAGCCTTTGCAGCCTCGAGCTCAGGCTCAGGAATCTCTGAGAAGAAGATGATAACGAATGCAAGTGCGAAGATAGCCATTGCGATGAAGAGCGCAAGGTTCACGTCAGCCACCTGGGTCTGTGCTGTAACCTCACCGATGAGGTAACCTGCGAGAGTAGGAACGATTGTAGCTGCGAGAGAGTTACCTGCACCTGCGAACTGGATGAGCTGGTTACCCTTGTTTCCGCCACCACCGAGAGTGTTGAGCATTGGGTTCACCACTGTGTTGAGCATACACATCGAGAAACCTGACACGAATGCACCGAGGAGGTATACGACGAAGCTGCCGAAAACACCTGAAAGATAAGAGATGCCGACACCTACGAAACCTACAGTCACGGCTGCAAGAGCAGTAAACTTGTAGCCTCTTCTCTTAAGGAGGAAACCTGCAGGAAGACCAAGGAATGCATAAGCGATGAAGTTAGCAGCATTACCGAGCTGTGACATGAAGTTTGTTGCTCCGAACTGAGCCTTTGCGATGATACCCATTGGGTTCTGAAGTCCTGTAACGAAAGAGATCATTGCGAAAAGGAAGAACATGATCGCAATCGCAAGAACATTACCTTTTTTGTTGTTCATTGTTTTTTGAGTTTATGTTAATAATTATTGTTGGTCAGGCAAACGGTATACACCGAAAAATCGTTCAAATATAGTAAATAAAAAGAAATAGAGGGACAATTACTTATAGAAATCAACAAAAAGAGCTGAATGTATATAAAATTAGCAGGGTTCCCTCCCCAAGGAACCCTGCCGTATATAAAACGAACTTAACAAATAGACACGAAAAAAATTTCTGATGTCTTTTGCAAAGGTAAACAATTAAAACATATTTCCAAAAAATATTGACAGATTTAAACAAATCTTAAGCGAAATCGACAATTTTGTATAAAAAATCCCCCAATATGCAATAACTGTTATTCTCCGTTCATCTGTCCCTGATAGCTTGTCGGATAACCCTCGCCCTTCTTGGTGTTGAAAAAATCCAATGAGAATGAAATATCATCACCTGAAACGGTCCCATAAAGCTCATCGACGCGGTATGTATCATACAGCCCTCCCATAGCCCAAGGAACGACTCCGTCGGCAGCAAAGGTCATGCTTCCATCCGCCGCCTTATCCACAGGTATGTCCATGATGGTCACATCTATCCTCAACGGCATCGCAGGCACGAACTTCACCTTCTGGAGCATTATATCCACCATGCTTCCGCCATCATGGAACTCAGCCTTGACGGAGATACCGTTCTGCACGAACTCCTCGCCTTCATACAGCACGGTCATCCTGCCAGAGTATACAGGAGAACTGTCGGTAATGGCTGTAGGCGGTTCCTCACACGAGACAAGCAGCACCAAAGCTGCAGCTAAAGCAAAAAAACTTTTTATCATATTCATCTTAGATATTCAATGTAATGCCGGCTGTCCACCTGAAAGGCTTTCCCCTTTGGAAGAACATGTTGCCGACCGATTTGAAATAAAACACATTATAGTCCTCTCCGGTAAGGTTGTCAGCCCTGAACCAGAGATCGAATCTTCTGAAACGAAG
This sequence comes from Bacteroidales bacterium, assembly GCA_017626355.1. GTDB lineage: Bacteria > Bacteroidota > Bacteroidia > Bacteroidales > UBA932 > Cryptobacteroides. Next base: position 103,967 of record JAGAIY010000023.1, read on the forward strand.
CCTCATATCAGCCCCGGCAAGCATGACGAAAGGCTCCACGAGGGTATTGGCCTCATCCCACCATATCCTGCCCGTACCGGTACAGTCCGCTCCGATGGTCAAGGCTCTGACTGCATTTCCCTGGAAATCAAAGGTATAGCCGGCACGCACATTAAGGGTCTGCTCCGGAGAATACGGTATCCTGTTGCCGCTGAAGTCATTGTTGCCGTCGTCATACCATGTGAAACGTGCATCCGTATATCCATATGAACCCGAAACCGACAGGCCTCTGAACCCGTACATGAAAGACAGTTCCGCACCGGCGCTACGCGAACGGCCCACATTGGCCATCATCCTGCCTGTGGACTTGCCCGGAGGGAAAAGGGTTATCTGCTGGTCCCTGCACGCGATGTAGAAAAGCGAAGCGGAAGCATTCAGACGATGCCCTGCCCTGCTGAAGTCATAACTGCCTCCCAGTTCGAAATTCCAGCTCTTTTCCGGTCTGTAAGCCGTATCTTCTGCCTTCACGGCCTTTCCCGGATCATCCAGATACACGCCCAGATCCGCCATAAGTCCGTTCATCATCATATTCTGGAGTATATCCGAGAATATCTGCGTATTGAAGCCGCCGCTCCTGTATCCTTTCGACACGACAGCAAAGGCTCTCGCCTTTCCATATCCGCCCACCCTGCCGAAATCATAGAGAGCTGACAGTTTCGGAAGGAACTCCACATAATGATCTGTAAGACTGCCTTGATAAAGGGTCGAGAACGGCTTCCAGTCAGCCATTGTAGGAAGGAAACGGTAATGGATGGACGCATCACTGCAATACTTCATGGAGTTACCTTCATAATCAAGCCTGAGCCCGGCCGTAAACAGCCAGTTACGGAAAGTGAAATAGGACTCATGATAAAGGGCCGCACCGAAGGTGTTGATACCGAACTCGCTTCCTATAAGAAAGGAGTCCTCCATTATAGCCAGAGGCGCATCATAGCCTCCGGCAACATCTTCCGGAATATTGGAATTTGCATTATGAAGTATCAGATCTTCGATTCCATTTCTTTTGAAGGTGACGGGAGCGGACATCCCGTTATGCTTATAGAAAGCAAAGGCCCCGCTCTGCCAGTCCCACCAATCCTTCTTCCAGTCCTGCTTCGGCTTCAGCACAACCTCCTGAGTAAGAACACCTTCCCTCTGAATCTGCGCAAGGGTGAACATCGACCTTTCAGTAAAATCCTGATCCATGTCCATCCTGTCCAGCAGAACCTGGAGAGCGGAAATGCTGTTCAGGGTAAAGTTCCGCGCCTCGTACCTGAGCTTCACGGCTTCTGTCAGATTGAACCTGCGGTAGGCGCTTCTGTCATTGTAGGAAGTCGGAGACAGACTGCCGGAAACCGGATCATAAAGCCTGTAGGGCCAGCCGCCCTGAGTCAAGGCTCCTGCAGAAAAGATATTCTCGAAATACAGGTCAGGCCTGAGTGCCTTTTCTACCCTGAATCTCATTGAAAGAGCATCATAAGGATCGCACTTCTGCCCCGTGTATTCATTTTCATAGAAGCCGTCACTATGTCGGTAGCTTATTCCACCACCGACAGCAATCCCCTTCTTCGTTTTGCCATAAGCAGAAAAACGGGCCAGCAAGGAGTTGGCGGAACCGTATTCCAGAGATGCGCGGATTCCGCTGTATGACGAAGGCGAAAGGGTGCTCAAGGCAAGGACTCCACACATGGAATTACGTCCGTACACAGTGCCTTGAGGCCCGCGGAACAGATCAGCCCTCCTGATGTCGAGCATTTCAAGATCGTAGGCATTCTTGTTCAGAACGGGGACATCGTCGACATAAAGTCCGAGTACAGGATTCTCCATCCTCGAACCGAAGCCTCGAAGATAGATCGAGGAAGTCATTGAAGAACCGTAATCCGGAATATGAAGGTTCGGAACGATCGCCGAAAGTCTTTTCGGAGAATCTATACACCTGTTTTCCAGCTCATTAAGATATACCACAGAAACCGGGGACGCCAACCTCTCCAAAGGAAGAATCTGCTTTACAGACGTCTCCACATAGGATTCGGAAAGCGTATCCGATACTTCCTCGTCAGGGACGGAAGCACAGAAAAGCATGGATATGACGGTTGCCAATAACACAGAACGGCAAAGATAGCACTATTTTTCAAATATGAGCTAAGAATTGCGGTACTCGCTAGGAGTCATTCCTGTGCGTGCCTTGAAGAATTTATAGAAAACCGACTGGTTAGGGAAATTGAGCTTGTAGACGATTTCCTTGATGGTGCAGTTGGAATACTTGAGCATGTTCTTGGCCTCGAGTATCACATACGAATCTATCCAGTCAGGAGCCGAACGGCCTGTCGCATTCTTGATAAGCTTGGAAAGGTATTTCGGCGTAAGACACAGCTTGTCGGCATAGAAGCCCACATTTCGGTGCTGGCCGTGATATCTGGCCACAAGATTGATGAACTGCTCGAACAGAAGCCTGCTCCTGGTCGTGGAAGCATCCGTCTCAGCCGACCTGGACCTTCTGCCCAGCACGTCTGCGAAGACATACAGCATGGAAGTCCACAGGCTCTGGACACTTTCCTTCTTGTACACAAGGTCTGACTTCACCACGGCGTCCATCATCTGGATATACCTGACCATGAGGGAAGTCTCCTGGTCCGACAGTTTCACGCTCGGATTGTCAAGGAGAGTCAGCGCATTTGAGAACATCTTGTTCACATCCACCTTCTGACTGGACGCGAAATCCTTGGACATCGCGATACAGACATAGTGCAGTTCGTCGTCCTCACCCACTATCTCATTGAGCTTGAATATATTGCCCGGCACACAGATGAAGAGATCGTTCTCTTCGAGAATATAATCATTCAGATTGATGGAAACACTCAGCCGTCCCTTCAGACACCACACCAGCAGGATTCCGTCAAACCTGAACGGGTAGTTCAGCTGACGTTCCTTGCGGCGGAACTTCATGTTCACTATACAGAAATCGTTGTCTATGCTTATGTGCTCGGAATCCTTGAATGCATCTCTCAGATGAGAGATGCCGACATTACTTAAATAATGGCTGTTCATTGTTTTTTGGTTCAATCTTATTCTATCAATAAGCCAAATTTATATACAAAAACCAATCCATTCACTTTAATAGGAACAAAGAATCGACCTTTTGACAAATACTACAGTCGAAACCGAAACTTCCTGAAGAAGATATTTTAAAAGGGAGCCGTAAGACTCCCTTTCACATTTTTCAGACGCAGATCCCTAAAGCGACGCAAGATTCATTTCGTTCACCACATTCTTGCCCTCAGGGGTATAGGCGAAGTCCATATGAGCCTTGTATGCTTCCTCGACACGGCCACGGACAACCTTCATCGAGCTGTTGAGGAAATGATTCTGCTCAGTCCATGGATCAGGAAGCACACAGATTGCAGCCGGGAGCCATCTTTCAGGGAACTCGCCATAGAGGCGTCCGCCCTTGCGGTACATGTTGACCTCCTCCTGGATCTTCTCGAGCATCTTGACCTTAGCCTCCTTGGTGGATGGATCCATGCCGAGCTCCTTCACATACGCCTTGAGAGCCTCCTTGTTAGGAGTTACGAGAGCGATGGTGTAAGGGTTCTGGCTGTTATGCATGAGCGCACCGTCGATGTACTTGGAATTCTCGACAAGATTCTCTTCGATTCCCTCCGGAGAATATTTCTCGCCGTCAGCTGCGATAAGAAGCGACTTGAAACGTCCCACGACATAAAGCATCTCCTCATCACGCATGTAACCCATGTCTCCTGTATGAAGCCAGCCGTCAACGATGGTGTTCGCGGTGGACTTAGGGTTCTTCCAGTATCCGGCCATGACGTTCTCGCCCTTGATGCAGATCTCGCCCTTCACACCGAACGGCTGCTCGACGCCATCGGCATCAAGAATCTTGATCTCCATAGGCTGCACGACCTTTCCTGATGAACCGAAGATATGTTTTGCAGGAGAGTTTGCTGAAATGATAGGGGTCGCCTCAGAAAGTCCATAACCCTGATACATAGGGATTCCGATTGCGTAGTAATATCTCTGGAGATCGATGTCCAGGAGAGCGCCGCCGCCGACGAAGAACTTCATCTGACCGCCGAGGCCTTCACGCACCTTCTTGAAGATGATCTTGTCGAAGAGCAGCATAAGAGGCTTGCGGAAGATGTCCACGAACTCTGTGCCCTTGTTGTAGCCTTCCTTGTTGTAGGCGATCGCATTCTTCAGAGCGAAATTGTAGAGCTTCTCCACTGTCGGGCCGCTCTTCTTTATCGTTGCCTCGATGTTCTTCTTGAAGCTCTTTGCGAGAGTAGGAACGGAAAGCATCACATTCGGCTTGAATTCCTTGATGCTTGAAGGAATGTTCCTGAGGGCTTCCTTGCCGGTCTTACCTGACGGAACAGTACCGAACGAGGCTCCGTAGGACATCATCGTATAGAAGCCTGCTACATGGGCGAAGCAGTGGTCCAGAGGCAGGATGATGAGCATCCTGTCTTCAGGTGTCACACCGATTACGGAGTGAGCCTGCTCGACATTGGCAGTATAGTTCCTGTGTGTCAGAAGGATACCCTTAGGGTCGGCTGTGGTGCCGGAGGTGTAGCTGATATTCGCATAATCATCCGGGCCTATCGACCTGTATCTCTGTACGAACATCTCCTCATTCTCCGCAAGGAACTTGTCGCCCATCTCGATTATCTCGCTGATATAGAGCTCATTCTCCTTCTTGTCATCCACTTCGTCAAAGATAATGACCTTCTCTACCATAGGGCATTCAGGAAGGATCTTCCTTATCTTGGGAAGCTGGAACTTTGAAGTGATTATATACTTTGAATCAGAATGCTTTACTCTGAACACCAGGTCGTTTGATTCTTCAAGCTTTATCGAGAGGGGCACATTGACAGCACCGGCATAAAGCACACCGAGTTCTCCGATCACCCACATGTCACGTCCCTCGCTGAGGTAGGACACCTTCTCGCCCTTCTGCATTCCGAGTGCCATGAGTCCGGCAGCTATACGCTTTGCCATCTTCAGGGTATCCTCGTAAGAAGTCGGCTCCCACACATTCGTATCAAGATTCTTCTCCCAGAGGAAAGGGTTCTTTGAATACTTGGCAACATACTTCTCGACGAAGTCTATGATTGTCAGTCTTTCTGTCATGATGATATTAAGTTTTTTAGGTGTTAGTACTCTTGTTTATTCATTGTCTGCGGGAAAGAGGCCGAAAAGTTCGGCGTCAATCCTGTCAACGACCTCCTGAAAATCTTCAGGACGGTTCTCGAACTTGATCCTGTCGACATCCAGGATAAGCAGTTTATGCTTATAATCCTTGATCCATGCCTCATAACGTTCGTTCAGGCCGGTTATATAGTCGATACGGATGCTCTTTTCATATTCACGTCCCCTCTTCTGTATCTGACCGATGAGATTAGGGATGGAGCTTCTGAGATAGATGAGAAGGTCTGGTGGATTCACCAGAGACATCATAAGGTCGAAGAGGTCGGAATAATTCTCGAAATCCCTTGTGCTCATGAGACCCATGCCATGAAGGTTAGGGGCGAATATGCGTGCATCCTCGTATATGGTACGGTCCTGTATGATGACGTTTTCATCTTTTGATATATCGACAACGTCCTTGAAACGCTTGTTCAGGAAGTATATCTGGAGGTTGAATGACCATCTCTCCATATCCTCATAGAAATCAGCAAGATATGGATTATAATCAACCGATTCGAACTTAGGTGTCCAGCCATAATGGGCAGCGAGCATCTTCGTAAGCGTCGTCTTTCCGCTGCCTATGTTACCAGCAATTGCTATATGCATAATTATTTACGTTTTAGTTCCGCAGTTTCTCTCCAATATTCAGCAAAATTAACAAACCTTTTCTTATTTTTGTATGTTTTAAAGAAAATTTGAATGATAAAGATAGAACATTTCACATTCAATGCCTTCCAGACACGTTGCACAGTGATCTGGGATGAGGCCGGAAACTGTATCATCGCCGACCCGGGTGCAGCCGGAGAAAGCGAGAGGACAAGCCTTGCTTCGTTCATCGGTTCGCATGGGCTCACCCCTTCATGCATCCTGCTGACACACTGCCATTTCGACCATATCTACGGGGTATCGGACCTTGTCCGTACATATGGGATTCCGGTATATATGCACAAAGACGAAGCCTTCACCCTCGAAAAGACCAACCCGTACGTGTGCGGAGCCTTCGGTCTGCCTCTTCCGGACATCTCGTTCACGGATGCTGCACGATATGTCAAGGACGGGGACATCATCGAGGCAGGCGCCATGAAGTTCGAGGTTCTTGAAACCCCCGGCCATACGACGGGAGGAGTCTGCTATCTTGAAAGGAAGGAGAAGGTCCTTCTAAGCGGAGACACGATTTTTGCAGGAGCAATCGGCCGCACCGACCATCCGGGAGGCGACTACGACACCATAATGAAGAGCATATTCGGAAAGCTGATGAGCCTCGACGGAGACATCACGGTGATTCCGGGCCACGGACCGGCAAGCGACATTGCGACAGAACGCATGACCAACCCGTTCCTGCTGCCTTTCAACGAACCATATGAAGAATAAGGGATACATAGAGATTCAGGGAGCCAAGGCCCACAACCTGAAAGGGGCGAGCCTTTCGATTCCGCGCGGCAAGTTCGTGGTAGTCACGGGACTGAGCGGAAGCGGAAAGTCATCACTTGCGTTCGACACGATATATGCAGAAGGACAGAGGAGGTATATGGATACCCTCTCCACCTATGCAAAGCATTTCATGGGCATATTGGAAAAGCCTGATGTAGAATCCATTACAGGACTGAGTCCTATCATCGCCATAGAACAGAAGACAACGGGAAACAACCCGCGTTCCACTGTGGGCACGATCACCGAGATCTACGATTTCCTTCGTCTGCTCTACGCCAAGGCATCCAAGGCCTATTCTCCGGAAACCGGAGCCGAGATGGTCAGATACAGCGACGAGCAGATCGTGTCCCTGATAATGGAGAGCTACAAGGACCGCAAGTGCTACCTGATGGCACCGCTTGTGCGCGGACGAAAGGGACATTACAAGGAACTTCTCGAACAGCTGCGCAAACGCGGATACACCCAGGTCAGGATAGACGGCAAGCTGCATGAACTCAATGAAGTGACGGCACTTGACAGGTACAAGGCCCATTTCATCGAACTCATCGTGGACCGTCTGAAGCCGTCGGCCAAGGACGAAAAGAGAATCAAGGACTCCGTAATGTCCGCCCTCAATTTCGGAAAGGGTTCGATTGCCGTAATGGACATGGAGACTGAGGATGTCCGCCATTATTCGAAGCATCTGGTATGCCCAGACACCGGAATATCCCTTGCCGAACCGGCTCCCCATTCGTTCTCCTTCAATTCACCTCAGGGATACTGCCCTCACTGCAAAGGTCTGGGTATAATCGTGGACGTGAACATAGACACCATCATCCCTGACCGCAGCATATCGATCGCCGACGGAGGCATCGTGCCTCTGGGCAAGATACGCGAGACAAAGAAATTCGACATAATACGCTCTATAGCACGTAAATACAACTTTTCACTCTACGATCCTATAGAGGAACTTCCTGACGAAGTCATATCACTGATAGTCTTCGGTTCCGACGAACTGTTCAGAGTAGGCGAAGGCAGCTCTTCCGAAATGGTTTCGTTTCCGGGCATCACTTCGGACATACACGAGAAGATAGTATGCCCTGTCTGCAACGGCACGCGCCTGAACAGAGAGACCACCTACTTCAAGATAGACGGAAAGACTATATCCGAAGTCGCAGCGATGGAAATAAGCCAGCTTCAGCAGTGGTTCGGCACACTCGACGACGTGTTCGGCAAAAGGGAAAGCACAATCGCACACGACATACTCAAGGAGCTCAAGGACAGGGTCTCGTTCCTTATGGACGTAGGACTCGACTATCTGTCGCTCGACAGGGCGACGGCTTCATTGTCAGGAGGAGAGAGCCAGCGAATCAGGCTTGCCACTCAGATAGGCTCCAAGCTCGTCAATGTGCTCTACATCCTCGACGAACCGAGCATCGGACTTCACCAGAGGGACAACAGGAAACTGATCGCCTCCTTGAAGAAGCTTCGCGACGAAGGCAATTCGGTCATGGTGGTGGAGCACGATGCAGAGACCATGATGGCGGCGGACTGGCTGATTGACGTCGGCCCGGGAGCCGGAGAGGAAGGCGGACGCATATGCCTGTCGGCACCTTTGCAGGAACTGGTTCCGAACCTTGAGGGCCCTGAAGCTGACGAAGAAGACAAAAGCAGGATGATAGCAGGAGAATCGACCACCCTTGACTATCTGCTGGGCAGGAAGTCGATAGAGATTCCGGCACAGCGGCGCGAAGGAAACGGCCTGACGCTCGGAATCAGAGGAGCGAGAGGCAACAACCTCAAGGATGTGGATGTGGATTTTCCTCTGGGAATGTTCATAGGCATCAGCGGAGTCAGCGGAAGCGGCAAGTCGTCGCTGATAAACGAGACCCTCATGCCGGTGCTCAAGAACAGGTTCTACAACGCCAAGATGCAGCCTCTCCCCCATGACGAGGTGACAGGCATGGACAATATAGACAAGCTCATAGAGATAGACCAGAGCCCGATAGGACGTACGCCGCGAAGCAATCCTGCGACATTCACAGGAGTCTTCAACGACATCAGAAGCCTGTTCGAGGCGACTCCTGATGCGAAGGTACGCGGATTCAAGTCAGGAAGATTCTCGTTCAACGTACCGGGAGGACGATGCGAGGAATGCAAGGGAGCGGGAATCAAGGTCATCGAGATGAACTTCCTTCCTTCGGTCAACGTGGTGTGCAACGAATGCAGGGGACGCAGGTACAAGAACGACACGCTTGCGGTGAAATACAAGGGCAAGAACATCAACGATGTGCTTGAAATGCCTGTAAGCGAGGCTTATGAGTTCTTCAACAACATCCCTTCCATAGCCCAGAAGCTTAAGGCTATGGTCGATGTCGGTCTGGGTTACATAAAGCTCGGACAGTCGGCTGTGACTCTCTCCGGCGGAGAAAGCCAGAGAATGAAACTCGCGGCAGAACTTGCAAGGAAGGGCACAGGCAACACTCTGTATATCCTTGACGAGCCTACTACCGGCCTTCATTTCGACGACATAAAGGTGCTGCTTGAAGTACTCAGACAGCTTGTAGAACAAGGGAATACAGTCATAATAATCGAGCACAACCTCGACGTGCTCAAAAGTGTGGACTACATATTCGACATGGGACCGGAAGGTGGAAAGAAAGGAGGCAGGATCGTAGCTCAAGGCACACCAGAGGAGCTTGCAGACAATCCGGATTCCGTCACAGGTCCGTTCCTTAAAGAAATATTAAAATAATGAACATGGAAGACATCAGAATCTTTTGCGAAAACGATAAAGACTATCACAAGGTGCAGCCGGGCTGCAGCCTGAATGAACTGGCTGGGCTTGCATGTCCCGGAGGCAGGATCATAGCAGCCATCGTTGACAACCAGCTCAAAGGTCTCGATTTCAAGATCCTGCAGCAGCACAGCATCCGCTTCATAACTTACGACCACCCTGACGGAAGACGTACATACATACGTTCCCTCTGCTTTGTGCTCCAGAATGCCGTCAACGAAATGTTCCCCGACAAGATTCTTGCAGTGGACTATTCTCTTCCAAGCGGACTCTACTGTGAAATAAGGGAGAAGGACTGCCTTGAAGACGGAAGGCCGAACATATATTTCATCACGGATGAAGAAATCGAGGCTCTGAAGGCCAGAATGATGGAGACAATTGCAAAAGATCTCCCGTTCAAAAGGGTAAAGATGACCTTCGAAGAAGCCTCCAAGCTCTACACGGCGAAACATCAGACGGAAAAGGTGAATCTGATGCATTCAGTCGGAAGATTCACATACAGCGTCTATTTCCTTGACGGCAAGGCAGATACATTCTACGGTCCGTTGGCTCCGTCCACAGGCTGCCTCACAACATTCGACCTCATGGGATTCAATTCAGGCTTCTGCCTGCAGTATCCAATGGACGGCTGTCCCGAGAAGGTTCTTCCTATGAAAAGACAGTCCAAGATCGCGACTGCATTGAAGGAGCATTCGGACTGGTGCTCGATAATGGGAGTCAAAGGAGCAGGAGCACTCAACAGAACTGTTCTTTCCGGCAACATCAAGGATCTGATCAATCTGTCCGAAGCCCTTCACGAAAGGAAATATGCCGACATAGCGGACCAGATATACGCCAGAAGAGGTTCTGTAAAGATCGTATTCATAGCAGGCCCGTCAAGCAGCGGAAAGACATCCACATCAAAGAGACTGGCGATACAGTGCCGCATACTCGGCATGAATCCTAAGGTCATCGAGCTTGACAACTATTTCGTTGACAGGGAGCTTACCCCACGCGACGCCAACGGAGAATACGACTTCGAAGCCCTCGGAGCGATGGATCTTGACTTCCTCGGACAGCAGCTGAACGACCTTCTGGCAGGAAAAGAAGTGGAAATACCTAAATTCGATTTCAAGGAAGGACGCAGGGTCTTCAACGGTAACTTCATGCAGCTTCATGACAAGGATATCCTCATAATGGAAGGAATCCACGCCCTTAACCCGGCCATGATACCGGGAGTGGACAGTTCCAAGGTATTCAGGGTATATGCATCAGCCCTGACTTCACTTTCTCTTGATGAGAACAACAACATCTCCACATCGGACAACAGAATGCTCCGAAGAATGATCAGAGACAACCGCACGAGAGGTGTGAAACCGGAGGAAACCATCATGAGATGGCAGAGTGTCCGCCGAGGAGAAAACCGCAACATATTCCCGTTCCAGGAAAATGCAGATGCAGTGTTCAACTCGGCCCATATCTTCGAACTTCCGGTACTTAAATATTATGCAGAACCGCTTCTGAGAAGAATCGCACCATCGTCACCGGCATACACCGAAGCTGTGAGGATGCTCAAGTTCCTCTCATACATAATTCCGCTTTCCCCTTCAGAAATCGCCGTCATCCCGCCGACATCAATCCTACGCGAATTCATCGACGGCCAGACTCTGTAGCCGGCAAGCCAATTCACTGGCAATCAGCGCATTATACATTCACGGGTGTACCTTTTGGTACACCCGTGAATCGTATGGCTCAGTATCAGGGGGTTATGGCAACGAAAAAGCCCGGCCTGAAAAGGTCGGGCTTGATGTGGAGATAGTCGGAGTCGAACCGACGACCCCCTGCTTGCAAAGCAGGTGCTCTAGCCAACTGAGCTATACCCCCAGAATTGTTAAGAACTGGTAGTCCCGAGCAGACTTGAACTGCTGACCCCTACATTATCAGTGTAGTGCTCTAACCTACTGAGCTACGGGACTGTATATAAAAAAGACTGAATGATATATTGTACTAGAC
>JAGAIY010000024.1 GCA_017626355.1 Bacteroidales bacterium
GGATCTATTTCCTGATAGATTCTGGGGCCACTCAGAATCACATCCGTAGAGACTGCATAGAACTCGTGGAGTTACAAGGGACTACTGAGATGCTTGATGACAAAGAAAGCTCTTATGGCTTTGAAAACGTCGAGAAGGTATCTGATTTGTGCATGTTTGACTTCAATGCAGGTGGCGAGACCTATAGGGAGAAGTTCTTGATAATGGAGGACGGAAGTCCGTTTACTTTCCCCATTAAGGGAGGCTACTTCCATATCGCAGGTCTTCTTGGAACACCGTTCCTTACTAAATACAGGGCATCAATGGATTTTGCTGATATGACGATATCTTTTGATTGCGCAGAACCAGTCCAGGAAGAACTAGTCGCGGCCGCTTGATTTTCAACGTGTAACGCTGCTTGCATTTCGCCTATTATGAATTAAGCGCAATGCTAGAATTGCGTAAAAGATAACGCATGTGCATTTACACGGCTTTATGCAGTTCACGCAGAGATATGGATAAGAAAAACATGCAGAAGTTCTGGGTCATACGACTTCTGCATGTTTCTTATATGATACCCAATTAGAAAGCGTTTCAGATTTTATACATTCCGAAGCCAAGTTCTGGAGCATACGACTTCAATGCTTCCTCAAGCATCTGCATCCTTTTAGGGCCAAGCCTAGTCTTCTGACTGATGACTGAGGCATCATGCATAGTCAGACACTCGATCCGGTCTAGCCCATTCCGGACTAAGGCGTTAGCAATCTCTCTGCTGATGTTCAGCACCTGCACGGGTTGTGACAGCACGTCATCAATCTTAAGGAACTCAACAAGATCCCCCTTGCTTACGTCTATAAGATACGCATACTTATGAATGACAGCCCGGATTGTATCCAGAATTTCTGTCCTGTCGAGAAGCTGCGATAGCTGGCCTTTAAAAAGACCGACCTCCACTGAATCACTCTGTCTGCGATCCTTCAGCTGCTTGATGAGCTTCTTGATTTCCTCGACATTCAAATTCTTCCTGTCCATCAGGGTCTTCAATTCTCGTATCTCTGATCCTCTCAATTCATATTGACATATCTTGTCCGCCATTTGTCTCATCAGCTCTCGTTCCGATTTCAAAACATCATTAGTATTTATCAGGAGCTTCTGGGATTCGTTCTGGTTTTCCTGAAGATCTTTCACTAAGCAGATCACATCAACAAGGCATGATTCTATCGTTGAAAGCCTCTCGAGGAAATCGATGGACTTGATGGCTGAAGAAGGGAGGCGAGCAGAGAGGCTGCCAAATATATCTTCTCTATCGAAGTTATGGAGCAATCCCTGCCTGGATTCCTTCTGTAAGCACTCATCCTCCAGACAATACAGGCTATAGGAGTTCACAGACAGGAGACCAAGTAACGCCAAAATAACAAGTTCTGCAGCAATGCATACGTAAATCCATGTATTTTCAAACCCGAACAGTTCGAAGCGAAGATCCTCCCTGACGTACATTACGGCATTGAAGGTCATCATGGCAATAAACAGGCACGCCATGAACATGCGTGTGAATGTCAACTGGAAGCCATACCGCTGACTCTTCCAGCTTCCGAAGAATCCTGCGCGGCTCATAAGACAAAATGATTGAATGGTGAAAGGACTGCCGGACCTTGTCCTGCCGATCCTGATGAATTGTACTTTCTCATATCTGTATGTAATGATTTCAGTGCATGTCCATCAGTCCGGCAGTCGGACGTCAGAACACTTCATCAAGCAGAGCCTCCGGATTCCTGTCGAGCCTGATTTCCTCCTCTACAGTCTCCGTATAGATCTGCGATGTGACCGGTGAAGAATGTCTGAGCACACGCTGGACCGCCTTCATGTCTCCTCCGCTCCTGAGAATCCATACCGCAGTGGTATGACGCAGGCTATGTGCGGAGAACTCATGACTGTCAAGTCCGATGGCCCTGAGTGCCTGCTTGCAGATATCCTGCACGCTCCTGGTGGAAAGTCTCGCTCCTCTGTGTCCCTTTCCATCTGTAACGAAAAGGGGATCACCATGCTTTACTCCCTTCCTGGTTGCGAGATAGTCCCTTATCGGTTCCCAAGCCGGATCGTTCAGGATGACCAGGCTGTCCTTGGAGGACATACCCTTGCCCCATACCAGCAGCACCCTCTTGCCTCTTCTGAAGACAATGTCCCCGACATCAAGCCTGGATACCTCTATCGTCCTCAGACCGGTCCTGATGATGAGATTGACTATCGCGTAATTCCTCAGACACCTTCCCTTCAGATAGTCCAGAAGCTCACCCACCTGCTCCGCGGAAAGCGGTGACTTCAGAAACCCCTTCTTCGATCTGGGAGCCTTCACGCTCCGCGCGATGTTCGGGTAGAAGAGACTTACCTCTGTCCACCGGTAGAACTGCCGAAGGGCGCTCAGATAAGCACCGACTGTCAACGGAGACAGGCTCCGTCCGAGCAGGTGGCTCTTGTATCCCACGATGTCGGCCGGAGTGAGTCCGCTTAACCTGCGGCCGGTCATTCTGAGCCAGTCGAAGTAGCGCATAAGCGCCCACGAGTATGTCTGGCGGCTCTTGCTGCTTATGTCCTGAGCATTCAGGAACATCTCCAGAAGAAGCCTCCAGCTGTCTTCTCCGACAGCCTGCAGACCGTTCCACTCCGCACCGCGAATCTGGACGGCGTTGTCTTCCCTCATCATATGTTACACATCATCATTACGATGCCGCAGCAAAGCTGCAACACCGTCACAAATATAATCAAGATAATCTGTATTGTCAAACAAAACTAATGTCAAGTAAAACAAATAATTGACAATTAGTGTCAAGATTAAAAATCGTGGAAAGAATCAACCATACGAGGATCGACATCAGGTGCCTTAGGAGATGATATCTCCTGAGACTGGGCGCATTCCCTATCAATAATACCCTTGACATCCGCCTGCACTTTCCTGAAGTTTCTCTCGATGATATCCCTGACCGCCTTGTCGGCCCTTTCCTTCGCAATCCTATCGAGCAGCTCAGAACGCTCTTCTTCAGTCAGGCCCCCACACATTCTCTCAGCTTCTTCAGTCAGATCGTCCTTGTCGTAGATGACAACACCCTTCATCAGCCCGCTCATGAAGTGATCGAGCAGTGCTTTATCTGCATCGTCATATACCGATTGCATTGCCTCCTCTTCTCCAAAGTCGGTAAATTTCGGGAGCCTTCTCCATCTCTTCCTCTTGCGCTTGAGTTCATCTAAGTCACGTACAATCTCCCCACAGAAGAACTTCTCCTTGATCTTCATGTCATTATTGTCGGCAACCTTACCAAAGAAGACACCCTGAGATAGGGTCTCTATGGTACTGAGCGGCAGCAGTTCCTCATGCTGGAATGAGATGTTCACGGAGTCCTGCTCTATGCCCCTGGTCTGGCTCTCTCTCTTGCGGAACTCCTTTCCGAATGACTTACTGAGTTCCTCAGCAGTCTTGCCGTTCACCTGTCCGGAGAAGATGTTGCCGAC
>JAGAIY010000025.1 GCA_017626355.1 Bacteroidales bacterium
CGAGGGTGTACTCCTTGCAAAGCACCTCGAGGGTGGTGTAAAGAAGGGCGCTCTCACACAGGAGCAGGCTGATGCAAAGCTCGCTGCATGGAAGGCTGAGAAGGCTTCTAAGGTAAGCGCAAAGAAGGAAGGTCTCAGAAAGGACGCTGCTGCTGCAAAGAAGGCTGCAGTTGAGGCTGAGGCTAAGGTAAATCAGGAGAGAGCTGAGGCTATCGCTAAGAGAAAGGCTGAGGCTGAGGAGGCTGCTCGTGCAGCTGCCGAGGCTGCCGCTGCTGAGAAGGCTGCACAGGAAGCTGCTGCAGCTGCAGAGGCTGAGGCTGAGAACCCTGAGGCTTAATTCCGCATGGCAGGTTACGACAACTTGCAGCAGGTAGCCCAGGTGTTGAAATCCAACGGTACCGATGGGGAGCTCGTGATGGGCTTCCGCGAAATCGCTCCTGAAGATATCAACTTAAAAGAACCGGTGTTCATCTTTTTTGATGGACTGCCGGTTCCTTTTTTTATTGAATCGTTCCAGAAGAGAGGTCAGACCAAGGCACTTGTCCGCCTTACCGACATCCGCTCTCAGGAGGATGTCGAGGAAATCGCCGGAAAAGGCATATTCATCGAGGAAAGCAATCTGCCTGAGATGAGCCTCGAAGAGGACGGATATGCAGCTCTCGTTGGATGGACCGTACTGATGCCGGCGGAGACTGACGGTCACGATACGGAGGAGGGAGCCCTGTATGAAGTGGGAGAGATCACCGACTTCATGGACATCCCGAACAACCCCTGCATAGAGGTTGAAACAATAAATGGAGCAGTAATTATACCGCTCCATGAAGATTTCATTATTTCTTTGGATCCCGAATATCAGGAAATCATAATGACGATTCCTGAAGGACTTCTTTAGATCCTGTCTTTCACAATGAAATAATACACTGCAAAACCGATCCAGCTGAAGCACAGAAGAGCAACAGTAAGAAGGATCTTGATAAGTGTGTCAACATGTCCTTTGCTCCATACATCCTTGATGCACCAGAAGCAGCAGATAAGGCCTGCAAGCCATACAAGAAATGCTATCATAATATTTAATTGTTAAAAGGTTATCATCAATAACTGATATCCACACGTGCCTTCATCTCATCCAGGCAGAACATGGTAGGGATGTCGCTACGTGAAGAATACAGGTCAAAATCGATGGCATCGACATTACCCAGCTTCGAAAGATCGAACTTGGTCCAGTTGTAGATGGTGGTATCAGGAAGAGCAAGATTTATCTCCGCTGTACCTGTCACGGCACCATTGAGGTAACCTGTTGCAGTGAGGACAAGCTTGTCACCGTTCTCGAACTTCTTTGCAGCATCGTAAACTGTCTCCGTGTTGTTTACCAAGCAATGAGTGACCGTACATGTACCGTAGTCCTTCATAAGGAACTGGAAATCACGCTCAGGCATCATCATCGGATCCTTATTCATCTTATATACTGCATAAGTGTTACCTTTCTTTGAAGCAGATCCGGTAACCCTGTAATCGCTGACAACCTGATCCTTAGGCTTTGCATCCTTTCCGGCAGGATTGAGATGGGACAGGATGAAACCACCCTGGAATGTTCCGTCATCCGTAACTTTATGCATGAAAGCAAGATCATTCCACATTAAGCCCTTCTTTCCTACATTATCAAAATAAAGGCTGTCCTCTCCAAAGACTTCGTCATAATCTACATTGTACTCAAATGAAATAGTCTGATCGTAGCTCTGATTATATCCACCATCGATCGAACATGAAGCCGCAAAAAGAACGGCAAGAACAAAAAAAGAAATTTTCTTCATAAATATTATTAAAATAAACTTAGTGCATACCGTCATCAAACGACGTAATTGCGCAAATATAACAATTTTTAAATATCCTTCAACAGGATTTCTGCGACATAAGTCGCCGGCCCTGTAAGCCAAACATCACTGAATCCGGCAACTTCCCCGGCAGAAGGAATGAAATCCACAGCAAGGCTGTCCCTGAGCGCACGTACATCATATCTCACGCGACCGCCTTCAAGAACCTCGGAAGGACAGACTCCTCCAAGGAAAGAAGCCATGGAAGAAGCGACAATACCTGTTCCGCAGGCATATGTCTCATCCTCGACCCCCTTCTCATATGTACGCACCTTTATATGATCGCCGGCAGGCTCCACATAATTCACATTTGCTCCGACAGGCATAAGTTCAGCCGCATTGTAACGTATGTCACGGCCTTCGGAAACGATGTCATATGCATCAAGCCCCTCCACCATACGCACATAATGGCGCGTTCCCGTATCGAGGAACCACCCGTCTGAAGGCACCTTCACCCCATCGAGAGACTCATATCCGGTCGCAGAGGAAACATCCTTCATCTTCAGACGGACAGTCCTGCATGCTCCTTCCACCCCCGTTATCTGCGCTGTATGGAAACCATCAGCAGCCTCAAAATCAAAATGTTCCAGACCCATATCGGCAGCAAAGGCCACTATGCATCTGCCTCCATTTCCGCACATCATACCTCCCGAACCATCGGAATTGTAATACACCATGCGGAAATCGTATTCATCGCTGTTCTCAAGAAGCATAAGCCCATCCGCACCGACACCATACCGCCTGTCGCAGATATCCTCTATCCTCACCTGCATGGAGCGTCCGTCGGAACCCCTGAGTGTCAGCACACCCCCGTTCTCCGATATCGAACCGTCACGATTGTCGGCAATAAGGAAATCATTGCCCGCACCTTGATATTTATAAAATCTCTGCATCTCTCTAATCTATTGAATATCAGAAATTTCCGCGCACAGCAAAGCTGCAAGCAGACGGACTCCTTCCGTGATACGCTCCGGGGACATGAACGAGAAGTTCAGCCTCATGGTATTCTTGCCGCTGCGGTCAGGGTGAAAGAACTCTCCTGCGACATAAGCCACACCGGCATCAAGAGCTCTGTCATAGAACTTCACTGCATCGAACCCCTCGGGCATGGTCAGGAAAAGGAACAATCCGCCTTCCGGATGAGTCCAGCGCACTCCTGCCGGCATATGCTCTTCGAGAAGTCCGAGCAGCAGGTCGCGTTTTCCTTTGTACAGGGCAATAGTCCTGACAAGATTTTCATCAAGCCTGCCGCTTGACAGGAATTCCGCAGCCACATACTGGTCGAAGATTGGCGGGCAAAGGTCGAGAGACTGCTTGCATACATATATCTTGTCCAGAATGTCAGGATGAGCCAGAGCCCAGCCGAGACGGAAGCCCGGCGCGAAGATCTTCGAGAATGATCCCAGATGGATGACACGATCAGGATCAAGGGAATACATGGTAGGGATATGCTCCCCTTCATATCTGAGCTCCCTGTAGGGACTGTCTTCGATGATGAGGAAACCGTGTCTTGCTGCAAGATCCACAAGCATCCTGCGCTCCTCAAGAGTGAGGGACTCGCCCGACGGATTCTGGAAATCCGGAATCATATAAAGGAACTTGACAGTCTTGCCCTCAGCCTTGACCTGCGCTATGACCTTCTCATAATCAGCACGGAAAGCCTCAAGGTCATCATTGTGTGCCACACCCCTGATGTCCGCCCTGTAGGAGCAGAAGGACTGGAGGGCTCCGAGATATGAAGGATTGGAGGTCAGGACGACATCACCGGGATCCACCAGAACCCTCGTACATACGTCGATTCCCTGCTGGGAAGAAGAGGTGATCTGCACACGCTCCACAGGAACGCCATAACGCGCGGCCACAGCCTCCCTGAGTTCAGGAACTCCCTGAGTAGCACCATATTGGAAAGCCTTGCCACCATATCTGTCTATCACCTCCGCCATTGTCTTCCTTATCTCTTCCAAAGGAAAAGTCTCGGCGGAAGGATATCCGCCGGCAAAGGAATATATCGAATTCAGATCCACCTTCTTGAAGATCTCCCTCACAGGAGAGCGGAAGAAGGATGCAGTATCTTCAGAAAAAATATTGCCGTACATAGTCATGATCAGCGAAGCATATCCTCAAGGGTAATCGAACCGGAGGTCTTGTCATCGCGATACTTCACGATAACCGGGCAGTACAGATGCACACCCTGCTCAGCTCCCGGTCCCTTGCTTATAGGACGGCTTCCTGCAACGACCACAGCACCGGAAGGAACGACCATCTGACCGTTCTCATTGGCCCTGATGTATTCTCCTGTCGTCGCATCGAAGATAGCTGTAGAAGCATTGATTATGACGCCGGTACCTATCACCGCATTCTCCTTTACTATGGTACCTTCATAGATACCGCAGTTGCCGCCGATGAACACATTGTCCTCGATGATCACGGGCAGGGCGCCTACAGGCTCGAGAACACCTCCGAGCTGGGATGCTGCCGAAAGATGTACATGCTTTCCCACCTGGGCACATGAGCCCACGAGGGCATGGGAGTCTATCATGGTACCCTCGTCCACATAGGCGCCGATGTTCACATAAGCCGGCGGCATCATTATCACCGAAGGAGCGAGATATGCGCCTGCACGCACGCTGCTTCCACCTGGAACTATCCTCACACCGTTTTCAGCCGTGAACTTCCTGGCCGGAATGGTGTCCTTGTCGAAGAACGAGAACTGTCCCTGGGTCATGTCGGTGAGCTTGCCGAGGCGGAACCCAGAAAGGATCACCTCCTTAACCCATGAATTGACCTTCCACTCTCCGTCCACCTTCTCAGCGACACGGACTCTGCCGGCCTCAAGGTCGGCTATAGTATTGTTGAATCTTTCTATATCTGTCATATTTTCTTCTGTTTATAATAGGCCCAAATCCTTGACAGTCTTTACCATCAGGTCATAAGTAGCCTGCTGAGAAGGAACGAGAGGCAGACGCAGCTCATTCTTTATCAATCCCATAGCAGCAAGGGCTGCCTTTGCCGGAATAGGGTTGCTCTCTACGAAGCAGTTGGAAAAAAGAGGGGTCAGCCTCTGATTCAGTTCGCGGGCCTTCTCCCAACGGCAGGACTTCATCGCACCTACAAACTCTGCCATAAGGGCAGGAGCCACATTGGATGCAACGCTGATTATACCTGCTCCACCCTGCTCCATCATCCAGATGGTGTCGTCATCGTTTCCGCTCAACACGGCGAAATCCTTCGGAGCGTTACGCAGGATCTCCTCGATCTGGGCCCTGTTTCCGGAAGCTTCCTTGACAGCGACGATGTTATCTATTTCCGCAAGTCTGAGAGTGGTCTCCGCAGACATGTTGGCACCGGTACGTCCGGGCACATTGTAAAGCACGATAGGCTTGTCGGTAGACTCCGCCACAGCCTTGAAGTACTGATACTGGCCTTCCTGAGTAGGCTTGTTGTAATAAGGCACCACTATAAGGAACGCATCAACTCCATGAGGATCAAGCATCTGCATGCTTCTGACCGTATGCTTCAAAGAATTGGTGCCGCCTCCGACAAGAATCGGAAGTCCGCCGCTGTGCTCCTTTGCAGTCTGAAGCACACGTATCCTTTCATCATCCTCAAGACAAGGAGTCTCACCTGTGGTTCCAAGAGGTACAAGGAAGTCTATCCCTGCCTCGACCTGTCTGTCTACAAGAGCCGCAAACGCCTCATAATCAACCTCTCCATCACTGAATGGAGTAATAAGTGCAGTTCCGCAGCCTTTTAATTCCATATCTGTCATAACTGTAAAATTTCCTTAAATTCGTGTACGCCTTCAAGTCCTTCTGTACGGACCGCAGCCTCAACTGCTCCTGCGGCAAAGCCCTCACGTGAAAAAGCCTCATGTGTAAGGGTTATGCGGTCATTGAGTCCCTCGAAACCCACCGTATGTATGCCAGGAATCTCTCCACAGCGTACAGACTGGATGTCAGTCCTGACATCCATATTCGCATCGACGATATCTGCAAGACTTCTTGCCGTACCGCTCGGAGCATCAAGCTTATGGCAATGATGCATCTCCACCATATACGGGCTGTAGCCGCCAAGGGTTCCGAACATCTTTGAGATGTAATCGGTTACTGCAAAGAACACATTGACACCGATAGAGAAGTTGCTTGCCCACACCATAGGGGTTCCGCATTTCTCGAAATATGCGATGACCTCCTCCTTTATGTCGGCCCAGCCTGTCGTGCCCACTACCACAGCCTTGAAATTCTCTGCAAGGAATCTGTAGTTCGCCCTGAAGGCTGCAGGAGTCGTGAAGTCTATGCACACACACTCTTTTGCAAGGGCCGGATCAGTCTCGGTGACAGCCTCGCTCCAACCGGCATAGTCCAGTCCTTTCGAAAGTATGATCTTCTCGATCATCTTTCCCATCTTTCCGTATCCGCTTATGAACAGTTTCATATCCTAGAACGTTTCCATTTCCTCAGGCTGCTCGAAAAGATGATGATGAAGGTCTTTTACAACCTCCGTAAGTTCCTCACGATCAACCACAAAACTAATATTGACAAATGAAGCTCCCTGAGAAATCATATATACATTGCATTTCTTCAGCGGGGCGAACGTCCTCTTGAGCATACCGTTGAGCTTGACGATGTTCTTACCGATCACCGACACCTGCGACTTGTCGTCATCCACAAGTACCTCGGCAAACTCGGAAAGCTCCGCAACCGTCTTGTCTATCTTCTCCGAAGAATCGACAGTCACAGAAATGTTGGCCTCAGACGTACTGATGAGATCGACAGAAACCCTGTTCTCGCTGAAGATTTCGAACACACGGCGAAGGAAGCCTGAAGTGTTGATCATCTTCATCGAGAAGATATTGATGACCTTGATATTCTCCTTGAACGAAACAGACTTGACACCATCCTCGATGAGTTCGCTGCGCAGAATGGCTGTACCCTTTCCTGACGGATTGGTGGAGTTGAGGACATAGATAGGTATATTCTTCTTCACCGCAGGCTCGATTGTGAGCGGATGAAGAACCTTGGCACCGAAGTGAGCCATCTCGGCAGCCTCCTCGAAGGATATCTTCTCAAGATACTTGGTATTCTCGACCTTGCGGGGATCTGCAGAGCGGACTCCGTCCACATCTGTCCATATCTCTATCTTCTCTGCATCGATCGCCATACCTATGAGCGAGGCCGAATAGTCCGAACCACCGCGTCCGAGCACGGTCTGCTCTCCTGCGAGATTCGATCCGATGAAACCTTGCGTAATCACCGCATCCATACCTTCGTATGCCTTGGAAATCACCTCAGGCACCCTCTTGAGAATCTCACTCTCGACAGGCTCGCCCTTGAGATAGCTGTTGCTTGTCACCATCATCTGACGGGCATCTATGAAATTGGTCCTGATGCCTTTAGCATTCATCGTGTGGCAGATCACAGTCGACGAAAGCAGCTCTCCGTTGGAAATGATTATCGCCTTGTTTCTGTCTGACAGCTCGCCTACGGCACAGACAGCATTGACAAGAGACTCGAGCTTGTCGCAGATCCTGTTGATCTCAGCCACAGCCTCATCCTTGAGGGCCGGACTCTGCTCGAGAAGTTCTGATGCAAGATTCACATGACGGTTCCTCAGCTCGTCCATGAGTTTCGACGCCTCCTCCCTGTTCTGGGAAGCTGCCGCGTCTGACATCCTGTAAAGGAGGTCGGTTACCTTTGAAAGGGCAGACACTACTACTACCGGCTTCTGGTTCAGGCGGCCTCCCACAATGAAGACAGCCCTTGTAATCGCCTCAAAATTTGCGACGGACGTGCCGCCGAATTTCATTACTATCATATTTTCCTATTAATTGTTTCATACATGCGGACATAGTTGCCGATGGCGGTTTCTATGTCCTTCAGGTCGATATGTTCCTCGTCCCTATGGGCCACAAGAATCGATCCCGGGCCGCAGAGAATCTTCCTTCCGAAGCATTTGAGCTGGGGAGCATCGCTACCGAAGGCGACGGGCTTGGCCGGGAAGTCCTCCAAGGTCTCGTACATGGTAGGTGTATCTCCACCGAAAGCCTTGACACTCATCGACTTCTGCCATGAAGCAAGTTCCTTGGCCACTATATCTGAACCATCCTGCGCCCTTCTTCTGCCGAAGCGCAGTCGCGCATCCGGGCCGGCCATATTCTTCATGACATTGCATACCATCTCGTCAGATGCGAAGGTTGTCCTGAAATATACCCTGCAGGTCAGGCGGTCGCTGAGGATGTTCTGAGGGTTGTCGCTGACAAGCTTGCCTATATTCCATGTCGTCTCGCCAAGCACTTCGTCTGTCGGGAAGACAATGCTTCTGAGGGCATTGAGAAAGTCACCGAACATTTCGACGGCGCTGCTGCCGTACTGAGGATAGCCCGAATGGAAGGCCTCTCCCTTGAATGTCACTTCGAATGATTTGGTTCCTTTGCTGGCCGAGGCCATGTTATTATTTGTTGGTTCTCCTACTATTATCACCCAGTCACGTTCCGTGACAGCCCTCGAGGGCATAGGCGCCCTATCGTCCTTTCCGTATTTGCCAGGGCAAATACCCGGACCGGTCGCGGCGTCTGATGACGCCTGTTTAATCACCCAGTCGCTTTCAGCGACAGCCCTCAAGGGCATAGGCGCCCGGTCGCTTTCCGTGACAGTTATCATAGGCGAGGCGGAGAAGGTCCTGGCACCGAAAGAACCGGTCTCCTCACCGGCCAGAAGCAGCAGGCCGAAGTCAGTATATCCCCTGCGCTCAAGCTCAAGACAGGCCTCCCACATAGAGAATATCTGTCCCTTGGCATCGCACGAACCTCGACCGGAAACCCTCACATCCACACCGTTCTCCTGACTCACTACAGGAGGTATATATGGAGGAACAGTATCCAGATGGGAACAGAACACGACTTTCGGACTACCCCATGCAACAAGCACATTTACAGGGAGTCCGCAGCCCTCAGGGCAAGCATCTGCCATAGACCCGACCTCCTGTATCTCTATACGGCGACCCGGACCGGCCATCCTTTCGACCAGGAAATCCGCGAACTCCCTCTCCCTGCCGGAAGTGGAGTCAATCCCAAGCATCTCTATGAAAAAGTCTGTATTCATCACAAAAAAGGCAGCCTCGCTATGGGGACTGCCTGATATCATACGTCAATAAATTATCGCACCATCGTAAGCATGACTCCCCTGAGCAGAATACTCTTCTGCTTCCTGCACTTGGATACCTGCTTGGAGAACATTGTCATACTCACATTCATTTTTACAACATGCAAAATTATTTATTTATTTCCATTCTAACAAGACTTTTTGCGCGAATAGCCATACAGAAACCACGAATAACCACATAGAAACACATCAGCTCCTCCTCCGAAGCCATCCGTACAAGCAGCAAAGCCCCGCCCCGCCCCGTCACCGAACCACCTGACTACCAGCATCTTATCCATCCCCGGGTGTACCAAAAGGAACACCCGACATAGTGTAAAGCGGTGGTGGTTAATGAGTTGTGAAACGGGGTGGAATATCGATAAAATTTACTATATTTGGCTTCCGAAAAATTCAACGACAATGAGACTCGACGGAAGAAGAGAAAGCCGCAATGTCAGAGACATGCGCGGAAAAGGAGGAAGAACTGCAGGCATAGGCCTTGGAGGCCTTGTGATTGTGGGACTTATAACATGGCTTCTTGGCGGCAATCCCCTGGATGTGATCCAGCAGGCTGGCGGTCTTGCAGCAGGTTCCGACACAGAATATGTTCCCACTCAGGAGGAAGAGGCTCTGGCAAAGTTCTCACGCCAGATTCTTGCTGGAACAGAGGATGTCTGGGCAGCGGAATTCAGCCGTATGGGACTGAGATACGAACCTCCGACACTTGTCCTGTTCTCTGGAAGCGTACAGTCAGGCTGCGGCGGAGCCACATCATCGACAGGTCCGTTCTACTGTTCAGCCGACCAGTCCGTCTACATAGACCTTTCATTCTTCTCGACCATGAAGCAGCAGTTCGGCTCGGCAGGCGATTTTGCCTATGCATACGTCATCGCGCATGAAGTCGGACACCATGTGCAGTACCTTCTCGGCACCCTCCAGCAGGTGCATCAGGCAAAGAGCCAGCTAAGCCAGAAGGAAGCCAACCAATTGAGCGTCAGGCTTGAACTTCAGGCAGACTTCTATGCCGGACTCTGGGCCCACCACGACAACGAGATGTTCAATTCACTTGAAGAGGGCGATCTCCAGGAAGGCCTTGAAATCGCGGCACGCATCGGTGACGACTACCTCCAGAAGCAGGCTCAGGGCTATGCCGTTCCGGAGACATTCAACCACGGAACTTCCGCTCAGAGAGCACGCTGGCTAAAGAAAGGCTTCACTACCGGAGACATTGACAAAGGTGACACATTCAGCATCAGATACAACAGTCTGTAGACATGAATAGACCATTAATCCTATTGACCTCGATGCTGCTCATAGCATGCCAAGGGGAAAAGAAAAACGATCTCAGCGGCTTTCCAAAGCTCGTCATCCCTTACCTCATAGAGGAAAGAGCTTCAAGCTTGACGGAGTCGAAACAGCGGACGCAACGGTTGCAGGAGACCTTACAGGCCACCATACCGTTGAGATCGTCATGTCTGACTCTTTCAGGATGGAGCCGGACGCAGACAACATGGACATCGACATCAACGATTTCAAGATCAAATCGCTCCGCCTTACAGAACTTTAAACCGGCTATATAATTTTAAACCTATTTATATCATGAAAAAATGTTTGATTTTCTGTGCGTTTCTGGCAGTTGCCTGCACAGGTGCCAAAGAACCGCTCTACAAGGATGCCACGGCTGACATCGAGGACAGAATCGAGGATCTCGTCGGCAGAATGACTGTCGAGGAGAAGATCCTTCAGCTGAATCAGTACACACTGGGAACAAATACAATCGAGCAGAACATCGGTGAACTTGTCAGCGAAGTTCCGGCAGAGATCGGTTCCCTCATATATTTCGGAGATGAAGCAGTGGTAAGAAACGCCATGCAGAAAAGGGCGATGGAAGACTCAAGGCTTGGTATTCCTATCATCTTCGGACATGATGTAATCCATGGCTACATCACAATTTTTCCTATTCCTCTGGCTCAGGCCTGCTCATGGAATCCGGAACTCACCCGTCTCGGATGCGAGGTAGCTGCCCAGGAAGCTTACTCATGCGGTATCGACTGGACATTCTCTCCTATGGTGGACGTTGCGCGTGACCCACGCTGGGGCCGTGTGATGGAAGGATATGGAGAGGATGTATATACAAACTCCGTATTCTGCCAGGCTGCCATCAAGGGTTATCAGGGAGATGACATGTCACAGGAGAACAGGATCGCAGCCTGCCTCAAGCACTTTGCAGGTTATGCGGCATCTGAAGCAGGTATGGACTATGTCTATACAGAAGTTTCAGACCAGACTCTCTGGGACACATACCTTCCTCCGTTCGAGGCCGGTATAAAGGCCGGTGCGGCAACCCTGATGAGCGGCTTCCACAATCTGAGCGCGACTCCAGTAGCGGCAAACCGCTTCCTTATCACAGAAGTCCTCAAGAACAGATGGGGCCATGACGGATATGTCGTTTCAGACTGGGGTTCGATCAAGCAGCTCATCAATCAGGGTATGGTAGAGACCGAAAAGGAAGCTGCAGAAACAGCATTCAACGCCGGTAACGAGATGGACATGGCCGACCAGGTGTATGCAAACAACCTCAAGGCTCTTCTGGACGAAGGCAAGATCTCGATGAAGCAGATCGACGATGCCGTAAGCAGAGTATTGAGAGTGAAATTCCGTCTCGGACTTTTCGAGAACCCATACGTTGAGGAGAAGCCGGAATCGGAAAGATACCTTCTTCCTCACAGCCTCGAGATAGCGGAAAAGGCTGCTGCTGAGTCAATGGTTCTTCTCAAGAATGAGAATGCCGTGCTTCCTATCGAAAAGGCCAAGACCATCGCATTGATCGGTCCGATGGCTGACGACCAGGACGAACATCGCGGAAACTGGTGCGGCCGTGGCCGTGGAGAGGATGTCATAAGCATCCTTCAGGGAATGGAAAAGGAATATAAGGGCAAAGCCCGTATCGTACATGCAGAAGGCTGCGGGTTCGAAGGCGAGGACAGAAGCGGTTTTGCAGAAGCCGTACGTGTTGCAAGATCAGCAGATGTGGTCGTTGCATGCTTAGGCCACGAAGCCGGCTGGAGCGGAGAGAACCATTCACGCTCAACACTTGAGATCCCTCAGATTCAGGAAGACCTTCTTGCGGCTCTGAAGGCTACAGGAAAGCCGGTTGTAGTCCTTACAGCCAGCGGACGTCCTCTTGAAATGCGCGAAGTGGATGAGCATGCTGATGCGATCCTCCACATCTGGCATCCTGGTACCTGTGCAGGATATGCCGTTGCCGGCCTCCTCAGCGGAAGATACAATCCTTCAGGAAAGCTTGCGATGACATTCCCATACACAGCTGGTCAGATTCCGATCTACTACAACAGAAGACCTAAGGCAAGAAACGAAGGCTGGTTCCAGGGTCTCTATGAAGACATTACTAACGATCCGATGTATCCGTTCGGCTATGGTCTCAGCTATTCCAAGTTCGAGTACGGTCCTATGACCGTATCAGCCGACAAGGTTTCTGCTGACGGCAAGCTGTATGCAGAAGTTACAGTGAAGAATGTCAGCGACAGAGACGGAATGGAGACTGTACACTGGTATATAAATGACCCTTACAGCAAGATCACACGTCCTGTGAAGGAACTCAAATTCTTCGAGAAGAAGCTTGTCAAGGCCGGTGAAAGCGAGACCTTCAGATTCGAAATCGATCCGAAGCGCGATCTTGGTTTCGTCAACAGCAAAGGTGAGAAGTACCTTGACAAAGGTGAGTACAGAATCATGGTCGGAGACCAGACTGTAAGCATCAATGTCATCTGATAGCAACTAGAGGCTGACCTATAAACATCCGGAGGGCAAATACTGCCACTAAGACACAAAGAATGAATGCACCTGTTCCCTTTGCAATAGTAGGAACAGGTGCATTTCTTTAAATTTCTGGGAACTATATTATTCTGCGCTGA
Source organism: Bacteroidales bacterium (assembly GCA_017626355.1). Taxonomy (GTDB): domain Bacteria; phylum Bacteroidota; class Bacteroidia; order Bacteroidales; family UBA932; genus Cryptobacteroides. The sequence continues at coordinate 12,946 of JAGAIY010000025.1, forward strand.
ATGGGCCGAATACATCCTTTACGATCATGTCCTCATTCGAGCTGTCAAGGATATATATCTTATAGCTGCGGCCTTTGTCATATGCCTTCACGACAATATGGCCGCCATCCTTGTAAAGTCTGTCATACCACGAAGCACTCTTGTGTTCTTCGAGGAACTCCGGCCATACGAACTGGTGGAAGATCATTCCGTCAGTCTTAGCAAGCATGCGCTCCATAAGCTGAGGCTGGGTGTGCCAGATATCCCATGCACATGAGATATAATGATCAGGATTCACTGCATTGACAAAACCTTCCGTCATGGCATCCTCATAGGCGTGATGATTTGTCTTGCAGACATCGACCTCACCACAAGCTTCACCGACCTTTGCCTCAATATTGATATCATTGCCATTCTCATCCTTAAGACTTCCTGCAATATCCCCTCCGGTGTAATAACTGAAAGGACCATAATCAATTCTCAAGACAATGCTCTTGGTATTTTCATTATGATCACCTGTAATATTCTCTGCATTAAGATCATAGTAACGGATGGTCCCTGCGCCGTTTCCGGCCCAGACCTCTCCGTTTGCAGCAATGTTACGGATCGAGAAGATATCTGAGTACCTTGCAGGTTCATGTATCATTGCAATCTGATTGAGTTCTCCGACATTGAATTTCTCCTGAACTGACCCTTTTTCCCTGACATGATAAGCTACGACTTTCCTATAGTTGTCAAGATGCACATCATTCATAACAACAGGATAATCATATTCAGGATATCCTCTGTCGTAGAATTTGCCGAAATTAACATACTCACCGGTCTCTGACAGTCCAGAAAGAACGTAGTCCGGATTACGTCCCCTGGTCATCTCAGCACCACCTGTTGCAGTGCCGAAATGGTCGTCATGGAAATGCGAAGACATGAAATAATCTACTTTTTCTCCATTGGGATTGACTCTGAGTATATAATCCGCAACATACTTTCCAGGATGAAATTCGCAGTCCGGAATAGGAGGAAAAACTTTAGGTCTGTCCCATTCCGGATCGTTCGGGCCCATGTCTCCCGAATCGATAAGCATAGACGTTCCGTCAGGCATTATAATAAAATTGGCTTCTCCCATGCCTGTATGAATGTGATGGATGTCAAACTCTCCCTGCTTCCATCCTTTGTACGGCTTTCCTACCTCATTCTGATCAGAAGTACAGCCTGCCGCAATAAGCAGTGCAGTCAAAATAGCAAGATATCTTTTCATAAACTTAGTTTTATTATTGGTTTTCATTATCTTACCGGGACACTCAGCGTGTTTTTCACCTCACCGATCACGAAGATACTGTGCAGGGAGCCGATGCAGTCAAGGTCACCGAGGGTTCCGAGAACGAACTCCTGATAGTCCTGCATGCTCCGGGCATATATCTTCAGCATGTAATCGTAATCGCCTGAAGTATTGAAACATTCGACCACCTGATCTATCCCCGATATGACCGAGGTGAACTGACGGCTGAACTCCTTGCTGTGATGCTTCAGACGCACATTGCACAGGACCATTATACCGTTCCCGGCCTTGATGGGATCGACTACAGCGACATATTTTCTTATATAACCCTCTCTCTCGAGCCTCTTCTGTCTTTCAAAGACGGGCGACGGAGAGAGGTTTACTTTTGCCGCAAGTTCCTTTGTCGTCAGCTTCGCATCCCTCTGAAGCTCCTTTAATATTTGAATATCTATTCTGTCTAAAGCCTCTGTCATAGAATTTTATTCTGTTTTGAAAGGTACCAGTGGCAAAAATAGAATATTTTTCCGAATTATTCAGAAAGGTTGCATATATAATTCCATTATATCATCTTTGCAGGCCGAAATTAGCGGAGAATCAGTATCTTTGCACGTTTTTTCACCGACCTATATGATAAGAAAGGAATACATACACAACGACATATTTGAATTCGAGGCAGGAGGAACCATCGAAGGGCTCAAGGTAGTCTACCACTGTTCGGAAAGACCCTATGAGAAAGGACAGAAGGTAATCTGGATCTGCCATGCCCTTACAGCCAACTCCGACGCCCAGGACTGGTGGCCGGAACTTGTCGGCCCGGGCAGGCTTTTCAATACGGATGAATATTTCGTGGTATGCGCGAACATGCTGGGATCGTCCTACGGTTCTTCAGGGCCTGCTACCGTCAATCCGGCGACGGGAAAGCCTTATTATTTCGATTTTCCAAAGGTGACCGTCCGTGACATAGTCAGGGCGAACGATCTTGTAAGAAGGCATCTGGGGATAGAAAGGATCGACCTTATGGTGGGAGGTTCCATCGGCGGATTCCAGTCGATCGAGTGGAGCATCATGGAGCCGGAACTCTTCGACAAGGTTGTGTTCATCGCATGTGGAGCACGTGTGACTCCTTGGCTTACAGCATGGGAGGAATCCCAGAGACTTGCACTTGAGGCCGACCCTACATTCAGGGCATGCGAGAGCCTTAAGGGAGGAGAGTCCGGTCTGCGCTGCGCCCGAAGCATTGCCTTGATTTCATACAGAAGCTATGAGGGATACAATGCCACTCAGCAGGAGGCCGACGAGGACTGTCTTTTTGCAGACAGGGCAGGTTCTTATCAGAGATATCAGGGAAAGAAACTCTCAGACCGTTTCGATGCATATTCGTATTATTATCTGAGCGACTCGGTCAACAGCAACAACGCCGGACGCGGCAGAGGCGGTGTGGAGAAGGCGCTCGGAACCATAAAGGCGGACTGCACGGTGATAGGAATAGACAGCGACGGACTTTTCCCTGTCTGCGAGCAGAAATATCTGGCCCAGCATATTCCAGGAGCCAGGTACCATGAGATAACATCCAGGTTCGGACATGACGGCTTCCTGCTGGAAAATGACCAGCTCACGGCCATCATCGAACCGCTGCTGTAACCATATGATCAAGAATATAAAACTATAACAAGCATATGCAGGTATTGAAATTCGGCGGATCATCAGTTGCAAACGCCGCCAATATGTCCAAAGTGGTCGACATCGTCACAAAGGCGGTAGACCGTGACAGAACCATTCTCGTGTCGTCAGCCATCAGCGGCTGCACCGACACCCTGATAAAGATCGGTCACCTCGCTTCCGAAAGGGATGAGAGCTACAAGGAGCTCATAAACGACCTTCAGGGAAAGCACCACGACATAATAAGGGAACTGCTTCCGAGAGAGAAGCAGGAAGAGTCGCTTGAGGTCTGCGATTCCCTCTTCGACTCGCTCAGAAGCATCGCCCAGGGAGTATTCCTCCTCGGAGAGCTCTCCCCTGCCAGCCTTGACGCAATACAGTCATTCGGCGAATTGTGGTCTACCAAGATACTTGCAACCAAGCTTGCTTCCATCGGCATCGAGACCAAATGGATCGATTCGCGCAAGATCATCCGCACGATAGCCAAGGGAGACAAGAACGCGGTGGATATCCAGAAGACATATTACCGCGTCAACGAGATGGTCGAGAACAACAGCATGACCCAGCTCTTCGTACTGCCGGGCTTCATAGCTGCGGACAAGCAGGGACGCACCACGACCCTCGGACGCGGAGGATCGGACTACACAGCTTCGCTTTATGCAGTCGGCTGCAAGGCACGTGTCCTCGAGATCTGGACCGATGTTCCGGGCATGATGACTTCGAACCCGAAGATCGTCCCTACCGCGCGCACCATCAGCAACATATCGTACAAAGCGGCCCTGGAGCTCTCGCATTTCGGAGCAAAGGTCATTTATCCACCTACCATCCAGCCTGTTGTGGCAGAAGGCATTCCTATCTATGTAAAGAACACCTTCGACCCTGAGGCATACGGAACCCTCATCGAGAAGCATCCGCCAAGAAGCAAGGACAAGCTCATCGGAATCTCAAACTCAGACGACATCGCCCTCCTCTCCCTTGAAGGCAGCGGTATGGTCGGAATCCCGGGCTTCTCGAGCCGTCTGTTCGAGACACTCAGCCAGAACGATATAAACATAATCCTCATAACCCAGGCCTCTTCTGTGCACACAATGTGCATCGCCGTGTCTGAAAAGGATGCGGAAAAGGCCCGTGAGGCGGCTGACAGATGCTTTGCATACGAGATATCCCTCGGCAAGCTCAACCCTCTTAAGGTCGAGAAGGGCTTCTCGATCGTCTGCCTCGTAGGTGACGACGTGCTCAACCAGACAGGAGCGACAGGACGCATGCTCGCGGCCCTCGGACGCAACAGCATACCTGTACGCGCAACGGCCCAGGGCTCGTCGGAAAGAAACATCTCGGTGATCATATCATCGAAAGACTCCGAGGCGGCCATCCGCACCATCCACAACGAATTCTTCGACAAGAGAAGCGGAAAGGACATCAACCTCTTCATCGCCGGTTTCGGAACTGTAGGCCGTGCCCTTGTCGACATAATCACGAAGAACAGGGAGAAGATCGCGGAACGTACTGGACGCAGGCTCCATATCTGCGGACTTTCCAACAGCCGCCGCTTCATCATAGACAAGAACGGACTGAACCTCAACGACATACAGGCACAGCTCGACAACGGACAGAGTTCAGCTGACGAGGCTTACTTCTCACAGCTCGCGACGCTTTCACTTGAGAACTCAGTGTTCGTGGACTGCACCGCATCGGCTGACATAGCATTCAAGTACATGAACCTCTTCAAGAGAGGATACTCTGTGGTTGCATGCAACAAGATCACATTCTCTTCCCCATACAAGCAGTATGCGGCGCTCAAGGAAGCGGCTATAGAAATCGGAGCCACCCTCCGCTATGAGACCACTGTCGGAGCAGCCCTTCCTATCCTCGAATCCATCTCGCGAAGCGTACACAGCGGAGACGAGATCATCCGTATCGAGGCAGTGCTCAGCGGAACCCTGAACTACATCTTCAGCAACTACGCAGGAGGCGAAGGCGGCACATTTGCCGAGGTTGTCAGGAGGGCCCAGGACGCAGGATATACCGAACCGGATCCAAGGCTCGACCTCAGCGGACGCGATGTCCTGCGCAAGCTCATCATCCTTTCGCGTGAGGCAGGAGTGGGCATCGACGAGAAGGATGTGGACATCTCATCAATCCTGCCGGAGGAGTTCTTCGAAGGAGATGTGGCCGCATTCTATGAAAAGCTGGCCCAGAACGAGGAAATGTTCGCTGCACGCTATAACGAAGCGGCTTCCAAAGGCCTGAGACAGAGGTTCGTGGCCTCGCTCGTCAAGGACGAGGCATCTTCATTCGGATACAGGGCCAAGATCGGTCTTGAGAGCGTTTCTGCCGAGCACCCTCTGTTCAACCTCTGCGGAACCGACAATGCAGCCCTCATCCTGACCGACTTCTATCCGTCACCGCTTGTGGTGCAGGGAGCGGGAGCAGGAGCATACCAGACCGCTTCAGGAGTATTGAACGACATCATCATGTAATTATGAAAAAGGAATATAAATTCGAGACCCTGCAGGTCAGGGCAGGACAGGAGATCGACCCTGTTTCAAAAGGAACGGCAGTGCCTATATACCAGAGCACGGCATACACATTCGACGACATGCAGTACGGAGCGGAGCTTTTCGAGCTCAAGCGCCCCGGCAACATATACACACGCATAACCAACACCACCAACGAAGTGTTCGAGAAGAGGATGGCGGCCCTCGAAGGAGGCGTTGCAGCCGTATCGACAGCCTCAGGCCAGTCAGCTGTGTTCCTCTCCATCACGAACATCTGCGGCCCGGGAGACAACATAGTCGCACAGCCGTTCCTCTACGGAGGAACCTTCACGATGTTCGCGATAACCCTTCGTGACATGGGCATTGAAGTACGCTTCGCAAAAAGCGACCATGTATCCGACCTCGAAGCCCTCGTTGACGGACGCACAAAGGCCATCTTCCTTGAGAACATAGGTAACCCGGCCTTCAATATCCCTGATTATGAGCCGATTATGGAGATGGCTCGCCGCAAGGGAATCTGCGTCATGGTGGACAACACCTTCGGCATGGGAGGCTATCTTTTCCGTCCGTTCGAATGGGGAGCGAACGTATCCATCCACTCTGCAACCAAATGGATCTGCGGCCACGGAACAGCCCTCGGAGGAGTGGTTGTGGACGGCGGCAACTTCGACTGGACTGCCGAGAAATATCCGCTTCTCGCCGCTCCATCCGAAAGCTATCACGGCCTTGTCTACAAGGAAGTGTTCGGAGATGCAGCCTTCGCGGGACGTGTACGTGTGGACGGCCTCCGCAACATCGGACCTGCCGCTTCACCTTTCAACTCCTTCCTCATGCTCCAGGGACTCGAGACCCTGTCTCTCCGTGCAGAGCGCTGCTGCGACAATGCCCTTGCAGTTGCGGAATTCCTCGAAAAGCACCCTGCAGTAGAGAGCGTGAACTATCCTGGTCTCAAGAGCAACCAGTACCACGAACTCGGCTGCAAGTACCTCAAGCATGGCTTCGGCGGCGTCCTTACCTTCCGTGTGAAGGGTGGCTTCGATGCGGCTGCAGCCCTCGTGACACGACTTGAGCTCATCCTCCATGTAGGCAGCGTCGGTGATGCAAAGTCACTCATCGTGCATCCGGCATCGACAACCCATTCGCAGCTGAGTCCGGAAGAGCAGGTGGCAGCAGGAGTATATCCTAACATGCTCCGCCTCTCGGTCGGCATCGAGAATGTGGACGACCTTATCGCCGACCTCGCAGCCGCATTGTAGGCATCAGACGGCGTGACCGCATCAGGGTTTTCTCTTAAACACGAAATCCCATGGGAGCCAAACCTCTGAGCATCAACAAATTAGCATATGAGCTCGCCTTCCTCGCCATGCAGGCTTATATGCTAAAAGATTGATAATCAGAGTGGTATCCCCCACAGAAAAAAATACATTTTTAACGTTAGAAAATATGAAAGTAGCAGTAGTAGGTGCCACAGGATTGGTAGGCACCAGAATGCTGGAAGTCCTCGCTGAGAGAAACTTCCCGGTAACAGAGCTCCTTCCGGTTGCATCGGCAAAGTCGGTGGGACGTAAGATTACATTCCAGGGTAAGGAATGGACTGTAGTGAGCGCAGAAGATGCGATCACAGCCCGTCCTGACCTCGCACTTTTCTCTGCAGGCGGCGGTACATCAGCAGAGCTTGCCCCTAAGTTTGCAGAAGTGGGAACACGCGTAGTTGACAACTCGTCACACTGGCGTATGGACCCTACCAAGAAACTCGTAGTTCCTGAAATCAACGGTGACGTGCTCGAAGAGTCGGATTATATCATAGCAAACCCTAACTGTTCTACCATCCAGATGCTTCTTCCGCTCTGGCCTCTCCATAAGGCATATACCATCAAGCGCGTGGTAGTGTCTACATATCAGTCGGTTACAGGTACAGGCTACAAGGCCATGGACCAGATGACAGCCGAGCGTGCAGGCGGAAAGTGGGGCGAATACGATGCTGTATATCCGCATCCGATCGACCAGAACATCCTTCCTCATATCGACTCTTTCCTCGAGACAGGCTACACTAAGGAGGAAATGAAGATGGTCAACGAGACTCACAAGATCTTCGGCGACGACTCCATCGGAGTTTCTCCGACAACCGTTCGAGTTCCTGTTCAGGGCGGACACTCTGAGTCAATCAACCTCGAATTCGAGAAGGACTTCACTCTTGAGGATGTGCGCCGCATGATGGAAGAGATGCCGGGCGTAACCCTTCAGGACGACCCTGCAAACAACGTCTACCCTATGCCGCTTTATGCCTGGGGCAAGAACGATGTGTTCGTAGGCCGAATCCGCCGCGACCCTTCAGTAAAATACGGCCTCAACTTCTGGTGCGTAGCCGACAACCTCCGCAAGGGAGCCGCAACAAACGCAGTTCAGATTGCCGAAAAGCTCATCGAGAAGGGCTTCCTTCCGCAGGAGTAACCCTTGTTGAAAAAACGGCGTTGGATGTATCTCCAACGCCGTTTTTTTCTGAATTCAGGTATGATTTCCGTCATTAGACGCATCACGGACTTTCACCCGTTAGAACATGCCCACGCTGGGCATACTAAAAAATCGGCCTCAGAGAACTCTCCAAGGCAGATTATGCACTGAAAATTTGTTCGAAAACGCCGCATTCCGCAACAAAATTTTCTAAAAATTAAATGAAAGCCCAATGAAGACTCCGGTATTTCCTAAAGCAATGTTTTCGTAATTACACATCATTTTCTGGACTCCTACTCCTAAAGACATTTTCCAGAAATCCACCCCTATTGTAGGTGTTACCATATATCCGAATCCTTTAGACGTGCAATCTCCTAACATTCCGGCTTTTAAATCTACAAATGGGCTGACTTTCCTATTCAGGAAACTATATTTCACCTCTCCAAATAAAGGAATCATAAATCGAGTTCCCTGTCCGTAATCGACTGTGTTTAAATAGAGTCCAGTACCTGCACCAAGATAAAGTCCGTTACCGAAACTATAACCATGACTTGTTGTAGCAGAATAGGTCGGGGCCTTACCCTCAAAAACATAACCAAGCTGAACGTCGGCTTTATACCCTTTTGAGTACAAGTGGTTTTTAGTCTGTGCAGAAGCCGCAAGAGAGAACGCCACTGTCAATACACATGGCAGTAAATACTTTAGAATCTTCATTTTGATGATTTATTTATTATTTATGTTATATGATGCGCGCGAACCACGCTTTACTCCATCAAACTCTGAATAACCATAGAATACACAGTTCTGCAGCAAACATAGTCTGCTTGGTCCAAAATTTAAACCGTTTATCATTCCAGGATTAGAAGTAAATCTGCCGCCATCAATAGGCGCAATGTCAAAATCTATACCATACTTTTTTTTCGTAGACCAAATCGCCCCTGGAGATAACTCCAGGGGCGATTTGGGGGAGTACTATGGTACTACTCTGTTAAAATCAGAATCCGACAGATATTCCGACTGAGAAAGCATGCTTCTTAAACTTCAAGATATCATATGAAGTTGTCGAATGATCATATTTCAGGAAGAGGGAAAGATGGCGCTTGATATCTACTCCGACAGATGGA
>JAGAIY010000026.1 GCA_017626355.1 Bacteroidales bacterium
ATGATGGGGACAACACCGTTTTTCTCTTTGCTTCCGTTCACGTAGAACAGCACCTTAAATGTACTTCGCATAATCCAATTCTTTTTGGTTACAAAATTAGTTATCAGCGAGTTGTACACTGTTATGCAGAATGTAGCAGAGAGTAGAAATAAACTCCAACGACCTATAAACTCACCTCGTTATCGGGTAATGATTTGAAAACCGTTCGCCCTCATTACCTTTCATTTCCTTGCACTTTTACTTCGGTGAGGCTTTCAATATAAGTCCTCATAAGTCATTGAACACCAGTGCTGCCATCATTATTTTCCCTCATTCGTTATATTTTTCCAGAGATATTTCCTATATTTGTAATATGAGACATTTTACATCCATAACACAGCTTGAAGACCTGTCAAAGGCACTTGAGGCGGCAAGATATGTCAAGGAGAATCCCTTTGCCGACCAGCACCTCGGCAGGAACAGGACCCTGCTGATGATATTCTTCAATTCCAGCCTGCGCACCAGACTCAGCACCCAGAAGGCAGCCATGAATCTGGGCATGAACGTGATAGTGCTTGATGTCAATCAGGGTGCATGGAAACTTGAAACCGAGCGCGGTGTCATAATGGACAGCGACAAGCCGGAACATCTTCTTGAGGCGATTCCCGTAATGGGAAGCTATTGCGATGTTATCGGAGTACGCGCGTTCGCAAAGTTCGAAAGCAAGGAAGACGACTACAATGAGGTCATAATCAATCAGTTCATAAAATATTCGGGAAAGCCGGTATTCAGCATGGAGGCTGCTACAAGACATCCTCTTCAGACGTTTGCAGACCTGATAACAATCGAGGAGTTCAAGAAAGTGGAAAAGCCGAAGATCGTGATGACATGGGCTCCGCATCCTAAGGCTCTGCCGCAGGCTGTTCCGAACTCCTTTGCAGAAGGCATCAACATGACGGACTACGAATTTGTCATAACACATCCTGAAGGATACGAGCTCGACCCTGCCTTTGTCGGACGCGCGAAGGTGGAATATGACCAGCGCAAGGCCTTTGAGGGAGCGCATTTCATCTACGCGAAGAACTGGTCGGCATATGACGGCGACAACTACGGAAAGATCCTCTGCACCGACCGTTCATGGACAGTAGATGCCGGAAAGATGGCACTGACCGACAATGCGTTCTTCATGCACTGCCTTCCGGTAAGAAGGAATATGATCGTTACAGACGAGGTCATCGAAAGTCCTCAGTCAATCGTGATACCGGAAGCTGCGAACCGCGTCGTGTCTGCGCAGACCGTCCTGAAGATGATACTGAGCGACCTTTAGCGCGACACATACAACACTGAGAATCAACACCTTATAAATTCAGTTAGATGACACAAATATGATAAAGGTCGTAAAGATAGGCGGGAACGTTGTGGACAATCCCGAACTTCTGAGGAAGTTCGTCAAGGATTTTGCGGCAATGCCGGGGATGAAGATCCTTGTGCATGGAGGAGGAGTGCTCGCAAGCCAGATGCAGAAGTCCATGGGAATGAAGCCCGTAATGGTAGAGGGCAGAAGAGTTACCGATGAAGAGGCTCTGAAGGTGGTGACCATGGTATACGCCGGATGGTGCAACAAGAACATCACGGCCCTTCTTCAGGCCGAAGGATGCAACGCCATCGGACTGTGCGGCGCAGACGGCAATGCCATAAAAGCCGCCAGAAGAGCTCCGATGAAGATCGCCATAAGCAAAGAAGATGCGGTAGCGAGCGGTGCATACGGAAACATGAAGCCTTGCGAAGAGGACGGCTGGCATATGGTGGACTACGGATATGTCGGTGACGTGACAGCTGAAAGCGTCAATGCCGGATTCATATACACCCTGCTTGAAAGAGGCATAGTACCTGTCTTCAATGCCATAAACCATGACGGAGAAGGCAACCTGCTCAACACCAATGCGGATACGATAGCATCTTCTGTAGCGACAGCCATGGCCAATTACCGCTACCGCAGTCCTCGGGAGGTATGCTGCAGGTGCGAAGAATGCACCCATTGCAGCGATGACGGAAGACTGACCCATGTGACCGAACTGATATATTGTTTTGAAAAGGACGGTGTCCTGTATGACAAGGACGACGATTCCAGCGTGATCCCTGAAATAGACAGGGAAAGGTTCGCACAGCTGAAAGCCGAGGGAAGAGTTGCGGACGGAATGATTCCGAAACTGACCAACTCATTCAAGGCCATAGACATGGGCATATCCAAGGTCATCATCAAGCATGCGAGCAATCTGCTGAAGGACAAGGGTACGACACTGAAATAAGCAAGCCGGCATTATATGGACAAGACCGCTTACATAAAGATGCTGACAGACGAAGCTGTCGGGCTGCTGAAGGAAATGACGGCGATTCCGTCACCCTCCTTCAATGAGGCAGAGGTATGCACATATCTATGCAGATGGATGGATGGCAAGGGCATATCATACAGGAGGTCTGGGAACAACATCATAGCCGGACATATCGTTGCCCCGGAACACAAGACCCTGATGCTTTGCGCACATATCGATACTGTCAGTCCCAGCCCGGAATATTCTTTTGACCCATACAAGCCTGAGTACAATGAGGCGGCGAGAGTCATCGGCGATGCGAACAAGACGGAATATTCTCCAGAAGACATAGTTGCCGGACTCGGCAGCAATGACGACGGGGCATCCGTGGTCGCAATGACGGCTGCATACAGATATTTCTGTGAAAACGGCCAGGAGCCACCTCTGAACCTTGTTCTGGTACTGACCTGTGAAGAAGAAAGATCCGGCAGCAACGGTATGACCGGCCTCTGGGGAAAGGAACTATGCGCAAGGGGTGAAGGCACTGACGGCTGCACTGAGATTGATTTCGCGATAGTCGGAGAACCTACAGGGATGAAGGCCGCTAGTGCTGAAAGAGGCCTGCTGGTCATTGATGCCACAGCGCATGGAATAAGCGGTCATGCAGCAAGAAACGAGGGAAGGAATGCGCTCTACATGGCGTTGGAAGACATCGACAGGCTAAGGAAGCATGACTTTTCCCGTATATCCGCAAGAATGGGACGGGTAAATCTGAATGTGACACAGATAAATGCAGGAACCGCACATAATGTGATTCCGGACAGATGTGACTTCGTGATCGACATCCGCCCAACAGAGAAATATACAAACGAAGAAATTCTGAAGGAACTTCAGGAGATATGCACAAGCGGATTGAAAGCACGCAATCTCTCCAACCGCTCGAGCGCGACAGAAGAAGACTCCCCTCTCCAGAAGGCCGCAGAAGCCCTCGGCATCGAAACATTCTCGTCCCCTACGACATCCGACTGGATGAGAATCACTTGCGATGCAGTCAAGATGGGACCGGGAGAATCTTCAAGATCCCACAGGAAAGACGAATATGTGCTCGTCTCTGAAATAGAGACCGGCATACGGACATATATAGAATTCATCAACAGACTATGAGCACACTTTGGAGCAAAGGCACACAGGCGACAGACCTGGTGGAAGACTTTACAGTAGGAAACGACCGTATACTGGACATGCGTCTGGCAAAATATGACGTAACAGGTTCAAAGGCACACATAAGGATGCTTGAGTCCATAGGACTTCTATCCAAGGAAGAACTTGACACTCTGACAGCAGGCCTCGACAAGATCCTGGAAGAAATCGAAGCAGGAGACTTTGTGCTGGAGAATGATGTAGAAGACATTCATTCACAGGTGGAGCTGCTTCTGACACGCAGACTCGGAGACATTGGAAAGAAGATACATTCCGGACGTTCACGCAACGATCAGGTCCTGGTGGATGTGAAGCTGTTCCTGAAGGATGAGGTTCTCAAGCTGCGTGAAGAAGTCCTGGCTCTGTTCGACACCTTGCAGAAGCTCAGCGAAAAGCACAAGGACACCCTTCTTCCGGGATATACCCACGGCCAGGTCGCGATGCCATCTTCCTTCGGTCTCTGGTTCGGAGCCTATGCGGAAGCACTTGCAGACGACATGTACATGCTCAGAGGGGCATATAATGTAACAGACCAGAATCCCCTCGGATCGGCTGCCGGCTACGGAAGTTCATTCCCGCTTGACAGGCAGATGACAACGGACCTTCTTGAATTCGGAAGCCTTGACTACAATGTGGTTGCCGCACAGCTCAGCCGCGGAAAGTCCGAACGTGCCGTCGCCTCGGCAATGGGAGCCATAGCCCTGACACTCAACAAGTTCGCAGCAGACTGCTGCATGTACATGAGTCCTAATTACGGCTTCATACGATTCCCCGACGAGCTCACTACCGGTTCCAGCATAATGCCTCATAAGAAGAACCCTGACGTATGGGAGATCATGCGCGGCAACTGCAACAGGATCATGGCCACGGAAAATGAGATAAGCATGCTTTGCAGCAACATGCCGCACGGATACCACCGTGAGTTCCAGCTTCTCAAGGACATTCTGTTTCCTGCGCTGGAACTGATGCATAAATGCCTCATGATGGCAGACTACATGCTTCAGCACATCATTGTCAAGGACAACATTCTCGATGCACCGATATACGACTACCTGTTCACCGTTGAAGAAGTAAACCGCCGTACTCTGGCCGGAATGCCGTTCCGCGACGCATACAGAAATGTCGGAATAGAGGTAAACGAAGGAAGGTTCTCATATCAGGGAGCAGAGGGCAAGACAAACGGCCAGCTCAAGCCTTCGGATCTGAAACACACGTCATTGGGCAGCCTCGGCAATCTGTGCACGGAACAGATAAGGTCAAAGATGGAAAAAGCATCAAAACTATAATCATGAAAAGAATCATAATTTCAGCTGCCGCTCTTCTGATTTGTGCGGCATCCTTCGCCCAGCAGGCACTCTGGGGAGCGCCACAGGTGGTTTCTCCGCAGATAAACGAAGACAACAGCGTAACATTCAGGCTGCACGCACCCAAAGCAGTCAGAGTCCATGTCACCGGAGATTTCCTTCCTGCAGAAGGAGTCGCCAAGGAGGCTGTGCCTCAATTTGCAGAAATGACGGAGAAGGACGGCATCTGGGAATATACCACCGGACCTCTTGCATCCGAGCTGTACAGCTACTCGTTCATTGTGGACGGTCTGAAGATTCTCGACCCGAACAATGTATACATCAACAGGGATGTCGCAAGCGTGACGAACATATTGATAACAGGAGGAGGCCAAGGCGATCTCTACAAAGTGAATGATGTCCCTCACGGCAGCGTGACAAAGGTATGGTATGACAGTCCTACCCTTGGCCTGAAACGCCGCATGACAGTATATACCCCTGCCGGATATGAACAGAACAGGAAGCAGAAATACCCGGTATTCTACCTTCTTCACGGAGCGGGAGGAGACGAGGAGGCCTGGATGGATCTTGGCCGCACATCGCAGATTCTCGACAATCTCATCGCACAGGGAAAGGCCGAGCCTATGATTGTAGTGATGACAAACGGCAATGCAGGAGAAGTCGCGGCACCGGGACAGGGACCTGACGGATTCAGGACTCCTGGATTCCAGCAGAAAGGCATGATGGACGGAGCATTCGAGATGTCCTTCGCAGATGTAGTGAAGTTCATCGAAAGCAACTACAGGGTGTACAAGGACAAGAAGCACAGAGCCATAGCCGGCCTGTCCATGGGAGGCTATCACTCGCTTCATATCTCCAAGTACTATCCGGACATGTTTGACTATGTCGGTCTGTTCTCAGCCGCAGCAAGGTTCCATGAAGATTCGGAAAGCCCTGTATATCAGAACGAAAAGGAGCAGATTGCCAGACAGTTCGCCAACGCTCCTTCACTCTACTGGATCGCTATCGGCAACACTGACTTCCTTTACGAAGAGAATGTAAAGCTGCGCCAGCATTTCGACCAGATGGGATATCCATACGAATACTACGAGAGCGAAGACGGACATATCTGGAGAAACTGGCGTATCTATCTGACAATGTTTGTCCCAAGACTTTTCAAATAGACCTGCCTAAGATATTTCTTCCATGCCGATTTCTGACGGAATCGGCTTTTTCTGATTCTTAGGGACACCATAGCTGATCAGCTTGTTCGCAGCTCCGACTATGCTCTGTCCCCTTTCGCGTATCTTGCGGTCACAGGCCTCATAATGCCGGAGGGCATCTTCGAGCTTCTCCCCCATCTTGGCATGGGCGGTGCAGAAGTCAGATACACGGGCGAGCATGGTTTCCGCCGCGGCTATTATCTGCTGCTGGTTGGCTACCTGCTCATGACTTTTCCACGCAATGCTTATCATTCTAAGGAATGGCATGAGGGTTTCTTCCGTCGTGATGAGCACTCCCTGCCTGTACGCATCATGCCATAGATTGCGGTCTGCCTCATATGCAAGCCTGAGGGCTGAATATACAGGTACAAACATTATCACATAGTCCAGCATCTTATGACCGGGCTGCAGATAACGGCTGTAATCCTTCTTCGCAAGCTTTCTGACCTGTTCCTTCATAGATGCGAGATTACGCATCAGAGCATCGGCCTTTGCACTTTCATCGGTCGCGGCATGCCAGTCGTACATAGCCGTCAGAACCACCTTTGAATCTATTATTATGTCGTTGCCGTCAGGATAGTGCAGGATGAAGTCAGGACGCATCCTCTTATCCGAATCCTCGTTAAGGACAGCGTTGCCATGCTCGTCACGCAAGGTCTCTTCCTTGTCGTAGTCACGTCCCTCCTTCAGGCCTTCGGCAGCAAAAAGATTGTCAAGAATGACTTCGCCCCAATTACCCTGAGACTTGTTCTGTCCACGCAGAGCCTGAGCCAGACTGTCGGCCTTGTCACCGATTGACACAGTCTGCTCACGGAGATTCCTAACAGCATTGTCTATATTGTCCTTAAGGCTCTGGGAAGTCTCAGCATGCGTCTTGCGGTTGCTCTCGAAAGCTTCCTTCATGCTGCGTATATCCTTGTCAAGCCCGTCGGCTATATGCCCGAAAGTTTCCTTGGCCTTGCGGTCAAGCTCCTCCTCACGAGCCTTCAGGATCTGCTCGGTCTGCACAGTCATCTGAGCCTTGAGAGATTCAAGCTGCTGTTCCAGAGTCTGCTGATGCGAAGCCTTGAGCTGAGCGACAGCCTTGTCGTGGCTGTCACTCAATATTGTCATGGCTTTTTGATGATGCTCCTGAGTATCAGACAGCCTTTGCTCCAAAAGGCTGATAGTCGAACCGTAGCTTGCACGCTCCTCCCTGAATCTCGACACAAGGATGGAACGGCTCACAAAAAATGTCACAAGAGCGGTCAGAACGACTGCTGCCGCAAGAATTGTTATCATTGTACCTGTCATAAGTACAAAGATAAAGAGTTCCGTCTAAAAACATAATCTTATCTTTAATGAATATTTATATAGACACTGTCAGGCTACAACAGAAAAAGAATTTGCCCGTGGAGAATCTTCTGCTGCATCACAGAAAATCATTTCCATATAAAGACGGAATTCACCTGAGGCAAGCTGCCTGCAGATAAGGTCGTCATCCACATTATCGCACCATTGCATGCTGTCAGCCATCGACTTTGCGGCTGCGAGAGTCCGGGCCTTGTCACCAGGATAGTCTTCAATAAAATTACACATAATTTTCGGTATTAGATGATACACATCGGGTCATGGCATACCGAAAATCAAACGATGCGCCAAACGTGCCAAAGGCATTTTTGAAAATGTTTCTGATTTTTTAGATTTTGCGTAACCTGTTATCTATAAGACAGATAGCGACGCATTACTTTCCCTTTTCGATCAGAGAGAACAATGTATGGAAGTACTGACAGATCAAAAGAATCGAAAAGAGCATCAGCAAGTGACGGGTTGCCGGCAAGAATCCCGTCAACATTTACGAACAAGGCGCGGACGCTGCGGTCACCAGCCGCAATATTTCTTATAGCAGCTTTCTCGGCTTTACAGATTTCACATCCTTCCGTATAGAACATTATGATATTGTTGCCGCCGCGAAGTCTGTCAAGACGAAAATCCCCTGTCTTCGATTTACGGGAAGTCACATATTCCCCCGGGACCTTAATGTCCGGGACAAGTGTTCCGGACATGGCTTTGGACAGGAGATCGTCCATGATGGCTGCGAAACCGACAACCTTCAGAGAGTCGTCCTGCGAATCCCAAGCTTCAGGGCAGCCGTTTATGTTCTCATCTATAAGATATTTGAGTCCTTCCTTGATACCTTCTCCGGAACGGGTGGCGAGGTAGTACAGCAGATCTCCGGAAAGCTGGCGGAACATAAGGGTATCACCTTTATGAACAGTACCGGACGATATGTAATCCACCAGATCGCATACTCTCTGCCGGTCCGGTCCTTTCCCGTCTTCTGCGGCAAGAATGCCGTCAAACAAAGCCGCCGATTCTTCCGACCCGTAATTCAGTTCCTGCTGCGAAAATATACCTCGCAGCATCGCATACAAGGCCTCGGAATCCAGCCCTCGCCCAAGGATCACACCGTCAGGCCTGAGAAGGAACATACGCGGAGTCTGCAGGACTCCATACTTGCGCTGGAAGTCCGAATCCAGTTCAGGATCCCAGAGATGAATTACATTGACCTTGTCCGAATCCACCGCCAGCTGTCCGTGGGCATATGATTCCCAGGCCTGTCTGTCATCACCGGCATAGACCGCAACGAGATCGACCGGATAATCATTATCCTCCAGCATGTTACGGAGCAATATGGTCTCTATCTTGCATTTCGAACAATCGGTATCATAGAAATACAGGACGGCATGACGTCCTGAACCGGATGCCCCGGAAGCGCCCTTCCCTTCCCCGAAAAGGGTGACATCCCGCCCATCCATACTCTGCATCGAGATCTCAGGAGCCATCATTCCCACCAGAGACTGACGGTTGAAGTCAGCATAGACCCTGGCATTGATAAGGTCAATATCGCTTTTCATCTTCACCTTTCCGGGAATGAACCAGTTGTCAAGCACATGGATCGCCACGGCCTCAGATCCCATGACAGGTGAAGTCATATAATGTTCATATGCTTCAAGAGCTATGAACTGACGCACAAGAGAATCTTCCGAACTGCCGATAAGAAAGTCGCATTCCTGCTTCTGCACCTCGGTTCCCTCACGTTCTATGGCGGCAAAGTACTCTGCCAGCTTGTCGGAAAGAGCCTTCTGCTGCAACGGATCAAGTTCCTGAGCCTTCGAAATTGAAGACAGGCACAGGAATGATATCAGGATGGCTGTTATCTTGATGCAGATTCTCACGTCTGTTTGTTCTTATGACTCTGACAAATTATAATTCTATACCTTCCGGCACGAACAGAGATGTGTCGCCTCCATGCTTGAGAAGGTCACGCACAGCCGTCGATGATATATGCGCAAACTCCTGAGCTGTAGGAATTATGATGGTTTCGATATCCGGTGCCAGCTTTCTGTTGGCATCTGCTATGGAGCGTTCCGTTTCGAAATCTATCATATTCCTGACACCTCTCACGATATGATGTATGCCCAGCTCACGGCAGGTATCGATGGTAAGGTTGTCATAATTTATGACGCTCACGCCTTCCAGACCGGCCGTAGCCTGCCTTATTATCTCCATCTTCTTTTCGAGAGGGAAGAATCCTCTCTTGTCTATGTTGATACCTACAGCAACCACGACTTCGTCAAACATGGTAAGCGCCCTCTTCAGAATATTGAGATGGCCTGCTGTGAACGGATCGAAGGATCCCGGAAACAATGCTTTTCTTTTCATAATTACAATGCCCAGTCAATAGGTGTCTTTCCCTGCGAAGCAAGGATATCGTTCGTACGCGAAAAATGTCTGCATCCAAAGAATGCGCCACGGGCAAGCGGCGACGGATGGGCAGCTTCAAGAACATGATGGCGGGAGCGGTCGATCAAGGCACTCTTACCACGGGCGAAGTTACCCCATAGAAGAAAGACGACGCCTTCACAATTATCTGATATATACCGTATTACAGCATCCGTAAACTCTTCCCAGCCTATCTTGCTGTGGGATGCCGCCGCACCGGACTGCACCGTAAGGACCGCATTCAGCAGAAGGACTCCCTGAGCCGCCCATTTCTCAAGATTCGGGTAGCCGCTCATCCTTATGCCCAGATCGCTTTCTATTTCCTTGAATATGTTCTTGAGAGAAGGTGGGGCGGGCATGTCCGAAGGCACCGAAAACGAAAGTCCATGTGCCTGCCCGGGACCATGATAGGGATCCTGACCGAGAATAACGACCTTAAGCTTGCCCACCGGAGTGAGCTCGAAGGCCTTGAATATCTGGCTTCCCGGAGGAAAGATCTTCTTCCCCGCCGCCTTTTCATGATGAAGAAAACGCACCAGCGATGCGAAATAAGGTTTTTCAAATTCGCCCGCCAATGCGTTCTTCCAGCTTTGTTCTATCTTAACATCCATATGCTGCGTCAATCACATCCTGAATTCCTTTGACGTAGACAAAGGTAAGACCTTTTATGTAAATTTCCTTGATATCCTCTACATCTTTTCTGTTTTCCTCTGAGATTATGATCGTATGGATTCCGGATCTCTTTGCGGCAAGAATCTTTTCCTTTATACCGCCGACAGGAAGGACACGGCCTCTGAGCGTCATCTCGCCGGTCATGGCAATACCGCTTCTGACCTTCTTCTTTCTATATGCCGACACCATTGATGTAACCATCGTGATTCCGGCAGAAGGACCGTCCTTAGGCACAGCTCCCTCAGGCACATGGACGTGAATGTCCCTTTCCATGAACTCCTCATAAGAAAGTCCGGTAAGTTCCGGATGAGCTTTGAGATACTGGAAGGCGATCTGAGCAGACTCCTTCATGACATCGCCGAGATTTCCGGTCATCGAAAGCTGTCCCTTGCCCTTGCTGACAGAGCTCTCTATGAACAGAATCTCACCTCCCATCTGGGTCCAGGCAAGACCGGTGACCACGCCAGGAGCCTCATTCCCCTTCTGCACATCATGCGAATTGGTCGGAAGTCCGAGGTACTCCTTGAGATCATCCTTCTTGACAGACTTCGGATATTCCTCCTCAAGAGCTATCTTCTTGGCTGTGACTCTCGCAATCTTTGCGATCTGCTTTTCAAGGCCGCGCACACCCGATTCACGTGTATATTCGTCAATGATCCTTGTCAGGGCCGATTTCTCGATCTTGAGCTGTCCCTTCTCGAGACCATGCTCCTTTATCTGCTTCGGGATGAGATAGTTCTTAGCGATCTCCACCTTCTCCTCAGCAAGATAGCCGCTGACGTTGATCATCTCCATTCGGTCCTTGAGAGCCGGCTGGATCGTGTCTATATTGTTGGCTGTCGTGATGAAAAGCACATTCGACAAGTCGTAATCTATGTCGAGATAATTGTCATGGAAAGCCGTATTCTGTTCTGGGTCAAGCGCTTCCAGCAAAGCTGACGACGGGTCGCCCTTGAAATCGCTGCTGAGCTTGTCCACCTCATCCAGGACAATCACAGGATTAGATGTACCTGCACGGTTGATTCCGTTGAGAATACGTCCAGGCAGGGCTCCCACATAGGTCTTTCTGTGACCGCGGATCTCAGATTCATCATGGACGCCACCAAGGGCTATACGGACATATTTTCTTCCGAGAGCCCTCGCGATCGACTTTCCGAGACTGGTCTTACCCACACCCGGAGGGCCGTAGAGGCAAAGGATAGGCGATTTCATGTCACCCTTGAGCTTAAGTACAGCAAGATATTCGATGATCCTGTCCTTCACGGTATCAAGGCCGAAATGATCCTCGTCAAGCACCTTCTTCGCATTCTTAAGGTCAAGATTGTCATTGGAAATCTGGCCCCAAGGAAGATCCAGCATGAAATTGATGTAGTTGTACTGTATGCTGTAATCAGGCGAGCTTGGATTATATCTCTCAAGCTTGGCCATCTCCTTTTCAAAGATGAGCTGAACCTCAGGAGACCATAGTTTCTCCTCCGCACGCGCACGGAGCTGTGAGAACTCCTCCACGTCATCCATTCCAAGCTCTTCCTGAATGGTCTTGAGCTGGTTGTTCAGGTAATACTCCCTCTGCTGCTGGTCGATTTCCGACTTCACCTTCTGATTGATCTCCTGCTTTATCTTCTGAAGCTCGAGCTGGGTATCAAGAACAGACAGCAGTTTCATTGCCCTCGCCCTGAGGTCACCGTACTGAAGAAGCTCCACCTTGTCCATGAAGTTCTCCACCTCGATGGTAGTGGCGATGAAATTGACAAGGAACTCGAAGCTTTCTATGCTCTTTATGGCAGCAGCAGCCTCCCGCGCCACCATAGGAGACAGTCTGATGAGAGACGAGGCCTTCTCCTTGAGAGACTCGGCAATCATTCTGGTCTTCGTGTCATTCTCAGGAGCATAGTCATCAAGATAGCGGACCCTTCCGAGCATGTAAGGCTCATATTCGACGATCGAATCGATCTCGAACCTCTTGAAGCCCTGAAGTATGGCTGTTATGGTGCCGTCCGGCATCTCAAGAGTCTTGACTATCTTGGCTACGGTACCATATGTATAAAGGTCCTCCTTATGAGGATCTTCCACTGTCAGATCGTTCTGAGGCACAGCTCCGATGAAGGCATTAGTCCTCTCGGCATCCTCTATAAGCCGGATGGACTTGTCCCTTCCGATGGTTATGGGATACACCGATCCCGGGAAAAGCACGGCATTCCTCAGCGCCAGAATAGGAAGGCTGTCAGGGAGGTCGCTCTCGTTCACCTTCATCAGCGCATCGCCCTGCAAGACAGGGATTATGCTCACTTCCGCCCCACCCGACGGAGATAAAATGTCATTGAATATATCTTTCATTGTCATATAATATTTCACTTGTTATAAGGCAGAACCATCCGAACTGACAATTTGTCAGTCAAAAAGCCGGAAAAATTCGCACATTATATATGGTCAATCTCCATGCCAGCATGTTTTTTATGCCATTGCGTCATGCCGGAACATGCGACCGATAAGTTTTTTAACGATTTTTATACAAGCAATTTGCGTAATTGAAAAATTAAGTCTACTTTTGCACGGATTATCGCAATAGTAATTTGATTAAAAATTAAAATAAGTTATGACAAAGGCAGAAATCGTAACCGAAGTTGCCAAGGCAACCGGTATTGAGAAGGCAACTGTGCAGATCGTGGTTGAGTCTTTCATGGAGAGCGTAAAGGGCTCCCTCGTTAAGGGTAACCCTGTTTATCTTCGTGGATTCGGCAGCTTCATCGTAAAGCATAGAGCAGAGAAGGCAGCAAGAAACATCACTAAGAATACGACTATGACTATTCCGGCTCACAACATCCCAGCATTCAAGCCGGCTAAGGTATTCGTAAACGAAGTAAAGAAGTAATCTATCAATATAATTTTAAAACCTTAATATTATGCCAAACGGAAAGAAGCATAAAAGGCATAAGATGGCGACGCACAAGCGTAAGAAGCGTCTTCGCAAGAATAGACACAAGAAGAGAAAGTAATTTCTCGCAGTGTCTGCCATTTTAGCAGTCTGCTAAAAAGAGGCTGGCCTGGAGGGTCGGCCTCTTTAGTTTTAAGTTCTTATCATTGAAATTCCTGATGGAGTCCGAAAAAGACCTTATCGTTGACGTGAGTTCAACTGAAGTCTCGATAGCACTGATGGAAAACCACAGGCTCATCGAGCTGAACAAGGAGTCCAGCCAGGGACACAGCTTTTCCGTAGGAGATGTATATCTAGGAAAGGTGAAGAAGATTCTTCCGTCCCTGAACGCTGCTTTCGTCGACATCGGAGATGAAAAGGAAGCATTTGTCCACTACCTCGATCTGGGACTGTATTTCAACGCATTTGACGAATTCGTCAAGAGGATCAATCCCAATTCAGACATCAAGGGTATGTACAAGCACATCAAGCCGGGACCGATCCTGGAAAAGGAAGGCCGTATCGAGAATGTGCTGTCACCGGGACAGATGATCATAGTACAGATCGTCAAGGAGCCGATTTCGACAAAAGGATCACGACTGACTGCGGAAATTTCATTGGCAGGACGAAACATCGTACTGCTCCCCTTCGCCGAGAAGGTGAGCGTATCCCAGAAGATTTCTTCGAGAGAGGAAAAAAGAAGGCTTGAGACACTTGTCAGGAGCATTCTTCCTAAAAATTACGGAGCGATCATACGCACGGCAGCAGAAGGCAAGAACGCCGCTGTCCTCGATGCAGAACTCATGTCGCTTGTAGAGAAATGGGAGAATTCCTGGAAGAAACTGGCTAAATCAAAAGGTATCCAGCTGCTGTTCACGGAATACAGCAAGACGACCACAATCCTCAGGGACCTTCTCAACGATTCATTCACAAACATCTATGTGAACGATGAGAACATATACGAGGAAACACGCAAGTACATCTCGCTGATTTCGCCGGAGCAGGAGAAGATCGTGAAGCTTTATAAGGACAAGGCGCCGATCTTCGACCACTTCGAAGTGACGAGACAGATCAAGAGTTCTTTCGGAAAGGTCGTCCCTATCAAACAGGGAGCATACCTTGTGATCGAGCACACAGAAGCACTGCACGTGATAGACGTCAACAGCGGCACCCGTTCAAAGAACAAGGAACAGGAACAGAACACCTTTGACGTCAACTGCTATGCAGCGGAGGAGATCGCCAGACAGCTCAGACTCAGAGACATGGGAGGCATAGTCATCGTGGACTTCATAGACATGGAGACCAACGAACACAAGAATGCCCTCTACAAGAAGATGCAGGAGCTGATGGAGCCGGACAGAGCCAAGCACAATGTGCTTCCGCTTACAAAGTTCGGACTCATGCAGATCACCAGACAGAGAGTGCGGCCTGCTACCGAAATCAACACCATGGAAGTGTGTCCGGTATGCAACGGCTCAGGAAAGATAGCGTCAAGTGTCGTAATCGACGAAGCCATTGAAAGAAGGCTGTCATATTACGTGCTCGAAAAGAAGATCACGAATCTGACATTGAAGGTAAACCCGATCCTCGGCGCATACCTCACCAAAGGCCTCTTTTCCTCGATAGTAGGAAAATGGAAAAAGAAGTACAGATGCAAGATCGAAGTAGTGGAATCCACCGACTTCACTGTTCTGCAGAATGAATTCTACGATGAAAAAGGTGGGAAGCTTGATTAGCTTCCCACCTTTTTTATTCCTCCTCCAGGAACTGGGTCATGTTTTCGGAGTATTTGCGCCATTTGTCGATCAGGGCCTGCATGTCGGACGGGAGGTCGGAGTCGAAGCGGATCATCTGCTTGGTGCGCGGATGGACGAAACCGAGGGTCTTTGCGTGGAGGGCCTGACGCGGCAGGAGCTTGAAGCAGTTCTCTATGAACTGGCGGTACTTTGCATAGATGGTACCTTTGCGGATCTCTGCTCCGTCATATCGTTCATCGTTGAAGAGCGGGTGGCCTATCCAGTTGAAATGCACCCTGATCTGATGGGTTCTGCCGGTTTCGAGACGGCATTCCACGACAGTCACATAGCCGAAGCGCTCGAGTACACGGTAATGTGTCACCGCATGCTTGCCGTAATCTCCGTCAGGGAAGACCTTGAACCTCATCCTGTCGTTCGGGTCGCGGCCGATGTTTCCGATTATGGTACCTTCATCATCCTTCACATTACCCCAGACTATAGCCACATAACGGCGCTCGATAGAATGCACAAAGAACTGCTTTGCGAGGTCGAGCTGAGCTTCATCATTCTTAGCCACGACGAGAAGTCCCGAAGTGTCCTTGTCGATGCGATGTACCAGCACACCCATCCTTTCATCCTCGGCATCAGCACCTTGAGATATGCCAAGATGATGTGCGAGAGCATTGACCAAAGTACCGCTGAAATGTCCGTGACCCGGATGTACGACCATTCCCGCCTCCTTGTTCAGGACGAGAACATCATCATCCTCATACACTATGTTCAACGGAATATCCTCAGGGAGGATCTCCAGTCCCCTCCTCTGGTACGGCATCACGAACTTGATGACATCGCCGGGACGTATCACATAGTTTGCCTTGACGATCTTGTCATTGACACGGATATATTCAGCCTTGATGGCAAGCTGTATACGGTGACGGGAAGTATATTCCATATGCGTCGAAAGATACTTGTCCACACGCATCGGCACCTGACCTGCAGAAATGTCAAAGCGGTAATGCTCGAACATTTCCTGCTGCTCGTCTTCATAGGCCGCTTCACCTTCACATGCCATCACATCCTCTACCGGATCCCCGTCAAAATCAAAATATCTGTTATCCATTATCTCGCAGGTACTTTATTGGTATCTACAGTCATATACAGGGTAACATCCTCACCCATCTTCACAGGATGTTCTGATGGTTCCGGAGTCTGTCTGTAAACCACAGCATTGAGGCTGTCATCGTAGTTCTGGACCGACTTGTCAAATCTCAGCTTGCTGATATTCAGAGAATTTCCATGAACCGCATCCAAGGCGCTGATATACTTGAGACCGACTACATCAGGAACATAAGTCTCGGTATCAGAGGAATTAAGTCCCACGACAAGATCTATGACAGACTCGCTCTCGATCATCACGCCCGGGTCGATCTCACGATTGCCCCTGAGCTGCTTGAGGACATTGTTGGTAGCTATATCATCCACATAGATAAGCTTGCCGAGCACAAGACCGCGCGACTGAAGTTCAGCCATAGCCTGACGCATCGAATAGCCTATCAGGTTAGGCATGGTCACCTTCTTGGCATTCGTAGCATTGATCGTCAATATGATACGACGTCCGTCCTTTACCTTGCTTCCTGCCTTCGGATTCTGTCTATAGACCGCACCCTTCTTCATCCTCTTCACGAAGACGGAGTCGGTCACCTCGACCCTCATGCCTGACTGCGAAGCAAGAGCCTTTGCCTCGGCAACTGAAAGATTCGAGAAATCAGGGACCGTGATCTCCTGATTGTGCTTAGTCACCACATTGAGAAATATCATCGCACCGGCAAGCAGCACGACAACTATCACGGCAGCCTTGACAAGGTTGCTGACTATCCAACTGTATTTTCCTTTAGTAGATTTTTCCTTATTTGCCATCAGATTCAGACTTTAATCAATTCATAAGCCCTGCAGCCGAGACCGATCTGCTCGCCATACTCCACTCCTGCTTCCCAGTTGGTGTCAGGATGGACGATACGGAACTTGTCCTCGCCCTTATGGTGATGATGACCGCAGGTACATCCCTCTTCATGAGCCTTGTCCTTATCGGTAACGGCATTGCCCATAAGGGTAGGAGCAGCCTTCACGAGGTCTGCACAGGCACAGTCAAGAGCGACAGGGTCGAAGGAAGCCGCAATTCCCAGATCCGGAACGATGGCCGCATCATTGTGGTTCCAGCAGTCGCAGTTCGGCGACACGTTCATAATGAAGCTGATATGGAACGAAGGTTTGCCGTTCACTACTGCGTAGGCATACTCCGCGATCTTGCTGTTGAGCACTTCCGAAGTATCATAATCCTTCACCACAGCAGCAGCCTTCTGGCACACTGCGACACACTGACCGCAACCCACACACTTGTCGTAATCGATAACAGCCTTCCTGTCGACCACCTTCACTGCTCCGTGACGGCAGTACTTCTCGCATATGCGGCAGCCGATGCAGTTGTCAAGGTCGATGCACGGCTGTGATGAGGAATGAAGCTCGAGCTTTCCGCCCACGCTTGCCGATCCCATACCGAGATTCTTCAACGCTCCTCCGAAACCGCTCTGCTCATGTCCCTTGAAATGGTTCATCGATATCACGATGTCGGCATCAGCGATGGCCGCACCGATCTTCGGTGAAGGACAATATTTTCCGCCGCTCGGAACTTCCTTGTAGTCAGTACCTTTGAGACCGTCGGCGATGATGACGTCAGCATGGGCTCCGATTCTGTTGAATCCGTTTTCCATCGCTGCATTCAGATGGTCCACAGCATTTGACCTGCCGCCTGAATAAAGGGTGTTGCTATCTGTAAGGAAAGGCTTTCCGCCGAGAGAACGGATCACGTCCACGACCCTTGCCGCATAGTTTGGACGGATGTACGCCATGTTTCCAGGCTCACCGAAATGAATCTTTATAGCAGTGAACTTGCCATCGAAATCGATGTCAGCGATGCCCGCACGTCTGATGAGCTTTTCGAGCTTTGTAAGCAGGTCGTTGCCCGGCACGGTCCTGAGATCCGTGAAGAATACTTTTGACTTTTCCATATGATCAAACTATTGGCATGCCTCTGAACACGACATTGAAGAGTCCCTGTCCGAACAGAGCTATGCCGATTATTACTATTATTGCACCTGTGATCCTGCTGATCCACAGTATTGTCCTCATCCGGAAGTTCTTGGCAAAACGGCTCAGAAGCCATGAAACGCTGAACCAGTAGGTCACTGAACCGAGACTCACGGAGATGAGTATCGGAGCTACACTCCAGGTCTGAGGAGCATCCTTGGCCAGACCGAAGAAGGCAAAGAGGGTGAACATCACGAATATCGCCATCGGATTGGACAGTCCCATTATGACCGCCTGAGCGAAATCCTTGGTCGAGACACGCGACTTTCCATCTTTCTTCATCTTCCTGAAAGGATTGGAAAAAGCCATGGATACACCCACAACAGACAGGACGAGACCTCCCACGAGCAGGATAAGGTTCTGATGCTGCTCGATGAGCTTCTGCGCAAAGGCAAGGGCGAATATGGCAATAAAGGCATACAAGGTATCCACCACACTTGCACCCAGTCCCGAAACGAAGCCGGCCTTATGTCCCTTGCTGAGAGATTTCTGCACGACAAGTATCGCTATCGGCCCTATCGGGGCAGACGCACATATTCCTACGAGAAATCCTTTGAACATATCCATCAGCATATCCATTCCTCCTGTAATAGAATTCCAAACAGACAAAGGTAGTAAATTTATTTATATCTTTGCCGTTGCTTATTATCGGAATGACAATGAAAAAGGAAAACATACTTCTGTGGGGACTTGTCGTGATGTTCGCCGTCATGATGTCGCTGCCCTATATCGTACCTCACACCGGACTTCTGGCCCTTTTCGGAATAGTGCCGCTTCTTTGCATGGAGCGCATCGCGACCTTGACCGAAAAGAAAAGGATATGGATATATCATTACTCCGCCTTTGTCCTATGGAACGCCATCACCACATTCTGGGTCTGCAACGCTACCGTCGGAGGAGGAATATTCGCTGTGCTGGCAAACTCCCTGCAGATGTCACTCGTTTTCGGTCTGTTCCGTCTGAGCAAGAAGAAATTCTCAGGCTCCCTGCCATATATCTTCCTGGCTGTCACATGGATAGCCTGGGAGAGGTTTTATTTTGACGCAGAAATTTCATGGCCGTGGCTCGTTCTCGGAAACGCCTTCGGCAGAAGCACATGGGCTATCCAATGGTACGAGTATACCGGAAGTCTCGGAGGCTCTCTTTGGATCTGGGCCTGCAATCTGGGACTCTTCGGACTTCTCGTGAGTCTTTCGGACGGAAGGATCTCCGGATGGAACATAAAGGCCAGATGCGCGGCATTTGCAGGGTATGCCCTCCTGCTTGCCGGTCCGCTTGCGGTCTCGCCTGCAATAGGTGGCAGATACAAGGATGCAATGAGTGAAGGAGAGAAACTGCCTGTCATGATAGTCCAGCCGAACATCGATCCATACAACAAGTTCCAGGCTATGACGCAGGACCAGCAGAACGCCATTCTCGAAGGACAGGTCAAGACAGCCCTGAAGGGCAGAAAGGACAAGGCGGAAGGTCCCCTTCTGATCGTAGCTCCCGAAACATTTACAAACGACATAATCGTCGGACAGTTCGACCGCAGCCTTACATGGAGGAGGTTCACGAATCTTCTGAAGGCTTACCCGGATGTCAACATGCTTTTCGGAGCTTCCTCATATGATTACATAATCTCCGATGAGGCTCCGTCACATACGGCAAGGCATATCAGGAAGGATCTCTGGCTGGAATCACATAATTCCGCCCTCATGATCGACGGCAGTGCCAGAACCGACATCTTCCACAAGAGCAAGCTTGTGGTAGCGGTGGAAAAGACTCCCTACCCTGCCCTGTTCTGCAGGATAGACGACCTTCTCGGAGGAGTAATGGGAAGATGCGTCGGTCAGGATGAAATAACTCTGCTTGATGTGGAATCGACTGACGGACAGCAGATTCCGATAGGATGTGCCGTATGCTATGAATCCGTGTACGGGGAATATTACACAGATTACATCCGCAAGGGAGCAAGAGCCATGACCATCATCACGAACGATGCATGGTGGGGAAACACTCCGGGCTACAGACAGCATCTGAGCTATGCCTCCCTCCGCGCCATCGAGACAAGACGTGCGATTGCACGATGCGCCAATACAGGAATAAGCGCCATCATCAGCCCTTCGGGTGAAATAATCCAGCCGACCCCGTGGTGGGAGCCGGCTGTAATCGAAGGAGAAATTCCTCTTCGTGATGACATCACATTCTTCGTTGCTCACGGAGACATCACGGGAAGAGTCTGTACCTTTATATTCTGTCTGCTTCTGCTTTCCCTTGCAGTAAGGTTCATCACAGATCAGAGCACTCCTTCCAGACGGAATGAGTAACTGTATGTGTGATTGTTCTTTATAAGATATTCAGGAAGAGGGCCCGGACCGCAACTTGCATTTCCGAGTCCGACCTGTATGCAGTCCAGAGAAAGCACGGTCTGCGCAAGCCTTACCTTGTTCATATCATGGGTATGCCCGATTCTGTTACGGAGATCCCAGTCCCTTGCATGAAGGGCAGAGAAAGCTAGGTTACCGCCTGCCGTAATCTTCATTCCACGTCCTTTCTCATCGGTAAGGCTCATCCAACGGACATCACCTCTGTTGCCCATTGTCTGTGAACGGAGATACGGCTCGACCATTCCGTCCACCGTGTTTTCGTATATTCCGAAATATGCAGAAGACTCCCTGTCCGAATAGTTTTCATGAGGCCCGCGGCCGTACCACCTGATATTCTCATAACCCGGAGTCACAGACGCTGCAAGGCCCAGTCGCGGTACAGAACACTGGTCATCAGTCATGAACGAGGCATCAACATCAACTATTCCATCAGCATAAACCGTATAGACGACTTTGTAAGGAACAGAATCAGCGACCTTGCCGTACATATTATAAACAGCAGCTGTCATCTCCGTCACAAGCTGTGCGACCTCGCCCTCCTTTTCCCATTTCCAGGAGAATGAATCCAGAGTCAGTCCTTCACCGGCAAAACTGTAGGTATCCTTATCGTTTGAAACCGTACGGTACCAGTTGAAACGGAAGCCTTCATTCTGATGGATCATCTCAAGCCCGGCAAAGACAAGTGATGTCATCTCACCGTCCGTCTTGTCAAAAGACACAGAGAAGCCTCTATTGAAGAATGTCACGCCATCTTCATCCTCAGTTACCGCAAGATCTTTTCTGACAGTCTGCACCGGCTCAAGCACAACCGGAACTTCCCTTAAGGCAAGCTGCTCGGAAGCCGCCACATGCCCCGGTCCGGCCCAATCCTGCCTGTCTGTCCTTACAACCGCGACATCCATGTAATACTCTCCGTCCTGACCTGTCTCCAGCATCTGAGGCACTGTCACGACCGCAGTCTGTCCCGGTGCAGCGGAAGGAATGTCAGACCTGCCTGCATCAACAGCCTTTCCATCCTTCAGGATGGTCCATTCAAGGTCAAACTCATCAAGATCCGTAAAACAGTACTTGTTTCTGAGAGATATCCTGTCATCCCCCGCTTTCCTGATATCGACATACTGGTATACATGCTTGACCTCCTTAAGCTTAGGAGTCTCCTGTCTGTCGGAAGTCACCAGTCCGTTTCCGGTAAATTCCGCATCATTGGGATGGTCGTTGAAATCACCGCCGTAGAAGAAGCGGTCAGTAACCTCGCCTGGTCTGTGCAGTCCCTGATCGACCCAATCCCAGATACATCCGCCTATCAATCTGCTGGAATGATTTTCAATATAATCCCAATATTCAGCAAGGTTACCCACTGCATTACCCATTGCATGAGCATACTCGCACATGAAATACGGCTTATCCCTATCCGCCTTATCTATTTCGATCATACTCTCCAACGACGGATACATATTGGAATCCATATCTGAAAGATCATCCATTTCGCAGTAGTGGACAGGTCTGTCATCAAGCCTGAGAGCAGCTGCCTTCATGGCAACGAAATTGTCGCCTGCACCCGATTCGTTGCCCAATGACCAGAACACCACCGACGGATGATTCCTGTCACGAAGAACCATACGCTCCATCCTGTCGACATAAGCCGGTTCCCATGACGGTATCGAACTTATGGCATTATTGCCGTGACACTCCATATTGGCCTCACCCATCACATAGACTCCGTAATGGTCGCAAAGGGCATAGAGCTTCGTATCGTTAGGATAATGGCTTGTACGCAACAGATTGATATTATTCTGCTTGAAGAGAAAGACATCCCTCATCATGGATTCAAGATCCACGGATTTACCGAGCACAGGATGGATGTCATGACGGTTCACACCCTTGAAGAAGACCTGTCTGTCATTGACATAGGCCCTCTTTCCCTTGATCTCGATCTTTCTGAAACCATGCTGGGCATAAGTGGCCTCCATAACCTTTCCTGCCTTGTCCTTAAGCTCCAGCACGACTGTATACAGGACAGGTTTTTCGGCAGACCAGAGTTCCGGAGAGATATGAGGGAATTCCACACTTACCTTTCCACCCGCCTTACCTGCAAGCTGACCGACTTCCGCAGACTTCTCCATAAGCTTCCTGCCGCATGGATCAAGAAGGCTTACGGCCACACTGCAGCCGGTCTGAGCCCTTTTACCAAGATTCCTCAACTCGACATCAGCCCTGAGAGTGACATCCTCCATGCTGCCGTTGAACACGTCCTTGAGATAGAAATCGCGGAAATGCACAGGAGAGCGTCTGAGAAGATATACATCTCTGAATATGCCGCTGAGACGGAACATGTCCTGATCTTCGAGATAGCTTCCGTCACACCATCTGTACACCTCGACAGCCACCTGATTCTCACCGGCTTTCACATATGGAGTGATATTGAATTCCGCATCCTCGGTCGAACTCTGGCTATATCCGACCTTCTTTCCGTTCACCCACAGGTACATGGCACTGTACACACCGTCAAAATGGATGAATACAGGACTGCCTTCCCAAGACTCGGGAAGAGTGAACGTCCTTTTGTACGAGCCTACAGGATTCGGTTCATGTTCGCTGGTATATCCGTCCTGCTTCTGTATGAACGGAGGATTGTTACGATAAGGATATGTGATATTGGTATAGATCGGAGTACCGTAACCCTTCATTTCCCAGCATGAAGGGACTTCGATATCATCCCACTGCGAGACATCGTATGAAGCCTTGTAAAAGTCAGCCGGTCTCTCTGACGGCTGCTTCACCCAGTTGAACTTCCAGGTTCCGTTAAGAAGCATGTAATCAGGAGAATCAGGGCGAAGCCACTGCCTGCGGTATGAAGAATCCGCCATCATCACCTCAACTGACGGATATGGAGTGAAGGTGGCACGTCCCGCCTCCTTGTTCACTGCAAAGATCTTCTCATTTTCCCAGTCCTCGTCACTTGAAGTCTTCACCGGCTCGATCTTGAAATCCACATACGCCTTGCGCAGCGTCCAATGCGCCTTCGACTGCGAGCTGTCTATAGGCAGCTGGCACACAGGAGATCCGACCGGTCCCACATCCTCATATGAGATGTACATTCCGCTGACCTTGCTGCGTATTGCATAGACATTCTCGGCTATCCTTTCAAACACCCATGCCTGATTCGGATTTTCGAACTCGGATTCCCACTGGATCAGAGGATTTCCGACCCCGTTTCCGTCACCGTTGCAGTCTATTCCACGAAATATCTCCGGCTTCTCTATGACATACTCATTCTGGCCGATCCTGACAAATCTCCATGTCTGGTCCTTGCTGTTTTCGACATGACTCGTCATGTAAAGGGTAGCTTCATTGGTATAGCTTCCCTGATTGCTGAGAGCCAGACCATGATCGCTTATCAGATGATAATAGCCGTCCTCAAGATCGTATTCCTGAGCATTCAGCGAAGGCAACAGGACAAGGGAGGCGACAATAATCAAGAAACAATGTAGTTTTTTCATATCTATGTGTTATTAATTATTCGGGTCAGGACTACAAATATAGTAAAAAAGCAGGGTTCCGGACATGTTCCTGTCCGATACCCTGCAAATAAAACATTTTCACGATCAGAATCTGCGTGGAGGGCCACCCATAGGGCCTCCCGGACCGCCGCCTCTATTTCCACCGAAGGTACCGAAGCGGTAGGTGAACGACACGATGATATATCTTCCGAGAGTGTTGTTGCGGACTTCCTGATGGTAGTTGGAAGCATCTGTAACAGACAGGTTCTTCGATTGAGCGAAGATATCATATGCCTTCAGGGCGAGGGTACATGTGTTCTTGAACAGGAGCTTTGTAATTTCCGCATTGAGGATGAACTCGTCCTCCTGCGGAGTTGTATATCCCTCGTACCAGTTGTAGTCGACATCAGACAGGATGTTTATTCCTCCTGGGATGGTCCAGTTCATGGATGCATCGATCTGATTGTTCCAAGTTGTCGTATTGGTAGCGGAGGCGATTGTATACCAAGACTTTGACATCCTTGTACGGCCACCCAAGGTAAGTTCCACAAAATCATTTCTGTATGTGAACCTTAACCTCTGAGTGAAGTTGAGAGTCTGTATCCTGTTGGTAGAGAACTCGTCCCTGCCCTCCAATGTAGGGAAATCCTTATGGAAGAGGTCGTAATCGAATTCCGCATTCTCCGCATCGTAATATCTGCCGGTATCGAGCTTGCCGGTGCCGATGTATGAAGTCGACTGATTATATCCTCCGTTCGTCATTGAGAAGATAGAGAAATCAGACTTTCCGAGAGGAGAATTCACCATGACACGCGCATTGATATTGCCTGTTCCCGGGCCGTTCACCGGGATCGAATACTGGGCGCCGGCCTTGTCATACCACTGCGCATTTGTTATCGCGTCCTGCACAAGACCTCCACGGATGTTCGCATGAACGGAAGTGAACGACTTCTTGTTCGTATATCCGAAGTTCGCGCGGATATTATGATTGAAATACGGCTTCAGATAAGGGTTACCGAAAGATACGTTCAGAGGGTTGGAATTATCCGGAACCGGCATCAGCTGAGAAGTCGACGGCTGCGATGAACGTCCGGAGTAGAACATTCTGATGTTGGTATTGTCATTGATCTCATAGCGCAGCATTGCCTGAGGCGACCAGTTGATCACCTTGCTCTCATATTTCTCTCCATTCGTCTCGTTTTTGGTATCCGTAGGATTGACCGCCGCTCCCAACTGAGCACGGAACTTATCCTTCTGCCAGCTGAGGTTGAGACCCGCTCTCTGATTTATGTAGCGGTTAAGGATATCATTGGAATATATATCATTACGGACAGCTCCGTCAGACACATACTGAAGCTTTCCAGCCTGATCGAGTGCATTCGAACCGCTGTCATATGTATCCTTCACAGACTCGCTTCTGTTCCAGCTGTATTCATAATTCGCCTCAAGGAAGAGATGCTTTGCAAGAGGTTCGGTATATACCACCCTTCCTCTTAATGACGCGTTTTTCGAACGGCTGTCATAGAACTGATTGACGATTTCGCTCGGACGGAAATCGGATGACTCGTCAAAGACATTGGTCAGAGACTGATTCAGGCCTGCAAGCTTGTTGTCGCTGAAGCTGTATCTGATGTTTGCTGAGATGGTTCTTCCCGGCTTTCCGATCCTCTGTCTGAAAAGAAGGAAACCGCTTGTAGACCAGTTGTCGTTAGCTCCGTTATTATTGGTATATCCGT
This sequence comes from Bacteroidales bacterium, assembly GCA_017626355.1. GTDB lineage: Bacteria > Bacteroidota > Bacteroidia > Bacteroidales > UBA932 > Cryptobacteroides. The sequence continues at coordinate 25,834 of JAGAIY010000026.1, forward strand.
CATTTGTCTTTTCCTTTCCAGAAGCATCCGGACGATCTGAATATGTCTCGAAATCAGCAATTTCGCTGAAGTTACCGCTTCCGAAATTCACCTGAGGCTCGAAGAGGATCGACGTATTCTCGGAAAATTCATGCTCCAGCCTGACACCGAAACGATGACCCTGGCTTCTGGTGGTACTGTATCCGTTGTTGTCATAGATCAGACGGCTTCCGTCCTCAAGATAGGTTGTCTTTGTGCTTGTCTCCTCGACATAATTGTCGGATCCGTTGTACAGATAGTTGCCGGCAAGCTCCATATCGCCGTCAAGAAGTTCAAAGGCTCCGTTCAATCCGCCCATCCACGAAGTGGTGATACCGTTACTACGGCCCCAGCCGCCCATTCCACGGCCCATTCCTCCTCCGCCGCCACGCATTCCCTGCATCATGCTTCCAGCCATGTCGTTGAAGCCGCGGTTGTTGGTATTGTTCGCATTGAGTATGACGCTCAACTGGCTCTTATCAGTAAAACGGCCTACCATGGCTGCACCCTGATAACGCCAGTCATTCATATCATTCTGAGGACTCGGCATATCATGACCGCCACCGCCCATGATATTACCGAAGACACCGTTCATCATTCCCTTGCGGATGCTAAGGTCGATGACTGTCTCTTCCTCTCCATCATCGATTCCGGTGAACTCCGCCTGTTCCGACTTCTTCTCAACCACCTTCACCTTCTCGACGAGCTTTGCCGGGATGTTCTTAGAAGCAAGCTGGGGATCGTCAAGGAAGAAGGTCTTTCCGTCAATGGTTATCTTGTTGATAGTCTCGCCATTGGCTGTGATGCTTCCGTCTGTTCCTACCTCAACTCCGGGGAGCTTCTTGAGAAGTTCCTCAAGCATGTCATTGTCAGAGATCTTGAAGGACGAGGCATTGTACTCTATCGTATCCTTCTTGACCACGATAGGATTACCCACAGCCGAAACCTTTGACGCATCCAGAACCTCGACATCCTCTGACATCCTGATATCTCCGAGGTCGATGCTCTTCTCCACCTGCAGCTCCTGCTGATGGGTCTTATAGCCCATGAGTTCGGCCTTGAGGACATATGTCTTCTTTGCAACTTTCGTCAGAGACGCCTTTCCCTCCGCATCGGAAAGGACATAAGATGAAGGCTTATCGCTCCCCTTTTCTGAAAGGGATACGGTAGCGAAACCTACCGGTTCGGCTGTCTTATCATCGACAAGCCTGAGTTTCACAGTAAAATGGCCCTGCGCATAAACCGTAACGCCCAAAAGCATCATAGTCCCTGCGAGCAGAACCTTTAAAAGAGATACAGCAGTCTTTTTCATCATAAAAGTTCGTTTCCTACACTCAGATTAATACATCACAGAAGGCTGAACCTGCATTTGGCCAGCCTTCATAATTTAGACACCTCCGATCAAAGAAAGTTTAACCGGATGTCTCACTTTTTAACCCTTTTCGGGTTGTTTTCAATAAATTTCTTCCAATCACCTGAAGAACCGGCAGCTGCCAGAGGATTGGACATCTGGTAGTGATGACACAAGGCAATCGCAAGTGCATCAGTAGCATCGAGATACTTGGAATCAAGATCCACACCAAGAGTCTTGCCTATCATCATCGCGACCTGTTCCTTTGAAGCCGCACCATTTCCGCAGATCGCTATCTTGGCCTTTCTGGGAGCATATTCCGCCACCGGTATTCCCCTCATGACCGCCGCTGTTATCGCCGCTCCTTGAGCACGTCCGAGCTTCAGGATCACCTGCGCGTTCTTGCCGTAGAAGGGTGACTCCACAGCCAGTTCGTCGGGCTTATGCTCATCCAGCAGTTCGCCTACCCCGGCAAAGATATTGGCAAGCTTTTCAAAAGGATCGACGATCTTTCGCAGATCGAAAACCCCCATATCGACATAATGAGGGCCTTTCGTATCTACACGAACGATCCCGTAACCAAGAATATTGGTTCCGGGATCTATACCTAATATGACCTTATCCTTAGTCAATATAGTCAAAGCCTGTATATGGACGGAGAGCCTCTGGAATCTCTATCCTGTCGCCTTTCTGGTTGTTCTCGAGAAGAGCTGCAACCACACGTGGGAGAGCAAGCGAGCTTCCATTCAGAGTATGAGCGAGCTGAGTCTTGCCGTCAGCATCCTTATACCTGAGTTTCAGGCGGTTAGCCTGATATGACTCAAAGTTGGAAACAGATGAGATCTCAAGCCATCTGCCCTGGGCTGCTGAATATACCTCAAAGTCATAAGTGATGGCAGAAGTGAAGCTCATGTCACCGCCGCAAAGACGAAGGATCCTGTAAGGAAGTCCGAGGCTTGCAACGATCTTCTCTACATGAGCGATCATCTCGTCAAGTGCAGCGTACGACTCCTCCGGCTTCTCGATACGCACGATCTCCACCTTGTCGAACTGATGAAGACGGTTGAGTCCGCGTACGTCCTTGCCGTATGAACCGGCCTCACGACGGAAGCATGGGGTATATGCAGTCATCTTCACAGGGAAGTCATTGTTTCCGAGAATGACATCACGATAGATGTTGGTTACAGGAACCTCGGCTGTAGGTACCAGGTAGAAGTTGTCTGCTGTCGCATGATACATCTGTCCTTCCTTGTCAGGAAGCTGGCCTGTACCGAAGCCTGATGCCTCGTTGACCATTACCGGCGGCTCAACTTCGAGATAGCCTGCATCTGTATTGATGTCAAGGAAATAATTGATGAGAGCTCTCTGGAGTCTTGCACCCTTGCCCTTGTATACAGGGAAACCTGCACCGGTAAGCTTCACTCCAAGATCGAAATCAATTATATCATATTTCTTGGCAAGCTCCCAGTGCGGAAGGCAGTTCTCGCCAAGTTCAGGAATTTCATTTCCGGTCTTTACTACCACATTATCCTCTGCGCCCTTTCCGAGAGGCACCTGGTCGCATGGTATGTTAGGGAGAAGAACTACAAGAGAATCCAGCTCAGAGTTATTCTCCGCAGACTTGCTTTCGATTTCAGCAGAGCGTGCCTTCAGAGCCGCAACCTCAGCCTTGACAGCATCTGCCTCCTCTTTCTTGCCCTCCTTCATAAGGCCACCGATCTGAGCAGCCTTCTTCTTCTGCTCCGAAAGGCAGGAATCAAGCTCTGTCTGAAGGGCCCTTCTGTTAACATCGAGCTGATTGATCTTCTCGACGATCTCTTTAGCGTCAAAATTCTTGACTGCAAGCTTCTCAATCACGAAATCCGGATTTTCACGAAGCAGTTTGAGTGTCAGCATAATGAATTTCTGTTTAAATCCCTCGACAAGCTCGGGATGACATTAAACAATTTATAAAAAAGAGGACTGAACCCACTCGGGTATCCAGTCCTCTACTTATCTCATACAAATCCCGAGTCTTAGTTCTCAAATGGAACTACCGAGACATAAGACTTGTTGTCAGCCTTCTTGCGGAAGCTTACCTTGCCGTCGATAAGAGCGTAAAGAGTGTGATCCTTACCCATACCGACATTCAGACCTGGATTGTGAACAGTACCTCTCTGACGAACGAGGATGTTACCTGCCTTTACAACCTGATCACCGAATTTCTTGATACCGAGTCGCTTGCTATGTGACTCACGACCGTTCTTGGAACTACCGACGCCTTTTTTATGTGCCATAATCTATTCCTCCTCAATTAATTAAGCGATCGCATTGATCTGAAGTTTAGTAAGATACTGACGATGACCGTTACACTTCTGGTAACCCTTACGACGTTTCTTCTTGAAAACAAGAACCTTCTTGCCCTTGCAAGTGTCGTCAAGAACAGTTGCTGTAACCTTAGCACCGTCTACATATGGTGCGCCGACCTTTACAGTCTCACCCTCTGCTACGAGGAGAACCTTCTCAAACTCGACTGCTGCACCCTTCTCAGCCGCAAGGCGGTTGACGAAGATTTCCATACCAGCCTCTACTTTGAACTGCTGGCCTGCAATGTCTACAATTGCGTACATAAAAAACTTATGAATATTAAAGTTTTAGACAGCAAGCGGCAGCACTGTGCTGCTCTTTATCAATGGCTTGACAATCTGTAAAAATAATCCTGTACTGTTATTACTGCTCGTCCTGAAGCTGCATCTGCTGAACGTAGATAGCCTTCTGCATCTGCATTCTCTTCTTCACTGACGGCTTGAGGAATGTCTTCCTCGCGCGGAGCTCACGGATGGCGCCTGTCTTCTCGAACTTTCTCTTGAACTTCTTAAGAGCCTTCTCGATGCTCTCTCCGTCTTTTACCGGTACTATAATCATCTCTAAATCACCTCCTTTTCATTATAGGGCTGCAAAGATAAGCATATTATTTTGATTTCAAAATATTTTTGAACACTTCCATTCCTTTGGTAGCCACTTCCTTGATATGGGTGATTCTTCCGTCGCGTGCGGGCACATCCTTCGGGTCTATTATATATATAGGAGTATCCATCTTAGCATATCTGTAAAGTCCTGCGGCAGGATAGACCTGAAGCGAAGTACCCACGATCAGAAGGATATCGGCGGCCTCCACAGCATCGATCGCAGCCTCGATCTTCGGAACCGCCTCACCGAACCAAACGATATGCGGTCTGAGCTGAGCACCGTTCGGAGCCAGGTCACCGATGTGGATTTCATCGGAACCGATGTCGAAGACGGTCTCCTCAGAGAAGCCGTCACGCTCGTTGCAGCAGTTCTCCGGACGTACCTTCGTCAGCTCTCCGTGAAGATGTATTATCTTAGTACTGCCGGCCCTCTCATGAAGATTGTCCACATTCTGAGTCACGACAGTTACTTTATATTCACGTTCAAGATCGGCTATGGCCACATGAGCGGCATTCGGCTTCACGGTCGGAAGCTGCGCCCTTCTCGCATTGTAGAAATCGAGAACCAGCCGGGGATTGCGGTACCACCCTTCGATGGATGCGACATCCTCCACATTATGATTTTCCCAAAGTCCGTCACTGTCACGGAAGGTGCTCACGCCGCTTTCTGCGCTGACGCCGGCACCGGTAAGAACCACTATCTTCTTCATGATCACTGTATTTCGAAATAATACTTATTGAGCCAATATTCCATGAGCGGGTCGAGAATGACCGGTTCGTCATTTTCGTCGAAGGTCAGGACCTCCTTCTTCTTCAGGGCATCCTTGACCCTTCTTACATTTGCCGAAGAGTTTAGAGAATACTTTTCTATCACATCGGAAGCGCTGAACCTCTTCACGCCGTCAAGCGTCGCCCGGACAAGACTGAGCTGATGGTCGGTCAGATCGTTTATCACCCATCTGAAATGAGGTTCATGCAGGGCTATCATAGCCTTCAGGGCCTCAACGAGGATGGCTTCGTTTATATATCCCTTTGACATTGAATCACATATGGAGAAGAAATGATTGATGCGCCACATGTCGGAACGGAAAAGCTTGCACGCTCCCAGGATAAGTTCCCTCTCGATGACCTTTCCTCCGGAAGCAAAGCCCTTGACGACATGTTCGATGATCTCCCTGTCCTCCACATTCTGCAGGCCCACATGATTCACCAGACGCCAGAACCATTTCTTTTCCTCGAAAATCAGTTTCATGGCATTTACCTGCGAGCCCATGAGCACGAAACATGCGCGCACATCCCGCGGTTTTGAAGTCATGACTTCTTCCATCACCTTGAAAAGCGTCTCGAAATCATCCGCCATCATAAGATTCTGGAACTCTGAAACCACCATGTAATACGGCATGGACCTGTCCTGAGCCACCTTCATAGGAAGGGAAAGCATGGCAGTCATGTCGTTCCTGTCGAGTTCCCAATTGAGCGATACGATCTCCCCGAAGTCAGAGAAGCGCTTAGGATCGAAGACGAAATGGGTTCCGGGCAGATAACGCGAAACCATATCGGAATATTCCTCCGGCACGGATGCACATGACCGCAGCACTGCGGAACCGAACCTCAGAAGGAAGTCATCAACCCGCCTCACATTGAAAAGATCGAGTTGTCCCACCAGGAAAAGTCTTCCCGAAAGCCTCAGATTGAAGAGTGTCTGCTGGACAAGAGACATCTTGCCGGACTCCGGAGGACCGTATATATATGAATTCTCGCCAGCATCCAGAAGATTGGAAAGTATCGTACAGTCCATCTTCCTGCCGACGAAATTCTTGCCTGTCACATATTTATCATAAATAAAAGCTGATGCCATATTTGAATGCATTTTATCACGGATGCAAAATTAACATCAGAGAACAGTCCGTGCAACAAAAATGTTTCATAGATATTAACAGGTCGTTGTGGATTACGCATATGAAAATTTGACTATATTTGTAAGTTACTATGAAGACAACGAAAGAAATACCGTTTCTCAAGAGGCTGCTCAAGCTTATAGGTTGGGTTGCCGGCATATGGATATTGCTGCTGGCTGCAATAAGGATAGTACTGACCCCGTCGGTGCTTGACAAGCTGATAGACAGATATGCTTCCGAGTATGTGGATGGCACGATATCCCTCGAAAAGGCGGAGCTCTCGGTCTTCCGCCATTTCCCGAATGTAGGCCTGACTCTTCATGACTTCACAATAACCTATCCTTCAGACAGATTCGATGACGTTGAGACAGAAGGAGCCCAAGGACACCTTGCCAAGGCAGGCACCGGAACAACGGCAGATACTCTCGTTTCGTTCAGGAAGTTTACCGGAAGGATAAACCTGACATCCCTGGTTTCAGGAAAGCTGAACATTCCATACGCCGAACTTGAAAAACCGAGGATATTCGCTCACAGATACCACGACGGCCAGGCCAACTGGGACATAATATGCATGCCTGCAGACACGGCTCCCGAAGAGAGCGGAGGCATGCCGGAGATGAAGTTCGGCAGGATAAGGCTGTCCGGACATCCGCACGTCGTCTATTCGGACAGCCGGGACACCATATTCGCCATGGCAGACATGAAGAGCATGAGTCTGAGAGGCAGAATAGATGCGGAGAAAATATCAAGAAGCAGAATCGGCATGAAGATCGACAGCTTCTTCGTTGCAGGAAGGATAGCTGCCGATACCGTAGCTTTCGGTCTCGAACATCTCGGAGTCATGGAAAAGCAGGGAAAGATGCAGCTTGACGCGCGTGCGAAAGCCCTTCTGGCCACAAGATCTTTCGGAAGGATGCATATTCCGGCAGAAATCAGCTTTGGACTTGAATTCCCGGACGACACGGTTCCGGCCATATCTGTCAGCGCTCTGAAGGCCGAAATCGCATCCGTACCTCTTGCCGGCAACGCCGATATAAGGCTCATGGAAGACCGCCTCGGCATCAAGGCAGACCTTGCCGTACGTGACTGCAAGGCCGAAAACGTGATAGACAGATTCCTGAAAGATTATATTCCTGTCACAGCGGACATAAGGACAGACGCCTCTTTCACTCTCGAAGCGGAATGTTCCGGAGAATATATTTATGCTGACGGAACACTTCCGCAGTTCACAGCCAGAATCACGATACCGGAGTCATCCCTGAACCACCGGGCCATAGAGAACGAAATGAATTTAAGTCTGGACGCATCTGCCGGAACAACGGCAGACGGCAGGCTTCAGGCATCCCTCGGAAACCTGGACATCAGCTGCAACGGTCTGTCCGTCAAAGCTTCTGCAGACATACCGGACATCATGCAGGATGATTTCCTGATCAATATAGACGGGGATCTTTCCGCTGACCTCAACTCTCTGATGACCTTCGTGCCCGACACCCTGGACCTGGAGGCTTCAGGAAAGATCCAGGCCAGACTCAAAGGAGCTTTCAGGCCGTCCCATCTTGACATTTACAGATTCTCGCAATCCGGACTGGAGGGAAGGATAGACACAGACAGCCTGATCATTGTTTCCGGGAAGGACAGTCTCGACATAACCATCAGAAAGATGGATGTCGAAATCGGCCCGCAATACAAGACTTCCCGTATCGATACCAGCAAGACATTCAGACTGCTGGCACTGACAGGCAACATCGGCAGTACTGACATAAGATACGGCACCATGGGACTTTCTGCCGACAGGCTCAAGCTGTCTGCGATGAACTCTACAGACGGAGACACCACGACTGTCAGCAGACTGGGAGGAAGGCTCAGCGCAGCCAAGGTGACAATGACAGACGCAGGAGGAATGGAAGTCGAGCTCAAAGGAACGGAAAACGGTTTCCAGATGCTCCCGAAGAAAGACAGACCTGAAGTTCCTGTACTTACCGTCAACAGCGACAATGACAGGATCATGGTGAAAGACGGCATCAACCGCCTCATCTTTACTGATGCCAAGGTGGGAGCCATGGCCGCAATGAACACTTTCGAGCAGAGACAGAGGAGCAAAGCCTTTCTGGACTCTCTGGCCAGACTGCATCCGGATATTCCTCGTGATTCCCTTATGGCGCATTTCAGGGCAAGCAGACAGCCACGTGAAATTCCGGAATGGATGAGAGAGGAAGACTTCCGCAAAAGCGACATAGACATACATCTTGACGAGACTCTCAGCAAATATTTCCGTGAGTGGGGCATGCAAGGCAGGATTGACGTACGTACCGGCATCCTCATGACGCCTTACTTCCCTACACGCAACATTCTCCGAGGGATGGAAGTGACGTTCGACAACAACAGGATCGGCATTGACAGTCTTAAAATCCGTGCCGGAGAGTCTGAAATAGCCGCAAAGGGTGAACTCACAGGTCTCAGGAGAGCATTGCTCGGCAGGGGCATCCTTAATCTCGACCTCGGCATATCTTCCGACAGGGTCAATGCGAACGAACTGCTCACGGCATATGCCAACGGCAGCAGATATGTTCCGCCAAAGGACAAGAGCGCAATCGAGGAAGCGACTGACGCTGAGTTCTTCAAGATGGTAACGACAGACACGCTTGCCGTGAAAGATTCCGTGACGCCGCTCATCGTGATCCCTTCGAATCTGAATGCACAGATCAGGGTGAACGGTTCAGGCATATCATATTCAGACCTGAGCATCAGCAATCTGCAGTCCAAGCTCACAATGAAGGAAAGATGCGTTCAGATCACAGAGACGTCCGCATCGACAAACATGGGAGACATAGGTTTCGAAGGCTTCTATGCGACACGCACAAAGAAGGACATAAAGGCAGGCTTCAGCATCAACTTCAAGGACATCACTGCTGAAAAGGTAATAGACATGATGCCGGCAGTTGACACCCTCATGCCGCTGCTTAAGAGCTTCAAGGGCAATCTTGACTGTGAACTTGCCGCGACAACTGCCATCGACACAAACATGAATGTGATACTTCCGAGCATAAACGGAATAATCAGGATAGGAGGAAGGGACATGTCGATCACGGACAGTGATGTATTCATGGGACTCGCCAGAAAGCTGAAGTTCAAGAACAAGGAAGAAGGCTACATAGACAGCATGTCTGTAGAAGGTGTCATTTCCGACAGCATGCTGGAAGTCTTTCCTTTCATCGTGAAGCTGGACAGATACACTCTGGCCATGAGCGGAGTACACAATATGGACGAGTCATTCAGATACCATGTCTCAGTCCTGCGCTCCCCTCTCCTGATCCGTCTGGGCATAGACCTTTACGGCGAAGATTTCGACAATATGAAATTCAGGCTCGGAAAAGCCAAATACAAAAGTACCCAGGTACCCGTATTCTCATCTGTAATCGACACCACCAAGATAAATCTCGTCAACTCCATCAGAGGAATATTCGAAAAAGGTATAGAGGCGGCCATAAGCGAGAACGAGAAGAAGGAAGCCATAGAGAAGCACAAGCAGGAGATCGGCTATGTAAGAGCTGTGGATCAGGAGCTTGAGGCTTTGTCAGAAAGAGAGAAGAAGCAGATGGAGGTCGAGCTTCAGGAAGATAAACCAAAGGAAAACATATTTTAGAGATGAACAGTCAGGAATATATCGAGGTGAGCATGCACATCACCCCGTTCAGCGAAGAAAATGCAGAAATACTAACAGCCGAGATCAGCGAACTTCCTTTCGAATCCTTCTCGACTGAAGGAGAAGTGCTCAAGTGCTACATACAGAAAGACCTTTATGACGCACAGGCCCTGAAAGTGGTAATGAGCGGTCTGGACTATCCGGGCTTCGATGTCGAATATTCGGCCAACCTGATGCCTGCTGTAAACTGGAACGCCGTATGGGAGAGCCAGTTCACTCCGATAGTCGTTGACGGCAAATGTACCATCAAGGCATCTTTCCATGAAGGCCTCAAGAAGACAAGATACAACATAACCATAGATCCGAAGATGGCTTTCGGAACAGGACATCATCAGACCACCTACATGATGTGCCGCGCCCTTCTTCAGAACGAAGACGCAGTACGTGGAAAAGTAGTGATGGACATGGGCTGCGGAACAGCCATCCTTGCGATTCTTGCGGCCAAGATGAAGGCCGGACAGGTCTATGGAATCGACATCGATGCGGTAGCCGCCATATCGGCATATGACAATGCCCGTCTGAACCGTGTCGGCACAAGGATCGAGACATATTGCGGGGACGCATCCCTGCTTCAGAGGAACTCATACGATGTATTCCTTGCCAACATAAACAGAAATATCCTCCTTCAGGATATTCCGACATATGCGGCATGTATCCGTAAAGGAGGACTTCTTTTTGTCAGCGGCTTCTACCTTGAGGATATGCCGATGATCGTCGGTATGGCCACAAGTGTCGGACTGAACTATGTCAGCCACGACACCATGGACAACTGGTGCTGCATTAAATTCAGCAGATAATTCTATTCTTCAGGCATAGGAGGGAGCTCGTAGCCATTGTAATATGTATGCTTCACGAGCTCCTTCGCAAACTCGCGTGCATTCACCGGCTCGGTCCAGTCCTTGTTGAAGGTCGGATGTCCCTCATGGATCGTGAAGCCGTCGTGGATGACGGACTGCACTGTCGCATCAGCAGGGATATTTGTGAATTCCATCTTCTCGCCGTCCCACTCGAGCTCCATGTTCAAGCCCTGAAGCCTTACGGCATTCACTCCCATCACTACCATTTCATTGAACGGACCTGCATCTGCAAAATCCGAATCCGAAGGCACGCGTACCGACGGATGCTCCTTGCAGGCACGCACCCAGTCCTTCTGATGGTCGGTCTCCACACGTCGGATCGTCTGAGGAACTTCCGGAACCCTACCTGAAAGGAGATATGGATTACGTCCGTAGCTTCCGCAGATCAAGGTATCCTTCGTACCGTAGAAGATCACTCCTCCACCTCCGTCATTGAGATCCTTTCCTGCAGGAAGTCCCTCAGGACGGTTAGGTTTCAGACCGCCGTCGTACCAGATGACCTCGACTTCAGGCATAGCAACCTTCGGCATATTGTCACGAGCCGGGAAGACATACTTCACCATCTGCGCGTTAGGACATGACTCGCTGAGAAGGAGGGTCGACGAGCCCTGTACCTTAACAGGATATTTCAGGTTGAGAGCCTTGTAGACAGGATGCAGGACATGGCAGGCCATATCACCGAGAGCTCCGGTTCCGAAATCCCACCAGCCGCGGAAGTTCCACGGAGTGTAGATCTCGTTGTACGGGCGCATTGGAGCAGGACCGATGAACGAATCCCAGTTAAGAGTGTCCGGCACAGGCTGTACTTCAGCAGGACGCTCCAGACCCTGAGGCCAGATAGGACGGTCCGTAAAGGCCTCGACCTTTCTCACCTCACCTATTTCACCGTTCCAGATCCATTCACAAGCAGTCTTTACACCATCCATCGAAGCTCCCTGATTACCCATCTGGGTCGCCACGCCATGCTTTTTGGCAAGTCTGGTGAGAAGACGTGACTCATATACGGAGTGAGTGAGCGGTTTCTCGACATAGACATGCTTGCCGGCAACGATAGCCTCTGCAGCGATGATGGCATGGGTATGGTCAGCTGTAGCAACTACCACCGCATCGGCCTGGTCGAGCATTTCCGCGAACATCACCTTATAGTCATTGTATCTTTTTGCATTCGGATAACGTTCGAATACCGGCATCGCATACTTCCAGTCCACATCGCACAATCCGATGATTTCCTCGTCCTCAAGACCTCTGAGCACTGAAGCTCCTCGGCCTCCGATTCCCACTCCAAGGATTCTGAGTTTCCTGTCAAGCGGAGCCGGTGTCTCCGCCTTCTTCTTCTTTTTTGCCATCATTCCCGGCGCGACCGAAAGTCCGATAGCGGCAGTCGTTCCAGCCTTGAGGAACGACCTTCTTGAAATCTGCTTGTTCATAGCTATTATGTTTTGTGTTGATTGATAAGCCTTTCAAACTCGGTCCTATCTTCCGAGGTCTGCAGGATAGTTGAACTGATTGGTCACCTGGCCGTCCTTAAGACGGATCCATGTCCTGAACGAGCGCTCGCCCTCTGTAAGTTCAAAGACTCTTGCACCATTTCCGCCAGGGATATCATTATAGACGGTGCTGCCTCCGGTGTAGCGTCCATAGCAGAGCATGATGTTCCGCCAGTCAGCCACATAGTCATTTACGTGGTCATGTCCTACAGAAACAGCCATGACATCCCTTGCCTCGACCATCGCGAGGGCAAGACCTGAATTGACCGGAGGAGAACATGGTTTCTCCTTACGGGTACCAAGGAAGAAGCCGTCTTCATTCAAAGCCGCCTCATGATATTCAGGAAGAGGGATATGGAAGAAGGCCATTGCAGGAAGAGGATTACCCCTGTTCGCTTCGGTAAAAGCAGCACTCTGTTCCTTGTACCATCCGATCTGGTCATATTTTATCCATCCGTATCCGTCCACTTCCTCCATCGGAGAATAGCTGTTGCTGTCGAAGACATAAAGCACGCAGGCATCCTTGTCTCCATCACTGGACTTTACAGGAAGCACATAGTTTGTTACTCCGGTAATGCCTTCTGTGGTTCCGGTAAGATTGTTCGGAAGATCCTTTATGACATCGAAAAGCTCCTGTCTTGTCAGCAGTTCCTCGTCATCATGGTTACCCCAGGTCACGCCGAAAGGAATCCCTCTGCTCACGACAGGCTCCACAGCCTGAAGCAAGGACTCCTTTGCAGGTCTTCCGAAAATAAGGTCACCGGTATATATGACGAAATCCGGTTTCTCCGCATCAAGGACTTCATTCATCCTTTCCATAGCCTCATTGCACCTCTTGTCCTCATAGATGACATGAGTATCTGTAAACTGCACGATCTTGAACTTCTTGTCCTGATTGAACTTAAGCACAGGCTCCTGCGCAGCTGCACCAAGGTAATTAGCGGCTGCAAGGGCCGCAACGATCATCAATCTGAAAAATATTCTCATCTTATGGTTATTTATGTTCTGTGTCCATGGCATCATGCCCGAGAGTACCAGCCTCCCGGGCTAAGGCTTACAAATATACGAATCTACGAAAAATAAACAGCCATTTTTTGAAAATACTTTTACTCTTATTCTCAGATCCGCGGTTTCTGGAATGTGCTGATGAGGATAGATAGAAGATATATCATCATCGCATAGACAAGCGGAGTAAGCATTCTCCATAATCCACTTCCCAGGATATTGGCACTCACATACGCGATATTCTTCAAGATAATGATATGGATAAATATGTGGAGGATGAGAAATGAAGAGTGGGTACCCGCCCGTACGAAAAAAGAGAACCGGTGATGGTTCTCTTTTTGAGTGCCCAATCGTTACAAATTATCGAACCTTTATTGATGACTTATATAAGGTTCTTGAATTTGTGGAATGGTATAAAGAATGGTATTGATAAATAACCGAGGAGGGGTAGCATACCTTGTTAAAGTATAGTCAGTGACCTACTTCTTACAGATACTCCCAATATCTGCGGTAGTGTGCACGGACCTTCTCCCATTTGCCATAGCGAAAACGCTTATACGCTCTCACTCTGACAAGTTTCGGCACTGCTATTCCAATAGTAAGCCGAAGGTCAAAAGAAAAAGTTCTACGCATTTTAATTCAGTTATCCTTGAAAGAACTTTTCTTGGACTTCTTCGCCTCTCCCTATCTCTACTCCTCGGTTAAGGTTCTCTGTTAAAAAAATCAGACACCCATTTGGGAGATAGGTATCTGATACAAGGTTAGGATAACCTTTAAAATGCGTTTGATGCAAAGGTATGAAGATTTTTTATTTCTCCAATAAACTTTCTATATTTTCGAAGTATTTTGAAGTATCAGATGTTATCGAACCGAGAACCGCAAT
>JAGAIY010000027.1 GCA_017626355.1 Bacteroidales bacterium
GACTCAATGTGACTGCAGACTTCTATATCCGTGACACAAAGGACATGCTTACAAAGGCCATGACTCTTCCTGCAGTCTACGGCTCATCTGCTCCTAAGACAAACGCAGCTGACCTCAGCACAAGAGGTTATGAGATCACAGTTTCATGGAGAGACGGTTTCAACCTCGCAGGCAAGCCTTTCAATTATGGCGTAAGCGCATCTCTCGGAGACTACAAGACCGTCATCACAAAGTATGACAACGAGAGCAAGCTCCTGTCTGACCATTATGTAGGCAAGGTACTCGGCGATATCTGGGGATACACTACAGACGGTCTCTTCGCTACAGACGAAGAGGCGGCGGCTTATGCGGCTCAGGTAAATGACAAGAACGCCAACAAGGGTGTATATGCAGGCAAGGCTCCATACAACAAGCTCATGGCCGGTGATATCAAGTATGTTGATGTTGACGGTTCAGGCGTTATCGATACAGGTGCGAATACCCTTGACGATCCGGGTGACCGTAAGATCATCGGTAACAGCAAGCCACGCTACAACTACTCTCTCAGAGGTGACTTCCAGTGGATGGGCATCGACTTCCAGATGTTCTTCCAGGGTGTAGGCAAGATCAGCTGGATGCCTGCAGCAAACTGTATATATTTCTGGAACACATATTCATATCACAGACCTACCTTCATTCCTAAGGACTTCGCTGCAAAGTGCTGGTCTGACGAAGAAGGTGCTGACAACAGCGACGTTCTCTATCCGCGCCGCCGTGGACGTATGTCGGCTTTCAAGCTATCTCGTGACAAGTGACTACTGGCTCCAGGATGCATCTTACATTCGTCTGAAGAACCTCACCGTAGGATATACCCTTCCGCTCAAGACCAAGGCTGTCGAGAAGGTAAGATTCTACTTCTCAGGCGAGAACCTCTGTTACTGGTCGCCGATGAAGAAATGGACATCAGAAGTCGATCCTGAGGTTGCAACGACAAGCGCAACCAACGACTGCGTATATCCATATCCTAAGACATTCTCATTCGGTGTTGACATCACATTCTAAAACTGCAGGGAATTATGAAAAAGATATTTTATGTTTTAACGGCAGTTCTTGCAGCTTTGGCTTTTGTTTCATGCGAGGACTTCCTTACAAAGACTCCTCAGACCGCTCTGTCTCCATCTTCATTCTTCAAGACAGAGTCTGATCTGGAACTCTGGACCAACAAGTTCTACAGCGATCTTCTTGAAGATACAGGCATCGCTGAGACTTATTGTGACGATATGATGGGTACATCCCTCAATACACTCCAGAAGGGCACCCGCACCACTTCTTCAAAGTCGTGGAGCACTCCTTCAGTAAACTCCTCAGGCTACATTTCAAGCAACGGTACATTCACTCCGCTCATGAACATCAACTACTTCCTCGAGCACTCTTCAAACTGTGCAGACGAGGCTGTACGCGAGAAATACAATGGTGTAGCTTACTTCTTCAGGGCATATTTCTATTTCAAGATGGTACGCCAGTACGGTGACATGCCTTGGTATGACTATGTGATCGGTTCATCAGACACAGAGTCTCTCAACAAACCTCGTGATCCTCGCGGATACGTGATGATGAAGGTTCTCGAGGACTGCGACAAGGCATACGAGCGTCTTCCTGAGGCATGGGGTTCCGGCCCTCTCTTCCATGTGTCGAAGAATGCCGCTATGGCTCTCAAGGCACGTGCAGCCCTTTTCGAGGGAACATTCCGCAAGTACCATGCAGGTACTGAGTTCGTTCCTCAGGATGCCGAGACTTATGATGGCGTTACCGTATCATCAGAGTGGTTCCTTGGTGAGGCTGTGAAGGCGGCAGAGGCAGTCATGGGCAAGAAGGGACTCTACACAGGCAACACAATGGGCATCGCAGGCAAGGCTACCAACGCTTCTTACCGCGAGTTCTTCGTGCTTGAGGACGCTGATCCTACAGAGACCATCCTCGGACGTGCATACAAGAGCGACGAGACAGTGACCGTACGCCACGGCATCCAGTTCGACATGATGAACGGAAAGCGTTGTGCTACATCCCGTTTCGTAAATCACTACCTCAAGTCAAACGGCCAGCCTTACACAAAGGCCGAGCTCGAGACAATGCAGTATTACGACCAGTTCCAGGGCCGCGACCCACGTATCGCACAGACCCTTCACGGTCCTACATACGTAGCAATCGGCGCTGATGCTCACGAGCCTCTCAGCTGGGAGCGTACAGTCAGCGGATACCGCATCATCAAGTACATCAGCGACGCTTCTCACGAGGGTGCGACTACATCTACATCAGACTTCGCTCTCTTCCGCTATGCAGAAGTGCTTCTCAACTATGCTGAGGCAAAGGCAGAGCTCGGACAGCTCACTGATTCAGACGTAGCGAAGACCATCGACCTCATCCGCGCACGCGTAGGCATGCCTGCGATGGGCAAGGTCCCTACAGAGATCGATCCTCTCATGCAGGAGTACTATCCTAACGCGAAGGGTACCCAGCTTGCAGCCATCCTCGAGATCCGCCGCGAGCGTACAGTGGAGCTCTGCTTCGAGGGCTTCCGTCAGTGGGACCTCCTCCGCTGGAAGGAAGGAAAGTGGATCACTCCATCTTCAACAAAGGGCTTCCACGGCATCTATTTCCCAAGCCTCGGCGAGTTCGACCTCGACAAGGACGGCAAGATGGATGTATGCCTCTACAAGGGTGCCAAGCCTACGACAACAGCTCCTGCAGCCAATGTGATCGAGGTGGCCGGCAACTGGTCACTCACCGGCGGCGACAGCGGTTTCCTCACATACTATGCAGAGGAGAACTATGTATGGGATGAAGGCAAGGACTATCTCTGGCCTATCCCTGCCGACCAGCGTCAGATCACAGGCGGTGCACTTTCTCAGAACCCGGGCTGGGTTGACGGCGTAGAATAATCAAATGATCATGAAACTCTCATATCGTATAGCTTCCATTATGGCTGCAGGATTGCTCATGCTTTCCTGCGGTCAGGGTGGGGGAGCTGAAACGAAGGACTACTTTGAAGTGAGCCCTAAGACCCTTTCGGTCGATGCTCTCGGAGGTCAGGACTATGTTTCGGTGTCATCCAGCGAGGACTGGCTGCTGCGCTCTGACAAGAGCTGGGCAAAGGTAATGACCGCGTCTGGAAAGGCCTCCGAGGCTCCGCTTAAGGCGAGCATCGTCTTCGAGGCAAATCCGGACAATGTCGTACGCCAGGCGATTCTTTCCGTAAAGACGCTCTCGGGTAAGAGTGCCGAAGTGAAGGTCACACAGGCAGCCAAGGGCGACGGACCGGTAGTCGAAAGAGGCATCGCTTCTGCCGACGACCTCGTCGCTTTTGCCAAGGCTGTCAACGAAGGTACATCGCTGAGCCCTTTCATGGACAACGGCGTCATCGTACTTCTCGCCGACATCGACGCGTCGTCGATCAAGGAATGGATACCGGCCGGAACGAAGGAATCTCCGTTCAAAGGCACATTCGACGGAAGGGACCACAGCATCACCAACATCGCCTGGACAGTCGATGCCTCGAAATATGAAGACGTGGGCATCATAGGCTACGGCGAGGGCGCGAAGGTCAGAAACCTCAAGGTAGGTGCGGAAGGTGACAGGATCACCATCAAGGGCGTATGCTCTGCAATAGACGCAGGAGGCGTAGCCGGTCATCTTCAGGGCGGATCGGTGACATACTGTACCAACAACGCCGACATCATCTACAGCGCGGACGCCTCAGGTGATAACGTATGCGTAGCGGGTATCTGCGGACGTCTTATGACCACTTCGGGCGAAGGCGTAGCCAACTGTACCAACAAGGGCGACGTCATCTGTGCAGCGGTATGCCGTGCGGCGGGATTCATAGCCTACAACGAAGGCCAGGTCAAGAACAACGTCAATGCCGGAAGCATCCTGGCCAACCGCTCGGGTGAGATCGGACCGGCATGGGCATGCTCATATCTGAGCACCCCGGCTTTCTTTGCGGGCAATACCGGCAAGGGACATGTAGGCGACTACGATACCTTCAAGGACAAGCCGCAGGATGCTGATTCGGATGCCTACCTCAATGCTGTAGCTTCGCCTGCCAGGGAAGGATATGATATGGCTGAGGCCAAGATCGATATGACCAAGGAATCTTATTACAACTGGACTGAAATCAAGTCTGCGGAAGTGTCTTCGGGACTTAGATACACCCAGTATTCATGCAATAATGTTCCGCGCATGGTCAATATCCTCGAGGTTGACCTCAGTAACCCTTCGATAGAGATAACCACTTCGTTTGCAGATGATTGTGTTCCTAATCCGAATGGAAACAAGAACAGTAACAACGGATACAACATCCGTGAGACCCTTTCGCAGCTGTGCGAGAGAAAGCGTTCAGAGGGACAGGATATCGTGGCAGGAATCAATACGGGCTTCTTCGACTCCAATGACGGTATAACCCGCGGCTTCCATATTGAGGAAGGCGAACCGGTCTATATCAACAATCCGGATGTCGTGTCCAGACTTGTCAATCACTCATGGGGCTTCACTGTCTTTACTGATGGCACGGCTTCATGCGGCAAGAAGAAGTTCTCGGGCAAGATCAAGGTGGGATCGGATGAATTCGCCTGGTGCTCGGCCAACGATACTATAATGAGGCATACATCAAAGGCTTATCAGATAAACCTGTATGACAGTCATTACAAGCAGTATCCGCACCCGCAGAAGAAATCTCTGGTCAATGCCCTTGCGCCTGATGCTCTGTATGTCATTGCAGAGTATGACGGCGAGCCTATGAAGGTAAATAAGGGCTACGCTTCTGCGAAGGTCGTTTCGATTGCGGACGGACGCTCTGCAAAGCTTGAAGAGCTTCCATACATAACCGAGGACAATCAGGTTGGAATAGCGCTTTCCGGTGCCAAGGCCGATGAATTCGCAAGCCGCGTTTCTGTAGGAACGGCTCTGGAGCTCCGCTGCGACATAAGCATAGAAGGCGAGACCACCAGACCTATCCACACCCAGAATTCCACCATGTACCATATCATGAAGGACGGTCAGGACAACATGGCTTCAGTAGGCTCTACAAGCTCGCTGCACACCACACATGACCCTCTTACCTTCCCTGTAGTCAGCAAGGATGGCAGAAAGGTATGGCTTGTGGAAGTGGACGGCCGACAGGGATGGTACTCGACCGGAATCACCGGTTATGAGCTCTACCGCATCGCAAAGAAGCTGGGCGGATACAATGCGACCCGTTTCGACGGAGGAGGATCCTCTACGATGTGGGTTTATGATTCAGCCACAGGAAAGGGCGGGGTAGTCAACTCCGTTTCAGATTCCAAGGGTGAGAGAAGTTGCATGAACTATATACTTTTAAGAAGAAAATAAAACACAATACAATGAAAACTATTTTCAGATCAATAATGGCGATCCTTACTGCAGCAGCCGTTCTGGCTTCATGCAACAAGGAGGTTGAGGTTGTCAAGACAATGACGACTGACGTGAATGCTGTCACAGATGTCGCTGCCAGCAACCCTGCTGAGATTTCAGTTGCTCTGACTACCAATGTAAACTGGATAGTCCAGACTCCTGAATGGATTACTCCATCTGCTGTTTTCGGCAGCGGTGACGCTATCCTTACATTCAAGGTTGGCGAAAACTATGTAAATGAAACTACTACAGTAGCTCCCCGTACAGGCGAGATCAAGATCTCGGGAGGCGGAAGCATCGACGGAGTCGGTGTGTCTGCAAGTGTTACTGTAAGCCAGTTGGGCTATACATATGTGGATCCTAATGCTCCTATCGAGCAGATTCCTGATGCTGCCGAGTTCATCGACTTCATCAAGGCGATCAATTCCGGAAACACACCTACAAGGTGGATGAATGACAACGGTGAGGTAACCCTTTCCAACGATATCGACCTTTCTGAGTTTACTGAATGGCAGCAGTTCGTGACAGCCGCAAACAATGGAAACAACTCATCTAAGGTGGAAGGTAAGGCATTCTCAGGAGTGTTCGACGGTAACGGATACAAGATCACAGGCTTCAACCCTACCGTACATCTTGCTGCCAATCAGACCTTCGGCCTCTTCTCACTTCTTAATGAAGGTGTTGTGAAGAACGTCGTTCTTGAGGGTAATATGAATGTGACTGCAGAGGGTCAGGCAGATGCGGGTATGCTCGTCGGAACAGCCTACAACTCGACTGTCAAGAATGTAACCGTCAATGGTAAGATCACTTCGGCAGGTACAACAGTAGGAAAGAGATTCTCTATCGGAGGTGTCTGCGGATATGCATACGCCGGCACAATCGGCGAGACAGAGTACGGCAATACCTTGTTTGAGGATTGTGTTGTCAATGCTGAAGTAGATTTTGTCGGAGGATCCAACACTGCAAACGGTGCAACATGTGCGATGTATGGTGGTATCTGCGGTTTCGCAACGACTCCTAATGCGGATAACCCTCATAAGGTCACTATCAGGAACTGTGTGAACAATGGTGACATGAACGTCAAGCTCGGACGTTGCTCCGGTATCATCGCAACTGCAAATACAGGTGTAATTCTTGAGGATGTGACAAACAATGGTAATCAGGTCAACACGATAGCTAACGGTCGTCTTGGTAATATTGTCTGCAACGTTTCTCACTACTGTACTCTCAAGAACTGTGTGAATAATGGTGATCTTGATGCTACAGCTGCAGGATATTCCGGAACAGCAGGCGGAATATTCGCTCTTGCCGGTTCTGCAACTATTACCGGTATCGAGGGTGGTGGAAACTACGGAACCATCAAGACGCTCAGCACTGCAGGCAAGTACATCGGCCTCCTCTGGGCGAACCACAACGCCGCAATCCCTACCAAGAACATGGTAGCCAGCGGCCGCATCATCGTTGACGGCGTCGAAAGAGAGATCAATGCATCCAACTATATGGAGAATCTCGGTTCAATCAAGGTACCTGAGTCTGTGACAGACATCACATGGGTAGCTCCTAAGAACTAGTGTTAAACGTTATGTCAAAGAGTCCGGATTCCTGTGCGGTTTCCGGATTCTTTTTTATTGTGGGATCTAATTGGGTTTTCTGTTAATTTTGTTATATTGCAAGCGAATTTAGCTTTAAAGAAATAAGTGCGATGAGGAATATCTACTTTTTGCCAATAATGTTATCCGTGATTCTTTCATCTTGTACCCCAATCCATGAAGGTGCGATGAGATATGATGGCATATTTCTTTATGATGATGGGAATCTGACAAATGCTCATGGTTATGTGTTTGAATGTGGCTCGGAAGAGAGTGTCATTACGTTTCAGATTGTGTCTTTTGGAATAGATGTTGTCGATGTGTCTCGAGATTCCGAATTTGTAACCATTATATCGCAACCAATGGTGCCTCCTCCTCATGATGAAATTCTGGAAAATGTTGTGATGCCATCAGAGCCGCTCCCGACCTTAGACACTTATTTACAGGAGATAACTTTAAAGATTGATGCCAACACGAAGTCCCGGAGGCGTGAATCTGAAATTCATCTGGTTTCAATTAAATTTAATGGTTTTGCCGCAGATATCACCATCCGTCAGGCGGGGAAATAGACCGCATCACATGGGTAGCTCCTAAGAACTAGTTTAAACGTTATGTCAAAGAGTCCGGATTCCTGCGCGGTATCCGGATTCTTTTTTATAAATTTGTGGGAAACATATATTTTACGATATGAAATCATTGTGCAGGATAATCATGAAGCAGGCGGCTGTCGTCGCTGCCGTACTTCTTTCCCTTCCTTCTTCCGCCCAGAACCTTTGGGTATTCAGCAAGGACCATACTTCGAAATTTGAAAGCACCTGGCCTCAGGAGCATTTCATTCCGGCAACTCAGAACGGAGAGGGCAGGATTACGGCAAGAGATGCCTCAGGCAAGGACCTTGCCCGCTATGAGGTCGTGAAGGACAGGGCCGTTGCGGGCCCGTTCACAGCCGGTGATTTCTTCCTTTTCGAGGTGCCGTCGGACAGGCTTCCGGCAGGCTCGTTCGTTGATTTCAATGCGACCCTCACCATAGAGGACGGTGCTCCGATGGACTGGGTGCTTGAGATTGAGGACGGAGGAAAATGGCGCGAGGGAAAGACCTTCCGCTGCTATGGTCCGGCGTTCGGCTCGTCATACCGTCATACCAGCCTTTATCAGACCTTCCGTCTCGAGGAGGGCGTCGAGGATATGATCCGCTTCCGCGTGAGGGCTCTCGAGGGCTTTGTACGTCCGTCCAAGGGCGAGGAGAAGGAAGGAGGCGCCATGCTCGTTTCGGGCTCATATCTCGGCGCGCTGGTCAATGATTTCGGCACAGAGGCGCCGAAGGACACGCTCAAGGTCCTCTGCATAGGAAATTCATTCACATATTATTGCGGCACTCCTGCCATGCTCAAGGAAATTGCATGGAGCGAGGGCCATTTCATCGACATATCGGCCAGCCTCAAGGGCGGATGGACCATGGCAAAACACCTTTCGCTTGAGACCACGGACGACATGATCGCGGAAGGCGGATGGGACTATATGTTCCTTCAGGACCAGAGCCTCGTGCCTGCGAAGGTAGGCCGCGATCCTAAGGGAATGGCGCAGCAGGTCAGGGAGATGGAAGCCGTGGCCGTGAAGGTGAGGACTCTCTCTCCTGAGTGCCGGGCCGTAGTCGAGAATACATGGGCATATTGGAAATATGATTTCGGCAGCTTCAAGGATCTTGACGACTTCGACAAGAACGGAAAGAAGGGCGCGAAGATCCTCGCGAAGGCCGTCGGCAATGCAGAGGTGTCGCCGATCGGCCAGGCCTTCAGAATCGTCCGCGCAGAGCGTCCCGACATCAATCTTTACAATAAGGACAAGCACCATCAGTCGGTGCTGGGCTCATACCTGAAGTCGTGCGTCAACTATCTGGTTCTGTACGGCCAGCCATTCGGAGATTCTGCTTCGGATTGTCTCCTCGATCCGGAAACAGCGGCTTACCTCAGGAGCGTAGCGGAAAGGGTAGTATTATAATAACATAATGAATATGAAGAAGATAGCACTAATCGTTCTTGCGGCCCTGATGGCTTGCGGAACAGCATCCGGCTGGGGCAGGGAAGGCCATGAGGTCATCGCCAAGATTGCCGAGAACAACCTCCAGCCATCGGCAAGGAAGACAATCGAGAAGTATCTCGGAGACCATTCGATCGTATATTTCGCAAAGTGGATGGACGAGTACCGCCATACCAAGGAATATGGTTTCACTACGGCATGGCATGTGGCTGTCGTGGACGAGAACCTTGAATATGCGCCTGTCAGGGCAAAGGGAGATGCCATCTATGGAATCAAGCAGGCCGTGGAGGTGCTGAAGAACTATAAGGAGCAGACAGATTCGACAGTCTGCGTGAACCTCAAATACCTCATCCATCTTGTAGGCGACATGCACTGTCCTGCACATATCTACTATACAGGCAGAAATCAGAATTTCAAGGTGGATTTCGGCGACGGTCATTATCTCAAGCCAAAGGAGACCATGAGTTTCCACTCTGTATGGGATTATGCCGTGATCCAGTCATCACGCATCTGGTCTGTAAGCGAATACGCCCAGGAGCTTGACCGCAAGTCGAAGAAAGAAATCAAGGCTATCACAGCCGGCACTCCGGAGCAGTGGTTCCATGACAATGCCGAGCGCTGCATTGTCCAGTTCGATATGGCCGGCCCGGGCGACGCCATCCTTCAGGACTTCGTCAACGAAGCCCTCCCTCTGATCGAAACCCAGATGCTCTATGCCGGCTACCGCCTTGCAGCTCTTCTTAACGAACTGTTCTAGCCCCTTGCCGCAGCCTTGTACTGGCTCGGGGTTTTGCCCGTGTAGCCTTTGAAGGCTGTGCTGAAATAACTTTGGGTAGAGAATCCCGTCATCTCTGATATTTCGGCGATCGTAAGATCTGTCGATTCTATCAGAGATTTCGCTTTTTCAAGACGTATCTTCGTGATGTATTCCTTGGCTCCGGCGCCTGTCACGGCCTTCATCCTGTTGTACAGAAGGGCCCTGCTGACTCCGAGCTCCCTGCAGATGAACTGCTGGTCGAGGTCAGGATTGCCGATGTTCTCGCCGATGAGCTTGTTGAGCCTGAGGATGAAGTCTTCCTCCTTCGAGGTGAAGGCGGCTGCATCTTCATTATTCGTATCGAGATATTTCTTCCTTATTTCAGCCTTTCTGCGGAGTATGCTGCGCAGAAGCTCCAGAAGCGTGTCGACTTCGAACGGCTTGGCCATATATCCCTCAGCACCAATCCTGTAGCTGTCGCTCTGGCTCTCCTCTTCGCCTCGGGCGGTGAGCAGCACGACCGGTATGTGGCTGTATCTCTCGCTGTTCTTGAGTGTCTTGCAAAGTGTATAACCGTCGCCCTCAGGCATGTTGATGTCGCTGACTATGATGTCAGGCACATGGCCTTCCGCGAGCATCGACATCACCTTCTTTCCTCCGGTCGCGGTCAGGATTTCTGTGAATTCGCCGCTGAGCGCCTCGCGGAGGAACTCAAGGAGGTCCTGATTGTCATCCACGAGCATCAGGGTCATGCCTGCCGTATTGAAGTATTCCTCTTCCGGAGTTGATGCCTCTCCGTCGGCATATCCCATGATTTCATTGAGGTAGGCTCTCGATGGAATTGCGGACACGAATGCTGATGCCACGGCTGGAATCTCCCACCAGAAGGTCGCTCCTCTGTCCGGGTTGTCGAAGGCCCCGATCGAGCCTCCGTGCAGCTCGACGAGGATCTTCGAATATGAAAGTCCGATGCCGCTTCCGTACTGTTCGTTGTTGCTCTGGTAGAATCGTGTGAACATCTGGGCAGGATCGATATCCCTCAGTCCTGTACCCTGGTCGGATACGCTTACACGGACCATTCCCTCGTCGGTGAGCTTGGTGCGGATTGTGATCGTGTCTCCCTTGACGCTGTGCTTGATGGCGTTCATCAGTATGTTGACCATTATGGTCTCGCATTTTACCTTGTCGAAATCGACGGCCGTAAGGGCAGGGTCCAGCTCACGGATGACCGCAACTCCCTCTGCCTGACCTTCGGTGACGATGTCCTGGGTCACACCGGTGAGCCATTCGTTGAAGTTGCAGTTCTCCATCTTCATGGAGCTCTTTCCAACCTCCATCTTCCTCAGGTCGAGGGCCATGTTCAGCAGGTCCTTCATACGTCGCGACTGCCTGTAGATGCGGTTGAGGATGCTGAAATCCGCGTGCTCCGCCCCCATGCTGCCCAACATTCTCTTCAATGGAGCCATAATGAGTGTCAGAGGGGTCCTGAGCTCATGGCTCATGTTGATCAGCAGGGCCACCTTCTCTTCATAGAGACGCTGTTCCTGCTCCTTGAGGGCTATCTTGAGTTCATTCTCTTTCCTTCGCGACTGCCCTACGATGATTGACTTTACTGTCAGAACAAGGAGGATACCCATGCTAAGAAGGAACCACCAGCTCAGGAACCATGGCTGCGGAATCCTCATTGTCATGATCCTTGCGGGTTCGCTCCACTCTCCGTCTCTCTTCGTGCATGAAACAAGGATTTCATATCTGCCGGGAGGCGGAAGCTGCTTGAGGTCCAGGACAGGGAGAGGGGTTTCGTAGGTCAATCTGTTCCCGAGAGTGAACCGGTACAGCCGGTTTCTGAAGATGTCCCTTTCCTGGGCGGAGATGCTTATTCTTGCCGTCCTGCTGTTTCTCGGCACTTTCAGTGACCCGTTCATGTCGATCTCTGTCCTGACGTTGTCTATGGCTATGTCATATAGCTTGAGCTTCGGAATTTCCGTTGTCTCTGTCGAGAAATCAGAGCTGATGTGCAGCAGTCCGCGGACTCCACCTATGAATATATCCCCGTTGCCGGAAAGAAGATGGGGCTTGCTGAGGTATTCGTTAGCCATGACTCCGTCGGATTCTCCGAAAAGCGCGAAGCTGTCCGACTTTATCAGATATGCGAACATGGCATCCTCCGTGCCTATCCACACGCGTGATTGCCTGTCGCATGCAACGACTGTCGCCCCGTTGAACAGTGTAGTGCTCACATGGCCGAAAGTACCTTTCCCCATGTCGAATGTCTGCAGCCCTCCGGAGGTCGCAAGCCAGATCGTGTTACCTTCTCCGATGTCTCCGCATCTTATGGTATGGTCGGCAAGATTTCCTTTGGTCTGGAAGCTTCCGCCTCCGACAGGAAGCAGGTATATACCGTCTGAATCGTGGAACCATGTGCCTTCCTCGGTGTGCCCGATAAGGAATATGTTGGGTTTTGCCTTGCGTTCCACATCGATCTTTATGCATCTGCCTGACTCCTTGTCCAGCCTCCATACGGAGTTGCTGATCAGAAGCAGCGATCCGTCAGCCTCGTTTATAAGGTTGACGCTTCTTCCGGAATATTTTATATGGTAGTTGAGCTCTTCGTCATTGATCTGCAATGTCCGCACCCTGCCGTTGCTCCTGTCGAAAAGGAGTATGCGGTCTCCATAGACCGAAAGGGCCAGCTCCTTGTCGGAATAGGACGCAATGGACACGACCTTCTTTTTCAATGTGTTTTCCCAGTGGGTGAATTCTCCGGTCTCCAGGTCCAGGAGGTTCATTCCTTCGCCGTCGGTGCCTATCCATAACTTGTCGCTGCATCCCTTGTCCTGGAACAGACAGGTCACAGTAGGGTTGCTCAGGCCGGAGTTCAGACCGATATGGCAGTCGTTATATGTTATTATATCGCTTCTGCTGACCCTGATCAGACCGTTGCGGACACTGCCGGCCCAGATGTTCCCGTCGTGGTCGGTGTAGATGCTCTTTATCGAGTGGGCAGGAAACGAGGAAACGTCTCCGGATACGTGCGATAGCACATCTATGCTTCCTTTCTCAAGGTCTATTATGTTGATGCCGCCTCCATCTGTTCCGGCCCATACGGTCGAATCCTTTTCCGTCATGCACAGCACTATGTTGTTGCTCAGGCCGGAGCTTCCGGTGTCATATCTTCTTATCAGGGTGCCGTCCTTTTCATGGACTTCTATGCCGTTGTTGTATGAAGCCAGCCAGATCCTGTCGCGGGAGTCGATCAGAAGTGCCGAGATCTCCTTCCTTGATCCGTAAGGGGCTTCCCTGACCTCTCCCGATTGCTTGTCTATGAGGATGAGGCCGTTATGCGAGCTGCAGAGCAGGGTATTCCCGTCGAAATTGTGCATGCTTCTGACGTCGAATCCTTTGTATCCGGTCGTTTCGCAGAAGAGAAAGAACCTGTCATCCTTGTATGTATATCTGAAGATCTTTCCGTATGAGCCGAACCATATCCCCGTTTCATCCATACACATGCTGTAGAACGGAAGCTTCTGGTCGATTTCGGGGATCCGTACCAGACTGAACTGCTCTTCTATGTCCCTGCGTCGCAGAAGCCAGTTGTCTGTCAGCGCCCATATGCAGTCCTTCGAATCTCCCATCACCTGATATATCTTGCGCTCATTCAGCTGGGGATCCTCACGTTTGTGCAGGGTATGTCCGTTGAACTGGTACAGGCCGGAAGGACAGCCCATCCACACATCTCCGTCCTTTTCCTTATAAATACTGTTGACGGTGAAGGTGAGGCCCTCCTCTTGGGAAATGCAGGTGAATATCAGCCTGTCTTTCGATGACGCAGGCAGAATATATGCAGCGACGGCCAGAATGGCCATGATAAGTCTGTTCATGATCAAGTTCCAGTGTTTCTACAAATATAGTGAAATTTACAGGCACTTTCAATAATGTCTATGAAAGTTTGAAAAATCAACAGAATCTGCAGGTGAAAGGTAAAAATGAAAAAATGAAGATGATTATTGATATGCAGTGCAGGAGCGCAGGTCTTAATTTCGCAATCGGGAAACAAAACGGACAACGCCATGAAAAGATCAGTTTATCAGGGTCTCATTACCATCATCGCCGCTCTGACGGTCAACGTCTCATGCACGGACAGGCATGTGGTACTCCTTCCTGCTCCGGCATCGGGGGAATGGGGAAGACATTATTTCGAATTCACTCCTTCTACAGTCATTTCTGTGGAAGACGATTCGCAGAAGGAAATTGCAGAATGGTTCGCCTGGCTGTTTTCCTCACCGGCAGGATTCGTCCCGAAGGTTGGTATAGACATGCAGGAGCCGGATGTCATCCTACATGCCGATTCCCGGCTGCCGCAGGAAGCCTACCGCATCAAGGTCACACGCAGGAGCATCAGGGTGGAGGCTTCGTCTCCTTCGGGCTTCTTCTATGCTTTCCAGACCCTTCGGTTCACCCTTCCGTCGGCCATAAGTTCGCGCAGGCATGCGGACGGAGTGGTATGGCTGGTTCCCGCCATGGATGTTGAGGATGCTCCCGTATTCAGCCACAGATGCCTGAAGCTGGATGTGACCGAGCATTACGTGCCGGTGGAGAGCATTATCGCGTTCATAGACTGCATGGGCATGCTCAAGCTGAACAATCTCCATATGATCATGGAGTTCGGCGACAGCTATTCCAGGGAGGATCATGAAAGGATAATGGATTTCGCAGCGGAGAACTACGTCAACGTCACCCCGGCCTCAGGCTGCATCAAGAATCTGTATTCATTCCCGGACGATATCGCGTCGAAACTTTTCCCGGACATTGCGGCCCTGTCTCATGTTGCATGGACAGGAAGGGATGTGACGGACATCATGTATTTCAATGAGTCGGTGGACCGTCTTGAAGAGCATCTCCGTCATAAGGGAATATATGTGCCGGACGTGGTGTATAATGTGGCTGTGGCGGATCTGAGATAGCGATTTTGCCCGATTTTGAGGCTAGAACATATCCGGGACTTTTGCAAATATAATATAAAAGTCAATCGGTTGGACCGATAAATTAATGTTTTTGTTCAAATCCCTTTTTTTGCTTTAAAAATGGCAGGAAAAGGGATTGTTTTTATCAGAAAATTAAATAATTTTGTTACCTCGCATCGGCAGAACTGCCCTTGAATGAAGAACCAATCAATAAATACCATTATGACTAATCTATTCTATCTTGTGCCTGTGGCGGCAGTGGTTGCTCTACTGTTCGCCTGGCATTTCTTCCGTCAGATGATGAAGGAAAGCGAAGGAACTGCTACAATGAAGCAGATCGCTCAGTTCGTAAGAGAGGGTGCCATGGCATACCTCAAACAGCAGTACAAAGTCGTTATCATCGTCTTCATCGTCCTGGCACTCCTTTTCACAGTTCTTGCAATTCTCGGAGTACAGAACAGCTGGGTTCCGTTTGCATTCCTTACAGGTGGATTCTTCTCAGGTCTTGCCGGTTTCGTCGGTATGAAGACAGCTACCTATGCATCTGCAAGAACAGCCAACGCTGCTCAGAGATCCCTCAATTCAGGCCTTAAGGTCGCTTTCCGAAGCGGTGCCGTAATGGGTCTGACAGTTGTGGGTCTCGGCCTTCTCGACATCGCGATCTGGTGGATCATCCTCAATCAGTTCGTTGACATCGAAGGCACACAGAAGCTCGTGTTCATCACAACCACAATGCTTACCTTCGGTATGGGTGCATCGACTCAGGCTCTCTTCGCCCGTGTGGGCGGCGGTATCTACACCAAGGCTGCCGACGTCGGAGCTGACCTCGTAGGAAAGGTTGAGGCAGGTATCCCTGAGGATGACCCTCGTAACCCTGCTACCATCGCCGACAACGTAGGTGACAACGTAGGTGACGTTGCCGGTATGGGTGCTGACCTTTACGAGTCTTACTGCGGTTCGATCCTTGCTACAATGGCCCTCGGAGCCGCTGCGTTCAGCGGTGTCGGTGTCGATGCACAGATGAAGGCTATCCTTGCTCCTATGACGATTGCAGCCATCGGCGTGGCTCTCTCCATCATCGGTATCTACGTGGTACGTACAAAGGAGGGTGCAGGTATGGACGAGCTTCTCAAGTCTCTCGGCCGTGGAACCAATCTCAGCTCAGTGCTTATTGCAGTAGCTACATTCGGAATCATGTATCTTCTCGGCATGGATAACTGGTGGCAGCTTTCGCTTTCAGTAGTCACAGGTCTTGTTGCCGGAGTCATCATCGGCCAGGCTACAGAGTACTACACTTCACACTCTTACCGTCCTACCCAGAAGCTCGCTGAGAGCGCAGAGACAGGTCCAGCAACAGTGATCATCTCAGGTGTGGGTCTCGGTATGCTCTCGACAGCCATCCCTGTGATCACAATCGCAGTCGCTATCCTTCTCGCATACCTCTGCGCAAACGGATTCGACCTTTCATTCTCTGCTGAAAGCCTTTCAACCGGTCTTTACGGTATCGGTATCGCCGCTGTCGGAATGCTCTCGACCCTCGGTATCACCCTCGCGACAGACGCATACGGCCCTATCGCCGACAACGCCGGCGGTAACGCCCAGATGAGCGAGCTTGACCCTGAGGTACGCAAGCGTACAGACGTTCTTGATGCACTCGGAAACACAACTGCAGCAACAGGAAAGGGCTTCGCAATCGGTTCTGCTGCCCTCACAGGCCTCGCACTCCTTGCTTCATATATCGAAGAAATCAAGATCGGCCTTACCCACCTCGGCAAGCAGATCACCAACGTATCAGGCGAGCTCATCGATGCGGCTCAGGCAACAATTCCTGATATCATGGCATACTACCACGTAGACCTCATGAACCCTGTGGTTCTCGTAGGCGTATTCATCGGTGCGATGATGTCATTCCTCTTCTGCGGTCTTACAATGAACGCTGTAGGACGCGCCGCTCAGAGCATGGTAACTGAGGTCCGCCGTCAGTTCCGTGAGATCAAGGGCATCCTCACACGCGAGGCTACTCCTGACTATGCACGTTGCGTGGAGATCTCTACCAAGGGTGCTCAGCGCGAGATGCTTCTTCCTTCACTCATCGCCATCATCGTTCCAGTGCTCGTAGGTCTTATCCTCGGCCCTGCAGGTGTGATGGGTCTCCTTATCGGAGGTCTCGGCTCAGGCTTCGTTCTCGCAGTCTTCATGTCCAACTCAGGTGGAGCATGGGATAACGCCAAGAAATATGTTGAGGAAGGCCACCTCGGAGGAAAGAACTCAGAGGCTCACAAGGCAACAGTCACAGGTGACACCGTAGGTGACCCGTTCAAGGATACATCAGGACCGTCACTCAACATCCTCATCAAGCTCATGAGCATGGTATCAATCGTAATGGCTATGCTTACCGTTGCGATCCACTAAAATCAAAGCACAATCTAATCCGCTGATTTTCAGCATATTAAAACAACACCCTGCTGCAATTTGCAGCAGGGTGTTTTCGTGTTTGTCAGAGAAGTTTCTTCAAGCGGGCAAGCACGTTGCTTATATGGTATTGCACCGTCTTGGGGCTGATTCCAAGTTTTTCAGAAATCTCCTTATAGGTAAGATCTTCATTGCGGTTCAGCTCGTATATTATGCGTTGCTGGTCTGTCAGAGTGTCCATTTCGGCATTGATATGTTCGAGCAGATCTCTTGTGACGATCCTGTTTTCAATTTCATGAGTGCTGTTCCTTCTTCTGTTGAAGCCCACGTATCTGTCATGGGCCTTTTTATGCTTGAGCTTGTTATAGACCATATTACGGGTCATGGTGAACAGATATGCCCTTAATGAACGGACCTTGCTTACTGTTTCCCTTTCTTCCCATATCTTGAGGAATATATCCTGCACAAGATCTTCCGTGTCGGCGCTATCCTTGAGAATAGCCGACACGAAAGACTTTACCTGAGGAGCGTACCGGACATAAAGTACCTCCATTGCCGATATTTCGCCTTCTCCGAGTTTATGCAACAGGAAATAATCCTCTTCCATTATCAGATTTCAGTTTGGGTATTTCAAATATACGAAAAATACTTTACCAATTGAAAACTCTTACCTTATACATGTTCAGGTTAGGAACTTTTATTGTCTTGTAAGTTCCGTTACCGTTCACGTTGTCAGTGTATCTGATGGTCTGTGATGACCATGAGAAGTTTCCTTCCGGATTGGTCGAATCGACATACCAGCATTCACCTGTATCTCCATTGTAGTTTACAGCCTTCAGCGCGGTAGAACCGTTGAAGAGCGAAAGGTTGGTGAAACTGCTCTGGGCAATGTCGTAAAGGGCTGCTTTCCTTCCTGCTACGATCAATGTGTTGTCATCTACAAGCGTCATGTCGTGCAGGCCGGTTACGTAGTCTTTCGTGTTGATGACCTGCTCAAGTTCAAGAGACGGAGCGACGGTGTTCCAGTCCTTCAGCTTGTAGATATTGAGTGATGTGCCTCCGATCGCATACAGACGCTGGGTAGCTTCATTCCATACAACACCATGCGCTGATTTCAAAGGAGTGGTAAAGAGCACTTTGTCGGATGCATTCATGTCGAAGATCTGTACGATATCGCCATCGTCCGAGCATGCCACTGCTATACGGTTGCCAGGAAGGATGTCTGCCGAATGGGCATTCTTGGAATTGCTTGAGTACCACAGGAGCTTTTTCGTTTCGATATCGACAAGCATCGCATAGCTTCTTGAAGATGTCGCCAGTATCTTTGTGTTGTTATCCACAGGCTTGCAGTCATCCAGACGCAGCATGTCCTTGCCTATGACAGATGCGAAATCCTTGGCATCCAGTTCCCATAACACGGCATTGTAGAATCCGTCTCTTTCCGCAAGTTCAGCATCTATCATATAGATCTTGTTGTCACCGCATGCAATAAGTTGTGCCGATTTTCCGTTGTCAGCATTACCGGAATCAATCTTTCCGTTCATTTCACATACCGTCCTGTCGTTGCATACATACTTGAATTCTTCACCTGCATCTGTAGTGTAGGTTATCGTATATCCCTTCTCGAGAGTGCCGGGAGCCAGCATGAAAGGAAATTTCTGAGAATCCTTGCTGCAGTCGAGAGCCTCGTCGAACTCAATGCTTATCGCCGCTTCGCTTGCTGTTACTGTGAAATCGGATATGCCGATCCTTACCTTGCCGCCGATCTTTTCTCCGGCATTTCCTGTGAGGACGGCCTTCTTTATCCGATAGTTTCCTTTCTGTATGCTTGCATAAAGGACAGTCCAGTAAGCGGACATGTTGATGTCATGGGTAGAGTAAGATGATTCCGACCAAATTCCTTTACCGATGAATACCGGATTGATCTTTCCGTTCTGTCTGGTTGGAATCATGGCTGAAACTGTTCCATCCTCGTACGTCACACCTGAATTCAGTGGATAATATACGAAGAGCTTATCCCCTCTTTTGGCTCCGCTGAGAGTAAAGGTGAACAATGAGTTCTGACTGCCTGTCGTAATAGGAGAGGCAGTGATTTCTGATGGCTGAGCTGCATCGACATTGATCATGGCAGCTTTGTCTCCGGCCTCCCAGAGCTTGAGGGTGGTCGCTCCTCCCTCGTTATAATATTTCTGGAGGGTCAGCTCCATCCTTGCCGCCTTCTCACCTTCAGGCTTGTTGTTTTCATCCTTTTCGCAGGATATACCGGCCGCGATCAAGCAGCCTATCAGCAATAATTTCAATGAGTTTTTCATTCTCTTTTCTTTTATTCTGTCTTACATATTACAGTTTTATATGAAGCAGCGACTTCTGCTGCCGTTCCCTCTTTGACTTCGGTCATGAAGACTCCCTCATAGCCGTAATGGATGAGGCTTGTGAGGAACGACGGCCAGTTGATGATTCCCTTTCCCGGCATCCAGTGTCTTTCATCCGTCATGTCGTAATCGGAGGCATGTATTGTTCCGATCCTTTCTCCTACGTTCCTGAAGAAAGATTCATGGCTCTCGATAAGAAGATGGTTGGAATCGAAACATACCATCACTTCAGGATGATCTTCGATAAGGTATCTCATCTCATCCGATGTGCGTCCGAGGCAGGTACGCGGAAGATTCTCTATGCAGAGTTCCGCTCCGATTTCCTTGGCGACCTTAAGCAGCATTCCTATGGATTCTTTCGCACATTTTAACCTTGCCTCCCTGTCTTTCTCCGCTATCGGTTCTGAACTAGGGTGAAGAACAAGCTTCTTTGGCTTGAATTCTCCTGCAAGCCTTATCATCTCCGACATGATCTGTACATTGGCTGCCCTGGCGGCGTCATCTGTGACCGATATGTCCAGACTACTGCTGAAAGGCAGGTGTACCGACCACACTTCCAGACCTGTAGTCTTGTTGATGATGTCCTTTGTACTGCGCGCCCTGCTGTAACATTCCTCCGTAGTATAGCCTCTCCAGAAGGTGTTCATCGTCACTTCGATATATCCGGCTCCAGCTGATACAATCGAAGCGGCTTCACTCTTGCTGAGGCTGCCGAACAAGGCCTGGGATATTCCCAGCTCGTATTCCTTGTCCTGCCGGGTCATGCTGTCGGTGACATCCATGCTGAAGGTGTTTCCTTCCAGAGTGGTGATCTCAGCAACGTAGACATCCGTATCGTTGTCAGCTACCATTACAGGAACGCATACTCCACCTGCTGTGCAATCGGCCGGCTCCTCAAGCCTTACCGTAACCCCGGCAGACATGGCTGTGGCGTTCCAGGTGCTGATGTCGATGGATGTGCTTCCTGATATCATGCTGCCGTCTTTCGCGGTCAGTCTTATGGAAGTCACGTGTCTGTTGCCTCTCTCAATCCATACAGGTACGATCTTGAAGACAGGCTTGAGGGTCATTTCGCCGCCTTCATAGGTCTGTCTTCTGTACTTCGTCTTTCCTGCCGCCATATGGATTATCCGTCCATCCTGTTCTTCCGGTATGCTGAAGACGAGCCTGCCTTCGTCTACCGTCATTCCGCAGTCATGAGGGAAGTATCCGACAATAGTGCTGACATCTTCCATCAGCGGGAGGGAATACATGAAAAACGATTCCGGTACGCCGCTGGTTATGGGTCCTGCGATATCCGGAATCCCGTCCTTATCTGTCGCTATAACGGCCACTTGATCATCGTCTTCCCAGATATGCGCCTCCTGCATGAACGTAACCTCGGACCAGGATGTCATGCTGACGGATATCCTTACAGCTTCAACGCCGCCTGCATCAATCTTATCTTGACCACATGAGACTGCGAGAGATGATAAAAGTATGCCGATACAAATCAGATATAATACTTTCATATTTACTTGTAAAACTCCCAAGAGTGGCCGGAGCCACTCAAGGGAGTGTGAAACATATGAATGTCAATATTTTTTAGAGAAGTGGACTCTGGAGACAGCAGCTTCCGCAGATATCTCCGCCCGGGCCGCCCCAGAACTTGCGCTCACCGCCTACGAACTTGCCGCCGAATGCACCGTTCTCGCTGCCGCCGCCGACAAAGTTGAAATAGATCACGCCGTCAAGGAAGTTGTTTCCTCCCATCTGCTTCTGGTTAGCTGATGAAGAGTAGTCAAAGCTCTGGGCGATGCTTCCGTCAGCAGCGTTGATGATGAGGGTCGTATTCGAGCCCTGACCGCAGGTCACATAGACGCGTCCCTGGGTGTCTGCGCACATATGCGAGTAGTTGAATACGTTGCTTGCGTTGATGTTTGTCTTGTCGACAGTCCATACAACTTCCTTCAGGTCAGCAGTAAGACCATATACCTTGCTGTCCTTGCTGGCAGCAACTACATAGCCGTTTGATGCCACTACAGGGGCATATACGTTGTTTCCTGCAAAGATGTTCTCGTTGATGACCTGATGTGTCGTGAGGTCGATGGCAACAAGTCCGCCTCCCTTGAGAGGAACGTATGCAACCTTCTTGTCGTCTGAAACTGCAATACCTGAGATGTCAGTAGGAGTCTTGCTGGTCTCTATTACTGATGTTCCGGCAACAAGATTTCCATCGCTCTCGTTAACGAACCTGATGCCCTTCACATTCTGGGTCGCGATAAGGATCTCGTAACCATTGATGATCATCGATCCTCCGGCTCCTGCTCCGTAGCTCTGCTTCCAGATCTGGGTTCCGGTCTCGGCATCGATGCTGAAAAGCTGGCCGCTTGCATCAAGGATGTACACCTTTTTTCCATCTGCGCTTACAGCTGGAGCTGTACTCTTGAGGTTTCCTGCCTCATTGAAAGACCACTTGAGCTGTCCGTCTGGAGTTACACAGTAGAACTGTGAAGCAGCGGTTGTACCGAAATAGATATCTCCGGTAACCGGATTTACAGTCGGCGGATTATATCCGGCTGCCTTTGTCGAAGGAACATAGCTCCACTTCTGTTCGCCGGTTTCCACATCGTATGCATAGAGGGCTGTCAATGCGTTGAATGTGATGTTGTAAACAGTCTTTCCGTCAGGTGAGAATACAGGGTAGCTTCCCTTGAATCCCTGATATGCCTTTCCGTTGTCGTCGAATTCTGTTGCCATCAGCACCCATTCTCTGAGATTGAGCTCGATTGCCGGCCACTCGATGGTTTCACCGTTGATCGATGCGCTGAGCACAACCTGCTTCTTGCCGGTTGACGATACTACATACTCGACATTGTCGCCGTTCATGACACTTCCGTCAGGCATTACCCATGATACATTTTCAGCAGTAGCATACTTTTCCCTGTTGAACTGGAATGTAATGGTCTGTCCGAGAGCCGCATATGTCCTGCTTACAAAGTATGGAATCACGAATCTTACCTTTGTCTGTACAGCCTCGGAAGGACCTTTCGGATAATTGGCAACGAGATTGATGATGTAGTTGTTCTCATTGTTCACACCTGTGATCTTATGCTCTACAGCGTTCTTGTCCAACTGTACGGTCTGCACGTTGTCGGAATCCATTTCCGAATAGTAGGTGAGAGTGTAGCCCTCAACAAGCTCGGATGGCTTTTCCCATGTCAGGAGGATGTACTGTTCGAATTTCTCCATATCGGGATCGGTTGAGACATTCAGTGTCGCAATCGATATACGTGATGTCTTAGGAGTTCCTGCTCCAGATACGACACCGGAGAGCGCTTCATCATAAAGAGCCTGAATCTCGAATGTGTATTTGTGGTCGTTTACGAGGCCGGAAATGGTATACTCGGTCTTTCCTCCGGTCAGGACCTTCTGCTCCTGAGAATTCACATCGTCATATCTGATCATGAAATCTGTAGGATTCCATTTTTCAGGTATTGTCCATGACAAGGTAACCTCCTCGTCTCCAGGTGTTACTTTCAGATTCTCAATCTGATGGCGTGCCTTGCCAGCCTCCGGAATCTCTTCCTTCCAGCAGGATGACATGCCCAGGCAAATGCCAAGAATTGTAACTATATATAATAACTTTTTCATTTTCAAAGATTTAAAAAATTAGAATCCAGGGTTCTGCCAAAGGATGTTATTGTTGTTCACAATCTCGATCTGACTGTTTGGAATAGGGAACACCAGATGGTTCTTGTCTATGTTGAAGAACTCCTGTGCAAGTCCGAGACGCACAAGGTCGAACCAGCGCTGTCCCTCGAGAGCGAACTCACGGCCGCGCTCCATTCCGAGCTCCTTGATGAATGCAGTCTTGTCAGTATTGGTGAAATCTGCGATTCCGGCTCTCTGCCTGATCTGGTTCATGTATGTAAGAGCCTCGGATACCTTGTTCTGCTGGGCCAGAGCCTCTGCGCGCATGAGCACGACGTCGGCATAGCGGATATGAGGGAAGTCGTTTCCTACAGAAGTAGTGTAGGTTGCGTCATATGTGTCATCCCACTTTGCCATAGCATATACGTTGCTGACATTCGGCACCTGTCTGTATGTGGTGATGAGGGCATAGCGGTTGTCTGCCTTGTCGAAGATGCTGAGGAACTCAGGGGTAGGGTTGCGGCGGTCAGCCTCCACTGATGTGTTTGAACTGTACCAGTAACCGTGTCCGTAGTCCAGAGTCTTGTCATAGTAAAGTGCAAAGATGATTTCCTTGTTCATCTTGTTGTTTACGTTGAATGCATCTGCAGTTGTCTTCTCGAGTCCGAACTTGGTGTCCTTCATGGCTTCTGCAAGGATTGCTTCAGCTTCAGCATATCCGCCGAATGTAAGATGTACCTTTCCGAGAAGAGCCTGAGCGGCGATCCTGGTCACGCGAGCAACCTCGGAGCTTCTCTGTGCAGGAAGATTCTCGACAGCGAAAGTGAGGTCTTCCACGAGTCTTTCATACATTTCCTTTTCTGTACATCTAGGCACGAGCTTGGATTCCGCAGGAGTCACTACTCTTGTCACGAGTGGAACACCTCCGAAGCATCTGAAGAGGTTGAAGTACCACCATGATCTCATGAACAGGATTTCAGCCTTGTACTGTGGAAGCTTGCCGAATTCCTTGCCTGCCATATGGTCAAGCACATCGTTGCAACGGTAGATTCCGTTGTACCATGCATCCCAGATGTCCTCGATTATACCGTTGCTGGCATTTTCCGCGAAATGGTCGATGTCGTAACGGTCCTGTGTGGACACAGCCATTGATTCAAGGATACACTCGTCTGTACGGTATGCGAGCTCTGTAAGATGGAAAGACATGTTTGTCTTGAGCTTTGCATAGCATGAGTAAACTCCCTGGTTGAAGTCGTCTTCTGTCTGATAGAAGTTACCTTCGGTTATGTTGTTGCTCGGATACTGCTCGAAGAACTTCTCGCTGCAGGAGATGAATCCGACCGAAGCCAGTGCCAAAGCAATTATTGATTTGAATTTCACCTAAAATCCGCAGATAATTTTTCGAGTGTCAGATTTAGCCCTTGCTTGTGACGATTGTGTCTGACTCTAGGCTTAGAAACGCTTGACATGACTTGTATGCAGACACCTTCCCCTTACCCCGTAAGGTCGAGAGGCTTTGACCTAAGCATCAACGAAGAGTGTTAATCTATCCGTGCTCCCAAATTAGGTTGTATGGTTTGTTGGAGAAGATGTTGAGTTTATACTGTCTTGCCGTCTTGACCCACTTGGCAGGCACAGCGATGAATCTGAACAGGAAACTCTTGACCCTGTCTGTGGCCTTGATTCCAAAGAGGACAGCCATGAGGGGCAAAGCCACGATGTATCGGTAGAAATTTGCTGCCATGGCTGTAATAAGCAGGAATACTGTGTTCTGGTTCATGAACGACTTTGGCAGATGTGCCCATCCGAAATCGTTGTTCTGGCGGTCAAAGACCTGTTCTGCCGAGCCCCGCTTGTTGTAGTGCAGTATGATTTCCTCGTCGGTCATGTCCCAGTCGTTGGTCAGTATGCAGCGGTATGTATACTCGCCGTCGAAGAGGTCAAGCTGCTCGCCCTTCTGCTTACGCTGCCGCTGTACGACGAGACGGCAGTGCTTCACGTCCTCGAAACTCTCGAAGGGGAACGATTGTACATCATAGTGTTGGAAACCAATCTCCACGGTGGTCCAACCCGTCTGCCGCTTCACTTTCTCGTACAGGCCTGCATATCGCTCGGCACGGATGTAGAACTTTTCCGTATGCTCCATGACCACTTTCACGATGTCCTCGCTATAGGAGCCGCAGTCGGCACGGAAACTCCTGACATGAATGCCAAACGACCTCATCATCTCGAAGAAACGGCGGTGAGTCTCTGCCTGCTTGAAGCGCACGTTACAGTTGCCGTCGCGATTCTCCAGATAGGCAATCAGCCCGCCGATGGTGAACACGCCGGGGCTGTAGCCGTCAAAGCCCTTGTAGGTCCGCTTGCTGTCATACTTGTCCGCCTCAAGGAACTGGTGGTCGAAATCAACGTCGTATGCTCCGCCCTCCGTAAGCTGTCCCGTTGCCAGCAGCAACTTGATGAGCAGCTGGTTGAGTTTCTCCGCCGTGTTGAAGTCATAGACGTTGCCGGTCTTTTCCGCTGTATACGATATGTTCTCCGTTGCCAGTTCCTCTATGCCACGCAGCACAGTGTCCGCGCTTGGGACGCGGGTATGCGGACGCTCGGTAAGAACGTCCTTCAGATACAGGTTGAGGTCTTCCATACAGTCACCACCGCAGCAGAACACGGAGAAGATGGCACGTATGATCTCGCTGTACTGATAGCCAATCAGAGTGCTGCGAAGTCCTAAGTGTGAGTCTATCACAGAGGACAGAATAGAGTCGAATTTGTCCAAAACGAAAAATATTCCGCCAAAAGCGGTGATTTTCTCAGATTTTTGTTGTACCTTTGCCATGTCATGGATGATTTTTGCTTGTCTTGATTTGCAGCACTAAGGTAAGTGAAAAATCTGACATGGCAAAATCCTGGGCAACTTTTTGTTGCTCAGGAACTTATAAAAATAGTTAAACTAAAGTGCTGCGGAATTAAGGTA
>JAGAIY010000028.1 GCA_017626355.1 Bacteroidales bacterium
CAGTTATCTCCGGAAACGACACGCAGCAGGCCGGAAGAAGTCACTGTAAAGGTCTTCTCCCCCCCGTCAGCCGAAAATTCAAGCGACTGTGCATCGACGGACAGCTTTACCGTTTCCGAACCATTTGGAGCATCCGGACCGCATGATGCGATCATGAACAACGCTGACAAAACATATAACAACTTCTTCATATCATTTATCGTTTAAGTGAAGGCATATCTTCGCGGTTAAGCACATATGGGCTGCCCATGACATTCTTCCAGTGGTCAAGAGTATTATGAGACCAGTCCGGTGTATTGAGGGCAAGATTTCCGTTAGAATCAGTAGTGCACCACACCATGAACCATGACCATCTGTTGCCTGCTTCCATACATTTGGCAGGATCCGGGATATTGCCGCACTCGCTAATGGCAACAAGCTTCTCACCTTTCGTCATATCGACAAGCGCCTGATACTGGCGTGTCTTGGCCTCAGTATCCGGAGCATATATGTCCACTCCGAGAATGTCCACATACTCATCTCCAGGATACCAGTCAAGATACTGGTCTTCGGCTCCTCTGGTCACATCCACAGTCCATACCCAAATGAGATTGTCAAGTCCATATACATTCACAAGCTGGTCATAAAGAAGCCTCCAGAGCTGCTTGCAAGGCTCGGCTCCGTGTCTTCCCCACCAGAACCACGCTCCGTTCGGGCCATAAAGATCGTAATTGCCGGCAGCCTCATGGAGAGGACGCCATATCACCGGTATGTTCCTGTCCTCAAGAAGCTGAAGATATCCTGCTACCTCCTCGATATCCTTCATGATGAAATCATTCTGCCATGTGCCCGGCTTCAGGGCTTCCCTTATATCGAATGAAGTCTTGTCGCAATAGAATGCGTAGCCGTCGAAATTATAGTTATTGACACCGTTGTCCCAATCGGTCTTGCTATTAGGCACATTCCAATGCCACATATAGCTGACCAGGCCATTGGCGGCCCACTGCTCCTTAGGTGCTGAAATGTCATTGTAGTTCTGTACCCAGCCCCAATCTGCAGGAGTCGGAGAGTATTGCAGGAAAAGAAAGTCATAGCCGGCAAGGGCAGGATGCTTTCCTACCTTCTGATATATGAAATCAACGAAATCGTTCTTGTGAGAGTGGCTGGACTGAACCCCGGACAACGTCTTTTTTCCGGACTGTTCAAAAAGGAAATTATAAACATTCCTGGCCTCCTTCGATGCATTCGGATTGGCCAAGGACTTTTCGACCGACGGGACATAAGAACCGGTCTCTTTCATTGAGAACGTCACGCGGATCTCATCGGCTCCGTTCTGATTCAGACGATAGCCCTGCACAACCCCCGCCGGAACAGTAAGGGTATAAGTCTTTCCACCTTCCAGTCCTTCCACATCGACCTCAAGCTCACGATCGTAAGTATTCACGCCTGCTACCTCGGCCGAGCCGTCTATGGAAATGAGCTGCTTCTTGTCTGAAGGACACTTGATGCTCTGGTCGAATGTCATCTTCACCGTCAATGCACTGCCGTACAGATCCTGCTCTCCGTCAGACGGCACACTCGAAACAAGCTTGGGTCCCGGTATCTTCTCTACAACAGGCTCAGCAGGCTCCTGACATCCTGCCAGAAGCATTCCCAGCCCCAAGAATACTGATAGAATACGTTTCATAATCTTGAATTTGGCTCCCAAGGAGGCGGTCAGGCCTCCCTGGGAATAATTGATTACAATATTGTAAGCTTTGTACACTTGATATTGTCACCATTGAGCAGGAATACTCCGCCCCACCACTGCTGTTTCAGGGCTGCATCAAGTATCTCCTGAGTAAGTTCGAGACCAAACCTGCCTTCGTTGCCGGCAAGGTCATATGGTGTGAACTCACCGTTGTTGTCATTGCCTTCCGAGCAGATGGCTGCATATGTAGGTCCCCAGTGACCCTCTACGATCTTGACCTGCCAAGCATCCTCGAGAGGTTCGAAATAGAAGTAGATTGTCTGACCTACGGTAGCACCGGCCTCAACAAGTTCAGGACCGGCATCTGTCAACAGAGTAGGCTGATTTCCCCAATCGTCAGCGATAGCCTCGCCTTCCCAGAGAACGATTTCCTTCGGCTCTTCCTGACCGAACTCGACCCATACCTCCTCGAGGAAGTAAAGCTCGAGAGGAGTATATCCGCCACCTGTGAAGAGGAGATGCTGCTGATCAAGGATATCCTTAAGAGGCTCTCCATCCAGATTGATTTCAATGTAGAAGTTTCCATCACCGTTATCAATGAATCTCTCACTTCCGCTCTGGATGTTTGCTCCTGTCCAGTCATTCTGCCACCAGCCGCTGGTAATCTTCATGTCAATCCAGTCACTGCCCTTGAACAGCATATAGAATGTACCTGTCTTCATCTTCTCCCAGAGATCTGCAGGGATAGTGGTGAGACACTCGTTATTTCCGTCAGTGCCCTCAAGTCCGAAGCGGTATACACTACTCCAGGCAGTTTCGCCTGTAGTACCGTCATTCTTCCAGATTGTAGTCTTGACGGTCTCCCAGTATCCTGTAGGAGCAGGCTCGTAAGCGATCTCAGGCATAGTGAATGTCTTATTGTCATAAGTTGACACCTTACCTGCGAAAGTACCTGTAAAGATATTCTGAGGAACAGTAAAGATGATCGAGCTTGTACCTTTGCGATAGAAGGCCTCATGACGTACATGAAGCGGATTACCGTCAGCATCAATGAGTTCGATATCGTTGATGAATTCAAGGTCGGTACCATAGATGGTCATCTGCTGTCCGCCCTGAATGGATTCACCGGCCTGTACAGAATATCCTGAAATAACTGTGTTTCCAAGAGTGAGAGGCAGCGGAGATTCAGCCTCGCCGTCTGCTGTACGTACAATGATATGGCCGCCTTCGGCTGGAATACCGGCAGGTGCGTCCACTCTGATCATGTCGTTGGTGACAATCTGGAAATCAGTGACCTTGACATCACCCGGGAACACGATCTCTGTAACATCAGAGAAACCGCAGCCGTTGATGGTCATAGGCTGTCCTTCCACCACTTTAGTCGGGAAGAACACCTTGATGTGCAATCCGACATCAGCTGTTTCCAAGTTTTCATCGACGCAGCCCGTCAAAGAAAGAGTAAGGACTGCTGTCAGAAAAGCTCCGAAAAATTTAAATATATTCTTCATAACTGAACTCCTTATTAATTAATTCCATCCCGGATTCTGTCCAAGGTTAGGGTTCTTCTTTACTTCACTCTGAGGGATAGGATAGAAATAGTACTTATCATCCCACTGACGATTGAGCGGAGTTCTGACAAGTATCTTGTCAGCACTGATATCCGCAGCCTGAACATTCCCAAAG
Source organism: Bacteroidales bacterium (assembly GCA_017626355.1). Lineage (GTDB taxonomy): Bacteria > Bacteroidota > Bacteroidia > Bacteroidales > UBA932 > Cryptobacteroides. Next base: position 3,353 of record JAGAIY010000028.1, read on the forward strand.
TACTCTTTGCCCTTCTTCCAGCGACGTACATCCCAGAAACGGTGGTTCTCGAATGCAAGCTCCACGAGACGTTCACGCTCATAGCGCTTCACCCAGTCGGCACCATCTTCAGTAAATTCCGGCATCTGGATGTCCGCACGGTTACGGAGCACGTTGATAGCCTCATTTGCAGTCATGCCGTATGCAGCATCATTTGCGCTTCCTGTAGCATTGAACACAGCCTCCGCATAGTTGAGATAGAACTCGCCCAGACGGAAGACGATCCACGTATGACGGCTTGTAGTCTGATTGTCTGCTGTAGTTACGCATGAACCGTCTACATATTTCCTCAGATAGTAGCCTGTAGGAGTCGCTCCGTATTTTGGAGATGCATTGAATCCGCCCGCGAAAGTCTCGATCACCTTCTTCTGTGAACCGTTTGTAGGCCACTCGTCACCGTTCTTCACAACTGTAAGCGCGAAACGTGGGTCAAGACCTTCGTAAGGATTTGTCGTGTTGAGATCTATGCTGCCCTGGTTGCGTTCTCCGAAAGTGACGCCGTCAGCCTGATACTCATACTGGTCCACAAGACTCTGCGTAGGGCAGTTTCCTGAAGAACCGTTCTCGACTCCGATAGGATAATGAGCCATCTCGAAAGAGTTGGTGGCATTACGTCCTATACCGAAGATAAGCTCCTGGTTGAAGAAAGCATCATGTCCCCAGAGTGAGCCATAAGAGCTGAGCTTAAGTCCCCAAGCCTGTGCATTGTCAATGATGTATTTGCAAGCCTCGGCAGCCTTAGCCCACTTTGTCTTGTCATTTGTAGGATTGAACAAAGGAGATGCGGCATACAGAAGAGTACGTGCCTTGAGGGCATATGCGGCTACGCGGGTCGCACGTCCGATCTCAGTACCGGCTTCCATATTGTAGGAAACAGGAAGATGCGGAGCGATCTCATCGACCTCGTCCACGATGAACTGTACTATCTGGTCTGCAGGCGTACGTGAAATGCTGTTAGCCTGAGCATTGGTAAGAGTAGTCGTTACAAGCGGAACATCACCATAAGCCCTGAACAGCTCGAAATAGAAGTATGCCCTGAGGAAACGAAGTTCATAAGGGAACATCTCCATCTGTCTGATCCAGTTCTCATACTGCGCATTGTGCTCCCATTCTGAGATATCAGCCTTGTCAAGTTTCTCAAGGAACATGCAGGCTTCCGCAATTGCCCTGTATGATTTAGTCCAGATGTCGGAATACGGATTAGCCGGAGTCCATCCACCATTCACATAGTTGTTTACAGCACCTGACTCAAGTGCATACTGAGCCTCGTCGGTAGCACCGGCAAGGAAGTAGGCGCTGTTGGATTCAAACTCATTTGAGTATACCTGTGCGTAAACGTCGAATACCATGTTCTTGATACCTTCCCCGAAGTATTCGAAATTCCAATCCTCATCACGTGTGGTCTCCTCGGTATAATTGAGGTCGGCACACGCAGCCGGAATCAGACAGGCTAAAATAAATAAACAGATTTTATCAAGTTTCATAAGTCAATCTTTTTAGAATACTACTGAAAGGCCTAATGATACGGATTTCATCACAGGATAGCCTGTATTGAGGTTCTCTGCATCCATAGCCGGGATATTGTCGAATGACAGGAGATTCTGTCCCTGGACGAATACCTTGGCATCAGATATCTTTATCTTCTGAAGGAATGATGCAGGCAGCTTGTAATAAAGCTCACAGTCGCGCATCTTGAACCAAGACACATTACGGTACCATATTGTCGACTCGCGTGCATTGTTAGCTACGTTTGTAGTAGACAGACGAGGATACAATGCGTTTGCTCCTGCTGAATCGAAGCAGTTGTCATAATACTCCTGCGACATGTTCCTGTTGTCAGAGAGAGCTCCCCATACTCCGTCAACATAACGGAGGTTCTTGATCTGATTGCCGGCAGCCTGGAATGTAGCATTGACTCCGAAACCCTTGTATTCAAGTCCGAGACTGAACGAATAGTTAAGGGATGGGAACGCTGTACCATAATCAAGAGCAACGACATCGTTCTCGTTGATAACGCCGTCTCCATTGACATCCTTGTACTTGATGTCTCCTACCTTCACCTGACCGAACTCCTGAAGAGGGCTGTTGTCGATGTCTTCCTGGCTTTCGAAGAATCCGAGAGCTACAAGACCGCGGGCAGCATCAGCCGGGGTACCGATTACAGAGAGGTTAGGATATGCTGGTGTCTCGATCCAATCGAGGATCTGGTTCTTTGAATAAGTGACGAATCCTGCAGCATGGAGGTTGAAACCGTTGGCAAAAGTCTTTGCAAAACGAAGACCGAGCTCGGCACCATAGCTTTCCACAACTCCCTTGTCATCATATGAAGACTGGATACCTACCACATCAGAGTTCAATGAACCTGCGCTTACGAGGATATTGCGTCTCTGCTGATAGAACACATCCGCAACGATATCGAGGCAGTTTGCGATTCTGATGTCAGTACCGACGTTAGCCTTGTATGCGGCCTCCTGCCTGAAATCGGTTGTAGGGAACTGTGAAAGGAACGCACCCCATGAGCTTGCGAAGTTTGTACCATACACGAACTGTCCGTGCGATGAGTTCCATGAAGCAAGCCACAGGCCAGCCTGAGGAACATAATCGGTATGCTGGATACCTGCAGAAGCACGGAGCTTGCCATAGAATCCTGTTTCAGGATTGTTTGCATAGATCCATCCGAGTCCCAATGTAGGAGAGAAGGCCCATTTTGCAGGATAAGAACGGTTCGAGCCGTTGGCTGCAAGAACGAGGTCAACCATGAATCTGTCCGCATGATCATAATGAGTGGCAAGATTCCAGTTGCGGCGATACCATGTATTGCTCTGGCCGTCACGGACCTCACTCTTCATGTTGTAGTTGAGGTTGGTAGCGAAGTTGTCACCGTTCCTGAACTGCTTTGCATATCTGAGACCTGCATTGAGAGTACCGATACGCCACTGTGAATCCACCCAATAATTGAACTTGAGCTTATCCTCCACAGTACCCATCACGGTTTCCTGCATTGCACCGTCTGCACCGTAATAATTCCAGCCGTACTGATAACCCTTTGTACGGGTCTCGATAGTGTTGGATGCATTGTCATATGAACCGCCTGCATAGAGCTGAAGTCCTTCAAGGATGAAGTCGAGATCCTGCTCCAATGTGATGTCAGCCCAGATCTGTCTCTGGTGAGTCTTCGAGAAGCCTGCTCCCGTAGTCTTTGCAAGAAGGTTGTTATCTCCATATGTCTGGCTTCCGCCCCATACACCGTTCTGGGTCTTGATCGGGAACGCAAGTGCAGGAACCTTGTAAAGATGCCACCATGCATCATTGGAATTGATGTTAGGAACACCGTTTGTCTCCATGAAGATTGCGAGGATGTTGGTCTTGACCCTTGTGGTCTTGGTCACCTCGAAATCCACGTTTGTACGGATATTGGCCTTCGAATACTTGAGCTGCGAGTTCCAGTCACCCTGGTCAGGATGAGCATAAAGTCCGCGTGCATCAGTATAATCGAGCTGTGAATAATACTGCACCTTGTCAGTTCCGCCAAACATCGAGATGTAGGCGTTTGTCTCGTTTGCAGTATTCTTGAAGACTTCCTCCTTCCAGTTTACGTTTGGATAGACGAGAGGATCGCTGCCGTCAAGGAACTTCTGAAGTTCAGCCTCATTGTACATAGGAGAGTTTCCGTCATTGATCCTTGCAGCATTGAGGGCATTCGCATAATCGTATGCACTTACCATAGGTGCATAATCCGGATCGAACTGAAGCTTGTGAGAAGCACCGACCTTAAGATTGAATCCGCTGCCGGCAGCTCCACGCTTAGTCTTCACGAGAAGGACTCCGTTGACAGCCTCATGGCCATAAAGAGCGACAGCAGCCGCATCCTTGAGAACTGTAACGCTCTCCACCTCTTCGACTGTAAGTCTGTCGATAGGACGCTCAAGACCGTCTACGAGAATGAGGATGTCACGTTCACCTGAAGTCTGGACTCCACGGATATTGAAGGAAGCACCTCTTCCCTCTTCTCCCTTGAAACCGGTGTTCTGCACTGCTGTAAGACCCAGCAGTTTGCCATACAGCGCATCAGAGAGGCTGATTGCTGAAGTACGGGCAAGCTCTTCGGCAGTGATGGTATAAGTCGCCGCCGTTGTAAGGAATTCCGAACTCTCTACGCCATAGCCCAGATCTACAGTCTGCGACTTCTTGTCGCTGAGCTCTGATTGAGCATTAGCTGTCATAGGAGCGACACAGAACCCTAACAAGCTATATATAAGTATATTACGTAATTTCATGATAATTCGTTCTAATTGTTACCAACCAGGGTTCTGAGTAAGACCATATCCCTTCTGAATCTCAATACGCGAAACAGGGTCGAGATACCACTTGTTAGACCATCCGCCTTCATTCCACCATACGCGGGCACCAGTCTTGATAGCCGGCTTCTCATATTCGAACTTAGGCCAAGGAGTGCTGGAATCCCAACGCTGGTCACCTCCTTCGAGTCGATTGCCGTTCTCGTCAAGACGATATACTCTGATCTCATGGAGGGTCTTGGTAAAGAGATCCTGACGCTTGCGACGTACCATGTCATAGAAACGGTCACCGCACTCCGCTCCGATCTCGCAGTTTCTTTCACGAAGGATCTCATCGATGAGATTGTCCTTGTCAGCAAGAAGGTTCAGATGAGGGTTCTTCTCTTCAAGTCGGCCCAGACCTACACGGCTGCGTACTACGTGAAGATCATCGAGAGCTCCCTGAAGATCACCAGTCTCTGCACGAGCCTCTGCACGGATGAGATACATCTCGGCAAGACGGATATAAGATACTCCGATGAACGCATCATCCATCTTTCCGCTAGAGTAATCAAGCATCCACTTGAACTTTCTGTAGTGAGAAGCAGCATCAGCCGACAGGTCTCCGAAATTGGAAGCGTCGTTGGCCATTGCTCCATCCACCCAGGTATCAATGTATGTGAAGCCATTATAATCTCCGACCACACCCGAAGGGAAAGACTGTCTTGGAACAGTCATTGTCTCATAGAGACGAGGGTCACGGTCAACAAAGATATCGATACCTTCAGGATTCTTTCCTGCGCCATAGATATCCTCATATGGGAAGACACGTCCGTCCTGCATACCGAAGCACTCCATCAGCTCGTTTGTCGGAACCGCTCCGCCCTGACGATAACCGTCGATGCAGAATCCGGCCCAGCCCCAGCCCCAGCCGTTCTGAGTGATCTGGCCGTTGGAACCGGTACTTGACATCCACTGTGTAGGGTGAGCATCAAAGAGCTTCTCATGGTTATTCTCGTCGTTGCGATATCTGTAAGCCTTACGGTAAGCCATACGGTAACCGCCCTCATCCTGAGTTGCAGGCTGGATCAGCTGATAATAGTTGCCGTTAGCCTCATTATCCTTGAAGAAATCATCGCAATACTGGAGACAACGGTTCCAAAGAGAAGGATCTTCCTTTCCGAACCATACGTGCTCAATGTTTGTGTATTCAGTGACCTTGAGAGGATTATACTCCATATAAGGTTCATCGCTGTTGAACAGCGGAGATGCTGCATACATCCATACCTTTGCGCGAAGCGCACGGGCAGAAGCACGTGTCAGACGTCCTGACCACTGACCCTGATCGGAGTCAGCAAGATTCCAGATAAAGCCAGGCTCTTCGATCGCGCATACGATGAGAGAGTCGATGAACTCAACTGTCTCCATCGCAGTGGCACGTCCGTCCTCGAAATTCTCTCCTACTGCAAACGACTTCCTAGCAAGGCAAAGACCTCCGAAGTTACGGAATGCATCGAAATAACGGCTTGCCATGATGGTGTAAGCCTCTCCGCGAAGACGGCTCTTCTCATCATCAGACATATCAGGAACTCTGTCGATGTTCTCGATGATCTGCCAGCATTTACGTACTGTCTCATAGATTGACACGCGGCCGCCGGCATCAGCACCTACGGTTCCTGGTCTGGTAGAATATGCGAAGCGTCCCATATTGTTACCGTTGTCGGTATCCTGGGCATCTTCAGTAAGGACTCCCGGATAGTAGCTCTGGTAAGGGCCACCCCAGGTGCAGTAGCAGTGATATGAGTCTGAAAGGGCGTCGATAGGCGCTCCGTTCATCATGTTTCCGGTAGTGAATGTGCAGTATATCTGTCCGTAGGCACTCCACAGGAAGTTACGTGTATACTCGGCATTCGAGAACACAGTATCTATGTTGACGTCTACGCCTGGAGCCTTCTCAAGAAAGGCATCTCCTACAGCGAACTTCTCGACACAAGACGTACTGAAGAAGGCTGCACAGATACCCAGAACAAGTATATTATTCAATATCTTTTTCATTTCATGTAGAGATTAGAAGTTAAACTGTGCTCCGATGTTGAAGAGACGTGTCATCGGATAGCGCACACCATAGTCAAGTCCTGAACCTGGAGCTTCAGGGTCGTTACCCTTGAAGTCCGCGAAAGTGAGAAGGTTGTTACCTGAAGCATACACTCTTATATAATTAAAGAATGCGTCGCTCCTCTTAGGTGTGAATGTATAACCGATCTCGACATTCTTCAGACGGACATACTTCGAGTCGATCATCCATGCCTGTGAATCACGGTTGTTGTGAACACGGTTGAGGAATGATATACGAGGAAGGATCGCATCAGGATTGTCCTCTGTCCATGAGTTGTCAGCTACCCACTGGGTAAGGGCTGAAGTATTGGTAGAACCGAACTGGTCACGGAAATATCCGTTAAGCGTACGGCTTACACGGTCTGCTCCGATCCACAGCATAGAGAAGTCAAGACCTTTCCACTGGAAATTGAAATTGACCGAATAAGTGATTTCAGGGTTGCTGGTGTAACCAAGAGGCTTCTGGTCGTTCTGGTCGATGATACCGTCCCCGTTCAAGTCAACATAGACTGCGTCACCATTCTTGATGCTGGCGATACCCTGGTCAGGCATATCAACACCATATGTGTTCCTGTAAAGTTCCTCTGTGACACCTTCCTGATAAAATCCGAAGAGGTCATAACCGAAAGGCTGTCCTACAGGAAGACCTGTACGGCTCAGATAGTCATACATAGGCTTCACTTCAAGCATCTCGATGATCTTGTTTCTTGCAAATGCAACGTTAGGAGAGATCTCATAACGGAAATCACCCAACTTCTGCTCCCAGCTCAATGTCATCTCGAAACCATGGTTCTTCACGCGGCCCTCATTGACATAGCTTGAAGGAAGCGAAGTAACTGCAGAAAGGGTCGAAGCATTCGACACGAGGATGTCCCTGCGGTCCTCCCAGAAGAAGTCCACATATGCATGGAGCTTGTCCTTGAAGAATCCCGCATCCACACCGAGGTTGATCTTTCTTGCAGTCTCCCATGTAACGTTAGGGTTACCTGCGGTAAGCTCCTTGACAGCCGGCAGCCAGTTTCCGTTTACTCCGAAGTTAGTACCTCTGTCCTGAGGATTCACTGTCATCGAACCGGTATAGAACTGCCATGCACCAGGGAGATAGAGGAAACGTGCACCGTTTGTACTGTCATTTCCTACAAGACCGTATGAAGCACGGAGCTTCAGGTAGCTTACAACGTTCTTGACAGGCTCCCACCACTTTTCCTGTGACGGAATCCATCCTGCTGAAACAGAAGGGAAGAGACCATAACGCTTGCCAGGGGCAAAGTTCTCCGAACCGTTGTAACCGATATTGAAGTCGAGGAGATACTTTGTATCATAATCATAAGTCACACGTCCTACAAGTCCTACATAACCCTTAGGGATGGACTGATAGAGACTGTCATCCGAATCCCATGGATAATAAGTCTTGCTCTGGTTGTAGAGGAGGAGACCGCCTACATTGTGCTTGCCGAATCTGCGGGCATAATTGAGGCTGGCCTCTGCATACCAGTTACGGCCGCCCCATTTTCCTTCACTGTAAGGAAGAGGCCATGTAACGTTTTCCTTACGGAGAACCTCCTTGCCGCCAACGAGTGTAGCCACATATGTGACTCCGGTACCATAACCGTTCTTGCGGTTCTTCTGTGCGGTATACTCAGAGTTGTAAGATGCCTTTGCCTTGAAATCCAGACCCTTGGTAAGGAATCCGAGATCCAGTTTGTACTGAAGGTCAAAGTTGAGCACGTTTGTACTCTCATTCACATAACCGAGGTTATAGAAATTTGAAAGTGCGGAACGGTCAAAAGGTCCCACGATATTAGGGTCTGAAACTATATGACGTCCTTCTTCATCGATTCCTGCACCTGCATAAGGAGTCGCACCCTGAAGATAACGGAAAAGGTTTCCTTCACCGCCACCCATGGTATTGCGGGTCTGCATACGGCCGCCGAGGGTGATGGAAAGCTGGCTCCATTTCGATACATCGATATCGAGGTTGGCACGGTAGTTAAGACGCTGATAGTCGAATGTCTCGTTCTTGTTGTCCGAGAATGTCTTGAACAAAGAGTTCTGGTTGAGGAAACCGGCTGAAACGAAGTAACGTACCCTGTCTGTACCACCGGAAACGTTCACGTTTGCCTGCTCCTGCCATGCCACATCGTTCATGATATACTTGATCCAGTCAACGTCAGGGAAGGTCTGAGGCATATCTCCGAGTCTGAAATGCTCCATCACATCCTGGCTGAAACGGATACCGATGGCATCGCCGGCGTAAGGTGTATAGTCAGTGATATTCACTGTACCAGGCCACTGGCTCATAGGCATAGCGTCTGTGATCTGGGTGTAGTTGTACATCTGGCCATAAGTGTACGAATCAGTAAAGTCGATGAACTTCGAGATGCTCTGCATTGCCGCACTTACCGAAGCTGTCACCGAAGCCTTTCCGACCTCACCACGTTATGTAGTAACGAGGATTACACCATTTGCACCACGCACACCGAATACGGCAGTTGCAGATGCATCCTTGAGGACAGATATACTCTCGATCTCGTTAGGGTCGAGCTGCGAGAACGGACGCTCCACGCCGTCGACCAGCACAAGCGGCTCAGCGCTGTTGAGGGATCCGACTCCACGGATTCTGATGACCGGTTCATCAGCACCAGGCATACCTGAAGGCTGAACCGCAGAAACACCAGGGAGATTACCCTGAAGCGAGTTAGCCACGTTCGCTACCGGAGATTTCAACAATGTCTCACCACCAACAGCAGAGACTGAGCCTGTAATGGTAACCTTGTTCTGTGAACCATAGGCAATTACCACTGACTCGTCGATGAGTTTAGTGTCAGGTGACAATGTAACATCGAGGCGCGGTCCGGTAACCTGCACCTGCTGCGTCACATAACCTACGCAAGAAAATTCAAGCGTAGCACCCTCAGGGACTGAAGGAAGAACATAGTTTCCGTCTAAGTCTGTGACTGTACCTGTTGCAGTGCCTTGGATGACTACACCAGCTCCAATCAAGCCTTCCCCAAGTTCATCCAGAACCCTACCTTGCACGCGCAGGTTCTGGGCGAAAGAATGTCCGGATGTCATGAGCAGAAGCGCCATGATTCCGAACAGATGAATTAGCATTTTCCTTTTCATCGTGATTTGGGTTAATGTTATTAATAATGGTATTAGTGAAAGTTTTCAAAGAATTTCTGCTTCGCCACCGGCCATTCCTCCTGCTGCCATACATTATGTCCGGCCTCCGGATAGCAGATCCACGACTTTTCAGATGTGATATGATTATATCCGGCAAAGTTTGTGTGCGGAGGACATACGGTGTCCTGAAGGCCTATGGCCATAAGCACAGGGCACTGTATCCTGTCCGTAAGATTCTTGATATCGAAATAGCTGAGCACCTTGAACATCTCCTCTTCAGACATTCCGGCTTCCTTTGCGGCAGTCTCGATAGGATCTCCAGGCCAGCCGGCAAGAACGAAATAGTCAGGATAGTCGCAGAGGAATGGTGCTGAAGGTGCGATGGCCTTGAGCCTGTTGTCAAGGGATGCCGCAGCAAAAGTAAGCGCTCCTCCCTGGCTTTCACCGTTTGCACATACGCGGTCAGTATCGGTCTTTTTGAGAGAACATACGAAATCGATGGCTCTTACAGCATCCGCGAACGCTCCCCTGTAGTAATATGTCTCCTTGCTCTCAATGCCTCTTGCACACCAGTCATCCTTCTCACCCGGCTTCCTGTTGAACGCCTGATTGCGTACACAGAGCATGAATTCGATCATCTGCGGATTTGAAGAAGGATCAGCATACCATACATCGCTGCCGTAGCCCATGTATGAAATCATCGCAGGATATTTTCCTTCCGCGACAGGCATATAGAGAAGTCCGCTGATAGTCTCTCCTCCGAGAGATTTCATCTCCACGCGGAAAGCCTCACGTACATCATTGGAATGCTCCTTGAGAGGGATGAGCTTATATTCAGGTGCGACAGCTGCAAGTTCTGCAAGAGTCTGCTCCCAGAACTCGTCGAAATCAGGCTGCTTGTCCTGCTCCGAAACGATCTGCTCGGGATTGAAACCGAGATTGGTGCGGTCGATCTCTGTCTTTGAACCGTCCTCGTTCAGGATGCAGAGAACTGCACTGTAGAAACCTGGAGCAAGGTCGAGAGGGAATGTCACGGAAGCTTCGCCTTCATTGAATTCCACATTCCTTGTCACGGTCACGGCAGGCTCGCCGAAATCAGTCGAAACCTCAAGAACAACTTCCGCCTTATCAGCGTCTGCTGAATTCATGATGACTTCGACGTCATGAGGGCCCTCACCTGTAAAGATGCCGCTGTTCTCCTCAAGGACAAAGCGAGCTTTAGGTAGAAGTGCCTTCTCAATGGCCTGAGTGGCCTCCTTTATGATTGCCACTGTCGAAATGTCGCTTGCATACACAGAATTCAGGCCCTGCTGTTCCTGTGCAGGATCGCCGCAATAATCATCGCCGGGCTGCCAGTAGATGTTGGTCTCGGACTGTCCTGCAAGACCGCCCCATCCCCAGAAATTGAGACCTGCGAAAAGGCCTCCTTCCTGCGCAGACTCGACGATGCGGCCGAACACATGTCTGTAGTATTCGTCACGCGCTGTAGTCGGACTGCCTTTGGCGAACTGGAAGTCATCGCGAGGGAAACCGAACTCCTCCATAACCACAGGCTTGCCATATTTCTCGGCGATCGCAAGGTGCTCGTTGATGTATTCATCAGTATTGGCGATCGCTATCGGAAGCCTGGTCTTGAGAGTGTTCTCACGCACCCAGCTCCAGTTGTAAGGCCAGATATGGATGTTGAGATAATCTATATCCGGACACGAATGGATCTTCTCGAAAAGTTCGAGGTCGCCTTCACATCCCCACTTGCCTTCGCTGCCGGAAGACACCATATGGTTCGGGTCGATAGACTTGATGAGGGCTGCAGTAGTCCACATATAGTCAACAAATGCAGCATGTCCGAGAGAATCATTCCTGAAGCAGCGAGGTTCATTGCCTATCTGCCATGAGAAGATGGCAGGATCATCCTTATAAGGCTTGCCTGTCACGGTATTGGTACGGCTCACCACATGCTTCACATGGTCATAGAAGAATTCCTTGGCTTTCTCATTGGTCACGAACTGGGACACATAATCGCAATATGCCTTATATCCTACTTCCGCAGGAATCAGGGCCTTGCCGGCACCTGCCCATTCGAGATACATTCCGTATCCCCCTGACCATTCCCAGGAATTGTTGATGTAGAGTACGGCCTTCATGTTTCTTTCGGCCATTTCCGCAAGCAGATAGTCCAGGCCGCGGAAGATTGTGTCGTTATATACGCCAGGCTCCTTCTGGAGCGTAGGGCTGACACGGGTAGGGATGCCGTCAGGGCCATCGCCTCCGACGAGAACACGAAGATTGGTCATTCCCAATGCCTTGAGAGTATCGAGCTCAGCCTCAAGACGCGCACGGTCTCCGCCGACACCCTCGCTGCCAAGGATGGCTCCATACCAGAAATTGGTTCCGACATAATGGGAAGGATAATCTTCACAAACGAATCTTCCGTCTTCCACATGTACAAAAGACGGTCTTTGAGCCTGACAAGAGCACAGCAGAAGAGCTGCGGCAAATGCCAAGGCCGAAAAAGCCTGATTAAGTTTCATCGAATTTTAGCGCTATAATTATGATATTGCAAATATAATCATAGCGCCAAAGTCAAACAAATACAATATTATCCGATAATGATATAATCTAAACAATTACTTTATTTTTCTTGAACATCGCCCTGAAATCACGCGGAGTATAATTTCTCTTCGACTTGAAGGTACGGTTGAAGTTAGAGAGGTTGTTGAACCCGGACTCATAACAGATTTCCGATATGTTCTTCGAAGAATCCACAAGCATCCTGGCGGCATATCCGAGGCGGATATCCACGATATAATCCGACAATGTCCTGCCTGTCCTCTGCCTGAAGAAACGGCTGAACGACACCGGGCTCATGCCCACCAGACCCGCAAGATCCGCCAGTTTCAGAGGCTTCGCATAATGGTCATTTATATACTGCTTGACCTTCTCCACACGGCGGCTTTCGTTACTCCTTGCAGTATGCGCGAAAGAGCTGGAAGCCAGGACTCTGGCATCATCGGATATGGAAAGTTCATACAGGACATAAAGGAATTTCAGGAACTGCACGAAACGCTCGTTTTCGTTAGCGATGTCGTCCAGGGTCGAATAGACCTTCATGATTGACGACAGAGGGAAGGCAAGGCCATGCTCGGCACGCCGGAGCATCCTCCTGATGGATGCGAACTGATTCTTGGAAAGAAGCTCGGTTCCGAATATGTCTCCTGAAAACTGGATGGTGATTTCACGTATGTCCTTGGATCTGCATTTCCCCTGCTCCCAGACATGCTCGAGATCAGCACCGCCGATCAGCACCAGCTCATAATCGCCGATCTCCTCAACGCTGTCACCGACGATCCTTCTGACCCCCTTTCCCTTCTCAATGAAATTCAGCTCGAATTCCTTGTGGCGATGGAGCGGATACGTGAATTCCGTCTTATGACGCTCGACAATATAGAAGCAGTCCTTGTCGGACAGCCTTGTAATCTCTGTAAACACCTTTCCCATAACGCAAAGATATGCAATTTTATGAAAATTGATACTTTTTTAACATTTATCTACATAATAAAACATGTTTATCTCGAGGCATCCGTCATGTCAATGTTTTTCACTATATTTGTGAAAATCACGTGAACATAATGACCAGACCACAGAAGACAGCAGCCGAACTATTTGCAGCACAGGCGCTTGCATCACAAGTAAAGAAAGAACTCACAGAGAATATTCTCCCATATTGGACATCAAAAATGTGCAATCCCGCAGGAGGTTTCTACGGAAGGATATCCGGAAATGAAGAGACAGATCTTTCCGCACCAGTCGGAAACATCATGACAGCCCGCCTGCTGTGGACTTACTCCTCTGCATACAGACTGTTCAAGGATTCAGCCGAAGCAGAAGGATATCTGGCAATGGCAACAAGGGCGAAAGACCTGATCATCAGCAGGTTCTATGATCCCGAATACGGCGGAACATACTGGTCGCTCAATCCGGACGGAACCCCGCTTGACACCAAAAAGCAGATCTATGCGATAGCATTCACTATATACGGACTTGCTGAGCTCAACCGTGCGACCGGAGACGCCAAGGCTCTGGAATATGCCATCAAGCTTTTCAATTCCATCGAAGACCATAGCTTCGACACTGAAAAAGACGGATATTTCGAGGCCTTCACAAGGACATGGGACACTATCGAGGACATGCGCCTGAGCGACAAGGACGCGAACGAAAGCAAGACGATGAACACCCATCTCCATGTGCTCGAAGCATATACCTGTCTTTACAGGGTATGGAAGAATTCCCGTCTGGAAGAGCGTCTGCGCGGACTTATCGGCATCTTCGAGAAACACATTCTAGGACCTGACGGCCACCTCCGCCTCTTCTTCGACGACGACTGGAACAGCGGCTATGACATTGTTTCATACGGACATGACATCGAGGCCTCATGGCTCATCCATGAAGCCGCACTGGTTCTTGGTGACGAGGCGGTCATCGGGCGTATCGAGAAGCTTGTTCCTGCCATAGCGGCAGCTGCCGGAGAGGGATTTTCTCCTGAAGGGGGCATGATCTACGAAAAGAACGCCGAGGAAACCGACAGGGACCGTCATTGGTGGGTACAGGCCGAGACCGTGGTCGGCTACCTCAACCTCTGGGATCATTTCGGCACCCAGGAAGGCCTGGAAAATGCCTTGACATGCTGGGATTTCATAAAGGCCAATCTGATAGACAGGGAAAACGGCGAATGGTTCTGGAGCCTTCGCGAAGACGGGACCGTCAACCGCGATGACGACAAGGCCGGATTCTGGAAATGCCCTTATCACAACGGCCGCATGTGCATGGAAATCATCGAAAGAGTCAATCATTAAAACTATACACTATGAAACGTATCCTTCTATCGATCGCGGCAGTCCTGATTGCAGCATCATCTTTCGGACAGGGCTATACCAATCCTGTCGTAAAGGGTTTCAATCCGGACCCGAGCGTCTGCCGCGTAGGCGATGACTATTATCTTGTGACCAGCAGTTTCCAGTATTACCCTGGAGTTCCGCTCTACCACAGCAAGGACCTTGTGAACTGGGAGCAGATCGGCCATGTGCTCACACGAGAGTCACAGCTTTACCTGAAAGGCGCAAACTCAAACGGAGGTATCTATGCACCTACCATACGCCACCACAACGGCAGGTTCTACATGATCACAACCAATGTATCTACAGTCGGCAATTTCATTGTGACCACCGATGACATCCGCGGAGAATGGTCAGACCCTATCCCTGTGAAGGTGGGCGGAATCGACCCTTCGATCTTCTGGGATGAGGACGGAAAGTGCTGGTACACAGGATCTGCCGACGGAGGCATTCTCCTTTGCGAGATCAATCCTGACACAGGTGAGGTCCTTTCGACTCCAAAGCGCGTATGGGACGGAACCGGCGGACGCTGGCCTGAAGCACCGCATATCTACAAGAAGGACGGCTGGTACTACCTCATGATAGCAGAAGGCGGTACCGAATTCGGACATATGGAGACAATCGCAAGAAGCCGTTACATCGACGGACCATACAAGGAAGCTCCACACAACCCGATCCTCGCCCACTACAAGGCCGCAACACAGGACAACCCTATCCAGGGCGTCGGTCATGCAGATCTCGTACAGGCCCATGACGGTTCATGGTGGCTCGTATGCCTCGGATTCCGCACCCAGAGCGGCATGCACCATCTTCTCGGACGCGAGACCTTCCTTGCGCCGGTACGCTGGGATGAAGGCGCATGGCCGGTAGTGAATGCAACAGGAGACATCGCTATCAACATGAATGTCCCTACCCTCCCTCTCCAGCCGTTCGAGGCACGTCCGGAGCGCAATGAGTTCAAGTCGGAACTCGGCGCCGAATGGTCATGGCTCCGCAACCCTGACCTTTCTAAATACAAGGTGGCAGACGGCAAGCTCCGCATTTACGGCACAGCTGCAGGAACAGACGAGGCTGTGGTTTCACCATCATTCGTATGCGTACGTCAGGAAGACCACAACTTCATCGCAGAGACATGCCTTACACTTGGCAACGCACGTTCTGGAGACAAGGCCGGAATGAGCATATACATGGATTCTAACGGACATTATGACATCTGCCTCGCAAAGAAGGGCGGCAAGACAGTCATCGAGACAAAGTACAGGCTCGGTTCAGTGACACATACCGAGGAAATCCCTTACAGCGGCAGCAAGGTATGGCTCAGGCTGACCGGCAATCCGTTCAGATACCAGCTCTGGTACTCAAAGGACGGCAAGGAATTCAAGGCTGCCGGCACAGGTGACGCACGTTTCCTCAGCAGCGAGACATTCGGCAACTTCACCGGCATCATGCTCGGCCTCTGGGCTGAATCCCCTGCAGGAAAGGGCTATGCAGACTTCGAATATTTCGAGTATAAGGAGACCGTCCCACAAATGCCCCGCAGAAGATAAATCACATTGAGCGGAAAATCCGCTTTATAAACAATCCAGCCGCTCAACGGGTTTACTTCAATGACCGTTGAGCGGCTGGACTAGCTTTATTCAATGTTTTTCCGTCTATTGGTTCGAGGCGTTGATATACTCAATGACCTTGACAAGATCCTGAGGATTGGTCCATCTGATCTTTTCAGCCTTCAGGAAAGCATTGAAGGCCTTCTTGTCTATTCCTTCCAAAGCTGCAACACTCTTCTTGTCTGCCGGAATCTGCTGATGTCCGATGACCAGATACATGCTTTCGATGACGCGGAGTGACTCGGAGTCATCCTTCATGGCAAGCAGGTCCGCATAGACATCCGTCATGAGATATCCGTTGTAGGCGTTGACCACATTCTGATTGTGAAGGAAAGTCTTGGTGGTGGTACTGTTCAACGATGTGGTACCGTATGCGCCGTCATTCCTCACCACAGAGGTGAAATTGCCTTTGGTTTCCATAACAACGAATCCACCTTCGGTTTCTGCCATAACCTTAAGCATCTTGCCCCCGACGTTACGGAAGACATCCTCACCGATGAAAAGCGTCACCACATCCAAGGTAGCAGATTCCTTGATGCGTCCATCCTCCACATAGTGCAATGCGCCAAGATCAAGATGGATGTTGAACTGTGCCTTATTACGCTTGTTACGGGCGCGGACAAGTTCACCTTCCATGAAATCAGGATAAAGATACGGCCAGTTGACTGTAGGTGTGTAATCCTGTGAAAACACATCTACAGCCATCAGGATGCCGATAAACAAGAAGATAAGCTTTTTCATTATTCCTTGGTTTCTGCCTTTGATTCAAGGAAAAGCTCGTCCATCTGCTCCTGGTCGATGTATGATGGAGAATCGATCATCACGTCGCGGCCCTGGTTGTTCTTAGGGAATGCGATGTAGTCGCGGATTGTCTCCTGTCCGCCGAAGAGCGAGCATACGCGGTCGAAGCCGAATGCGAGACCGCCATGAGGAGGAGCACCGAACTTGAAGGCGTTGATGATGAATCCGAACTTGTATTCTGCGTCCTCCTTGCTGATACCGAGGACCTCGAACATACGCTGCTGCATCTCAGCCTCATGGATACGGATAGATCCGCCGCCGAGCTCTGTGCCATTGAGCACGAAGTCATATGCGTTTGCGCATACCTTCTCGAGATCTTCCTTCTTGTCGCTGTAGAAGAGCTCGAGATGCTCCGGCTTAGGTGCTGTGAACGGATGGTGCATTGCGTAGAAGCGCTGGGTCTCGTCGTCCCACTCCACGAGAGGGAAATCCACAACCCAGAGAGGTGCGAAATTGAACGGATCACGAAGACCAAGGCGGTTACCCATCTCGATACGGAGCACACCAAGCATGTTCTGAGTCTTTCTCTTCGCACCGCAGAGGACGAGCATCATGTCGCCCTTCTTCACGCCGAGGCGGTCAGCAACTGCCTGGAGCTGCTCAGGTGTATAGAACTTGTCGATTGAAGACTTGATGGTGCCGTCCTCGTTGAGCTTGATGTATACGAGGCCCTTTGCGCCCACCTGAGGTCTCTTCACCCACTCTGTGAGCTCGTCGATCTGCTTGCGGGTGTATCCTGCAGCGCCCTCTACGTTGATTGCACCGATATAGTCAACGCCGTCGAACACTGAGAAGCCGTAGCCCTTCACGAGGTCTGTGATCTCATGGATCTTCATGTCGAAGCGGATGTCCGGCTTGTCTGATCCGTAGAAATCCATCGCATCATACCAGCTCATGCGCGGGATGCGCTCTGCGATCTCGACGTTAAGGACGTTCTTGAAGAGTGTCCTCATCATGCCCTCGAATGTGTTGAGCACATCCTCCTGCTCCACGAATGACATCTCACAGTCAATCTGGGTGAACTCAGGCTGACGGTCTGCACGGAGATCCTCGTCACGGAAGCAGCGTACGATCTGGAAGTAGCGGTCATAGCCGGCTACCATCAGGAGCTGCTTGAATGTCTGAGGAGACTGCGGAAGTGCGTAGAACTGACCAGGGTTCATTCTTGATGGAACCACGAAGTCACGCGCTCCCTCCGGAGTCGATTTGATCAGATATGGGGTCTCGATCTCGAGGAAGTTCTGAGCATCAAGGTAGTTGCGCACCTCGTGAGCGATCTGGTGACGGATCTTGAGAGCTCTCTGGAGAGGGCCTCTACGAAGGTCGAGGTAACGGTATTTTGCACGGAGTTCCTCGCCGCCGTCGCTTTCTTCCTCGATTGTGAACGGAGGAGTGTTCGCCTTGTTGAGGACCTTGATCTCGCTGAGGCTGATCTCGATGTCGCCTGTAGGCATCTTAGGGTTTTTGCTCTGACGCTCGATGACCTCTCCGGTCACCTGAAGCACCCACTCGCGACCGAGTGAACCTGCTGTCTCTACGAGCTCTGCCGCAGCATGAGCGTCAACTACGAGCTGGGTGATGCCGTAGCGGTCTCTGAGGTCGATGAAGGTCATGCCGCCGAGCTTTCTTGACTTCTGCACCCATCCGGCCAATGTAACTGTCTGGCCTACATTCTCAATGCGGAGTTCTCCGCAGGTGTGTGTTCTGTACATATGTATTCAGTATTTATTATTCTTGTTCAAAAGATTCCTATTAAAAACTGACAAAAATAATATTTTTTAGCGGTTTAAAGCACAAAAACATACCCTTTTATGCTTTTGACCAGATATTTGTGCTTTTGAAATGGAATTCAACGGAAAGAAATTATCTTTGTGGAAATTTTGAGCTTATATGGAAGTTAGAGCAAAGAAGGCCCTGGGCCAGCATTTTTTGACAGATCTGTCCATCGCACAGAGGATTGCTGAAGCATTGACCGTACCTTGTCCGGGCGTCGACACCGTCTACAATGCGGAGAACCCGATGCCGGCACTCGAGGTCGGCCCGGGCATGGGAGTCCTTACTCAATATGTCCTGCAGAGACCGGAGGTGGACCTGCGTATGGTAGAGATTGATACTGAATCAGTTGACTACCTCCTTGTGCATTTCCCGCAGGTCAACGGAAAGCTCATCGAGGCTGACTTTCTGAAGCTCAAGCTGGATAGCTTTTTCAGCGACAAGTTCTGCGTGATCGGAAACTTCCCTTACAACATTTCCTCGCAGATCTTCTTCAAGATCCTGGACTACAAGGAGCAGGTGCCGCAGGTAGTCTGCATGATCCAGAAAGAGGTGGCCGAGCGCATAGCCGAGAAGCCTGGCACCAAGACATACGGCATACTTTCGGTGCTCCTTCAGGCATGGTATGACATCGAATACCTCTTCACTGTGGGCGAAGGCGCATTCAACCCTCCGCCAAAGGTGAAATCGGCGGTCATCAGACTGGTGCGCAACGACCGCAAGGAACTCGGCTGCGACGAAGCGCTCTTTAAGACAGTAGTGAAGACCGGCTTCAACCAGCGCCGCAAGACTCTTCGCAATTCCCTGAAGCCGCTCATACGCGCCAAGGCGGACCGCTGCAGCTGGACAGAAGAGCAGCTCGCCGGATTCATAGCCGACCCTGTCTTCGAGCTCCGTCCCGAGCGCCTCAGTGTCGAGGACTTCATAGCCCTCACCTTAAAACTGGCCTAAAGCCACATCCCGACACAAAACAAACAGCAGACCGACATTTATGATGCCGATGAAAAGATAGCGCCATGTAGAGATGAACTGCAAGGCAGGAGTCGCAGTCACCTCCGGGATGAGCACAAGATATCCGATCAGGCAGATGACTGAACATATGACAATATCAGCGATCAGGACTGCAAGCGCCTGACGGCGATAACGTCTTCTGAAGGTCGCGCGGATAAGTCCGACGATGCGCAGACTTTCATTAAGTTTCTCCTCATCTCGTCCGCTGAGAGAAGCCGGAACCGGCAGAAGATCGATCTGCCTGACAAGCTCGTCCATGAACCTGTCATCCTTCGGTACAGGAATCCTATGATCCTGCATGAATCTCTTTATATCTTTTTCAGTTGCCATTTTCCAGATATTGCTTCAGATGCTGCCTGCCACGTGTGAGGCATGACCTTACCGTGCCAGAAGGCATTTCCATGATATCCATTATCTCCTTGATCGATTTTTCCTCCATATAGAAAAGGAGGATCACGGCCTGTTCATGCGCCGTCAGGCTCTTTATGGCCATATAAAGCTGCTGATGCTCATATTTCCTGTCGGCCTCCGTCCCATCATCCTCAATCTTCGTGACCTGAAAGAAATCCGGCTCCTCAAGCGAAATCCACCCGCTTTCCTTTCCGGACTTCTTCATATGATCATGCCAGCAGTTGTATGCTATCCTGAACAGCCATGTTGAAAACCGCGAGCGCCCTTCAAAACGTTCATAAGACAGGTATGCCTTCAGCAGGGCTTCCTGAGCGATATCATCCGCCCTGAAGCCGTCCCCTCCACACAGACCTCGCAGGAACCTCCTCAAAGACTCCTGCTCGGCTGCTATCAACTCTATGAACTGCTTTCTGGTCATCTACCAACCTTTATCTCATGACACTATGCGCATTTCCGGTTGAAGCTATTCATTAAGCTTTCTTTCTTCCGCCTCTATCTCCGGTGCCAGATATTTCCTGCCGACAAAGAATGCCACCATATAAGCAACTCCTATCGCAACCATCACCCCTCCGATGATATAAAGCATCTCCAGTCCGGCAACACCTTCAAAAGCGTCAAGCGAAGGGCATACAAGCAAAGCTATACCGATAATTGAGCAGACAATGCCGCTTGTCAGTTTCTTTATTAGCTTCATCTTCGTGTTCCTGCTGCTTTCAGTCTCGCTGACCAGCAGTTCGGGATCGATCTCCATACCATTCTCGATAGCCTTCACCAGCACAGCCATCTTCTGCTCATTTTTCTTGATTCTCGCACGTGTCACAAGCCATACGATCATCACCGGCAATACGACACAGATACAAATAGGTATCAGTAATGCAATTGTTCCTTCCATAATATCAATAACTTTAAATTAAACTTCATCCTGCCGCACTTCCAGGCGGTTTCACATATTAGACGGAAGAATGCCTTAAAATGTTGCAGGACGGATCTATATATTTGAAACAAGTCAGAACTTTCTGTCCCTAAAGACATGGACAACGCCACCTAAGAACATTGACATTCAGAATATTAAAGGGTAGGTATTTTTACCCTACCCTCATTAGTATAAGAACTAGCATCTGACACTTTAAATGATTCAGCATATAATGCCTGTTACAAAAATCTGCCTGCTGTCATAAATCAGAAAGGACTGACGGTGCGGGTACGGAAGGATTCCCGGGCCTTGCGGGCATAAAGGCGCTTCACATCTTCCGGCAAACGGGAGACATTCACATATGCACGGGTCTCATCCGGAAGTTTTGCCAATGCTGTCGCCAGCAGCCATGCCACGGCCATGCGGACATAGTATGGACTTTCACCGATGACCGTACCTTGTCCATATGCGCCTTTATCGGCTTTTCCCGCCTTCCGATAACATGAACCTATCTTACTGAAACCCAATCGGTCAATCCTTTCGCACACCTTCAGAAACCACTCTGTATCAAGGAAATGCACCATCGACATGACAATGGCAAAGCGGACCTCGAACTCTCTGTGCGAATCCCAGAACGGCTGCAGGAAATCCCATAATTCCATGCGGTCGCATTTCCATTTCGCATTGCAGCAGAATGTATCGCACACAGCCCAGTTGTCCATCACCGGCACATACTTCGCGAGCATCTCCCTCCTCTGCTCCCATGGAATCTTCATGGCATTGATCATCAGTCCCCATACGACGGTCTCCTCATACGCCAGTCTGCTGCCATATCCCGACCGTGCCTCCTGCGCCGCCTCTTTCTCGAATCCATGAATGATCACGATGGCATCATCTCTCCGCGCCAGACCCTTCGCAACCCTCTTCATATCAGGCACATGAAGCCCCAGGATCCTCCTGCCCGGCAAAGCATTGATGATCCTCACATGTCCCTCACGGTATTTCGGCTCGGTCGCAAAGCGTTCCGACACCAGCGGCAGAAGCATTTCCTCTATCATAATCCCTTGACTTTACTGTACAACGCTTCCAAATTTACAAAAATTCCCGGAAATTTGGCATATCGCCATCGTGTCACTATATTTGTTACCTGTCATCTTGAGCGCCAGCTAAGGATCTTCGTGATAAAGATGCTTCACTTCGTTCAGCATGACAATTGAGGGAGCATCCACATCCTCGAGGGAAGTAATGAGTTAAGTAATGTTAAATAAAGCAATAAGACAGAAAATATGAAAGTAATACTTGTAAACGGAAGCCCCCACAAGGAGGGATGCACATACACCGCTCTTGCAGAGGTGGAAAAGGAACTCAATGCGGCAGGAGTCGAGACTGAAATCTTCTGGCTCGGAACCAAGCCTATTTCAGGATGTCTCGGATGCGGTGCGTGCTGCAGAAGAGGTCCGAACGGAGAAAAGCCTAGCGGACTCTGCGTCATCAACGACATCGTAAACGAGTTCATCGGAAAGGCAAAGGAAGCTGACGGCTTCATCTTCGGAAGCCCGGTACACTATGCCGCACTTTCAGGAGCATTGACATCATTCATGGACCGCGCATTCTACGGCAAGGGAGCTGTTTACCGCTACAAGCCGGCTGCCGGCATCGTAAGCGCCCGCAGAGGAGGTACCACAGCGGCATTCGACCAGATCAACAAATACTTCACCATCTCGTCAATGCCTGTAGTCTCATCGAAATACTGGAACATGGTACATGGAAACACACCTGACCAGGTCCGCCAGGACGAAGAAGGCATGCAGGTGATGAGAGAGCTCGGCCGCAACATGGCATGGCTTCTCAAATGCATCGAGGCCGGACGCGCAGCCGGAATCGAAGCACCTGCCAAGGAAAAGCCGGTTATGACCAACTTCATCAGATAGAAAACCTATTCATCACACCCCGTTGAGCAGAAGAATTGCCCTATAAGCCAATCCAGCCGCTCAACGGGTGTCTTTTAATACCCATTGAGCGGCTGAAGCACTCTCCAATGGCGATTTGCCGCTCATCGGATTTCTTCTTCCAGGAATCCCATGAAAGTGAGAAGGGCTCCCCAATGATAGAATCCGTCTGCATTATAGACATCATCACCCTCTCCAGTCACTGAATTATAGTTCTCAAAGATACCGCCGTTCTCCTTCCAGTTTTTCATCAGAAGATTGTATGACCTGTCGATAATATCCTTTCTGGCCTCCTTGATGTCATAATTCTGCATGCCAAGATATACAAGGAAATTCATCGGCCCCCAGATCCTGCCTCTCCAATAATCATTGTCAGCAAAACCAGTGCAGTTGCGGGCTATGGAAGGAAGCACATATTCTCCATGGAACTCGTCAGGATTGAAATAATGTTCATTGATCATCCTTTCCACGTGCTTTGCAGGACAAACGGCCAGCATCGGATAGAAGTTGGTAGGTGAAAGCTCCGGACTGAATTCTCCTGTATCCAGCCTCTTGTTGCGATAGATTCCTGTCTCATCATCCCAAAGGGTAGCCAAAGCCCTGGAATATGACTTCGAGCGTCGGGTCAGCTCCTTTGCATCTTCTTTATGACCCAGGACCAAAGCAATCTCCTTCAAGACATTACAATCCATCACGTACATGCTCATGAGTCCCACATCCGCAAGTTCCATGAGATGATCCTCATTCATCGGCACCCCGTCATACATCGGCGAATTATCCAGTCCCGACTCATACATGGCTCCCTGAAGGCCTTCGGTGACATCTTTCCCGTCTTTCACGAAATGGCTTCCCCAAGCGAGATATCCCTTGTTGTTACGTTTCCTGTCCCACCATCTGTTCCATGTAAGAAGCTCATCATAGACTTCTTCAAGAAACCATTTCTCTCCATAACGCGAATAGATTTCCCATACGATCTTACTTCCCACAGGAGGCTGTGAACGATCCCAGGATGACGTGTTTCCGTCCTTGACATAACCGCTGACAGACTGGAAATTCGGGATGAAACCTTCGGGTGTGATGGCCTTTGTTATCTCAATGGCGTTCGCATATGCGAGTTCCTTATTGAACAGAGAAAACATATATGCAGCGAAGTAGGTGTCCCAATCGAAAAGCACATATCCTCCCCACCCCTGATTCCAGTTTCTGCTGACCGGAGTGATCGCCCTATCGTTGGGAGCATCATAGATAGTATTCCATGCCAGAATAGTCTGCATGGAAAGGAAGGCTTCCGACATGTCTCCATACGATTCGGCACGATCGACAAGTATTCTTCTTTTGGAAGCAACTATGTCTTCTATCTCTTCAAGAGTCCTCCTTTCTCCCGTATAGACTGCCTGCTTTCCATCCAGAAGGACATTCAGACGCGGGGCAGTGGACGTCAGGTATTCCTTCTGAACATTAACACCCGTCACCGAAACAGTCCACTCTCCGGAGTCACATGAAGCTACCAGATTGTCACCGCGTTTACCGACCATGCCGTCACGGCCATACGCAATGCCCATCTCCACGACGAGTACATTTTCAGAAGGGGTTTCCGGAGTGACCAGAGCCACAAGATCTTCTCCATCCACAGCAGTCTCGATCTTAAGCTTCATGCCTTCATACATCAGTTCAAGACTTGTATAGCTGCCGTCTTCAGACCTCAATCCTGGAAAGACCCTTTCCGGCCTTCCGTTTATGTCTGCCGACTTGAAGACCTCTTTAAGCATCTTCCTGTTATCATCGGTAGCAATGCACATGTTGACTGTCAGTCCTTCCGGAAGAAGCACATGGGAAATCAGGCTGTTGTTGTACCATGTGTTCCATCCTGTACACAATCTCTCCTGAAGCTGCCTGTATTCTTCAGTCCTTATATAACGGGATGACTGTGCATAAGAGTAGAGTCCTGACAGCAGGCACAACCAAAATACTATTGAGGTTTTGATTTTCATATAACTTATCTGATGAGTCTGATGGTTATCGTTCTTTCGTACATCTGAGGATAGACCCTGTATGAGTCGAAGATGCCTCGTGCGGTACAGCCGACACCGGAAGTGGCGTAGTCGAGGTTGAAGGTGATATCATCACTCTTCTGCAGCTGATATGTATATGCAGCCTTTGTAAGATTCTCTGTAGTGTAGTTGTACGCATTGAAGTTAAACGGCTCATCCACAGACAATTCCACACCGTTTCCTTCCGAATCGGTCATCCTTACCCACCTGTTGTCTGTCCTCAGGCCGTAATCCTGCGGAATGAGGTAAGGCTCATACATATCCTCGACCGTGGTGTTCCATATGCCGATGCGGTATCCGCTCTTACGGTCCGGATAGTTGGCCTGCGGGCCTCTTCCGTACCATTCGACATTGTTGAAATCACCGTCAAGACCAAAGGTCACTCCAAGGCGAGGGAGCCATGCCGGCATCGCTCCCTGCGGCTTCACAGTATGTCTGACAGTCAGCGTTCCGTCGCCATACACGATGTAACGCCATGTGCTTTCGAATCCGTCGAATGACATTCCCCTGATATACTGGTCGAGCTGTCTGGTCTCGCCCTGGCCGCCGTCAAGAAGCACGAGTTCACGCACATCCACGGCCGCTCCGCCCTCGAATTCACGCACATTCACCGATGCCACGGCATGACCCAGATTATCAAGTCCTGCCGAATAATAATGTGCGGCAAGAACATTCGAATGGCCGATTCCTCCATATCCTGAAGCATTTATGGAGCCTCCGCTGTAGGCGTTCCAGCCGTCCACCTCGTTGGCAAGCGGCGCTCTCCATACATTCAGAGTCACCGGACCGGTAAGAATCTCACGGCCTCCGGAGACGATGGAAACGAGCTCTCCCGAAACAGTATCAAACGAATATGAGAAATCCTTTCCTGACATAACAACTTTTCCGTCCTCCTTCGTCACAGCCACATTTCCGGCAGCACGAGGGGCCTTTTCCGCCGGCAGATTCCAGTCCGAAAGCTCGAACTGCTCCCAAGAGACCTCATGTCCCGCCTTCGCCCACACCTCATCCTTCTTCAGGACAGAGCTTATGTCAAGCCTGTACTCCTTTCCCGGAACAATCGAAGGCTTCACATATGGAATCTTATATACCGAACGTGTCAGAGGATCGACGTCAAGGTCCATATCTCCCGACGCAACCACTTCATTATCAGCAGTTATCGCCCACGTGGTCCTATAGAAGTCCGCATTTATGAAATGATTCCTGTTCCAGACCTCCACAATGCCGTTCTCCGGATCAAGAAGGCTGAATGAAAGAGGCTGTACGCTCTTCTTCATCTGCCACATTTCCGGCTGCGGAGTCCTGTCAGGCCATATGCTTCCATAGGTACGCGCACCCACGCCATATGACCAGAATGTTCCGTCATTGGTTTCCTCCTCGAAATCAAGCCAGAGAACCGCCTTTTCCGCATTGAATCCCTCTGCCGGAGTGACAGCCACATCAAAGATACCGACATTGTCAACAATGGCATCACAAGTATAGATCGTCTCCTGTCCGCATCTTTCCTCATCCCTTCCGATGCAGAGCGAAAGAGGCAGATTACGTATGTTTCCGCTTGCCGGCCTGCTTCCAGCTTCCTTCCCGTCGATGAAGACAGTCATCTCCGCACCGTCATAGACTGCAGTCACATTGTGCCATCTGTCCTGCCAATCGGAAGGGAGATCCACAATCAGAAGCTGTCTGCTGCCTGTATCGATATAGAATTCCAGCTTGTCCTTTCCGTTCTGCCTGATACCATACTGATTGCTTCCCTTGTTGATCATGTATCCGCCGCTCGCATTGTAGCTTCGAGGATAAATGTCAAGGGTAAGGGTAAGCCTGTCACCTGAAATCTCTACATTGTCCGCATTGTATACCTGCACCCACTGGTCCTGCCTGTTGAAGTCTATAGCCTTTCCCGATGGGCCTGGCACAAGCTTCGCGCGGCCCATGATATTCGCCTGTGTGCTGTATGGAGACTTATCCTTCAACGTGCGCACCGGCTGATCGATTCCGACGCTCACGAAATCCCAGAGAGCACCGCCCATAAGGCTCGGATGGTCATAGATTTCATTCCAGAAGTCATCCATTCCTCCTCCGCCGTTTCCCGCCACGGAAAGATACTCGTCCATGAACGAAGGACGTCTGTCCTGCGGATTGAATCCATAACGGAACTCATGCTCGATAGGCGAAGGATAACGCGGACCGACTATGTCTTCGGCAGGATGAACCGCCGCATTGCCGCCATACATCCAGAATCGTGTAGGGTCATATCTTCTTCCTTCCGCTACGACCTCATTGATATTGAAACTCTCGCCGCTCTCGTTTCCTGCACTCCAGAAAAGCACGCACGCATGGTTCCTGTCGCGAAGGACCATCCTTCTCACCCTTTCCCGGTACATTTCCGTGAATCCAGACAAAGAACTCACATATTCGGTCGCATGAGCCTCATCTCCCGTCTCATCGATGACATATAGTCCATATTCATCGGCAAGCTCTAGATAGCGATGGACAGGCGGATAATGCGAAGTCCTTACGGCATTGAATCCAAACTGCTTGAGAATCTCCATGTCCCTGCGGATAACATCCTCGGTGATCACATGGCCTGTCGCCGGATGCTGCATATGAGAGCACTGCGCATTGACCTTCAGGGCCACACCATTGAGATAGAAGACTCCGTCTATGATCTCTGTCTTCTTGAAGCCTATCCGTTTGGTCACCTTGTCGACAACATTTCCTGATGCGTCGGAAAGGGTAAGGATCATGTCATAGAGATCCGGGGTCTCGGATGTCCATTTATCCGGAGACTTCACCAAAGAATTCAATTTTACTGTATGTCGGCCATTCTGCTCAAGCCTGAACGGAGCGGCAGACATCGCCACCACCTCACGGCCGTTCCTGCTTATAGCCGCATTTACCTTATAATTATCGGAACCCGGCCTGTAGCCACGTACATCCACTGTTATGTCAAGCTGCGAGTCAGTATAGCTCTTATCGAAATCAGTTATGACCTGCCAGTCGAAGATACGAGCCTGCGGAGTCGCGAACACCCATACATCATCAAAGATGCCGGCCAGTCTCCAATAGTCTTGAGTCTCAAGGTAATAGCCGTCACTATATTTCAGCACAAGGACCGAAAGATTGTTTCTTCCCGGCTTTACATATTCGGTTATATCATACTCTGCCGGCTCCTGGGCACCCTCATTATAACCCACCTGACGGCCGTTGACCCAGATGAATGACGCAGATGCCACCTTCTCGAGACGGAGGAAGATCCTGTCGCCCTTCCATGACGAAGGTAAATTGAAGCTGGTCCTGTAAGCACCGGTCGGATTGAATTCGGGAACATCCGGGACCTCAACTGCAAACGGATCGTCACTTACCCCTGACAGCTGATACCGTGCCCACCTCCTCTCCATTTCACTTGCCGGTATTCTTCCGTCAATGACTTTCTGAAGGGAGTCACGCATTACCGAAGGAAGAGTGTTCGGGAAAGGGGTCGTCATATTACGGAAAAGAGGTTCTCCGAAACCCTGCATCTCCCAGTTTGAAGGCACAGCGATATTGTCCCATTTCCTGTCGTTGAATCCCGTCCTGAAGAAGTCGGAAGGGATCCCGGCAGGAGACTCGGCATATCTGAATTTCCATGTTCCGTTCAGCAAAATGCTCTTTTCCGGAACATGATGCGCGCGTCCATCCTCCTGATTGAGTTCGAAAACCTCAAGATTCTCCACATAATAGGAAAGATCTTCCATAAACGGTTTATCCTGCGCCGACAAAGATACAGCAAGCAGCAGGCAAAGTGCGGTCATTATGTTTTTCATGTCTCTGCGATTAGCTTATACAAATATATGATAACCAGCCCACACGTCAAAAAGAAACGGTCCCCACACATGTGAGAACCGTTTCAATTTGTATCAATTATAATTCAATTAGTCTTCCTTCTCCTCCTCGAGGTAAGCCTTCAGGAGCTTCTCCTGTACATCACCAGGAACTGGCTGGTAGTCAGCGAAGTCCATTGTGAATGTAGCGCTACCTGATGAGAGTGAGCTGAGGGTTGTAGAGTAACGGTAGAGCTCTGCGAGCGGAACGCGTGCCTTGATAGTGCTGAAGCCCTTGTCCTCGCCCATTCCCTCGATGAGGGCACGGCGGTTCTGGAGGTCAGACATACAAGCACCCATGTACTCTGATGGAGTAAGAACCTCAACATTGTAGATAGGCTCCATGATCTTCGGACCTGCGATACGGAACGCCTCCTTGAAAGCGTTACGTGATGCGAGAACGAATGAGATTTCATTTGAATCTACCGGATGCATCTTACCATCGTAAACGTAAACGCGGATGTCACGTGCAAGCGAACCTGTAAGAGGACCTTCGCTCATCTTCTCGTTGATACCCTTGAGGATAGCAGGCATGAAGCGTGCATCGATGGCACCACCGACAACGCAGTTGTAGTACTCGAGCTTACCGCCCCATGGAAGGTCGAACTCTTCCTTACCCTTGATGTTGAGGACAACTTCCTTGCCGTCAACCTTGAAGCGGTTACCTGGATCCACACCCTCCTGATAAGGAGCGATAAGGAGGTGAACCTCACCGAACTGGCCGGCACCACCTGACTGCTTCTTGTGACGATAGTCTGCGCAAGCCACCTTTGTGATTGTCTCACGGTAAGAGATCTTAGGAGCCGAGAACTCGATCTCGAGCTTGTTCTCGTTCTGGAGTCTCCACTTGAGAGTGTTGACATGCTGCTCGCCCTGACCCTTGAGGATGGTCTGCTTCATCTCCTTGTGATACTCAATGATGTATGTAGGATCCTCGGCTGCGATCTTCGCCATAGCCTCGCTCACCTTCTCCTCATCCTTCGCATCCTTTGCCTTTACGGCGCAGCGATACTTGTAGTGAGGGAACTTGATGTCAAGATAAGCGATATCGGAACCTGGAGTACAGAGAGTAACGTTTGTCTTTGCTGCACGGAGCTTAACTGTACATCCGATGTCACCGGCAACGAGCTCTGTAACCTTCTCCTTCTTCTTACCTGCAACCGCATAGATAGCTGTGATTCTTTCCTTGTCGCCTGTCTCCGGATTCTCAAGGTCAGAACCCTCGACGAGCTTGCCAGACATCACCTTGAAGTATGCAACCTCACCGAGGTGCTGCTCCACAGCTGTCTTATATATGAAGAGTGATACAGGACCGTCCTGCTTGCACTCAATCTCTTTTCCATCCTTTGTCTTGCCGATACGCTCTGCTGGAGAAGCCGCTACGCGGATTGTGAACTCCATGAGACGCTTTACTCCGATGTCCTTCTTTGCAGAAAGGCAGAAGATAGGCATCACATCGCCCTGGCGGATACCGATACCGAGACCCTTCCTGATCTCATCCTCTGAAAGAACGCCCTGCTCGAAGAATGTCTCCATCAATGTATCGTCGTACTCTGCGGCACGCTCGATAAGGGCATTTCTGAGCTCCTCAGCTTCGTCTGCGAGGTTTGCAGGAATCTCGAGATCCTCACGCTTTCCTGTATCGCCTGCAAAACGGTAATACTTCATCTTGAGTACGTCAATGAATCCGTCAAACTCAGGACCTGCGTTTACAGGATACTGGACCACCACCGGCTTGCTGCCGAAAGCCTCTTTCATCGACTCGAGAGTTCCCTCCCAGTTTGCCTTCTCACCGTCGAGCTGGTTTACAGCCACGATAAGAGGAATCTTGTAATCCTTTGCATAGCGTGAGAATATCTGTGTACCGACCTCTACACCCTGCTGTGCGTTTACAACGAGCACACCTGTGTCACATACCTTGAATGCAGAAACAGCTCCACCTACGAAGTCGTCTGCACCCGGAGTGTCAATTATATTGAATTTTGTATCCATGAACTCTGCGTAAAGCGGAGTAGCATAGATCGATCTCTGGTTCATCTGCTCGATCTCGGCATTGTCAGAGACAGTGTTCTTTGCTTCTACTGTTCCTCTTCTGTCAATGACCTTACCTTCGTAAAGCATCGCTTCAGATAATGTGGTCTTACCTGACTTGGTGCTACCAAGCAGAACCACATTGCGGATGTTTTGAGTTGAATAAGTCTTCATCAGTTCTGTTGTGTTATTGTGTTTGTAATTATGTTCGTTAAGTGTCATTTAAGACACATCCTCGCAAATCTATAAAATTATTATTGCAATATCAATAAAAGGGCACATGTTTTTGACATGATTTGCGATTATCCTCATCAATAAGCACTTCCACCACATCCTCGCATGACATCCCCAGACGTCCGTAAAGGACATCATCGAGCATTTCAGAGGCCTTTCCAAGGCCATCGTACAATGATTGCAGGGCGGCTGCCCTGACAAGCGGAGCATCATCCGAGATGACGATGCCGCAGACCTTTCCATAGAGTTCATCAGCTTCAGCAGACATATATATTCATTTTCCGCAAATCTCCACTACAACAACGGAAAAACCAAACTTTTGGGACGAAAATGCCGGAAAACACGGCAGATTTTTCTTTTTTTGAAAAGTTTTGAACTTTTTTGATAAGTTTTTCTTGCTAATCATCGGATTATCTTGTTTATAGCGCATGGCCTTATCCCATAATTTTGCTGTCCATCAATCACGAAAGACATGGACAATTCTACCATCAAGGACAACATCCGTAAGAGAAGGAAAGAGCGCAAGCTGACCCAGGAAGAAATGGCCGACAGGCTTGACATCTCCCTGACCGCATACAGGGATCTTGAAAAAGGAAACACGAACATCGTCAACGCCAACGTGATCAGGATCGCCGAACTGCTCGAGACTTCGACCGAAGAGCTCGTCCTCGGATACCGCCCCGTCCAGGCCCCGGGCAAGCTGCTGGAAGACATGCGTTCAGAATACGGAAACCGCATGTCCGTCATGGAAAGAAGGATAGCCGACCTTGAAAAGCTTGTCGCATCTCTCGAAGAAACCATCAGAAGCAAGAACGAAATCATCACAATGCTCAGAAATTCGCTTGGTGCAGACAAATAGATTGTGTATTTTTGCAGAATGCGCAATGAACCACGACTTTTGAGCTATCTTCATGCAGACCTGATTGAAGCAGGCTGCGACGAAGCCGGAAGAGGCCCGCTGGCCGGTCCGGTCTTCGCTGCTGCAGTCATACTTCCGAAAGACTTCCATCATCCACTGCTGAACGATTCCAAGAAAATGACCGAAAAGGCACGCGAGACACTCCGTCCGATCATCGAACGGGAAGCCGTCGCATGGGCTGTGGAAGAGGTCAGCGCCGAGGAGATCGACACGATCAACATCCTCAATGCATCCATCACAGGCATGCAGAGGGCCGTCCGCAGGCTGGGTGTAAAGCCGGAATATCTGCTGATCGACGGCAACAAGTTCAAGCCGTTTGACGGCTATCAGTATCAGTGCGTTGTGAAAGGTGACGGAAAATTCGCATCGATCGCGGCCGCTTCCGTCCTGGCGAAGACCTACAGGGACGAATACATGAGAAAGCTGGCGCAGGAATACCCGCAGTACGGATGGGAAAGGAACATGGGATATCCGACCAAGGAACATATCGAGGCCATAATCGAGCACGGGTATACTCCTCACCACCGGAAGAGCTTCCATCTGAAACAACTGGAACCGACATTGTTTTAGATTCCTCCACTCCCTGCGGTCGGTCGGAATGACAAGAAAACAACAACAATGATTTAATATGAAGAAGATTATCAGCATCATCACAGCGATGACAATTTTCGCCGGCAGCGTTTTCGCTGACGAGGGCATGTGGCTTCTGCCGCTTCTCGAGAAGATGAACGGAAAGGCGATGAAGGAACTGGGCTGCGAGCTCACTCCAAAACAGATCTATGACATCAACCACACTTCGCTCAAGGACGCGATCGTGCAGTTCGGAGGCGGATGTACAGGCGAAATCGTCTCTGCAGAAGGTCTCCTGCTGACCAACCACCACTGCGGATACGGCAACATCCAGAAGCTCAGCACCGTGGAGCATGACTACCTCAAGGACGGTTATTGGGCGATGAACCGCAGTGAGGAGCTTCCTTGCGAAGGACTCACCGTGACATTCCTCGAGTACATGCAGGATGTGACCAAGGCCCTTGAGAAGGCAGAAAAGAAGGCAAGAAAGGAATTCAAGGATGACGAAGCAAAGGTGATGAAGGCCGTGAACCAGGCCGCTGAAAACCTCATCAACGAGGCAAAGAAGAACAACCCTCATTGCTCGGTCGACATCCAGTCATTCTACAACAGCAATGTATATTACCTCATCGTATACAAGACATATGAGGACGTCCGTTTCGTAGGCGCACCGCCTTCATCGATCGGAAAGTTCGGCGCCGACACCGACAACTGGATGTGGCCGCGCCACACCGGTGACTTCTCTATGTTCCGCGTATACATGGCACCTGACGGATCGCCTGCAGAATATGCACCGGAGAATGTGCCGCTCAAGGCAAAGAACCATCTTAAAATATCAATGAGCGGTGTCCAGGAGGGCGATTACACCATGATCATGGGTTATCCGGGACGTACCACACGCTTCCAGACTTCGCCCGAGCTCAAGTTCCAGATCGAGCAGAACGACATCCGCATCGCAGCACGCACAATCCGCCAGGATGTGATGCTTGAGGACATGCTTGCCGACCCGAAGGTGAAGATCCAGTATGCAAGCAAATATTCAGGTTCGTCGAACGGCTGGAAGAAGTGGCAGGGAATGAAGCTCGCCTTCGACAAGCTCGACATCATCGGCCGCGCAGAGCAGGAAGAGGCTGAATTCACAAAGTGGGTGAACGCAAAGAAGAAGCGTCAGGAGAAATACGGCACAGCAGTCCAGGACCTCGCAAACAGCGTTGAGGCCGGAAGAGATGCCAACAATGCATTCACAAAGGCATTTGAAAGCGTCTACAAGATAGAGCTCACTAACTTCGCGCTCACCATGAACATCCTTGCGTCAAGAGCAATCAGAAACGGAAAGGATACGACAGCAGCGCTCGAGGAGGCTTACAATGCTATCGCAGCCCAGTATGCAGACTATTCTGTAGGCACCGACAGAAAGGTTGCCAAGGCCCTCATGAAGCATTACCGCGACATCGCCAAGCCGGAGAACTACCTCAAGAATCTGCCGGAGGATTTCGCCACAATGGACATCGATGCATTCGTTGACAGCATGTTCGACAACAGCGCATTCACATCTGCCGAGACTCTCAAGGCTGCCATCGCCGAGAAGGGAACCGGCATTTTCGAGGATCCTGCCGTGAAGACAGGAATGTCCATCTATAACGAGTGCCTGCAGGCGCAGATGCTCACAATGGCCTCTGAAGAGGCTCTTGCAAAGGCCAGACAGGTCTATACCGCAGGTCTTCTCGAGTGGAAGGATGGCGAGCCGTCATATCCGGACGCAAACTTCACCATGAGATATACATATGGTACAGTCGGAGGATATTCTCCAAAGGATGCTGTGGTCTACAAGCACTACACCACCCTCGACGGAGTCATGGAGAAGGAAGATCCGGACAATTGGGAATTCGTGGTACCGGAGAAGCTTAAGGAACTCTGGAAGAACAAGGACTATGGTCAGTACGGTACTGCTGACGGCAAAATGGTGACATGTTTCCTCAGCAACAATGACATCACAGGAGGAAACTCGGGAAGCCCGATCATGAACGCACGCGGCGAGCTCATCGGCCTCGCGTTCGACGGAAACTGGGAGTCAATGAGCAGCGACGTGATGTTCGAGCCTGATCTCCAGCGCTGCATCAACGTGGACATCCGCTATGTCCTCTTCATCATCGACAAGTTCGGAGGAGCAGGACATCTGGTAGATGAAATGGATATTGTCAGATAGATTGCCACGTCGCTCCGCTCCTCGCAATGACGTATCACACGTCATCCTGACACATTGACGTATACACATCATCCTGAGGAGGAACGACAACATATCACACATCATCCTGAGGAGGAACGAAGTTCCGACGTGAGGATCTCTTATTATAGAATGATTATGACAGAAAACAACATAAAACAGTGGCTCCAGGAGGTGGAGCACCCTGCAAAGGGAGACAAGAATATAGTGGAGCTGGGAATGGTGGAAAACGTGGAAGTCGGAGAAGGTTCTGTGACCGTGACCCTTGCATTCGCCAGGCACCGCGACCCCCTCGCGGAATACCTCATCGGCAGCGCGAAAGCAGCGATAATCAGGAATGCCCCTGCCGGAACAAAGGTAGAGATCAAGACCATCATCAAGGATGAAGCACCTAAGAAGAAGCCTGGCCTGGATCTCGGATTCGAGGAACTCTCCGAAGTAAAGCACATAATCGGAATCGCTTCAGGAAAGGGAGGAGTAGGAAAATCTACAGCAGCAGTCAATCTCGCTGTAGCCCTCGCCCGCCTCGGTTACAAGGTCGGACTCGCCGACGCTGATGTGTACGGCCCGTCTGTTCCAAAGATGACGGCAACAGAGGCAGAAATGCCTGACGCCATCCTGGAAGGCGAAAAGGAGACCATCATGCCGCTCGAGAAATATGGTGTGAAATGGATGTCCATCGGATATTTCGCAAAGCCTGAACAGGCACTCATCTGGAGAGGCCCGATGGCATGCAACGCATTGAAGCAGATGATATTGCAGGTTCGTTGGGGAGAGCTCGACTTCCTTCTCATCGACATGCCTCCGGGAACGGGCGACATCCACATCAGCCTCGTACATGACATCCCGATGGAAGGTGCGGTCATCGTCAGCACACCGCAGGACGTGGCACTCGCAGACGTCGAAAAGGGCGTGAACATGTTCCGTAACGAGAGCGTGAACAAGCCTATCTTCGGCCTCATCGAGAACATGGCATGGTTCACTCCAGCCGAGCATCCGGATGAGAAATACTACATCTTCGGACAGGGTGGAGGACAGCGCA
This sequence comes from Bacteroidales bacterium, assembly GCA_017626355.1. GTDB lineage: Bacteria > Bacteroidota > Bacteroidia > Bacteroidales > UBA932 > Cryptobacteroides. Next base: position 39,198 of record JAGAIY010000028.1, read on the forward strand.
TGGCCGAAAAATACGGAATTCCTCTTCTCGGACAGATCCCTATAGTCCAGAGCATCCGCGAGGGCGGAGACGCAGGTGAACCTGCCGCACTCTCATCACGCCCTGACGGCCTCGCTTTCATAGCGCTCGCCGAAAAGCTGGCCGGACTACTCTCCTGACCGGTGCAACATAAAAACGCTGTTTTATAGCGCACCACTCACGGAAAAAAAGCATAAAATCAATCAGACACGAGCTAATGAAAAACATCTTCAGACTTGTCGTTGCGGCATCTTTGGCAGCCGCAGCATTCTCATGCGCTGACAGCAACAGTGCGAAGGAAGAAACCAGGACTATCATTGAACCGGGCGAACAGGCACCTCTCGCCGATCCGGGCCAGAACAATTTCGGAGGCCCGGTAAACAGGGACACCACCGGATGGGCAGCAAGAAGAAAGGCCATGATGGAGGAAATGAACAGGATCAGGACACAGCACTTCAATGACCTGGCCATGAGCGACCCTTTCATCATCCCTGACCCCAAGACCCAGACATATTATCTGACAAGCACAGGCGGAAGACTCTACAAGAGCAAGGACCTCGTATGGTGGGAAGGCCCGTACAACATCATAGACATAGAAGGGACATGGCTCAAGACCGGAGGTGGTCCGGCTGCGGCGGAGATCCACAAGATCGGAGATTACTACTATTATGCAGGTACATGGAACGACCACAACGACCTCATCCAGCAGGTTCCAAGACGCTACAATGTTCCTCACAACCAGACTTACCTCCTCCGTTCGAAGAACATCGAAGGACCATACGAAGTGTTCACCGAGGATCCGGACTACGACTGGCAGCCTCGCGAATGGGACTGTATCGACGGAACCCTTTACGAAGAGGACGGAAAGATATATATGATCTTCGTGCATGAGTGGACACAGATCATCGACGGAACGATGGACTACATCGAGCTCTCAAGCGATCTTTCAAGGACAGTTTCGGAATGGCCTGTCACAATGTTCCGCGCCACCGAGAACCCTTCTGTAGGCGAGATGAACAGTCTCGGAGAGGCGACATTCGGCCGCAAGCTTCCGGGATGGGTGACCGACGGCCCACAGATGTTCCGCACCCAGACAGGAAAGCTCGGAATGCTCTGGTCCGGCTGGGGCAAGGAGCGTTATCTCCAGCTCGTATGTTATTCTGAATCAGGCACTATTGCAGGTCCATGGATCCAGGAGCCGGAGCCGTTCCTCGGCAACAATTCAGGCCATGGAATGCTCTTCAGGACATTCGAAGGCAAGCTCATTTACCTCGTTCATCATGCTGAAGGCAAAGGCCCGAGGAAACCGCAGTACTGGAACGTAGAAGATTCGGGAGATAAGCTCGTGCTCCTCGACCAGATAATTCTTGAAAAATAACCATACCATGTCAGCAATATCATTCAGGGAGCAGTCGGCAAGGCTGCTCCTGTTTTCAGCGATTGTGGCCATGATCTCCGCATCATGCACATCGGTCAATACGGAAACCACATTGAAGGACGCATACGCCGACAGTTTCATGATCGGATGTGCTGTGAATCCTCTTCACACCGGAGGCCATCTGGAACAGGCTACAGACCTTATTCTGGAGCATTTCAACGCCATTTCTCCAGAGAACTGCCTGAAGCCGGAGGCCGTGCAGCCGAGGCCGGGAGTATGGACATTCGATGATGCGGATGAGTTCGTGAAGTTCGGAGAGGAACATGATCTCTGGATGCTCGGACATACCCTCGTATGGCACAACCAGACGCCTTCGTTCTATTGGGAGAAACCTGACGGCACACCAAAGACACGTGAGGAGCTGATCGAGACCATGAGGGCACATATCAAAACTGTGGCCGGCAGATATGCAGGCAGAATCGATGCATGGGATGTCGTGAACGAGATCATCGGAGAGTTCGGAGAATACCGCAACAAGGGCTGGGTGAAGGCATTCGGAGGAGACGGATATGAAGTCGTAAGGAATGCATTCATATTCGCCGACAGATACGCGCCGGATGCAGAGCTTTACTACAATGACTTCAACGTATGGAGACCGGCCCATGTCGACGGCATCGTGACCATGGTCAGGAAACTTCAGAAGGAAGGCATCAGGATAGACGGAGTCGGCATCCAGGCACACTGGGGGCTGAATTATCCCAAGACAGAATATATCGAGCATGCCATCGACACACTACACTCCCTCGGCGTAAAGGTCATGATCACGGAGCTTGACGTCGATGTGCTTCCTATAACAAGAGAAGGGCAGGTCATAGGACAATCGCTGACCGATCCGCTCTACCAGCATGAGGAGTTCGAGGAGTATCTCGACCCTTACAAGGATGGTCTTCCAACAGAAGTCGAGGAGCAGCTGGCCGACAGATATGAGGAACTATTCCGGATATTCTACAACAGGCGCGACAAGATCGACCGCGTGACCCTTTGGGGACTCACCGACGATTCATCATGGAAAAACGGCTATCCTGTACCGGGCAGGACCAACTACCCTCTCCTCTGGAACAGGGACTACACCCCGCACAAGGCACTGCAGTCGGTCCTGGAGGTCCCGGTGAAATAGAAGCACTATTCTTATTATTGGATATGACGTAAATTATTCTGCCTGCAGAACAATACCTCCTGGATCCTTATTACCGTCAACATCAGCAAAGAGTAGAGCTATTCCCCTGACAGACTGAAAAAATACCATCGCTGAATCAACATTTGTAATCGAACATTCATATGTCTGACTGTCAATCTGCAATACTTGCAGCCAATCTAACGGCAGAACCGCATCATAAGGATAGGCTCCCTTTTTATTGTTCGATTCAAGTTCAAGGACATCACAAGTCGGATTAAAATAACTGATAGCATACAAATAAGTCGGAGTCTCTGTCTTGACCGTAAAATCAAATTTAAAATCTTTTATTGCCTGCACATCGATCAAGAAGTTTGGATCTTTATCTTCCATGCCCTCAACATACGCAACCACAGTACCGATATTACCTACCACCTCATCATTCACCACCTCATCTATATCATTGCTCGACTGACATCCCGCCACCACTATTGCGGCAGCAAGGAGATTTGTGAAAAAAGCTCTCATATCTATGCTAATATATATCCGCTCCAAATTTAAAAAAAAATACACAACTACAACCATGTGTGCAATATTTGTCCTCGACGAAACATCCGCTGCTTCATTCTCCTCCGTCGGGACCGATGTACCAAGAAAATACTGATCCATGATACATCACCCCCGGAAAACGGGTTCAGATGGCCCATTGGACAAAACGTGCCATCCGTAAAAAGCTTCATTTTACGGACGAATGGCATGATTTAGTGGCTGCCATCCGTAAATATGGCGTTTTTGCGGACGGCCACGCTCTCCCCGTTCGCGACACAGGATTCTTAGCCGGAAAGGGTGTGTCGGTAGAGAACATCATGCTTGACGACTGTTCAATTGCGCCGGATGACAGTTGGGGGGGACAGTTAAGATTACACGGTTGTGATTTTTTACTATCTTTGCGGCCGTTTTCAGTTAGTGTAGTGTATGAGATACGGTAAATTGAGCCGCCAGCTGGCCTCTCTGGCCGGCCCGATATTCATCGAGACCCTGCTCGTGATGATGCTGGGTGCGGTGGACACATTCATGTTGAGCCGCCATTCGGACAACAGCGTCGCGGCAGTCGGCGTGGTGAACCAGCTTATGAATCTGGTGTTCCTGCTTTTCGAGGTCATTTCTCTCGGAACATCGATACTCTGCTCGCAATATATAGGAGCAGGAAGAAGGGACAAGGTGATACAGGTGGTGGGTATCTCCCTGATATTCAATCTGATTTCCGGGCTGCTGATAAGCTGTGGCCTGCTGTTCTTTGCAGAGGACCTGCTGCTGATGATGGGCTTAAGGCCAGATCTCATGGCATATGGACTTCCATATATGAAGATAGTGGGAGGATTCGCATTCTTCCAGGCCCTGTCGCTTTCGCTGTCGGCCTCCCTCCGAAGCGCAGACAAGGCGAAATACCCGATGTATGTGTCCGTTGTGGTCAATATCCTCAACATCATCGGAAACTATACCCTCATCTTCGGTAAGTTCGGAATGCCTGCCCTCGGCGTCGAAGGAGCCGCAATCTCTACCTCATTCTGCCGTTTCGTTTCCGTGGTCATACTCTTCGTGGTACTGTTCAGGAAGCACATACCGTCATTCCCGAAGGAACTTTTCACTCCGTTCCCATGGATCGAACTGAAGAATCTTCTGAAGATCGGCATCCCGTCCGCAGGCGAGCATATGTCCTACAGCCTCTCGCAGGTCGTGATAACATATTTCATCAACATGATCAGCAATCAGGCTCTTGCGACAAGAAGCTATGTGACCAATATCGTGATGTTCACATACATATTCGCGCTGTCCCTGGCCCAGGGAGGGGCGATCCTTATCGGACATCTCGTGGGAATGAAGAAGATAAAGGCAGCCTATACCATTGGAAAGAGGGTCATGAGGCTCGGCGCAGCCATGTCCGTGAGCCTTTCGCTCCTGACAGCGATATTCGGAAAGCATATCCTGGGCATGCTGACTTCCGACCCATGGATCATAGCCACAGGAGCATCCATCCTATGGGTGGAGGTCCTGCTTGAAAACGGACGTGCCCTCAATTTCTTCGGCGTGAATGCTTTAAGAAGCGCCGGAGACATTTATTATCCGGTGCTGGTAGGAATCGTCGTGATGTGGGGTGTGCAGGTTGTCGGCAGTTACGTCCTCGGCATCAGCCTCGGATGGGGACTCGTTGCCATGTGGGCCGTCTTCGCCCTCGACGAGAACATCCGCGGCCTCATATTCCTCCGCCGCTGGAACAGCTTCAGATGGGTCGGGAAAGGGTTTCTGAAATAAGGCTAGATCCAAAGTCCCGGATTGGGACAGGTCTTGCGCCAGCTGTTCAGGACGTCATTACTGACTTTTTTAAATACCTGAAGATATATAACGACCTTATCATCATGATATATAGAACGAGGACCTGCACAGACCATTATATCATCTGAAAGGTAGACCATCTTGCCGTTGCTGATATACCATGATGCCCTAAGCGACAGGCTGTTGTCCGACTCGTCGTATGAGAATTCCAGTTTCTCATGGCGGCATTCCTGCAGACCGTACTGTATCAGGTGATCTTCACCGAAACCAGTAATCTCAAAGCAGTCGGGATATGTCTTGCCGGAAGTGATTGTACCACTTTGCACGATTTCGATTGTGCCGGTTACATTCTTATGTTCGTCCAGTTCATACAGGGCTATCGTCTCCCAGCCATGTCCGACCACTATTCTCTGCACGGCATCCTTGGTTATCTGATTTGCAGGAATAACCTCGACATTCTTTCCGTTCAAGGTCATATATTCCACCAATTCGAAATCATCAAGATATCTTTCAGAATCTGACTGAATCTTTTCACATGAAATAACTGCAGAGCAGCATATGAGCATGCTCAATAAATAAATACGGATATTCATAATATGCTGCTTATAGTTTTATTTCCTTATCAAATACTTTTCCATCTGTGGTCTTTACACGCATAAGCAACTCTTTTCCGTTATGCGGAACATCCGACCCCAGATACAGATAAATCTTGCTATACACTGGCAGACATTTCATCATTTCCGGTGTCAATCCTGATAAGACTCCATCATACAGTCCCGAATAATAATCTTTATATCCACCGGCGATGTACACATATAAGGATCTGATATTCACACAAATGACATCATTAAGAGAGCTACCGGAAGGATGTGTCATATCCCAATCATTTAAAGCAAAGACTTCTATCGATTGCAGGTCGGAAGAAAGAGCTTCGGGATATCCCTGACATGGATCTATATATCCATTGAAAGAAATGTCAGAATACTTTGTCTTGAGTTCTTCATAACGTGCAGCATCCTCCGGATTGTCTGAATCCTTCGAATATTTCTTTCCCAGGACATAACTTACAGGTATCAGGATACCATGATCTTCAATCCTGATATCCTCCAGATCATAATATGCAGTCACAAATGATTCAGAAAAAAACTTTCCGTTCTCTTTCATTGTGGCATCAATATCCGTATATATATCTTTGCCGCATCCGGCAAGACAGAATACCGATATGAATATAAACATAATTCTTCTCATCTTCGTATTGTCTTTATTAAGAGTCCCTGAAAGGTATCATTGACTGCGTCAAAAAACACAAAATCCTCGGATTAAAATCCGAGGATTTTGTTATTGATTATTTCACGCTGAACTTGTAGATGCAGCGGTGAGTGTAGGTCTCGCCTGGACGGAGAGTTGCTGTAGGCCACTCCGGACGGTTAGGAGAATCCGGGAAGAGCTGTGTCTCGATGCAGACAGAAGCTCTCATAGGATACTTGATGCCGTGCTTGCCGGCAACCTCTCCTGTAAGGAAGTTACCTGTGTAGACCTGTACTCCCGGCTGGTCAGTGTACTCCTCGAGGAGGATGCCTGTAGCTGGAGAGTAAACGCTGAGAGCGAGCTTGGTGATGTCACCTGCTGTGTTGAGCACCCAGTTGTGGTCGTAACCGTTTCCAAGAACGAGCTGATCATAGTCCTGATTGATGTCCTGACCGATAGCCTTTGGAGTGCGGAAATCGAACGGAGTACCCTCTACTGGACGCATTTCGCCGGTAGGGATGAGGTTCTCGTTTGCAGGAGTGAATGTATCAGCATTCACATAAAGGATCATGTCTGTTCCCTCTACTGCGTGATTTCCTGAAAGGCTGAAATATGCATGGTTTGTCATGCTGAGCACAGTCGGCTTGTCGGTTGTTCCTTCATATGTGATGTCGATGGCATTGTCGTCAGTGAGCTTGTAGGTAACAATAGCTGTGACTGTGCCAGGGAATCCCATATGACCGTCAGGATCTACCATTGTAAGCTTGAGAGTCTGGCCGTCAACCTGCTCTGCCTCATAAACCTGATACTGCCAGCCCTCTGCACCGCCGTGGAGGCAGTTCTGGCCGTCGTTCTGATTGAGGACAACAGTCTGTCCGTCAAGCTCGAACTTACCACCGTCGATACGGTTTGCATAACGTCCGATAGAAGCACCGAAGTCGCTTGGCTTGGTCATGTAGTCGTTGATGTTGTCGAAACCGAGGATAACGTCAACCATGTTGCCGTCCTTGTCCGGAACCATCACAGAAACGAGACGTCCGCCGAAGTTTGTGATACATACCTCCATTCCATTGGCATTTGTCAATGTGTAGAGTGCTGTAGCCTTGCCGTCCTTCTCGCCCACGAAAGCCTGAGGGTCAAGTCCGGAAAGTGTCAATGCAGGCTCGTTAGAGCAAGCTGCAAGGCAGAGGGCAGCCATAGCTGCCCCTGCGATTGTCTTGAAGATTCTTTTCATATGTCTGATATTACTTTGCAACTTCCTCACAGTATGCGCCGAGCTTGAGATAACGCTGATAAACCTCATCGTATATCTTCACCTGGTCTGGCTCTGGGAAGTATTCCTTCGCGAAACCAGAGTTCATTGCATCCTGTGCATCAGCTACGGTTGCATATGCACCGGCTGCTGTAGCGGCGAACATTGCGGCACCGAGAGCACAAGCCTGGTCTGTGTTGCAGACCTTGATAGGCATGTTGAGCACATTAGAGAGAGTCTGCATCACGAATGGTGACTTGAGCGCGATACCACCGATACCGATGACATCATTGATGCGCATTCCCTCTGACTTGAATCTCTCAACGATTGCGCGTGAACCGAATGCGGTAGCCTCAACGAGTGCACGGAAGATCATAGGAGCTGTAGTACCGAGGTTGATGCCGCTGATAGCACCCTGAAGGAGCTGGTTTGCATCCGGAGTACGGCGGCCGTTCATCCAGTCTGTAGCTACGACAGAGCTCTCGCCTGCAGGGATCTTCATCGCCTCGACTGTGAGTGCAGGGATGATCTTGTCGCAAGCCTCGTCGATAACCTTTGCCTTTGTCTCCTCGTCGAGAAGCTCGGAAGCACCGAGGATGTTCTTCAACGGGAACTCGAGAACGCGGCGGAACCATGCATAGATGTCACCGAATGCAGACTGACCTGCCTCAAGACCGATCATGCCCGGCATAACGGAACCGTCCACCTGACCGCAGATACCTCTTACGAGCTTGTCGCCAAGCTCCTCTGGAGATACTGTCATGATGTCACATGTCGAAGTACCGATAACGCGTACGAAAGTGTTGTTCTTTGCACCTGCTCCGATAGCACCCATATGGCAGTCGAATTCGCTTCCTGCAACCACTACATCCGTAGAGAGTCCG
>JAGAIY010000004.1 GCA_017626355.1 Bacteroidales bacterium
GCGTCAAGGAGCCTTTCGCAGCTCTCGTATTCAAGATTGCTACAGACCCATTCGTTGGTCGTCTCGCATTCATGAGAGCATATTCAGGAAAGCTTGATGCCGGTTCATATGTACTCAATACACGTACAGGCAAGAAGGAGCGTGTGTCACGTCTCTTCCAGATGCACTCGAACAAGCAGAACCCTATCGAGTTCGTTGAAGCTGGAGATATCTGCGCAGCAGTAGGTTTCAAGGATCTCCGTACCGGTGATACAATCTGCTTCGAGCAGGCTCCTATCACTCTCGAGTCTATGGAGTTCCCTGATCCGGTTATCGGTCTTGCTGTAGAGCCTAAGACTCAGAAGGATCTTGACAAGCTCGGTATCGCGCTTGCTAAGCTCGCAGAGGAGGACCCTACATTTACAGTTAAGTCAGATCACGAAACAGGTCAGACTGTCATCAGCGGTATGGGTGAGCTTCACCTCGACATCATCGTTGACCGTCTCCGTCGTGAGTTCGGTGTAGACATCAACCAGGGTGCTCCTCAGGTTAACTACAAAGAGGCTATCACTCAGACAGTTCAGCACCGTGAGGTATTCAAGAAGCAGACCGGTGGTCGTGGTAAGTTCGCTGATATCATCGTTGAGATCGGACCAGCTGACGAGGGCGTTAACGGTCTTCAGTTCATCGACGAGGTTAAGGGCGGTAACGTTCCTAAGGAATTCATCCCATCTGTTGAGAAGGGCTTCAAGTCAGCAATGACAAACGGTGTTCTCGCAGGTTACGAGGTTCCTTCACTCAAGGTTACTCTCAAGGATGGTTCATTCCACCCTGTAGACTCAGACCAGCTTTCATTCGAGCTCGCAGCACGTATGGCGTTCCGTCATGCTTGCCCTAAGGCAAGACCGGTTCTCCTCGAGCCTATCATGAGCCTCGAAGTAGTTACTCCAGAGGACTACATGGGAGATATCGTAGGTGACCTCAACCGTCGTCGCGGACAGATCAACGCAATGGACTCGACTCTTGGTGCACGTATCGTTAAGGCATACGTTCCACTTGCTGAGCAGTTCGGTTACGTTACTATCCTCCGTACAATCTCTTCTGGTCGTGCAACCAGCACAATGACCTTCGATCACTATGCAGAGGTTCCAGCAGGACTCGCTAAGGAGGTTATCGAGAAGAGCGGATACAAGGCCGAAGATGACGAATAATTGTTTAACTGAATTCAACGAAATTTGATATGAGCCAGGTAATTAGAATAAAACTCAAATCATTCGATCACATGCTTGTTGACAAGTCAGCAAAGAAGATCGTTGAGACTGTGTCTGCAACTGGTGCTCGTGTAAACGGTCCTATTCCGCTTCCGACACACAAGAAGATCTTCACTGTCAACCGCTCGACTTTCGTAAACAAGAAGTCACGTGAGCAGTTCGAGCTCAGCTCATTCTGCCGTCTTCTTGACATTTACGATTCAACTCCTAAGACAGTAGACGCTCTCATGAAGCTCGAACTTTCTTCAGGTGTTGAGGTTGAAATCAAGCTCAACTAATCGAAAAAAGTATTATATTTGCAATGTGGTTCGGTAACCACTCCGAACCACGGCAAATTATCGGTCCTATAGCTCAGTTGGTTAGTAGCACCTGACTCATAATCAGGGGGTCGCAGGTTCAAGCCCTGCTGGGACCACGAAACAGCCCTTCACAATAACTGTGAAGGGCTGTTCGCATATATACATGTTCCCTTTGCTGTCAGCAATATATATTTTATCTTTGTGAAAATGAGGTGTAACAAGAAATTATGGATAAGAACATGGTTCGGAAGATATTTTCAGTATTTTTCTTAATGGCAATGTTTCTGGGTACAAGGTCATATGCTCAGGACTGTGTGTATACAGATGCATCTGCATTCCCTCTCTATGGCCAGATTGATGATGATGTGGAGACAAGATATGAAAGGCTCCCGGTCAGTCTTAAGGAGGTGAGCAGACCGGATATTCTTAGGCTGGGAAGGAAGTCAGCTGGTATGTTCATCCGTTTCCGTTCGAATACGACATCTGTATGGGTGAAATGGGCGGCGCTCTATGATAACGAGCAGAACCACATGACTGATACAGGAACACGTGGGCTCGACCTATATGCCCTTGTCGGCCATGAATGGAAGGCAGTCGCCCCTGTAAGGCCGGAGAACACCGGTCTGAATGTGTGCAGGGTCATCAAAAACATGGAGCCGGTAGAAAGGGAGTATATGCTTTATCTTCCTCTTTACGACGGCCTGAAATCTCTTGAAATAGGTGTAGATGCTGGGGCGTTCATAGACCAGCCTGCAGTGGACAGCCCGTCTACGGAAAAGCCTATAGTCATGTATGGGTCAAGCATCCTTCAAGGTGGTTGTGCAAGCCGCCCCGGTATGGCATATACCAATATTCTCGGCAGAAAGTTCGACCGCGTGGTATATAATCTCGGTTTCAGCGGTAATGCACGTCTTGATATGGAAATCGCAGAGCTGATGGCTCGGGTAGAGGATCCGGGAGCATTTGTCCTGGATTATGTACCGAATACACCTTATACATTGATTGAGGAAGCTGGTGAGAAGTTCTTCCGCATCCTGAGAGATGCCCATCCGGATGTTCCCGTGATCTTTGTAGAAGACCCTGTCTTCCCGCGCTCGGAGTTTGACAAGAAGCTTCAGCAGGAGGTGCTGGAAAGAAATCCGACTCAATACAAGCTTTATAGGAAACTCAAGAAAGCCGGAGAAAAGAAGTTGTACTATGTCTCAGCAGATAAGATGCTGGGAGATGATGGTGAGGCGACTGCTGACGGAAGCCATTTCACGGACCTGGGTATGATGAGATATGTGGAGAACATCATGCCTGTAATGAAGAAGGCGCTTGGAATGTCACGACACAGATGAATCTGAGCATTTGTCTGTGTCGTGGAAGAGAATATGCGTTTTTGCAGTGGTTTTGTGGCACGACACAGAAAAATTCCATATAATGTCTGTGTCGTGGATTAAAAGGTGCAGGGAAGAGTGAGAAGCTGCCAGTAGAGGCATGAAGCCAGTCTGTGATGTCCTTTTTCATTCGGATGAAGCCAGTCTGTTCCTCCCGGTACGTAGATTTCCTGTTCCTTATGCATCGGGAAGATGCCGCTGAGGGAGTATGTGTCGATGACGGGAACCGACCATATCGACGAGGCTTCCTTGATGGATTCAATATATACGTCAAGATATTCTCCGCATGCGTTCTGAAAGTCTTCTGTCGGTTGTACGTTGTCGTCTCCGAAACTCGCAGGACCTCTGTGGATAGGTGTCAGAAGTACAATCTGCTTTGTCGGATATTTTTTCTTAAGGCCGTCAAGAGCTATGTTGATGCGTCCTCTGTAGGTTGCAGGATCAAAAGATGTCACACGTCTTGTACGTTTTACCATCACACCGTCAGCATTTACAACCGCCTTTTCTTCTGTAAACCACTCTCCGATAGGGATGCCGGCGTTGAAGTCATTGGTGCCTATGAAGATCATGATGGCGTCAAAATCGTCCCCATGCTCCTTCTGGAGCCTTTCTGTCTGTCCCGGGATATTGCTCCATTGATGTCCGCTGATTCCATATACAAGAGGGGTGATATCCAGCCACTCCTGAAGAAAACCCCAATAGTGGGTGTCTTCCTTCAACACCCCTGGATCAGTGATGGAATCGCCAAGGAAAGCGACTCTTTTTCCTGACCACGGATGCTCGAAAGCGGCGCACTGACCGCCCCATGCCATGATGGCTATGACAATAACAATTAAGCTGCGTATCATTTTTTTCTGCGTTTGCTGTACCTTTTCCTTCTGTGGCTTTTTCTGGTGTATTTCAATATCACGGCGCCGATAAGGCCGGCGAACACAACGCAGATGAGGATATAGGTCCATGCGGAAGCACTGTCGCCTTTGACGCGTGACCACATCTTCAGAAGGGCCTCCGTGTCGGTGTCGTGCATCATTGCGCAACGCTCGACAGTCGCCTTGTCCGGATACATGATATGGTTCACATGGACACTGTCTGCTCCTTCGCCGAAGAAATAGCTTGCGTCGAGGGCTTCATATTCCTCGTCATCGGTCATGCTTTCAAGAATCTGCTCTCCTCCGATGGCGCTGACATATCCTGTCATATCCATGTTCCTAAGGGCATTTTCAGGCATGCACATGAAGTTGATGAAGTAGCTTGCGGCCTTGACATTACGGGCATATTTCGGTATCACCCAGCCATCGAACCATACGGAACTTCCCTCAGCCGGAATGTCATATCTGAGGTCTATTCCCATTTCTGCTGCCTCGTCTATGGCCCACTGGGCGTCACCGCTCCATGAAAGGTTCATCCATGCGAGTTCCTTTGTCATCTGCTCCTTGCCGAAATCGGCCTCCCAGCCTGATACAGACTCCTTGAAGGAGTTAAGGAAGTTCTCGACAAGAGCTATGGATCCGTCAGACGAGTCGAAGGAAAGCGAACCGATATCCTTTCTTCCGGCATCTATCTCGTCCTTGTTCAGGGCAATGAGAAGGGAGGTATATACATCCCTGAAGGCATCCTTCATCAGAATCTTGCCCTTGTATTCAGGATTCAGGAGCACATTCCAGCTCTTCGCCTCTTCCTCAGGGACATACTTGGGATTGTATATGAGGCCGACTGTTCCCCACATGTAGGCTACGGAGTAGTCGTTGGCATTCTTCCCGTGTCCTTCGATCTGATTGAATTTGTCTGCAATATAAGGAGCCACACCGACCGTATAGTCCGGAGTGGTGCCGAAATCCCTGTCTATCGGGAGAAGGAGGTCGTTCTTGAGCATACGCTCGATGATGTAGTCCGAAGGGCATACGACGTCGTAGTCCTCGTGGCCGAGCTCGATCTTCGATAGCATGGTCTCGTTGATGTCGAAGGTCTGATAGATGATTTCGACCTTTTCCCCGGTCTGTTCCTCGTACCAGTCCTCAAATTCTCCGAGCAGTTCTTCGTCTATATAGTCAGCCCAGTTGTATACCTTGAGTATATTGCTGCGCTCGTCAGAACCGCAGCCGGCAAGCAGAAGTACTGCCGCAGCAAGGCTAATAATCTTCTTGATCATCTTTATTCAGCTTTGTTAGAATTGCGTATCTTCCTGAGGTTGATCACGATAAGCAGGAGAAGTATTCCCAGGAACATTATTGTGATCATAGGTCTGAGTTCAGGAGTAAGTCCTCCCTTTCTGGCATCTGTATAGATGTAGGTCGAGAGGGTGTCGAGTCCGATCGTGCCTCTTGTGAAGAAGGTCACTGCGAAGTCGTCCAGAGACATCGTGAACGCAAGTATGAAACCGGATATCATTCCTGGCTTGAGAAGGGGCAGAAGCACCTTGCGCAGGGCCTGGAACGGTGTCGCTCCCAGGTCGAGAGCGGCTTCATATATGTTCGGATTCATCTGGGTCAGCTTCGGAAGTACGCTCAGCACCACATAAGGGGTGCAGAAAGTGATATGGGCCAGAATTACGGTCATATATCCCTGGCTTACATGCAGAAAGACGAAAAGCAGGAACAGCGACACACCCGTGATGATGTCCGGATTGAGCATCGGAATGTTGTTAAGGAAGCTTATGGCCTGTTTGCCGCGGCCTCTCATGTTGTGGAGTCCGATAGCGGCGATGGTGCCGAGGACTGTAGAGACGGCGGCAGCCACAAGGGCTATGACAAGGGTGTTCTCAATGGCGCTCATGAGCGAACCTGTACCCTGCATGTCACCGGTGAAGAGGTTGGTGTACAGCTTGGTGGAGAAACCTGTCCAGTTGCCGAGAACCTTGCTCTCGGTGAAGGAAAAGACTGCGATGAACACGATAGGTGCATAGAGCACTATCAGCAGCAGCCAGATGTAGCATTGTGCAAAAAATCTTTTCATACCTACACGATCCCTCCGCTGACCTCTTTCTTATTGTCCTGAAGCAGACTTGTTATACCTATGATTACGAGCATCACCAGCGACAGGGCCGCACCGTAGTTCCACATCGAGGAGTTGATGTTCTCCTGGATTATGGTACCGAAGAGCTTTATCTTGTTGTTGGTGAGGAACTCGGATATGGCGAATGTGCTGACTGTAGGCATGAATACCATCATCACACCGCTTATGACTCCCGGCATCGAGAGCGGAACCTGTACCTTCCAGAATACCTGCCAAGGGGTCGCGCCAAGGTCTGCAGCAGCCTCTGCATACGACTTGTCCATCCTGTCGAGGATGTTGTAGATAGGGTATATCATGAACGGAAGATAGTCATACACCATACCCACAAGGAGGGTTCCCTTTCCCAGCTGCACTCCGAGCATATGGAAGAGCTCCGCTGTGGCGAGTGTCCTCATCAGGGCGTTGATCCACATCGGCATGATGAAAAGGACTATCGTCACGGCGCTTTTGTTCAGCTTCTTGTTGGCAAGGATCCATGCTGCAGGGTAGCCTAGCAGGATACATATGGCGGTGTTCTCTATCGCCACTTCAAGCGACAGGGCGAAGGTTCCGATGGCATCGGCATCCCTGAAGAATTTGGTGAAGTTGGCGAAAGTGAAGTTGCCCGAGCCGTCCTGAAACGCATAAAGGATGATCAGGATCAGAGGCAGGGCGACAAAGAGCACCAGAAATATGGCGTAGGGCAGTGCCCATGTGCTTCTCTTAGTCATTGTACTTAACGAGCTTTATGTCCTTAGGAGCTATGTTGATACCTACAAGGTCGCCCTTGTCCCAAACGTCATTAGTATCCACCCAGAGATGGTCTCCGTCATCCGTAAGGATGGTGAGGTGGTAGTGGTCTCCCTTGTAGAGGAGGAAATGAACCTCTCCGGCGAGCATTCCTTCTTCAGGATGGTCGATAAGCTCCACAGAGGCGAAAGTCACCTCGATCTTCACCTTGTCTCCGGCCTCAAGTCCATGACCCTCAGGGCATTCAAATGTATTTTCGAGGAATTTAACATGGCTCTCGTCCACAATCTCACCCTCGAAGGTGTTGCAGGTACGTTCCTTATGCATCACCTGGATGTCGGCAGGCTTTATGAAAAGTCCCACTTCCGAACCCGGCTCGAAAGCGTTGTAGTCCTGGATCATGAGCTCATATCCCTTGTCGGTATCGACGAACATCTCGTAGTGGACTCCCTTGAATGTGCAGGACTTCACCTTCGCACTCAGCTGCGAGCCTTCGAGCCTGTTCATGATGTAGATGTCTTCCGGACGTACCACCACGTCCACGGCCACATCCTCGCCGAATCCTTCATCGACGCACTCGAACTCATGTCCGACAAACTCCACGAGCCTGTCCTTGACCATCTTTCCGTTGAGGATGTTGGACTCTCCGATGAAATCGGCCACAAATGAGTTCTGAGGCTCGTTGTAGATGTCTGTAGGGCTTCCGATCTGCTGGATCTTTCCTTCGTTCATCACGACAATAGTGTCCGAGAGAGTCAGGGCTTCCTCCTGGTCGTGGGTTACATATATGAAAGTGATGCCCAGCTTGCGGTGCATCTCCTTGAGCTCTATCTGCATGTCCTTGCGCATCTTCAGGTCAAGGGCCGCCAGAGGCTCGTCCAGAAGAAGGACCTTAGGCTGGTTCACGATGGCACGGGCTATGGCCACACGCTGCTGCTGACCACCTGAAAGCGACTCCACATCCCTGTCTTCATAGTCAGTCATACTCACCATCTTGAGCACCTTGCGTACCTTTGTATCTATTTCATTGACAGGGACTTTCTGGAGTTTCAGGCCGAAGGCGATGTTATCGTACACATCCAGATGAGGGAACAGGGCGTAACGCTGGAACACAGTGTTGACCGGACGCTCATGCGGCGGCACATCGGTGATGTCCGTACCGTTGATCAGGATCTGGCCCGAGTCAGGCGAGCCGAAACCGGCAAGCATGCGGAGCAGGGTAGTCTTTCCGCAGCCTGAAGGGCCGAGAAGAGTGAGGAATTCACCCTGCTTCACGGAGATGCTCACGTCGTTGAGGACGCACTTGTCTCCGAAGCTTTTGCATATGTTCTTGAATTCAATTATATAGTCGTTTCCTTTCATAGCTTTTCACAGGTTTATTTGTCAGAAATATGGAAAAGGTGCTTTGCTGCCCTTGTAAGGTCCATCTTCCATGTGAGACCGACATTCAGTATGTCTCCGAAGAAGTCGTTCGATGTCCATGCCGCATGAACCCTTATGTCCTTGTCCTCCTTGAGAGGGAAGAATTCCACGCCGGCACCATAGAACAGATTCGCGTCGAAATCCTCGAACATCGCTTCCTCGCGCACCCTTTCAAAGCCGCACTTGGCAAATACCCTGACCCAGTCTCCGATGTTGTACGAAGGGGCGATGATCGCGGTGAAGTCATTGATGAAGAAGTTCTTAAGGTCCGATGCCCTGGTCATGTATTCCAGGTCGCAGGAGAAGTCACCTATGTGGAACCTGTTGCCGAGATTGAGGGCCTTGACGAACCTTCCCTTCTCATACTCCCACATGTTGACTGTCCAGTATGATTCATAGAAGTCGTACTCGCTGCGCCATCCTGCTGCGTATGAGAACATATTCTGCTCTTCTTCTGTCCTGTAAGGCGACAGTGCGGCCTGGATCAGCACGCTGTTGCTCTCGTCCGGATACCATGCTGCCGAAAGTCCCCACTGCCAGCAGTCGAACATGTTGTAGAAAGTGGAGTTCATTTCGTAATATGTGTCCAGATCGTAGGCGTCATATTCGAAACTGCCGACGAACAGGGCATCCTTTCCGGCTGTAACCGAAAAGTCTCCGACTTCGTAAGTCAGTGTGAGCCAGTTTGTACCGTTGAATCCGGAATTGTCTTCGTAATATGTCGAAGCGAGCCGGTGATTGAAACTGTATGAGAAATTCTCACTTATGTAACCGTCTATATTGAGATAAAGGCCGTCGCCGTTCAGCAGGCCGGTCCCGGTCGTGAAATCGTGATTGTAGAACCCTCGCATGTCCAAGGACACGTCCGGGATATAATCGATTACTTCCGATTTTTTTGCATCCCCCCAGGATGACTTCTGCAATGGCGCACTACTATCAACTTCCTGCGCTCTGACCGCAGAGCCGATTGTCATAAGGACAACCCCCAAAAAGACAAAAATTTTCTTCATCTATTTTCTAATAAACGGTAAAATCCATAAAAGGTATTTTGTTGTGAGACATGATTTTATGTGAAAAAGCGGTCATAAGTCCGTAACGGAACTCACAATCGCTTTTCATCTGTGGGGACAAAAGTAAAATAAACTTTCCAATAAATGTGTCTTTTTTATGATTTTTTTGGTTCTGACAGGTGCTTTTTTTTCTCAGCGCCCGAAATCAGTGCGATTATTGGCCCGGATTGGCTATCTTTGCCTTTCTTTTTGCCTAACGGAATATGATAGCTACGATAATAATACTTCTTGTTTCCGCCGCTCTTTTCGTCAGCGGCAGGTTCAGGTCGGACATGGTGGCCTTATGCGCCCTGCTGGCTCTTCTTCTGTGCCAGATACTTACCCCCGATGAGGCTCTTGCCGGCTTTTCGAACTCCACAGTGATCATGATGATAGGCCTGTTCATCGTGGGAGGAGGAATCTTTCAGACAGGTCTTGCCAAGATGATAGGAGGTCAGGTGATAAAGCTTGCAGGAACGAGCCAGACGAGGCTTTTCCTTCTCGTGATGCTTGTTACAGCCCTTATCGGCGGTTTTGTCAGCAACACCGGAACAGTGGCCCTCATGCTCCCTATCGTGGTCAGTATGGCTGCATATTCCGGAGCATCCGCACGCAGGCTCCTCATGCCTCTGGCCTTCGCAAGCAGCATGGGCGGCATGATGACCCTCATCGGTACCCCTCCCAACCTTATAATCCAGGACACTCTCAACAATGCCAAGGCTAGCGGCCTTGTGCCGGCTTCCGTCCAGGATATCTCCTTCTTCACCTTCCTGCCGGTGGGTCTGATCACCCTCGCTGTGGGTATCCTCGTCCTTATGCCTCTGACGAAGGTCTTCCTCACTCCCAAGGAGAAGAACAATGACGGAAAGCAGAAAAGCAAGTCCCTCAAGGAACTCGTCAAGGAATACGGCCTGTCGGAGAACCTCTTCCGTGTCCATATCAACGGCCCTTCGGAGGCTGTGGGAAAGACGATCGTGGATCTGGATATATACCGCCGATACGGCATCAATGTCATGGAGCTGCGCCGCAGTGCGGGGCACAACAAGTTCGTGCGCACCGTGAACCAGCAGCTCGCTTCTCCTGCTCTCGTGCTTCAGCAGGGCGATGTCCTTTATCTTTCCGGCGATCCGGAGAAGGTGCAGCAGCTGGCTCAGGACTTCTCGTTCAGGCTTCTTGACATCCATACGGACGAGATCGAGGGAAGTTCTTCCAACGCCTCGCTCGACTTCTATGACATCGGTATAGCCGAGATTCTCATAATGCCGTCGTCTTCGATGATCAACAGGACCATTATCGATGCCGGCTTCCGCAGCAAGTTCAATATCAATGTGTTGGGAATCAGAAGAAAGAATGAGTATCTTCTTCATGATCTCGGCGGTCAGAAAATGCAGAACGCCGATGTGCTTCTGGTTCAGGGAACATGGAAGGATATAGCACGCCTGAGGAACGAATCTGACAACTGGGTGGTTCTCGGAGAGCCTCTTCAGGAAGCCGCGAAGGTCACCCTCGACTACAAGGCTCCGGTTGCGGCTGCCATAATGATAGCGATGATCCTGATGATGGCTGTGGATTCAATTCCTGTGGCTCCTGTGACTTCGGTGCTTCTTGCTGCCGTCCTCATGGTGGCGACGGGCTGCATCAGGAATGTCGAGGCCGCATACAAGACCATCAACTGGCAGACCATAGTGCTTTTTGCAGCCATGCTTCCTATGTCGACAGCCCTCGAGAAGACCGGGGTTTCCGGCGCGATCGCCGACTTCATCGTAAGCAACTTCGGAACTGCAGGCCCGTATGTGGCTCTTGCTGCCGTCTATGCCGCGACATCTGTCATGACCATATTCATAAGCAATACGGTGACCGCGGTCCTGATGGCTCCGATAGCCCTTCAATGTGCCATAGGCATCGGTGCAAGCCCTCTTCCTTTCCTCTTTGCCGTCACAGTCGCGGCTTCGATGTGCTTCGCTTCGCCGTTCTCCACACCGCCGAACGCCCTCGTCATGCCGGCAGGCCAGTACACCTTCATGGATTACATCAAGGTAGGTCTCCCGCTCCAGATCCTGATGGGAGTCGTCATGGTGTTCGTTCTCC
Organism: Bacteroidales bacterium; assembly: GCA_017626355.1. GTDB lineage: Bacteria > Bacteroidota > Bacteroidia > Bacteroidales > UBA932 > Cryptobacteroides. The sequence continues at coordinate 11,229 of JAGAIY010000004.1, forward strand.
CTCTGCTTTTCCCATTCTGAGATTTTTAAAACAAATTGATATTGTGAAAAGGATATTTTCAGTTATGCTTTTAGTCTGCTCCATGTTCGGACAGATGCAGGCGCAGGAGATCAATCCTGAGGTCGAAAAGGTTTATGTGAGCTTCAAGACACATCTTGATGTGGGTTTCACTGACTGGAGTTCCATCGTCACTGACAGATATGTCAATGAGTTCATTCCGAAGGCCTTGGATCTGACAGAAAGGCTCGCCGCCGAAGAAACGGGGGACAGATATGTCTGGACTACAGGCTCATGGCTGATATGGAAATATCTTCAAACCGCTTCGCAGGATAATGTTCAAAGGATGGAAGCAGCCATCCGGCGAGGTGATATAGTCTGGAATGCCGTGCCGTATACCGTGGAGTCGGAGGCTCTGAATGAAGATGTATACGACACCATGCTCCTGCTTGCGAAGAAGCTTGATGAGAAATACGGCAAGAATACGATAGCAGCGAAGATGACGGACGTTCCAGGTCATACGAGGAGCATAATCCGCCCGATGAACCGTGCCGGAATCGAGTTCCTGCATATCGGCGTGAATCCGGCTTCCCAGGTACCGGGTGTGCCTGAGTTCTGCCGATGGAGGGATGAGGAAGGCAATGAGCTTGTCCTTGTATATCAGCTTGACTATGGTCTTGAGTCAGTGCTTCCGGGAGGAAAGGTGGCAATCGCCATTAACTTCACGGGCGACAATCATGGTCCGCATTCATATGAGGAAGTCAAGGAAATATATGCAGAACTTCGTGCAAAGTATCCGAATGCCAGACTTGTTCCTGGCTCGTTCAATGAGATTGCCGAGGAATTCAGGGCAGTCAGGGACCAGCTTCCGGTGGTGACATCGGAAATCGGAGACACTTGGATCCACGGATATGCATCAGCTCCGATGAGGCTTGCGAAATTCAGAGCTCTTTCGTCACTTTATTCCCAGTGGCTGGCTGATGGAAAGATCCGTAAGGACAGCGATGAGGCCGTCGCCTTTGCGGTAGAGCTTGCCATGGTTGCCGAGCATACCTTCGGAGTGGACGTCAAATCTCATATAAAGAACTGGGATATATACGATATGGACGAGTTCATTGCGGCGCGTAAGGAAAACGACTCTTTCCAGTATGCGGAAGTGTCTTGGGCTGAGCAGGATGCGTACATAGACGCCGCTGTAGAATGTCTGCCTGGTCACCTTCAGAATGAGGCATATGCTGCGCTTGCAGCTGTTGAGGCGGTTTCCGTTCCGTCCCTTGAAAGTGCTGCGGCCGGTGATGGCGGACCATGGTCTCAGACGCTTCTGAAGAACGGCATTCTGAATGTGACAGGCCTGTCTTATCAGACATATGACAGCGGGTATTATGAGGACTTCTTCAGCAGATATCTCAGAGCCCGTTACGGATGGGCGCTGGCAGATTTCGGCAAGACCGGCCTCGAAGAATCAGAGGCAGTGAATGCCGATGTTCAGGCAAAAGTGGTTCTTTCAAAGACCGTTAAGGAAAAGAACGGCCTGCGCTCGGTTTATGAACTGGCCTTCAGCGGTGATGACCGTCTGGATGAAAGGATGCTGCCTGCCAAGGTATTCATGGAGATATTCGAATATGACAGAGGCCGCAAGGCGGATATATCACTTACACTTGTCGACAAGCCGGCAGTTCGTCTTCCGGAAGCATATTGGCTTTCTTTCGATGCTGACGATATCGTATCTCTTGTAGCAGAGAAGACCGGTGCTGAAGTTGATCTGATGGATGTCGTCGAGAAAGGTAACCGTCAGATGCACGGAATAGACAGATATGTGGATATCGTGACATCGGAGGGAACCGTAAGGATATGGAGCAAGGAAGCCTTCCTTGTCAATGTCGGAGAGGCCAAAGGTCTGAACTATTCGACTTCATATCCTGATATGCAGGGTGGTGTTCACTTCAATCTCAGCAACAATCTCTGGGGAACGAACTTCACCATGTGGAACGAAGGATCCATGACATATCATTTCACAGTTGAATATATCAGATAGTTTCCGTTCTGACGGATTCTCTCGAAATCAGCTCAGGAGAAAGTTCGAGTTGCGTCGAGATCCTTTTTTCGGATCCGATGCTCTCGAACAGAAGACGTATGGCAAGCTTGGCCATTTCTTCAACCGGCTGTCCCACTCTTGTTATAGGAGGAGTGAGGTAGTCCATGTATACGTTGTTGTCGAATGACACGACCGATATGTCATCAGGAATCTTAAGGCCGGCTTCCCTTATGGCCTTGATGGCTCCCATTCCTATGGTATTGCTCAGAGTGAATATCGCAGAAGGCCGTGGGTCGCTTCCAAGAAGGATCTTGGTCTCTAAGTAACCGTTCTGGATCGAGAAGTCATTGCCGACTATCCTGATATGGTCTTCAAGTCCTGCCGCCTTCATTGCGTCGATATAGCCGGTCACTCTTTTCTTGTTCGGAGTGGATGTAGTCGCTCCCTGTAAGCAGACTATTTTCCTATGTCCGTTCTTTATAAGCAGGTTTGTTCCTTCTACGCCTCCAAGGTAATTGTTGGTGGTGACATATGGGAGTCCCGTGCCTTCAAAGAACCTGTCGATAAGGATTACCGGGAGGTTCTGTCTGCTTATCTCTTCGAACAGGGTCGGGTCAGAGCCGCATGGTGCTACAATGATTCCGTCCACCTGTCGTGAGATCAGGGTGAGGAGGCTTTTTCTCTGGTTCGTCTCGCTTTCCTGAGAGTCTATTATAATGCTCGTGTAGTGTTTGATATTGGCCTCTGAAATGATTACGCTGGTCATTTCCGCGAAGAACGGATTGGCTATCGAAGGCATCAGTATGCCGATTGTGTTTGTTTTGTTGGTGCGCAAATTTTGTGCAATTATATTTGGGGAATAATTACACCTTCCCGCTTCTTCGAGTATTTTCTTGCGCGTGCTCTCGCTTATCCTGTATTGCCTTGATTTTCCGCTTAACACTCTGGAAATTGTGGTAATAGAGAATCCTGTCCTTTGGGAGATAGTGGATAATGTTTCTTTCATGGCCCCTGATATCAATTTCTGCAAAGATAATGTTTAGCGCAATTATGGTAGTTTTTTGCGCTAAAAAATCATGTGATGTACTCAAAAAAGTAGCAGATCTTTAGTTATACATTCAAAAACATCTTTAAATTTGCTCAAACGATTGAGCTATATAACCACTAATAACACAAAACAACAATATGGGTAGAATTACAATAATTGGCAGCTCCAATATGGATCTGACCGTAAGGACACCTCATATACCGGCAAAAGGCGAAACCATTTTCGGTGGTGAATTGATGATGTCTTTCGGAGGTAAAGGAGCCAATCAGGCAGTTGCTGTCGCGCGTCTCGGAGGTGAGGCGACCTTTATCTCCAAGGTGGGTGCAGATGCCAACGGAAAGATGATGGTGGAGCACTTTGCGGAAGAAGGACTTTGCACAGACACTGTGATTCAGGATCCTGCCGTGCAGTCAGGTTCGGCCTGGATCTGTGTAGGAGACGATGGGGACAATTCCATAATCGTCATGCCCGGTGCGAACGGAACGATGACATATCACTTTACTGTAGAATATCTGAATTAAATAATATAATCAAATAGACAGGTCCAATGAAAAAGCTTTTATTCTTGATCTCAATCGTCATGCTTGCATCAGGATGTGCACAGCAGCAGAACTCAGAATGTAATGATCATGAACTTCGTTTTCATCAGAACGGAGAGTTCAGGATTCTTCAGTTTACGGATACACACTGGAATGGCAATAACGATTCTTATGACAGACCTGCTGAAATCCAGAAAATCATAAGAGAGACAGTTGCTAAGGAGAATCCGGATTTCATCATCTTCACCGGTGATGTCATCCTTGGAGGAAAAGACATCATGCAGGAGTGGAAGATCTTTGCAGATTTCATGGCAGGTTTCTCTGTCCCTTACTCTATCGTTCCGGGTAATCATGATCCCGAAAGGGCTGACATGAAGAGGGTGTTGGAATACCTTGTCGAGCAGCCGTATTTCGTTGGTGAGGTAAGTGTTGAAAATGTAAGGGGCTACGGTAACACCGTACTTCCTGTAAAGGCTTCTGACGGATCTGACAAGACTCAGGCACTCATCTACTGCTTCGATTCAAACGACTATTCTCCAAGTAACGAGGACTATGGCTACTATGGCTATTTTGAGCCTGAGCAGATAGCTTGGTACAAGCAGCAGAGCCGTGGCTATACGGCTGCAAACGGAGGAAAGCCTGTGCCGGCGGTGGCGTTCTTCCATATTCCTCTTCCGGAATATTATGATATCCCTGCAGAGGATATGCACGGCACATTCAATGAGCCGATCTGCAGCCCGAACGTGAATACAGGTATGTATATGGCAATGCGTGAGATGGGTGATGTCATGGGAACTTTCGTAGGCCATGATCACACAAATGATTTCATCGGAAAGTACTATACCATCGCGCTTGCATACGGCAGAAAGACTCAGGACAATGACTATATGACAGATCTCGTTCCTCCGGGAGGTAGAGTGATCGTACTCAAGGAAGGCAAGCATCAGTTCGAGACTTACTGTTCCGCTCCTGAGCGTACAGATTTCACTTTCTACTATCCTTCAGGCATCACTTCAAAGGAAAAGGCGGAGTACAGCTACTATCCGGCTCTTGATGTGAAGCCGTCACAGAACGGTCTCAGCTACACTTACAGCGAGGGCGACTTCCTCAGCACTGCAGACATCTACAGGATGGGAAAGAATGTCCAGAAGGGAACAATGGCTAATTTTGACATTACCAAAGCCCCTGCAAAAGACCATTTTGCATACGTGTTCGAGGGATATGTCGATATCCCTGAGACTGATGTATATCTGTTCTATCTCAACTCGGACGACGGCGCGAGACTCTACATCGACGGCAAGGAGATTATCGACAATGACGGTTCGCACAGCTCTGACAGAAAGGGTGGCAAGGTCGGTCTTGAAAAGGGTTTCCACGAAATCAAGGTTGAGTTCTTTGACGACTATGCCGAAGAGGAACTCATGGTCAGGATGCTCAGCACCAACTATCCTCTTGCTAAACTTTCGGATCATATCCTTTACGTAAAATAATCACTGAAAGACAAGGTGGCATGAAAAGAATAGTTTCCTTTGTACTGTCTGCGTTGTTCATCTTCGGATGCTCATCTGCTGTGCACGAGGATGCAGATAAGCCGGAACTCCGTTTCCGTGACGGAAAACTCAGAATCCTTCAGTTCAGTGATGTGCACTGGTGCTCAGGCAAGAAAAGTGACGAGCTGATACCTCAGATCATAAAGGCATCAGTGGAGTCGGAACGTCCCGATGTTCTGGTCTTTACAGGTGATGTCATCAAGGCGCCTGTAAAGCAGGGCTGGACTCAGTTTGTGGACCTTATGCATGAAATAGGCCTTCCTTATGCCGTGATGATGGGTAATCATGACCCTGAATCTCCGTTCAGTACCGAGGAATGGTCAAGGAGGACCACTCGAGATTCCATCTTTACTTTTCTTGAGAAATCTCCGCTTTTCCTCGGAGAAAAAGGACCGTCTGAACTCCCCGGAATGGGTAACTATGTTGTACCGGTCCTCGCATCCGACGGATCGTCAAAGGTAAAAGGTCTGCTGTATTGTCTGGATTCTCATGAGGATCATAACAATCCGAGAATAGAAAGTACCCGTAATCCGGACATGTGGCTGACGTATGAGCAGATCTCTTGGTACAGAAACAAGAGCCGTTCATATACCGAGGCGAATGGAGGAGTTCCACTTCCTGCCTTTGCCTTTTTCCATGTCCCTCTTTATGAGTTCAATGTAGTCAAGCAGTACCCTGAGACCATCGGAGAAAAGGGAGAATATGTATGCTGTCCTGTGATGAACTCAGGTATGTTCAATGCCATGTTCGATATGGCGGACGTAATGGGTATATTCGTCGGTCATGATCATAATAACGATTATATCGGTCAGCATTGCGGAATCGCTTTGGCTTACTGCAAGGCGGCCGGCGTGGACACTTACGGAGACTTCGCAAAGGGTTGCCGCGTCATAGATATGTTTGAAGACGGAAGGTATTTCGACACCTGGCTGTATTCTCCTGAAAAAGGAAGGGAGAACCTGTATCATTATCCTTCTGCTCTGTCTGAAAAGGACTCAGAAGGTCTGGAACTGATGCCGGCACAGACTGCTGCTCCTGTTAAAAGGGGTATTGCCTATAAATATTATGAGGGAGAGTTCCGGAATGTGGCGGATATTGCCAGCTTGGGCAGACTTGCTGATGAGGGTGTGATGCAGAGCTTCGATATAACCGGGGCAAAGGCGGCTGATCATTTCGCTTACGAGTTCAATGCATGGCTTGCCATAAAGGAAACAGGAGTGCATAAGTTCAGGCTTAAGTCAGATGATGGAGCTGTGCTGTATGTCGATGGCCAGCCTGTCATTGATAATGATGGCTCACATTCTTCAAGGGAAAAGGTTGGCCTGGTACTTCTTGAGGCCGGTTACCATGACATCAAGGTAATTTACTTCGATGACACGGATGGACAGGTGCTTCAGGTCGGTATGACAGGAAAGCGAACTGCCGGATTTGAAGATATCCTTTACGTGAAGGACTGGACAGAACAGCTAATAACACTATAACTATGAGTAAGATAACAGTTGTGGGAAGTTCCAACATGGACATTACCGTAAGGACTCCCCATATACCGGCTAAAGGCGAAACCGTCTTTGGCGGTGATGTCATGATGTCCTTCGGTGGAAAGGGTGCAAATCAGGCTGTTGCAGTTGCCCGTCTGGGTGGTGATGTCCGTTTCATCTCAAAGGTGGGACAGGATGCCAACGGCAGACTTATGCTCGATCATTTCGTGGAGGAAGGCATATGTACTGCAGGAGTGATTCAGGATGCCGGGTTTCTGTCGGGATCGGCATGGATCTGCGTGGATGACAAAGGAGACAATTCCATCATCGTCATGCCTGGAGCAAATGGAGCGCTTACAGTTGCTGACCTGAAGCCTTTTGAAGATGAGATAAAATCCTCGGATTATCTTCTTATGCAGCTGGAGGTTCCGATGGAGGTCATTGAATATGTCGCAGATCTCGCTGCTTCCGTCGGTGTGAAGGTGATTCTGAACCCCGCTCCGGCATGCCCTCTTTCAGACACCCTGCTGTCTAAGGTCTTCGCGCTTACTCCTAACGAAACAGAATGCCGCCTTCTTTGCGGACCGGAAGCTGTTGATGATGTTGAGGCGAATGCAGCGGTTCTTTACCGCAAGGGTGTGAAGAATGTGATCGTTACCCTCGGAGAAAAAGGTTCTATGCTCTACAATGCTGACGGAGTCGTGACTGTTCCTGCCAGGAAAGTTACTGCGGTGGACACTGTGGCTGCAGGCGACACCTATAACGGAGCATTTACGGTTGCTCTTTCGAAGGGAAAGAACTTTGTCGAGGCCATGGAATTTGCGACAGCTGCTTCTGCGATAGCAGTGACTCGTGTCGGTGCTCAGGCATCCATCCCTTTTGCATCAGAACTTGAATAATCATAAAAACTAATAGCTATGTTTATCGTTGGCAATTATCTTTTGGCAGTAGTATTCTGCTTTATCACCATGCTTTGCTGGGGCTCATGGGCAAATACTCAGAAAATGGCGGCGAAGAGCTGGAGATATGAGCTTTTCTATTGGGACTATGTGATAGGAATGCTTCTTTTCGCTCTCATGATCGCATTCACTATGGGAAGTTTCGGTACAGAGGGCCGTCCTTTCCTTGAGGATGTGGCACAGGTGTCTGCCAAGAACTTCGGAAGCATCATCCTCGGAGGCATGATCTTCAACGCTTCCAACATTCTTCTGTCAGCATCAACTTCAATAGCTGGTCTGGCTGTTGCCTTTCCTCTTGGAGTAGGTATCTCATTGGTCCTTGGTACTGTAATCAACTACATCGGTGCTCCCAAGGGTGACCCTGTGACATTGTTTGTCGGTGTTGCTCTCATCGTTGTGGCAATCATATGCAACGGCATCGCCTCCGGCAAACTTCAGAAGGATAAGAAGGATGGCGCAAGCAAGGGAATAATCCTCGCAGTCGTTGCCGGTACTCTCATGGCCTTCTTCTATCGTTTTGTAGCTGCATCGATGGACCTTGACAATTTCGCAGCTCCTGCAGTCGGCAAGGCAACTCCATACACAGCGATAGTAATCTTCTCGCTTGGTGTGCTGCTCAGCAACTTCGTATTCAACACCTTCGTAATGAAAAAGCCGTTTGTAGGTGATCCTGTTTCATACAGCGAGTATTTCAAGGGTAATGCAAAGACTCATCTCGTAGGTATTCTCGGCGGAGCCATCTGGTGTCTCGGTACTGCCTTCAGCTACATCGCCTCAGGAAAGGCAGGTGCAGCTGTCTCTTATGCTCTTGGACAGGGTGCTCCGATGATTGCGGCCATCTGGGGCGTATTCATCTGGAAGGAATTCAAGGGAGCAAGCAAGGGTGTCTACGGCCTTCTTGGCGTGATGTTCCTGTTCTTTGTGGCAGGACTCGGATTCATCATCGTTTCAGGAAATTAACAGAAAACAATTCTATCGATATGAAAAAACTTTTTTATGCTTTCGCTCTCATGAGCATGGTGTTTCTTGCCGGATGTGGCAGTGAAAAGGCTTCAAAGCCGGAGAAGCTCCGGGTGATCTTTGAAACAGACATAGGTAACGACATCGATGACGCCTTGGCTCTCGATATGCTCTATAAGTATATGGACCAGGATAAAATAGATCTTCTTGCAGTCATGCTGAACAAATGTGCGCCGGCTCCTGCGGAGTTTATGGATATCATGGGAACATGGTACGGCTATCCTGATATTCCTGTCGGAATCGTAAGGGACGGAGCTGATGATCCTTGGGGTAAATATGCCCAGAAGGTTGTTGACCTGAAGAATGAGGACGGCACGCCGATGTTTGCACGCACTCATGGTGAGTATTACAGACTGCCTGATGCCCATATCCTTTACAGGCAGATACTCGCCCAGCAGCCGGATAATTCTGTGGTGATTTCTACAGTCGGTTTCTCTACAAATCTTGCGCGTCTGCTTGATACTCCTGCAGACAAGTACTCTCCGCTTACAGGAAAGGAACTTGTGGCTAAGAAGGTGAAGCTTCTTGTTCCTATGGCCGGTCATATGGCGGATACAACTTATTGCGAGTACAATGTGATCAAGGATATCCCTGCAGCTCAGAAAGTCTTTGCTGAATGGCCTACAAAGATGGCGGTGACTCCTTTCGAGGTCGGTCTTGCAATCGAGTATCCCGGAGCGAGCATGAGAAATGACTTCGGTTGGGCTGGCCTCCATCCTCTGGTTGAGGCTTACAGGGCCTGGGCTGACCATCTCGACTATGACCGCCCTACATGGGATCTTACCTCTGTGCTTTATGCTGTTGAGGGTGATTCATGGTTTACTATGTCAGAGCCTGGTAACATAGTGATCAGGGATAACGGAGCTTCCATCTTCACTCCATGTGAAGACGGCCGTGTGGTCTATATGATGGTGGATGATGCGCAGTGCAAGGCTATCAATGAGCACTTTCAGGAAATCATCACCAGCGTTCCGACTTCACGCAAATAGTCTAAAGCAAGGTCAATCCGATTCCTGGTGTATTTGAAAGCGTGATCTTTCCGTCAATCACCTCCATTCCTTTGTACAGGTCGTTGGTGATGAGCAGGTTGCCGTCCAGGTCGGCGAAATCCACCGCCGGTGAAAGCTGGGCTGCCGCTGAAACTGCGCACGAAGTCTCCGTCATGCATCCTACCATCACCTTCATCCCCTCGGCACGGGCGTAATTGACCATCTTCCATGCTTCGCGCATGCCCGTACACTTCATCAGCTTGATGTTTATTCCGTGATAGGCTCCCTTGATGGACGGGATGTCCGCAAGTCTCTGGATGGCCTCGTCGGCGAAAACCGGAAGGGGGCTTCTTTCGGTGATCCATGCGTTGTCGTCGATACGTTCCTTCGCCATCGGCTGCTCCACCATCACGACTCCGTTCTCCTTCAGCCAGAATATCTCCTCCAGAGCCTTTTCCCTGTCCTTCCAGCCTTGATTGGCATCCACAGCCAGAGGCAGATCGGTGACTTCGCGGATGGTACGGATCATCTCCTTGTCATTCTCCAGGCCTACCTTGACCTTGAGGATGTTGAATCTGTCTGCGCATTCGCGTGTCTTCTGACGGACTATTTCAGGGGTGTCTATTCCTATCGTGAACGTCGTGTCGGGTGCCTTGGCCGGATCCAGACCCCAGAGCCGCCACCATGGCTGGCCTATGAGTTTTCCGACCAGGTCGTGCAGGGCTATGTCTATTGCCGCCTTTGCCGCACTGTCTCCGGGAGAGAGACTGTCGACATAGGCAAGGATCTCCTCCAGTCTGAACGGATCCCGGAATTGCTCCATATCTGTTTTCTGCAGGAACCTGCATACGGTTTCCGTGCTCTGTCCCAGATAAGGCGGCATCGAAGCCTCTCCATATCCCGTAAATCCCTCATAATCAAGTCTGACCTGCACGTCCGGAGTGGTCTTCCTCGAATACGAGGACACAGTGAAAGTATGCCTGAGCTGAAGTTCATATGGTTCGAAACTCAGCTTTATTCCTCCTACTTTTCCCGCTTTGTTGATATAGGGCGCCTGCTTCACCTGTTTTTGTGCCGCACACCCTGTCAGCACGCCGCCTCCGATGCCTGCAGCTCCGGCCGCCATTGTTCCCAGTGCCGCCGTCTTCAGAAAATCTCTTCTTTTCATTTGATCTGTCTGTATCTGGTGTAAATATACAAGTTTTTTGATTAAATTTGAAGATTCATAAAAAACGGAAAGATATGTTTGAAGCTAATGTATATGCAAACCGTCGTCGCGTCCTGCTTGAGAGGATGGCGGCGATGACTCAGGAAGGTGCGAGGGGAATTGCGGTTTTCCTTGGCAATGTTGACGCGGCGATGAATTATCGTGGCAATGACTACAAGTTCCGTCAGGACAGTAACTTCCTCTACTATTGGGGGATAGACGAACCGTGCTTTGCGGCGGTTCTGGATCTGGATTCCGCTGACGAGTGCCTTTACGGCAATGATGTGGATATTGACGACATCATCTGGATGGGCCCTCAGCCTTCGGTCGCTTCCAAGGGCGGTCTTATAGGCTGTGCCGTTACAAAGCCTTTGGCGGAATTCGCTGCGGCTGTCGCTGATGCAGTGGCAAAAGGTCGTCCGGTCCATTATCTTCCGCCAGCGAGGTATTATAACCAGATGACCCTTGCCGAGCTTACCGGTGCTTCTTCTGCTGCTGTCAGAAAAACCGCTCCGATGGCTTCAGAAAACGGAAAACATGCATCGGAGGAGCTTGTGAAGGCTGTTGTTTCAATGCGTCTTATCAAGGAACAGTGCGAGATAGATGAAATCGACAAGGCCTGCGACATAGGTTATCTCATGCACACCGAAGCCCGTCGCGGATGTAAGCCCGGAGTTCTGGAGCAGCACATCGTAGGACGTATGGAAGGTGTGACATATTCATACGGCTGGGGTCCGTCATTCACGACCATCCTCTCCCAGAACGGTGAGACTCTCCATAACCACAGCCACCATCAGATCATAACTCCGGGACGCCTCCTCGTAGTGGATGCGGGAGCGGAAAGCAATACTCACTATGCTTCCGACTTCACCCGTACCTACCCTTGCAGCGGTAAGTTCACTACTAAGCAGCGTGAGATCTATGACATCGTGGAACAGGCCAATGAACTCGCGTTCAGCCTTACAAAGCCAGGGACATCATATTGGGAAGTGCACTGTGCTACAGTCCGTTACATGCTGGAACAGCTCAAAGCCCTCGATTTCGTACGCGGAGATGTGGACGAGATGACAGCCTGCGGAATTTCCGGACTTTTCATGCCTCACGGCCTTGGCCACAACATGGGAATGGATGTCCACGACATGGAGGATCTCGGTGAGAACTATGTAGGATATGGTGACGAGCGTCAGCGTTCTCCGCTTCTGGGCATGGGCAATCTGCGTATGGCGCGCGATCTGAAGCCGGGCCATGTGATTTCCGATGAGCCGGGTATATATTTCATTCCGGCCCTGATAGAGCAGTGGAAGAGGGAAGGAACCGACAAGGGCTTTGTGAACTATGCGAAGCTGGAGGAGTATTATGACTTCGGAGGTATCCGTCTCGAGGATGATGTTCTTGTGACCGAGGACGGTGCGCGTCGTCTGGGCTCGCAGAGACTGCCTATTAAGTCGTCGGATATCGAGGAGATAATGGCAAATGAATAATTGATACAGAAAGAATGACTATGTAATCCGAAGACCCCCGCCCTCCCTGTGGTCGGGCACCCCCTAGCCGGGGGTGGCATGTCTTCTCCTTACATAGTCATTCTTTCAGAAAAATATAAATGCAATGGATGCAATAATTTCTATATTGGCGATTCTGGCCGGAATCATCGGTGTTGCCGGCAGCATACTTCCGGGTCTTCCTGGTACTCCTGTCAGTTGGGTCGGACTTCTGATCCTCTACATCTGGGGTAGCGGTACCAATGCAGCAGGTGATGAAATGACACTCAAGACCTTGATAGTCTGGGGAATAGTGGTGGCGGTAGTCTCTGTTGTGGACTACTTCGTGCCGATATATTTTACAAAGGTAACAGGAGGAAGCAAATATGCGGAAAGGGGAGCGATAGTGGGCCTGATAGCCGGCATCATCCTCACTCCGATAGGCATGATTCTCGGTTCCTTCCTCGGAGCCTTCCTGTTCGAACTCTACTACACCCGTCAGGGAGCCATGCAGGCCCTCAAGGCAGCCGTCGGTTCCTTCCTCGGTTTCATCACAGGTACAGGTCTCAAGACCATTGTCGCTGTGCTTATCATGTGGAAGATCATTGTCTTTGCATTTTAATCCGGCTCTTGAGTAGTACTTTTTGTGTGTTTCTACGTCCCATTATAAAAACTAAATATCAGTAATCATGAAACGAACCTTACTTACACTAATTGCCGTATTTGCATTCTTCGGCATGCAGGCGAAAGATGATTTTGAAAGACTGCCGGTTATTGAAAACGATTATCTTCAGGAAGTGCTTGAAGCTCAGCAGTTCCTTCAGAGCGGTATGACCGAGCGCGATTTCCTTATCACATCCTTCCTGGCAACCAACCAGAAACGTTTCCACACTGTAGATATGCTCAGGATCAGAGAGAATCTCTCGAAGATGTCCGATCAGGAACTTCTGATGCTCAATGCGACAGATTTCAAAGATCCTACCATCTCGATCATCCTTTCTGTTCTCGTTGGAGGTCTCGGAGTCGACAGGTTCTATATCGGCGATGTCGGTCTTGGTGTTGCAAAACTTCTCACAGCCGGCGGCCTCGGAATCTGGTGGATTATCGACATGTTCCTCATCCAGAAGAAGACAAAGGACAACAACGCAGAGGATTACTCGGAGACTGTAATGATCAGTCAGGTTGCAGCAGAGTAACAGAAGCCGGCATGGAAACTCTTAAATATTGTTACAATGAAAAAGATTACGTTGTTGTTGATTACCCTCCTGAGCGCAGGTATCCTCACTGCTCAGGCGAAGCATGGCAATCCATTATATAAGAGTGGATATCAGGGATATGTCGATGTCTCTGCAGGCTATCATTCGAATAATAGCGGCATGCAGACGTCCTTGCTCACC
>JAGAIY010000001.1 GCA_017626355.1 Bacteroidales bacterium
CGTGTTCATTATGCTTCAGCTCTGACTATGCTGGGTCTTAAAGACGGAGATGGCTCTGAAGATGGCTATGGATACCTTGATATCGTTGACTTCATAATCCGCAACTGCACAGATGTCGAGAAGAATGTAAGAGAGTTATATCGCCGTGTCGCATTCAACATCTGTATCGGAAACTCAGATGATCATTTCCGTAATCATGGTTTCCTGCTTACGGCGAAAGGATGGACATTGGCTCCGGCATTTGACTTGAACCCTACAATCAACAGATATCAGGGAATTATGATTACCAGAGACACCAACGAATCAGATCTTGATGCCCTATTAAAAGCTGCAGAGGATTATTTCATCCCGAAAACTGAAGCCGAGGAAATCATCAAGAGCGTCAAGGATGCACTTAAAGATTGGCCGAAAGTAGCCAAAAGACTGGGCGCTCAAGAAAGAGACATCAATCTCTTTAGTCAAAGATTCATTACCGAATAACGACTCTTTCCATTTTGGAAACTGTCAGTAAACAGCAAAAGTGGTATGTGCACATTTTACACATACCACTTTGCGTTACATTGATCTATGATTCATATTCCAGGTGAATTTCGGCAATAAATCAAATTATTGCTAATATTTAACCCTATCCCTACTCCAACAACGAGATGGTCTTACGGTTGGTCTCCTCGTCAATCTTGCGGTAGCGGTCGAGATGGACTATTTCTGTCTGATCTCTGTGATGATTGCGAGGGCATCCTTGCACAGGGTTGCAATCGCAGTCCAGTCTTTTGCCGCTATAGCTTCCTTAGGGAAAAGATTGCTTCCCATTCCGACACATGTCACTCCGGCATTGAACCATCCTTCGAGGTTTTCCCTTGTCGGTTTCACTCCTCCTGTCACCATGAGCTGGCTCCAAGGCATAGGGGCTTTCAGACCTTTCACGAAAGCAGGGCCGAGGACATCTCCCGGGAAGACCTTGCAGAGGTCGCATCCGAGTTCCTGGGCCTTTCCGACTTCAGATACGGTACCGCATCCGGGGCAGTATGGAACCAGACGACGGTTACATACCGGTGCTATGTCCGGATTGAAAAGAGGGCCGACAACGAAATTCGCTCCAAGCTGCAGATAGAGAGCAGCTGTCGCTGGATCTACCACCGAACCGACTCCGAGAATCATTCCCGGAAGTTCCTTGTCCGCATATTTGACGAGTTCTCCGAACACCTCATGGGCAAAGTCTCCGCGGTTAGTGAATTCGAATGCACGTACACCACCTTCGTAACATGCCTTCAGGACTGCCTTCGCAGTCTCGACGTCAGCATGATAGAAGACCGGAACCATTCCTGTCTCCTTCATTGCCGAGATTACCTGTAATTTAGTATATCTTGCCATATCTTTTTGTTTATCAACGGGATACACGACCGGAGCCGTCACCTTTCATCAGATTCTCGACCTCAGCCACGGTGACCTGATTGTAGTCACCATAGACAGTATGCTTGAGGCAGGATGCCGCCACAGCGAAATCAAGAGCCCTGCCATCATCTTCAGGATAGGAAATAAGGCCATAGATGAGGCCGCCCATGAATGAGTCGCCGCCGCCTACACGGTCGACGATGTGCGTGATGTCATATCTCTTGGACTGATGGAGGGTGCCGTTGCTGTAGAGTACACCTCCCCAGGTGTTATGGTTGGCGTTGATGGAACCGCGGAGAGTGATGATGACCTTCTTCGCACGCGGGAACCTGTTCATAAGCTGTACGCACACGCTCTCGAATTCAGCCGCGTTCACATCACCGTGAGTCGCAGTCACATCAAAGCCTTCAGGCTTGATGCCGAACACTTTCTCAGCATCTTCTTCATTACCGAGGATGACATCACAACCCGCAACAAGCTCCGGCATGACTTCAGAAGCGGTCTTGCCATATTTCCAGAGATTCTTACGGTAGTTAAGGTCGCACGAGACTGTCACTCCAAGCCTGTTTGCGGCCTGTATAGCCTCCAGACACACATCTGCCGCACCCTGGCTGATAGCCGGAGTGATTCCGGTCCAATGGAACCAATCCGCACCTTCGAAGACCTTTTCCCAGTCGATCATTCCCTTCTCGATCTGAGCGATCGATGAATGTGCGCGGTCATAGACGACCTTGCTCGGACGAGCCACAGCTCCTGTCTCAAGGAAATAGATTCCGAGACGGTCGCCGCCGAAGATACAGTGCTTAGTACCTACGCCATAACTGCGGAGGTCCCTGATGCAGCTTCTGGCTATATCGTTTTCCGGGAAACGCGTAACGAATTCCGTTTCAATTCCATAATTCGCAAGTGAAACCGCCACGTTTGCCTCTCCGCCACCGAAAGTAGCCTCGAACTGTCTTGTCTGGCTGAATCTCAGATAGCCGGGAGTCGCAAGACGGAGCATGATCTCGCCGAATGTAATTACTTTTGCCATGATATCACAAGTTTATCTCATTTCTGTGTAAGGAATCTCGTCCTTGTCGCCATAATTGAGGTTCTCACCTCCCATGCCCCAGATGAACATGTAGTTGCTGGTTCCTGCCGCAGCATGGATGGACCATTCAGGAGAAGTGATCGCCTGCTCGTTCTGCATCCACACGGTCGTTGCGAACACATCCTGAGCCGCCTGTGTGAAGAACGGAGCAAGATCGGTCACGAAATAAAGTCCGATACGCCACCTTACCCTCGAGTGAAAAATTTACCATGTCGTTTATGATTTGCTGTCAGATACAAATATAATTAATTATCCGATCTTCTTATATGCAGGTACCAGGGCCTTCATGACACTCCATGCCAGGATGTAGGCAACGGCACAGAAGCAGAACACGATCATGTATCCGGCCTCCTTGCCTTCAAAGCCAAGGAAAGTGAAGGCTGCTCCGGCATTTTCGGAATAAGTGAACAGGACACCCGCTCCCTTGTTGATTAGGAAGGAGCTTATACCTCCTGCCATGCCTCCGATACCGGTGATCGTGGCGATGGCCGACTTAGGGAACATGTCACCGACTGTCGAGAACAGGTTGGCCGACCATGCCTGATGTCCCGCCCCGGCAAGGCCGATGATGATTGCAGGCCACCATGCTGAATACTGGCCCATCGGCTGAGCGAAGAGGGCGAAGAGAGGGAAGAACGCGAAGATGAGCATCGCAAGCATTCTGCCTTTGTACGGATGCATTCCCTTCTGCTCGACGAAGAATTTAGGAAGGTAACCGCCGAATATGGAAATAAAGGTCACGATCGCATAGAGAGTGATGATGAGCATCATTCCTGTGCCGGAAGAGGCCTTGTAGCCGAACTGATCCTGGAAATATGCCGGAGCCCAGAAAAGATAGAACCACCATACACCGTCAGTAAAGAATTTTCCTGCGATGAAAGACCATGTCTGACGGTATGTGAAGCATTTCAGGAACGGTATGCTGCTCTTTTCCTCCGCTTCAGGAGTTTCAACAGGCTCATCCTCATCCTGACTGATGTAATCAAGCTCCGCCTTGTTCACATATTTCGAGTTCTGAGGCTTGTCATACATGAACACCCAGAAGCCCATCCAGATGAAGCCGAGGGCACCGATGATGACGAACGCCATCTCCCAGCCGAGCCAAGAAGCGAGCGGCGGGATGGTCGCAGGAGCGACAAGGGCGCCTACAGATGCACCGGCATTGAAGATGGATGTAGCGAAAGCACGGTCCTTCTTAGGAAAATATTCAGCAGTAGTCTTGATTGCAGCAGGGAAGTTTCCTCCCTCACCGAGGGCAAGAACGGCACGGGCGGCAAGGAAGAGCCACACGCTTACGGATGCTATGGCCAGAGCCGCACCTGTTCCAGCCTCCACTGCCTTCATGGCCTCAATAGACTCGTATCCTTCGATATGCATGGTCACCCAGCCGCAGGCTGCATGAGCACATGCGCCGAAAGACCAGACTCCGATGGCCCAGAGATAGCCCTTCTTCGTTCCCATCCAGTCCACGAACTTTCCTGCAAAAAGCATTGCGAAGGCATAGAAGAGCGAGAATACGGCTGTAATGGTACCGTAATCGCTGTCTGTCCAGTGAAATTCCGGAGCAATGAATTCTTTCCATGTAAGGGAAAGGACCTGGCGGTCCAAATAATTGACGGTAGTCGCGACAAAGAGCAGTACCACCATCCACCAGCGCCAGTTGGTCATCAGTTGTTGATCAGTGTCTTTTTTCATTGGTTATTCAGTTTCAATCTTAATTCTTAAAGCGTCACTCCCGATTTGAAGATCGCTATCTCGCTGTAGCCGGACTTCTCATTGTTGACCGGTTCGCCTGAAGCGACTCCGACAACGAAATCCATAAAGGCTTTGTCCACTTCTTCCGCAGGGGTGCCCTCGACGATGACTCCGGCATTGAAGTCGATCCATAAAGGCTTGTTGGCCGCGAGCATGCTGTTCGTCGAGATCTTTGCAGTAGGCACGAATGTTCCGAAAGGAGTTCCTCTGCCCGTCGTGAAAAGGACGATCTGACAGCCTGCCGCAGCCAGAGCCGTAGATGCGACCAGGTCATTGCCCGGTGCACTCAGCAGATTGAGTCCCTTTGTCTTCAGCCTGTCCCCGTAAAGAAGCACGTCGCGTACAATCGAGGTTCCGGACTTCTGCGTGCATCCGAGAGACTTCTCTTCAAGAGTGGATATGCCGCCGGCCTTGTTTCCCGGAGACGGATTCTCGTAGACCGGCTGGTCGTTCTTCATGAAATAGGCCTTGAAATCATTGATGAGATGCACTGTCTTTGCGAAAGTCGCCTCATCCTGACAACGTGACATAAGTATGGTCTCGGCTCCGAACATTTCAGGTACTTCGGTAAGTACGGTCGTTCCTCCCTGCGAGACTATCCAGTCAGAGAAACGTCCCAGAAGAGGATTCGCAGTGATTCCGGAAAATCCGTCCGAGCCGCCGCATTTCAGGCCGACCTTCAGCTCGCTCACAGGAATATCTTCCCGCTTGTCCTCCCTCGCCGCCTCTGCAATGCCGCGCAGCAGATCCAGGCCGTATGCGACCTCGTCACCTTCGATTTTCTGGGACTCCATGAACCTCACCCTCGTTTCGTCCACTTCGCCCACCAGCTCCCTGAATGCGCTCAGCTGGTTGTTCTCACATCCCAGGGCGACGACAAGGACACCGGCAGCATTGGGATGATGCACCATGTCCGCCAGAATCCTTCTGGTGTTCTCATGATCCCCTCCAAGCTGCGAGCAGCCGTAGTTATGAGGGAAGGCTGTCACCTTTTCTATGGAAGGATATTCTGACAGTTCCTTTTCGAAAAGTTTCTGTATGCTCTGGGCCACGCCGTTGACACAGCCCACAGTAGGGATGATCCAGAGTTCGTTACGGACACCTGCACCACCGTCCTTCCTCCTGTAGCCTTTGAAGAATGCAGGAGCCTGAGCATGAGGTATTTCGGTCAGATCCGGTTCATATGTATAGTCCAGAAGACCCTCGAGATTGGTCTTTATGTTCGAATGGTCAACGACCTCGCCTTTCTTCACAGGACTCAGGAGATGACCTATAGGGAAACCGTACTTCACGACATCCTCCCCTTCCTTCATATCCTGAAGAGCCATCTTATGTCCCGCCGGGACACGGTTCAGGGCAACGATCTCCTCGCCATCGATGCAGAAGCGTCCTCCGACCTCGACATCGTGTATCGCTACGGCAACATTATCAGCCGTATGTATCCTTATGAATTCCATGACTGTCAGATTACGGATTTCACAGCTGCACGCATACCCTCACGCTGGATGAGGTCGAGATCCGCAGTCACAAGATCTGTCAGACCCGGAACATCATTAAGGTCCTCGCCCCATATGAACTCGGCGGCGAGCACTCCTTCGGCCACCTTGCGGACATCACCTGTCGCCCACAGTTCCTTAAGGAGGTTCATGATTGCCGGATCATCGTTAGGAACGATCTCTACATCTCCTCTCATGCCGCCTTTGTAATACGTGATTATCGCAGCGAGACCCAGAACAAGTCCCTTTGGAAGTTCACCCTTGCGCTCAAGGTAGGTCTTGAGGCCTGGAAGGTCACGGGTCCTGTACTTAGGGAAGGAGTTCAGCATGATGCTGGTAACGAAATGCTTGACATACGGGTTGATGAAACGCTCCACTACCGAATCCGCGAAAGCTTCAAGCTCAGCCTTCGGAAGATTGAGGGTCTCGAGGAGTTCCTCATACATCACCTTATGCACGAATCTTCCCACTTCCGGATCCTCTACGCACTCCTTGACGGTATCAAGGCCTGAAAGATAGCCTACAGGCGAAAGCACTGTGTGAGGGCCGTTCAGCAAAGTCACCTTCCTTTCATGATAAGGAGCCTCGCTTGGTACGAAAAGCACGTTGAGACCGGCCTTGTCTGCAGGGAATTCCGCCGCTACAGACTCCGGCGCCTCGATCACCCACAGGTGGAAGATCTCACCCTTGACCACAAGATTGTCCTTGTAGCCTATGCGTTCGTGGATCTGATCTATGGTATCCTTCGGATAGCCCGGCACGATACGGTCCACCAGAGTGCAGTATACGCCGCAGGCCTGCTCGAACCACGCCTCGAAATCCTCACCGAGGTTCCACAGCTCGATGTACTGACGGATGCACTTCTTCAGTTCCTTTCCGTTCAGGAAGATAAGTTCGCATGGAAGGATGATGAATCCCTTGGTCATGTCACCGTTGAAATGCCTGAATCTGTGATAAAGCAGCTGGGTGAGCTTGCCAGGATATGAAGAAGCCGGCTTGTCCTCCAGCCTGCATGACGGGTCAAAGGCGATTCCGGCCTCGGTCGTATTGGATATCACGAAACGGATGTCCGGATTCTCGGCCAGGGCCATGTACCCGTCGAACTGAGAATATGGGTTCAGTCCCCTGCTGATGACATCTATCAGCTGAATGGAATCCACAGCCTCTCCCTTGTCGACACCCTGAAGATTGACATGATAGAGTCCGTCCTGGGAATTAAGCATGTCGACCATGCCTTTCTCAATAGGCTGCACCACCACTACTCCGGCATTAAAACCGGTCTTCTGATTGGTATTCCAGATGATCCAGTCCACGAATGCTCTCAAGAAGTTTCCTTCTCCGAACTGGATTACCTTTTCTTTGTACAGATTGGTTCCGGCAGTCTTTCTGTTCAGTATTTCCATAATGCGACTCAGTTATTGTTTCTAGTGTTATTTCCTGACAAATGTCATAACGCAAATATATAAAATTTTGATTTCCTCATGAAGATAAAGTTCGTACATTTGCATACGTGTGAATATTATTTTGCATGTAACAACACTAAAACACACATATATGGATTTCTTAGCAAAAAAGTTCATCAACGAAGACTTCATGCTCACCAACGAGTATGCCCGTGAACTGTATCACGAAAGCGCAGAAAAGATGCCGATCATCGACTACCACTGCCACCTTGTTCCGAAGATGATAGCAGACAACCACCAGTTCAAGGACCTGACTGAAGTCTGGCTCGGCGGCGACCATTACAAATGGAGAGCCATGAGAGGCAACGGAGTCCCTGAAGAATTCATAACAGGAGGACGCGGAAGCTATGAGAAATTCGAGAAATGGGCGGAGACCGTACCTTATACGATGAGGAATCCGCTTTACCATTGGACTCATCTTGAGCTGGCGAGGGTCTTCGGAGTATATGACCTGCTCAATCCCAAGACAGCAAGAGCCATCTATGATGAGTGTACGGCAAAGCTCCAGACCGAAGAATACAGAGGTCAGGCGCTCATGAGAAGATTCGATGTAAGGGTGGTATGCACCACAGACGACCCTGCGGACAGCCTTGAATATCACCAGAAGATAAAGGACAATCCTTTCGGCACGAAGGTGCTGCCTACATGGCGCCCGGACAAGGCCATGGTCATTGAGAAGCCTGAGCAGTATATCGGATACATCGCCAGACTGAGCGAGGTCGCAGGCATGGAGATCAGCAGCTATCAGGACCTTCTTGACGCACTTCGCAGACGTCAGGACTTCTTCCACGAAATGGGCTGCCGCATTTCTGACCACGGACTCGAGAACTTCTATGCAGAGGACTTCGAGATGGAGGAAATCGACAGGATATTCCGCAACACCCTCAAGGGAAAGATGCCGGGTCACGAGGAAGTGCTCAAGTTCCGAAGCGCCATCCTTCTTGACTTCGCACGCATGGATCATGCGAAAGGCTGGGCACAGCAGTTCCATATCGGAGCGATCCGCGACAACAACACCCGAATGTTCGACATCCTCGGCCCTGATACCGGCTACGATGCCATCCACGATGTCGCCTGCGCCGCTGCCGGACACAAGTTCCTCAACAAGCTGGCTATGGAAGACAAGCTCACCAAGACCATTCTGTATAACCTCAACCCTAAGGACAACGAAGTCCTGGCCACAATGGCCTATACATTCAACGACGGCACATGTCCGGGCAAGATCCAGCTCGGTTCGGGATGGTGGTTCCTGGATCAGGAAGACGGAATGAAGAAGCAGATGAATGCACTTTCTTCACTGGGTCTGCTCAGCCGTTTCGTCGGCATGCTCACCGACTCGAGAAGCTTCCTTTCATATCCGCGTCATGAGTATTTCCGCAGAATCCTCTGCAACATTCTCGGTGAAGACATCCAGAACGGAAAGCTCCCTAAGAGCGAGATGGATTTCATCCACCAGATGGTGAAGGACATCTCCTACAACAACGCCGAAAGATACTTCAACTTCTAAAACGACACTATCATGAAAACCAGGTTTCCGCTTCTGCTCTGCGCCCTCCTGATGTCCATCGGAATTCAGGCACAGACAAAATGGTTCAATGACAAGGACCTGACCCTCACCGGAGTATACTACTATCCCGAACATTGGGACGAGAGCCAATGGGAACGCGATTTCAGACAGATGCACGAACTCGGCTTCGAATTCACGCATTTCGCGGAATTCGCCTGGGCTCAGCTTGAACCGGAAGAGGGAAGATACGACTTCACATGGCTGGACAAGGCTGTGGAACTGGCCGCCAAGTACGACCTGAAGGTGGTGATGTGCACCTCGACGGCAACGCCTCCGGTATGGCTCAGCCGCAAATACCCGGAAGTGCTCATCAGATATGAGGACGGGGCCATAAGGGACCACGGCAGCCGTCAGCATGCCTCGTTCACATCCGAAGTCTACAGGGAACTGGCCTACAGGATGATTGAGGAACTGGCCCGTCACTATGGAGACGATCCGCGCATAATCGGCTGGCAGCTTGACAACGAGCCTATGGTCCAGTACGACTTCAGCCATAAGGCAGAAGAAGCATTCCGCGAATATCTCAGAGAAAGCTACAACAATGACATACAGGCACTTAACAAAGCATGGGGAACAGCCTTCTGGAGTCAGACCTACAGCAGTTTCGACCAGATAAACCTGCCTCTGTGGAATCAATGGGGCAGCAATTACCACCAGATTCTCGACCATCGCCGCTTTGCCGCGAAGCAGACCAACGACTTCCTCAACAACCAGTGCCTGATAATAAAGAAGCATGCAAGGAACCAGTGGGTGACGACAAACTACATCCCGAACTATGACGAAGGTCATGTCGGAGGAAGTCCCGACCTGGATTTCCAGAGCTACACCCGCTACATGGTCTACGGAGATAATGAAGGCATCGGACGCAGAGGCTACCGCGTAGGAAATCCCCTGCGAATCGCCATGGCCAACGACTTCTTCCGTCCTTTCCAGGGGACTTACGGCGTGATGGAGCTTCAGCCTGGCCAGGTGAACTGGGGCAGCATCAACCCTCAGCCCCTTCCTGGAGCCGTCCGTCTGTGGCTGTGGAGCGTCTTTGCAGGCGGCAGCGATTTCGTATGCACATACAGATACCGCCAGCCGCTCTACGGAATGGAGCAGTACCATTACGGCATAGTGGGCCCGGATGGAGTGACAGTCACACCGGGAGGCCGCGAATACGAACAGTTCATCAAGGAGATCGGCCTGCTGCGAAAGAAGGCCCAGGAGCGTGAGGTAAAGCCTCAGGACTATCTTGCACGCCGCACAGCCATCCTGCACAATCACGAGAACTACTGGAACATCGACCATCAGAAGCAGAACCGCACATGGGACACCTTCGACCATATGAACAAGTACTACCGTACGCTGAAGTCTTTAGGAGCTCCTGTCGACTTCATCTACGAAGACAAGGACATGAAGGAATATCCGGTAGTGATTGCTCCGGCTTATCAGCTGGCAGACAAGGAGCTGACCGACCGATGGATGGAATATGTCGAGCAGGGCGGCAACCTTGTCCTGACCTGCCGCACGGCCCAGAAGGACCGCTATGGCCGTCTTCCTGAAGTTCCTTTCGGATCGATGATATATGAGCTCACCGGCAATGAACTGGAGTTCTTCGACCTGCTTCTTCCGGAAGATCCCGGCAAGGTGGTGATGGACGGCAGGACATATACCTGGAACACCTGGGGAGAGATTCTGAAGCCGGGAAAGGACTCGCAGGTATGGGCGACATATGAAGATGAATTCTACGAAGGAAAACCTGCAGTAACGACACGCAGGCTGGGCAAGGGAACGGTCACCTACATAGGCGTAGACAGCACCGACGGTTCTCTTGAGAAGGATATACTCAAGAAGCTGTACGCGATGCTTGAGATTCCGGTAATGGATCTTCCTTACGGTGTATCTGTCGAATACAGGAACGGACTGGGCATAGTCCTGAACTATACGGACAAGCCTTTCACCTTCGAACTGCCTGAAGGCTCAAAGGTGGTGATCGGAAGCGGAACCATACCGCCTGCAGGAGTCCTTGTGTTCAGGATCTGAGGTCTGCAGGATTATCAGATAAGGGAGAAAAGCACATAGGCCCAATGGGCCACGAAAGCAGCCACAAGACCGCCTATGGTGTGGGCAAGGATGGCTTTTGATGTCAGATTTCGGAAACCAAGAGTATCAAGCATAGCCGTATGTGTGCTGAGATATCCGCTCCAGCACATTCCGATGGCTGTGAATACAGCTATGGCGTTACCATCGATCCATCCAGCCTCCATGAAGTTCGGAATGAGACCGAGGGCCGCTCCTACCGCTCCAAGGGCAGTGATCGGGAAGGCGATAAGATGAGGGTCATGGAAACCGAAAAGCCACTCGAAGATGAAATTGAACTTTCCTGCCAGCCATGGAAGAAGCTCCACACCCTGATAAGCCGCACCGGTATATTCACCTGAAGCGGAAGGGCCGAAAGTAAGGAGCATCACAAGGGTGGATATGATCAGGACTCCAGGAATTATGGCCAGACCTACAGATACTCCTGTCTGTCCTCCGTCAAGAAGCGAGTCCAGGATACGCTGGAAAAGCGGTTTCTTCTCGGTCTGCATATCCGTCTCCTCATTCACGCTTGCCTGACAGGCCGGTTCGTCCTTGTACTGCGGATAGGCCTTGATGACGAAATGCTGCATCATCCTTGTCGATACGATACAGCCGCAGATGGCTCCGAAAAGGCCGATGAAAGGCTCGGCATAAAAGCCCTGGCCTACCATGAAGACTATGACAAGAAGGCCCATACCGAAGGCCGTTCCGAAATTGGTCAGGGATATGAACTGATATTTCTTGAAATAAGATGCGAACTTCTTGTCCTGAGTCAGGGATATTATGGCTGGATTGTCGGAAAGGAAGGTCATCACGGCACCGAGGGATGCAACTCCAGGCAGGTTGAACAGGGGCTTCATCAGAGGACGGAGCAGTTTCTCGAGCAAGGTAACCACACCGAATTCAACGAAGACACGGCCGATGGCTCCTGTAATGACACAGATGGCCATAAGGTAGAACACAGTGTTCAGGAGAAGGTCGTGGGCGGTCTTCATTATGGTGTTGAGCATGTTAGGCGTACCCATGCGAGAGCCCAGATAACCGAAAAGCGCAAATACTACCAGAAGGCAGAGGATTCCTCCCGGAATACGGTCATAAAGTTTGCGGAATGAGAATTTCATGATATGTCTCTATCAGTTGTTACGTTTCAGGTTAAGGAGCTTCATCCTCCATGTGACTCCGGCATCCACAATGGTCTGGTGAGGTCTGAGAACTCCTGTAGCGGCACTCTGACCGTCTGTATAGCAGCAGTTCAGATGCAGGCGCAGATTCTTCGTCGACTTGAGCGGATAGTATTCAACGCCTCCTCCCACACGAAGGATATCAGTTCCGGGCACCACACACAGATCGCCTGTCCGACCGCTTCTGTTCACATCATAGGTCAGTTTTGCGAAAACGCTCAGGCGGTCAAGCGGATGCCAGGAAAAATCAGCCATCACAGACATGTCCTTTCCCAGAAGCTCATCCACGCTCACAGCCCTGTTCATTATATCCAGTTCAAGTATGAAGTCGCTGAAAGTGAACTTGTTACCCAGAACTATGTAATTGATGAAACGTCCCGGCAGGTACTCGATCATATTGACAGAATACAGAGAACTGAAGAAATCATGCGAACCGATCCACATGAGATTGTAAGCGAACATCTCCTTGCCGGCCACGTTGAGCGCATTCCTGCGGAAAGGGCTCTCACAGAACTGGAACATAAGGTTGTCCCCCTTGCTTCCCACAGCGTAAGACGCGCTTACACCGAACTGATAGCATGCGATATTGTTCCAGTACTCGGAGTTGAAGTAACAGTCTATCGGAGCCTTGTCATACTCGAATCCTCCGATTCCCACGACCTGACGTCCGGCGGAGAAACTCCATTTATCGATATTATAATTGACTGTAGCCCAGTCTGTTGCATCAAAGAACGAAGAATTCCCGTTAGGTTTGTTAAGTCTCTGTCTCCATGAATATGTCAGGCCTTCCGTTATCTGTCCGTCTATACGGAAATTCAGATACTTGCCTTTGAATCCGCTTGCCGCATCAACCTTGCCCCCTTCCAGATATTCCTGCATATAGTCAACCCTTATCTCGGTCTCGAGTCTGAAGAGTTCCTCCTTCTGGGCATGAAGAGCACAGCATCCAAGCAGCATCACTGCTGCACATAAAAGTTTTCTCATAAATCAGTTTCAAATAAACATATTATCTGGTGCACGACACCGTAAGCGTACCGCCCTGCTTGAAGTCACTGTCCTGAAGGAACCAGCCGTCAAGCTTCTTTCCGTTAAGATCGATGGAAGCGATCTTCTCTCCTTCGCCCTCCTTGCGGATCGTGAACACCTTTCCGTCAGCAAGAGTGAAGGCCACCTCGTCAAAGAGAGGTACGGTCACGATATACTCAGGATCTGCAGGTGAATATGTGAAAAGTCCCATAGAGTTCAGCACGTACCATGCGGACATCTCTCCGGCATCATCCATTCCTGCATATGCAAGACCTTCCTCTCCCATTCCATAGTAATCCTCCATGATGATGTTCAGATAGTGCTGGCACTTCTCCTGCTTTCCGATGAAGTAATATGTGTAAGGGATATGATGTCCCGGCTGGTTTCCGTGGCAGTACTGGCCTATGAAGCCGGACATGTTCTCAACCTCCTCGCCGCACCAAGGTCTGGTGAAAAGGGTATCAAGCTTCGCTTCCACCACCTCATGTGAAGGATACTGGGCCAGGACAGCCTCAGGCTCATGGACAGGATAGAAAAGAAGGTTCCATGCATTGGCCTCACGCCACATATGCTGAAGATAAGGATAATCCGGATCGAAGTCCCTGATCCAGCTTCCGTCCTCTACACGGCCTCTGTAGAAACCTGTAGAAGGGTCGAAGACATTGCGGTAGTTGCGTGACTGCTCCATCAGGCGCTCGTAGTTGCTGTCATCACCGAGGATCCTGGCAACCTGAGCGGTAGCATAGTCATCATATGAATATTCCAGAACCTTGTGCACTCCGCCCTTGAACTCCTCGTAGAAAGGCAGGCCGGTGGTATCCTTGTCGGAGATCCATCCTTTCTCGACATACTCATTCATGTACTGACGGCCTCCCGGACCCGGCACGGTAGCATTCTTCAGAATAAGCTTGTAGGCCCTTTCAAGATCGAAATCCTGAATTCCACGCTGCCATGTACCCGAAATGAAGGTCGAAGCATGGTCACCATGGAAGTATGTAGGCATATATCCGTTCCTCTTCTCACCCATATCGGTCACTGACTTTATCACATCGCAGGTGAGATCCGGGAACATCATTCCGAGGAGAATGAGTTTGTCGCGATGGTCATCCCAGAAGCATGGAGAGGTGTAGTAGTCAAAGCCGTTGTTCACCACATCACCCTTCACGTCTGTATAGTCCCCGTTGCAGTCGCTTCTGAGGGCCGGCCAAAGGAAGGACTTGTACAGGGTCGAATAGAACATCTCCTTCTGACGCTCGGTTCCTCCCTTGATGCGGATGCGTGAAAGAAGGGTCTCCCATGCCTCGTCAGCCTCGCCCGCAACCTGATCGAAATCCTTCTGAAGCATCTCCTTTTCAAGATTCTCCTTTGCATTCTCGACACTTACGAACGAGAATCCTATCTTCATGTCCACTTCACGTCCCTTTCCCAGGAAAGGCACGACGCTGAGCTTGCCCACCTGAGTGACATCTCCCAGCGGTGAATCGGAAACAGCATAGAAATACATCTTTCCGTCAGCGCTCTGATAGCCTGACAGGACGTGGTCGGATTCCTTCTTCAAGGTCCAGTCACTCACGTTCAAATTGGAACGGGTCAGGTCAAAAATCACCTTCTTGTCCGCTCCGGAATCGTAAGTATATCTGTGATATGCACAGCGCAGGGTGGAAGTAAGCTCCACATCCACACCGTACTTCTCGAGATAGACCTGATAGTAGCCCGGACGGGCAGATTCGTTCTCATGGCTGAAAGGCGAGTCATAAGCCATAGGGTCGATCTGGCCGGAAGCCGGAAGAACCGGAATATGGCAGAGCAGCCAGTGGCCCATTGCTGTATGGCAGAAGCCATATATCGAAGTACCTTCGTACATGTAACCTGAACCGCTGCGGAACTTTGTCACAGGGCTGACCTGCACCATGGCGTTCGGCATGGACGCACCCGGGAAGGTCTCCGCACCGGAAGCACGGATACCGCGCTTAGGGACATAACCGAGGTCTTCGGCCTCCCAAAGTGTGGTTGTTCCCATGAAAGGATTTGCATAATCTGTAAGTCTGCCGCTTTGGCATGATGCGAGGGCAAGGGCAAGCAATGCCGGAAGAATAGTTCTTAGCTTCATCTTAGTCTTTTTAAACGGCGACAAAGATAAGAAATTAAGCGCAATATCCGAAATGCTTAACGTATTCTCAGAAAGGAGTATCCGAAACGCTCGCATGCGGACTTCTCAAGCTCTTCCCTCACTGACGGATGGGCTATGGAAATAAGGGCCCGGGCACGTTCCGGCAGGGATTTTCCTCGCAAGGACGCTACTCCATACTCCGTCACCACATGCTGGACCATATGCCTTGTCGTTACGACTCCCGCCCCTTCTGCAAGGACAGGATTTATCTTCGAACGGCCCTTTTCCGTCATCGACGGGATGGCGATGAAAGTCTTTCCGCCTTGGGACAGGGAACCTCCGTACATGAAGTCATGCTGACCGCCCACGCCGGAGATTATGCGTGTACCGACGGAATCGGCACAGACCTGACCTGTCAGATCCACCTCGACTGCCGAATTTATGGCCATCACCTTCGGATTCCTTGCGATGCGGAAAGGGTCGTTTGTCCAGGCCACATCCTTGAGCAGCAAATCCTTGCGATAGTCCATATACTCATACAGCCTCTTGGAGCCGAGGGCAAGAGAAGCCACTGATATGCCCGGACAGACCTCCTTCCGGGAATTGTCAATCACCCCGCTTTCAAGAAGAGGCAGGACTCCGTCCGTCATGGCCTCCGTATGCAGCCCGAGATGCTGATGGTCCTTAAGGGCGGAGAGAACGGCATTCGGGATGCCTCCCACACCTATCTGCAGGGTCGCCCCGTCGGGTATAAGCCCAGCTATATGACGGCCTATGGCACTGTCGATCTCCGTAGGCACGGCTGTCGGAACCTCCACAAGAGGGTCGTCAGTTTCGACGGCCGCATCTATCCTGGAGACATGGATAAGGGCGTCGCCATAGGAATAAGGCATGGCCTTGTTGACCTGGACTATCACTTTCCGCGCGCACTCCACGGCAGAGACCGCGAGATCGGCAGAGACGCCGAACGAACAGAAGCCGTCCTTGTCCGGAGGCGAAACATTCAGGAACACGGCATCGAGAGGAAGGGTACCGTCACGGAAAAGACCGGGTATCTCACCAAGAAACGCAGGTATGGCGGAACCGTATCCATCTGCGAGCCAGCGTCTTATGTTATTGGCAACAAAAAGACTCTTCACATTGAAGGCCTCCTTGTATTCCGGTCGGCAGAAAGGAGCCTCACGACGACCTACGGCAAAAGCGGCATAGACGGTCACATCCTTCAGTTCGTTTCCCCTGTCCGCAAGGGCCTGCGAGAGCACTTCCGGTATCGATGTGCTGCCCTGGACATAGATGCTGTCGCCGGATTCTATCAGCTGGACGGCCTGGGATGCCGATACGTATTTCATAATGTCTGAATTATCTGTTGTTCATTAGATATCATGAGCCTGACCGCAGGACTGAGGGTGATCGGAAGCAAAGAGCCTCAGACGTTCCTCGAGAAGGACAAACTGCTCCGGACGGTTCAGCTGGGACACGCACACACGCACTCCGGCCTGACGGCTTCCCGTAGTGGAAAGCGCGATGGTTGCTATTCCGTACCTTATGAGTTCACCCATAAGTTCTGCTCCGGAGAGTCCCTTGTAGCCGACAGTGTAGAAGAAGCCGTCGCTCACAGGCTCGTCACCATCCATGTCATAGACTATATGGAAACCGTTCTCCCTGAACATCTTCTTGGTCACAACCGCCCTTCGGGCATATTCCGCCGCTGCTGTCACAAAGTCCAGTTCTCCGTCCGCCGCCGCCCTGAGCATCTCGGCAAGAGCATACTGGGCCGAATGGCTGGCACCGGATGAAACAGCATACAGCACCGCGAAGACATAGGCATCGCCAAGACGCGACATCCTGTACCATTCCTTCAGAAGCGGATACTCTCTATGGTAGAGGCCGTCTGAAACGGCGATTATAGCTATTCTCTGACCGGCATAGCTGAACATCTTGGAGCCGGACATCATGATTATGTAATTGTCTGTATATCTGGCCACTGTAGGCTGATACGGAGGTTCGTAAGGACGGCCGAGCGGCTTGCGGAAATCCATGCACATATAGGCAAGGTCCTCGATGACGATCGTGTCGTACTTCGTCGCAAGCTCTCCTATGGTACGGAGTTCGTCTTCCGTCAGATTGAACCAGGCCGGATTGTTCGGGCTGGAATATATCATGGCCGCGACATTGCCTCCCTTCAGATGGCTCTCCAGCTTGTCTCTGAGCTTGTCTCCCCTATAGTCATATATATCGAAAGAATCCGTCTTTATTCCAAGAATGCGGGCCTGGGTACGCTGGACCGGAAAACCGGGATCGATGAACAGGATGGTATCCTTCTGAGGTTCAAGATGGGCACACAGGAGGAAAGTGGAGAAGCTGCCCTGCATGGATCCGACTGTCGGAATGCAGCCCAACGGAGACACGTCAATGTCCAGATAAGCCTTCAGAAACCTTGAGGACTGCTCCTTCAGCTTCGGTATTCCGTACATGTTCGGATATTCGGAAGCCACTCCGGCATCAAGGGCGTCCTTCTCCGCCTCTATTCCCACCTTGGTCGGAGGAAGGCCCGGAATACCCATTTCCAGATGAAGGAATTCTGTCGCCGAGGCCTTCTCAAGAGCCCTGGCTATTGCACCGGACTGACGGATTGTCGCACATGAAATGTCCAGTATATCCATCTGCTTCAGCACGTCTGCAAGCACGTTTTTGTCTACAGGCAGTTTCATAATATACTTGGGCGGGGAGAAGCCGTTTCAAATATAAGAATTTTTTTCGTACTTTTAGCATCTCAAATCATAATAACAAATAGACTTTATGAAGAAATTATTGATGACTGTCATGGCAGCGGCAGGCCTTCTCTGCGCTGCCGGCACAACTGCAAACTCTCAGGAAAGACTGCCTGAGTATCTCCAGGCAGAGAAATTCACTCAGAAGAAGCTCAACACCATGCTGTTCTCCACCACGGTCGACCCGCACTGGTTCCAGCAGGGAAACTGCTTCTGGTATCAGTACAAGACCAGCGAAGGAACCTTCTGGTATGTGGTGGATCCGGTCAAGAAGACCAGACTTCCGCTTTTTGACCGCGATGAAATGGCCGCACAGCTTACTGAAACGGTAAAGGATCCTTTCGAGGCCCGTCATCTCCCTATCGAGAACCTCAAGGCCGGGGAAGACGGACGTACCTTCACCTTCGAGGTGACTTCTTCGAAGGATGCCAAGCCTGACGACAAGGACAAGAAAGACAAGAAGAAAGGAAAGAAGAAGGAAGTTTTCTACTTCTCATATGACTATCCTACCCAGAAGCTGACATGGCTCGAGGACAAGGAGGAGGAGCCTAAGAGACTCAGATGGGGTTCTGTTTCTCCTGACAAGAAGACCGTGATCTACGCCAAGGACATGAATCTCTACAGGATGAGCTACGAGGACTATCAGAAGGCCAGAAAGGACGAGAAGGATTCGACAATAGTCGAGACGCAGCTCACCTTTGACGGTCAGGAGGATTTCGGCTACGGCATCCCGCGCAAGATGGTCAATACAGATACGTTATGCAACGGAACCCGTC
The DNA here is from genome assembly GCA_017626355.1 of Bacteroidales bacterium. GTDB lineage: Bacteria > Bacteroidota > Bacteroidia > Bacteroidales > UBA932 > Cryptobacteroides. The sequence continues at coordinate 18,695 of JAGAIY010000001.1, forward strand.
GCGCCGTCTATGGCTACTGGTCGCCGGATTCACGCTATTTCGCGATGACGGTGTCGGACAACCGCGCCGTGAAGGATCTCTGGGTTCTGAACGTGATGTCCGAGCCTCGTCCTACCCTCGAGACCTACAAATACCAGATGCCGGGCGAAAAGGAAGCTCCGGTAATGCACCTGTACCTCTTCGACATGCAGGACAACAGCCGCAAGGAGATCAGGACTTCCGCATACAAGGACCAGACTGTCTACATCGAGGGCAGGCCTTTCGAACAGAAGCAGAGGGACATGGAAGACATCTCAAAGGTATGGCAGGGAGACAATGACAGGTTCTTCCTCACTCGAAGCAGCCGTGACCTCTACCGCATAGACGTATGCTCATACACAGTAGGCTGCGACAGCATCGTCCCTGTGATCAAAGAGCGCATGAACACATATCAGGAGACCCGTGACCTGAAGGTTCTCGGAGGCGGCAAGGAGCTGATCCAGTGGAGCGAGAGGGATGGATGGGCGCACCTGTATCTCTATGACGATCAGGGAAATATGAAGAACCGCATCACCAAGGGCCCTTGGCATGTGGAGGAAATCCTGAAGGTGGACGAGAAGGCACGCACCGTATATTTCACCGCCAACGGAAAGAATGCCGGCGAGAATCCTTATTATGAGCATCTGTACCGCGTCAATCTCGACGGAACAGGACTCAAGCAGCTGACATCCGGCAACTTCTTCCATAAGGTGGAGGTAGATGACGACGCAAGATTCATCGTGGACAACTATTCACGCGTGGACACCGTGCCGGTATGCGTACTGCTGGACAATGCCGGAAACAAGGTCATGGACCTTCAGGAGAGCGACTTCTCCCAGCTCTTCGCCAACGGCTACAAGTTCCCTGAACTCTTCACCGTAAAGGCAGCGGACGGAGTCACAGACCTGTACGGCGTAATGTACAAGCCTTTCGACTTCGACTCCACAAAGGTCTATCCTATAGTCGATTATGTCTATCCGGGTCCACAGGTTGAAGCTGTCTACTATCCGTTCACACGCATGAGCGTACGTACCGACCGTCTGGCTCAGGCTGGCTTCATCGTGATATCGGTAGGTCAGCGCGGAGGTCATCCGAGCAGGTCGAAATGGTATCATAACTGGGGTTACGGAAACATGCGCGACTACCCTCTTGAAGACCATAAATACGCCATCGAGCAGCTCGCCAACAGATATGACTTCATTGACATAGACAGAGTCGGAATCCACGGACATTCAGGCGGAGGCTTCATGAGCACAGCCGCCATCTGCCAGTATCCGGACTTCTTCAAGGTAGCAGTCTCATGTGCCGGAAACCATGACAACCGCATCTACAACCGCTGGTGGAGCGAAACCCATCACGGCGTCAAGGAAGAAGTCAGTGAGAAGGGAGACACGACCTTCACCTACAGCATCGGCACCAATCCGGAGATTGCCTCAAGGCTCAAGGGACATCTTCTCCTCGTGCACGGAGACATTGACGACAATGTCCATCCTGGCAACACCACAAGAGTGGTCAACGCTCTCATAAAGGCAGGAAAGCGCTTCGACATGCTCATGCTCCCGAACCAGCGCCATGGCTTCGGCGACATGAACGAATACTTCTACTGGCGTCTTGTGGACTATTTCAGCGAACACCTGCGCGGTGAAAGCGAAAAGTCCGTCGACATCCCTAAACGATAATCCAGCCGCTATATTTCAGCTTTTGTACGCCAACTGCTATACGCCAGTTGCTATACAAATACAGCAGGGACTGTGTTCCGGCGACCCCCGCCTCCCTTTCGGGAGGCACCCCCTAGCCGGGGGTGGCATGTCGCCCTCCACACAGTCCCTGCTGTATTATATATGCTATTCTCTGGAAGCTGATTATCAATCTGCTGATATGAATAGTCCGGAAATTTATTCATAAATGCAGCATTCTGAAACAAATTTCATTGGCTGGAATGGTCTTGTAGGTGCCTGTAGGGCAGATTTCAACAAATAGCCGTATACTTTTTCGTTACACGGATATTCTTCATCAACTTTGCAGGATCAACAATTGGATTAAGGACTTGGATATGAATGATTTGATTGAAATTGGCAAAGAATCAGAAATCGAAAATATGATTTTCACATTGAGAGGTGCGCAGGTCATAATGGACAGAGATCTTGCGAAGTTATATCAGGTCGAAGTCTCTCAAATGAACAGACAGGTGAAACGAAATCATGAAAGATTTCCTGAAGATTTTATGTTCCAGTTGACAAAAGAGGAATATGATGGTTTGAAATGCCAAAATGGCATTTCAAACACCAGAGGAGGAGATAGGGCATTGCCATATGCTTTTACAGAGCAAGGCGTTTCTATGCTTGCAGGCCTGCTCAGAAGCGATATAGCTATAAAAGCAAATATTGCTATTATTCGTACATTTACAGCATTAAGGAAATTTGCTGCGTACAATTACGGATATTTTTCAAGATTGGGAGGGCTAACTCCCTTAGAATTAAGAATTAAGAATTAAACAACCTCCCAGACTACTGTCAAGGAGGTCCAAAATTCCGGAAATTTTAGTTATTTATCTCTTAAGCCTACTTGTGGCTTCTCAACCGGAATCACATAGTATAAGTTAAGAGTTTTAGTCTATATTAATCGGATATGCAAGCAATTATAATGATTGCTCAGTCGTTTTTCCATTATCAATAATACATTTTACCAACTCGTTCCTTTTATATGCATAGTAATTTACTATTTGTTCATAAATCTTTGTCAAGCCTTTTAGGATTAATAATATTTGATTTCTATTCATTCGAAATCTTTCTTTTAACTGCATATGTTGCCTAAAGATAGCATAGTAGAAAGAACTCCAGAGCATAGCAGAGTCGCATATATTGACATCTTCATCATAACCAATAACTGAGAAACAATCACTACAACCCAATAAGTTTTTAGCAATATTATCATTTACAAAGCCACAAGCAGAAATGAAAATACGCCTGTTGTCAATATTTTTAGGTAATAGATCACATAATGCATTTTGTGAGATTGTATCCAAAGTTGTACATAAACTTGTTTTACTTCCATGACAGGAAATATGCAAATATCTATATTTGCTTCTTCTAAAGCATGATAAAAAATACCGGAATTCTGTCTCAGTTCTGATGTATTTATAAGAGCACTTGACGCCGCATAGTTGAAGAGCTTTCTTTATCATTTTCCCTTCAGAAATATTTCTTCTCTCATCAGATATATCAAGGCTCTCAATAATATATACTCCTAAAATAGTGTCTTTGATATTGCTCATATTATAATTAAGGAATTTAATTGGCAAGGACTTGTTATTCCTGGACGCAACGGACAGAGCCCCCGCGCGCTCGGTAGCTGCCGCTTATACTAGACACGTAGTTGCCACTGAAGTACAGGTATTTCCCATGGTTACCACTGAGCGTTGAATTCCAATAGGAGCCGACGTCGCCACGACTGTGGGCATTTCCAGAATCTCCGTAACGATAACCAGCAGCAGGAAAAAAGACCTGAGGAGCATCCTCCTGATAAGTATATTCGCCACTGAACCAACAACCATTCTTATCATTTGACGAAGTCATTGAAGAGTGTTCGTGTCCCAATGCTGACAATTCTTCATGTGTCGGAACTCTCCATCCATCAGGACATGGATCATAATCCGTCTTCTTTGGCTCATCTTCAGTTCCGTCATTCCACAATTGGTCATTCTTATAAAGAGCCCAATCGTAAGGACTTGATGTAGACATATAAAACTTATCTGCATTTTCCTTGAGCTGTCCCTCACTGATTTTCACAGGGCCTTCAACCAAGGTACCGCCTTCTACCGATGGTGCTGTAGCATCATACTCCAAAGAATATCCCTGGCCATACTTCCTGCCCCACTGGTAGAGCTTGCCGTATGGGTAGCCTTTGTCTATCACATTGCCCTTAGCATCTACAGTCGGTGCCTTGTAACCGCAGTTGACCGGAGCCCAGACAACATCACCGATGGCAATTCCGCGTCCGTGGTTTATTCCATATTCATCCTTGTATTCGGCCGATGCTACAGCTGTGATGGCCTTGACCGTTATAGTGCTTGATGCGCTGACTCCACTTCCGTCCGTGGCTGTAGCTGTTATTGTTGCTTCCCCGTCACCGATGGCACGGACCTTTCCCGAATCATCGACATAAGCAACAGAAGCATCGCTTGAAGACCATTTCCAAATAGTATTTGTAGCATTGATTGGTTCATAATCAGTATCCAGAACATACGAAGTACCCGGAGCCAAGGTTGCGGATTCAGTAATCATATAGATAGTCTGCACCTTTACTGAAGATTCCTCTGAGTCACCGCCTCCCTCAATCTCAGTAAATTCAAGGTTTCCATCCTTGGCACTGATGCTGCCGAACTCATTACGTTTGACAGGATATGCATTATTGTAAACGAAACTTGCATATGAGTCTTTCTTGTAGTATGTGAGAGTCAGGCCTTTCTCAAAGTCAGACGGCCAGAAAACAAAATAATAGGATTTCCCTGGTTCGAAGCAGCCTCCGTCCGGCGCAGTCATGGATAGAACCGTCTGACCATCTGTCACTTCTTCAATCTCAGGCTTTCCTCCTAATTCCATGGAAACCTTTGCCTTTCCTGCCAGTTTTTCATTGTCATTGCCGGAGAGTGTGACCTTCACGATATCAGAACCTGCAACCTTGAAACTGATGCTTCCACACACAGGGTAAAACGCCATCTGAAAATTAGTCGATCTCGCGATTGATGGGAACAAATCATCTGCCAGATCGTCGGCTTTTCCTTCCTGCTCATGAGGCAATGCCATTGTTATGGAAGAACCGTCGCAAGTCGTATTCCTATCATACGGATATGCACCCCATAGACTTGTCTCACCTGTAAGATCGTCACCTCCTCCTGTTACGGCACCGATTGTACCCTTGAACTGTGCGACACGGTCCGTGGTATTAGTAACAAAGATACTGCTCTCGGATGCTCCGAAGAAGACATTGATTGCATCCCCTGCAAGCCATGTATATTTCACTGCTCCATTTACTTTTTCTGAAATGGAGGTTCTGGTCTGATGATCTGTGTCTGCCAGAGAAGCCTCGATGACAGTTTCTGCCCCATTATGATTTAAGTCATCACATGCGACATAAACCATAGCTGCCAGCACGGCAGCTACGGTCAGCATAATTTTTTTCATAGCTGTCGTACTAATTAAATTTCTGGGGTCTCAGTACCATCCTCTTGTGTTCCTCCCGACTGGCAAAGCACACCCTCAGGAAGGATGTCGATCTGGGTAAGTTCAGGAGCTACATACTGCTCTGCATTTCTGTTCTCTGTCTTCATGTTTGATAAGCCTCCGTGCCCTCAACCTCTGGAGCGGTTAGTTGTTTACAAAGAAAGTGTGAGGTTGATTGCTTATCTATTCGGAGGCTCTGGTAAACCTTGGTACAATAAACAATACCCCACACCTGCTGCGATATACTTGAGATCAGTATATGACACACCAAGTGGTGAAGTTGATTGCCTCTCCCTGTACCATTGAAATTTACCAGATTTCCGAATAGGGTCAAAAGCGAAACACTTTCATCCAATATGTAATGTCAGGCCTATGGTGGCGATGACAGGACAAATATAGAAAATGTTTTCAACATTCATGGGGTATTGGGAGTGCAAATTTCAGCATGATATTGATGAAAGTCAATATTGAACTCGGATTTTGTTTAATGTATATTGGGGGCATACAATACAGCAGGGACTGTGTGGAGGGCGACATGCCACCCCCGGCTAGGGGGTGCCTCCCGAAAGGGAGGCGGGGGTCGCCGGAACACAGTCCCTGCTGTATTATAATGCTACCGCTACTTCTCCTGGAAGCTGATGGCGAAACCGCCGCCGCGGGCCATTGTCATGGTGAGGACATCTGAAGAAGTCACGTCCTGCTTCCAGATCTTGTAGGCCTGAGGGTTTTCCTTGTAGTCTGCGTTCTCGGCATCTGCATAGATGGTAGCCTCATAGGTCTTGCCCGGATCGAGGAAGTTCATAGGAACCTCGAGGGTACGCTTCTGGTCATCGGTCACACCGCCGCAGAACCACTGTCCGTTCTTCTTGCCCTGACGAGCGATGACGAGATAGTCACCCGGCTCGGCAAGGAGATACTTCGACTGGATCCAGTCTATATCCACATCCTTGATGAACTGGAAGGCATCCATGAACTGCTCATAGTGCTCAGGAAGGTCTGCAGCCATCTGAAGCGGAGAATACATGGTGACATAAAGTGCGAGCTGGTTGGCGATAGTAGCATTCACCCAAGAAGTGTTCCTGCCGTCCGTAACCGATGCGAGATCCATCACGAAGATGCCCGGAGTATAGTCCATAGGGCCTCCGTTGAGACGGGTGAACGGAAGGATGGTCACGTGGTGAGGCATGGTGCCGCCGAAGGCCTGATACTCGGTTCCGCGTGCCGACTCGTTGCCGATGAGGTTAGGATATGTGCGGCAGAGACCTGTAGGACGCACTGCCTCGTGGGCATTGACCATGACCTTGTGCTCAGCCGCCTTCTTGAGGGCAAAGAGGTAGTGGTTGATAAGAGACTGGCTGTAGTGATGCTCGCCTATCGGGAGGATATCGCCGACATAACCGCTCTTGATGGAGTTGTAACCGTACTTGTCCATAAGGTCAAGGGCCTGGTCGATATGACGCTCGTAGTTGCGTACTGACGATGAGGTCTCGTGATGCATCATGAGCTTCACGCCATTCTTGTGCGCATAAGCATTGAGAGCTGCGATATCGAAGTCAGGATATGGGGTGACAAAGTCAAAGACATAGTCCTTGTTGCAGTTAGCCCAGTCCTCCCAGCCTTCGTTCCAACCCTCGACAAGAACCTGATCGAAGCCGTGCTTTGCAGCAAAGTCGATGTAACGGCGCACCTTCTCATTGTTTGCGGAATGGCGGCCGTTAGGAGTCGCCTTCGAATAATCTGTCTTTCCGAGCTGGACAGAAGCGAAATCGTCCGTATAGTTCCATGAACCCTTGCCTGAGATCATCTCCCACCATACGCCTATGTACTTCACAGGCTTGATCCAATCTGTCTCCTCGAAGGCACATGGGTCGTTGAGGTTGAAAATGAGGCGCGAAGCGAGCTGGGCTGTTGCGCTCGGAGCCACCTGAACTGTCCTCCAAGGAGTGTTGCAAGGAGTCTGCATGCGGCCCTTCCAGCCCTGTGCATCAGGAGTAAGATGCGACACGAAAGTCATAGTCGCAGGATCGAGTTCAAGGTGCATGCACGGATAGTCCACGAGGGCAGCCTCATGTATGTTGATATAAAGACCGTCATCCGTACGCATCTGGAGGGAGGTCTGCACACCGTTTACCGAGAACGGAGTCTGCGAGTCGTTAGGATTGACCGCCTCCTTCATCCTTGAAGCGATCTCACTCAGACGGGACTCGACATAATTGTATTCCTGAGTGTCATAGTCACCAGGAACCCACCATGCCATGTGGTCGCCTGCAAGGGCGAACTGGGTCATTTCCTCCTTGATGACGAAATAGCTGAGATTCTCCTGATAAGGGAACTCGTAACGGAAACCGAGGCCGTCGTCATAAAGACGGAAACGGATAGCCATCTTCCTGTCTGTAGACTTCTGGACGAGGTTCACAAGAAGTTCGTTGTAATTGTTGCGGATCTGCGCTTCCTCACCCCATACAGGCTCCCAGGTCTCGTCGAAGCTGTCAGTCTCGACACTCTCTACCGAGAAGCCGTCATAGAAGGAGTTGCAAGGTTCGCGGTCTTCCTTCGAAATGGTTCCGTCTGCATTGTACACAAGTTTCTGAGCCTTGAGCACTCCTCTGAACTCAAAACCGAGATCGGAAGGAAGTATGACCTTGGTGTCGCCGTAATTGAGGGCGTACTGAGGTGTTCCGGCTTCCGTGAGCTGGAAAGTCATCTCCATGTTTCCGCTTGGAGACTGAAGCTTGTTGACATCCGTCACCTTTCCTGCCGGTTGCTCGGACGACGAGCAGCCGACAAGAAGGGCCATTGCTGAGATTGCTGAAATTATTCTTTTCATATCGTTCTATATAATCTACCTGTTAAATTCTACTACAAGTGCGGTCTGAGGAGCTACGACAGTAGCATCCGAAACCTCGCAAGGCTGGCCTGTAAGCACATCCGTACCACCCTTGAGTCCCTCGGAAATCTCTGAGTAATATGTCCAAGGAACATTCTTCGGCTCGTTGGAGTTGTTGATGTAGACGAACACGACATCGTCATCGTCATAACGGAAATATCCGTATGTATTGTCACGTGTCATGAAGTGAAGGGTCTTTCCGTCATGGATGACATCCTTGGTCTTTCTCCACTGGAAGAGGCGGCTGACATAGTTGTAAAGGTCAGCTGCCTGTCCTTTCGGAACCTCAAGGCCGTCTGTATTATGTGTCTGAGCCTCACGTCCTTCTGCTGTGAAAAGGTCAATCGCATCACCTTCCCAGCCACCAGGGAAATCTACACGGAGTCCGCCATGGTCATTCATGTCGCGCAGATTGTTCGAAACGAACATAAGCTCGTCACCGGCAAAGATCTGAGGGATGCCTCGCATAGTCGCCATCATCACCATAGCAAGCTTGAGACGGTTCGGATTCTTTCCGACAGCATCACCGATACGGGCGGTATCGTGATTGCCCGGGAAGATGAGCATCTTCGAAAGGTCATGATAGACGAAGTCATGGGAAAGGATGTCATATACCCTCGTCATGCCCTGGCCCCAGCCCGGATTATCCTCTGCAAGTCCTGCACGCATCGCGTCATGAAGCGGGAAGTCCATGATCGAAGGAAGGTGCGAATCGAAGCCGTCCTTATTGGCGTTACCTCCCTGCCAGTAGGCAAGCTGAGGGATGGATGAAGTCCAGCACTCGCCCACGATATTGAAGTCAGGATACTCGTTGATGATGGCCTCGCACCACTGTGCGGCAGGCTCCTTCTCATTGTACGGATATGTATCCACGCGGAATCCGTCCAGACCGGCATACTCGATCCACCATATTCCCCACTGTATGAAATACTTGAGAACATATGGATTGTCGAGGTTCATGTCCACCATCGAAGGTACGAACCAGCCGCTCTCCTGAATGTAGAGATCCTTTTTCGAAGCATTGGGATCCATGTTTGTGGAGAAAGCTACATTTGTTCCCGTATAGGTATCGAACTGATGGATCCAGTCCTGGAACGGAAGATCCTCCATCCACCAGTGCTCTGTTCCGCAGTGGTTAGGCACGATATCCATGATGATGCCTATGCCCTTTGCATTCGCCTGCTCCACGAGAGACTTATAGAGGGCGTTGTCACCGAAACGAGGGTCGATGTGATAGTAATCGGAAGCCGCATAACCGTGATACGAGCCCTGAGGTGCGTTGTCGGCGAGGAAAGGTGTTGTCCAGATGTATGTGGCTCCGAGATCGCTGATATAATCAAGATGATCTATGACTCCCTGTATATCACCGCCGTGACGACCGAAAGCCTCTCCTCGGGCTGCCTTCTCATCCATACAGTCGACAGAATCGTTGGATGCATCGCCGTTTGCAAAACGGTCAGGCATGATAAGGTAGATCATGTCCGCTGTAGTGAAGCTCTTGCGCTCGGCAGAGCCTTCCTCGCGTGCAGCTATTTCATACGGATACTTGAATGTCTTCTTTCCGTTTCTGAACACGATATAGTATGTTCCCGGAACGGCATCATCCGCTATGGCAACATCCACAAAGACATAATTCGGGCTTTCCGCCTTATGGACAGCAGCAACCGAAACACCATCACCGCCCTCGATGGAAACATCTGCGGCAGAAATGTCCTGACCCTGGACCATGAGCTGGAGAGGGGTCTTCATTCCTGTCCACCACGAAAGAGGTTCCACTCTTGTAACCTGCTCTGCTGTAGCGTCCTTCACCTTCTTGGGATTGAACGGCTTGTCTGCTGCAGGCGACACCTGGCTGATGAGGCACACTGCAGCCATCAGTGCAAATATTCTTTTCATCTTCTTATTCTGTTATGATTTCATATCCCCAAGGGGCCTTGAGCTGAGCCTTGACCGTCACCTTGTTGTCAGGAAGCTTACGGGTGAACACGAGGGTGCTGTCTTCTGTAGAAACGACCTCGAACTTTCCGCCCTTCGATCCGGCAGCGAGGGCAGGATTGTCATGACGGATGCCGATGAGCCATTTGTAGAAGTCGAAGTATTCATTCTTCTCCCATGCAGGAATGTGATCCTTCTCGAAGAACTCGAACCTCTTGTTCCAGCCCATCTCCTGACCTGTGTAGATGAGAGGCTGGCCGTTCGGAAGAGTGAATGTAAGCACAGCCATAAGCTTTGCGGCATCACCCATTCTCTCGAACTCCGTTCCTGCCCATGAATTCTCGTCATGGTTGGATGTAAACATGAGACGGAATGCGTTCTCAGGCTGTCTCTGTGCATCCTTTTCTATATATTCGAGAAGTTCAGGAATATTCTTCTCACCTCTTGCTATGGCATTGAGCATATGATGAAGCTCCCATGCATATGAAGTGTTGAAGCCTGAAAGCGAGTGAAGCTTAGGCTCCTCACCCTCGGCAAGCCAGTACATGTGCGGATAGTCTGCACGAAGGCCTGCGATGGTCTCCTGCCAGAACTCGAGCGGAACTTCGCATGCCATGTCGCAACGGAAACCGTCGATGCCACGCTCCATCCAGAAACGCAGGGCATCCTGCATACCCTTCCATACATCCTTGTTCTCATAATTCAGATTGGCTGTATCGGACCAGTCTGCTGTAAAGGTCGTATTTCCCTCAGCATCACGCTCATACCAAGTAGGATCCTGACCTGTCACCCACACGGCATCAGGCGAAGTGTGGTTAGCCACCCAGTCTATCACTACACGGAGTCCGAGCCTGTGAGCCTCAGCCACGAAGTTGTCGAAATCCTCAAGGGTTCCGAACTCAGGATTGATGTCACAATAGTTCTTTACGGCATAATAAGATCCAAGGGTACCCTTGCGGCCTTCCACTCCGATCGGATAGATCGGCATGAGCCATACGATGTCCACACCCATCTCGGCAAGGCGCGGAAGCTGCTCGGCTGCAGCGGCGAATGTTCCTTCGGGAGTGTACTGACGTACATTCATCTCATATACCACCGAATTTTCAAGAGGCTGCTGGGAAGCCTTCGGCTGAGAGCACGAAACGGCCATGAGAGCAGCGCAGATTGCAAAAAGTATTTTCTTCATATCAGTTGTTTTTGATTTCCTGTTTTGCGGTATTACATTTCTGCAAGAATTGTCGCAGAGGTTGCATTGGCAGAAATGACCTTGCCGGAATATGCTCCGAGGCCCTCTGCATCAGCCTGCCCGTCCTTTGCAAGTATCGTGTAGTGACCCTGAGGGATCTCCACCTTTGCATTCTTCTTCGAGCCGTTGAGCAGAACGACAAGCGACTTGGCTGAATCGATGCCCTCGAGGCCGCTGATACGGAAAGCTACGACGCACGGATCTTCTGTATCGATGAACTGAAGCTTCTCGCGGACAAGTTCTGCATCTCCGAGGCAGAAACCCGGATGGGCATGACGGATGGCGGCAAGTCCGCTGTAATATTTCACAAGGTCATTGTACTTGGTCTTGTATGTCCAGTCGATAGCGTTGATCTCGTCAGGCTGATTGTAGCTGTTCTTCACACCCTGCTTGTGACGGTAAAGTTCCTCACCGTTGAAGATGAATGGAATACCCTGGGATGTGTATACTGCCGTCTGGGCCAGCTTTACCATTTTGAGACGCTCGTTCTCGGAAGCCTTGGTAGCCTCCTCAAGACGGTCACGCAGACAATGGTCGTCGTGGCAGCTTGCATAGCTGACATGCTGGAGAGGATTGTTTGTCCATGCCTGTACGGTCACCTGCGGGTGCTCGATACCTCCGGCGATACCGAACTCCACATTGGCCTTGTTTCCGGCCACACCGTCCATGAAGCCTGCATTCGAGCAGTCGAGCGGGCCGCGGATCGCATCACGGATATTGTCGCTGAACGCTCCCACCTTGTCCAGCATGTATGTATTGGCCTTGAGCGCGATTTCCTCTGCAGGATAGGCCGGAGCCGAAGCCGCCCAACCCTCACCGTAGATCACCACGTCAGGATCGACCGCGTGCAGACGCTCGCTGATTTCGTTCATGGTGTCGATATCGTGGATAGCCATGAGGTCGAAACGGAAACCGTCGATATGATATTCCTTCATCCACCATTCGAGAGACTCGACCATATACTTGCGGAACATCTCCTGCTCCGAAGCAGTCTCATTTCCGCAGCCTGATCCGTTGCAGAAGCTTCCATCCTCGCACATACGGTAGAAATATCCCGGCATAGTGCGCTCGAAACCTGTCACGGAAGCATTTGTAGTGTGGTTATATACCACATCGAGGATAACACGGAAGCCGGCCTTGTGAAGAGCCTGCACCATCTGCTTGAACTCCTTGATACGGGTCACAGGATTGTACGGGTCGGTTGAGAACGAACCCTCTACAGCATTGTAGTTGAGAGGTTCATATCCCCAGTTGTACTGGTTGTCCTCCAGACGGGTCTCGTCGATTGTCGCGAAATCGGTCGAAGGCAGAAGCTGGATATATGTGACTCCGAGCTCCTTGAGATGGTCTATGCCGGTAGAGAGACCGTCAGGATTCTTTGTCCCCTCCTCTGTAAGAGCGAGATACTTGCCCTTGTTCTGCACACCTGAGTTTGCATGGATGGAGAAATCCCTGTGCTGGAGCTCATAGACGATAATGTCGGAAGGTGCGATCTTCGGACTCTTGTCCTGGTCCCAACCCTCAGGGTCGGTATCGGCCCAATCCACCACTGCTCCACGCATTCCGTTCACTCCCACCGCCTTGGCAGCGATGCCGGCAGTCTCTTCAAGCCATTTGCCGCCCTTCTGGACCTGGAAGGTATAGAAAGCACCCTTCACATCATCCCTGACGGTAGTCTTCCAGAGGCCTCCCTCTGACTTCTTCATGTTGACGATCTTGAAAGCGGCCTCGTCCTGAGCCGAATGGTACAATCTGAGCTGAGCGGCATCCGCATCCGGAGCCCATACCGAAAATTCCGTCTTGTCGCCCATGTACACGCACTCCTCAAGCGGTGCCTCAGGTACGACGATTGCGCCATCAGACGCACACGATGCCATTACAGCAGTCATAGTACCCATCAATAAAAAATTTAATAACTTCATATCTTCGTGTTGTATTTTGTCGCATTCTACAAATCTTACGAATATAGTTATTTATTCTTATTATTTTGAGCCTAAATTGCTGAATGGCAGAAAGTTCTCGACGAACTGACAGAATTTCAGGACGAAATGCATCAGTGGGTCGGACGCAGGATTCAGTACCCCGGATTCTGCACCAGACGGTCATTTGCAGCAAGCTCCGTCGGCGGGATGGAAAACAGGCATCTGTACTCCGGAAATGCCTGACCCGAATAGGAGTCTCCGCCTTTATACGGCCATAGATAAGCGGACGTATGGTAGAGTCCGAACCTTATCAGGTCGGTTCTGCGGTGAGCCTCCCACATCAGTTCGCGCGCCCTCTCGGCAACAAGGAATTCAGGGGTGATTTCGGCAGGAGGGTCTGCACCGGCTCTTTGGGAGAGTTCCGTAAGATGACCCAGCGCAAGAGAAGGCTCACCCAAGTTCATGCATGCCTCGGCATATATCAGGTATATCTCACCAAGACGTATCATAGGGAAATCCACATCCGCAAAGCTCTTGACAGCGGAAACATCAAGAAAGGCCCCGTCAGTCATGTCATGAGGTATGTTGTTGAATTTCAGACATGACCAGCCGTTCATGAAAGAATACAGAGCCCCGTCCATGGACTCCTCGCGGCCTTTGATATAGAAGACCTGTCCTCTCTTGTCTGCGATCTCGTATTCTCCTGTCACATAATCCCTTGCACCGACGTCAAAATATCTGTCGACATATTCGAACGGCACTCTCAGACCTGCCCAGCCGTTGCGCTGACCGTTGGGGCGGGACTGATCCGTGATGTCGGTGGAAGCAAGGGAGGCGCTGAGAATATATGACGAACCTCCATAGGACTGGGTCTTCTCCGCATTATAGGCCACGGCCCACAGCATCTCTCCACGAGCCTGGGGATTCTCCCCGTTGTCCCCTCTGAAAAGCGCGGCATGATCCGGACATAACGAATAGCCCATACCGAAGACCTTCTCGCATGCAGCCTTGGCCTCCTCCCAACGCTCGACCCCGGTATAGACCTTGGAATTCAGATACATACGGGCAAGCAGGCCTGCAACCGAACCCTTGTCCGCCCTCGGATAGGCACTGCGCGGCTCCGGCATCGCACTCTGAGGTGAGAGAAGGTCCTCAAGCTCAGCCACGCACCAGCCGAAGATTTCCGCCCGAGGCCTTTGCTCAGGAAAGTATGCTCCTCCGATCGGAGAATCTTCAGTCGTGAAAGGCACATTGCCGAAACAGTCCAGAGCCATCCAGTAGAGGTAGGCCCTGATGAACCTTGCTTCCGCCCTGAATCCTTCTATCTTCGCCGCCAGATCAGCCGGCACTCCTCGGGCGCTCAAACGCTCCGGAGAAGTCTGACGGAGATATTCGTTGACCAGTGATATTCCCTGCAAGGTCCGGACATACACGGCATACACCGCATCGTTCTGCACCTCGGACCAGGTGTTGGTATTGAGGGCCCGGACCCAGGCATCGTTCTCCCAAGCGCATTTTGCCGCATCTGCCGTCGTCTCCTGAACCGACCAGAAAGCCCTGATTATCTCCGAAGCACCGCCATCCATCGACTGAAGGTCGGTAAGGTCATTTGTCACGAACTGGAAGTAAAGTCTGGTTAGTCCCTCCAGATAACCGTTCTCATCTGCCCCGTAGACATATTCCGAGACGGGTTCAGTCCTGTTGAGAGGCAGAGTGTCGAGGTCGTTCACGCAAGCGGCCAGAGTGAGGGCCGCCGCAGTCATGTATATCGTTCTTTTCATATTTCTTCATTTTAAGATCCCCGGCCTGACCGGGAATGACACATCAGTCACTAAAAGTTAACATTCAGCCTGAGCGAATATGTACGTGGACGCGGCCAGACCGTGCCGTCTATTCCGTTTTCGGATATGACTTCCGGATCCATTCCGCTGTAACCGGTAAGTATGAACACGTTCTGCATGCCGAGAGCCACCCTTATGTCCGTCTGCCACTTACCCAGCCCGCGGAAGGTATAGCCGAGATTGATGTCATCCAGACGGAAGAAGGAAGCGTTTTCAAGGAAATAGTCCGAGTACCACTGCTGGGCGCTGTTAGGCTTCGTGAAACCTGTAGTCCTTACCAAAACAGCCTGATTCGGCAGGCTTCCGGCATTCAGGTCGAGGCTGGCGGTGGAATTTGCCGACGCAAAGTCGTTGAACACCCATGTCCCGGCAGAGCCGTGGCCGTTGAGTCCGAAATCCCAGTTGCGGTAGCTCACCTTGACATTGACTCCATAGAAGAACTTCGGTGCCGCGCTTCTGCCTGTCATGTAGCGGTCGGCTTCCGTCACTGCTCCATCTCCGTCCAGATCTTCGAATCCATTCTGGACAGGCTTGCCTTCGCTGTCATATTTCTGCTTGTACGTGTAGTAGGTATATGGAGCATATCCCACCATCTGACGGCAGAGATAGCCTCCAGTACCTTTCGAGATGTTTCCCGTCTCGATGTAGTAGTTGTCGTCCTCGGTAGGATTGAGCTTCGTGAATTCCGTATTCTGGAAGGTTCCGTTGAAGCCCAGCTGCACGCTCCAGTCCTCCGTCTGTACCGGAATGCCGGACAGAGCGAATTCAAGACCCTTGTTGCGGATGGAACCGATGTTCGTCATGAGCCTGTTTCCGAAATTCGAGCCCATAGGCACCTGCACCGAATTGAGGAGGTCTCTTGTATCCCTTATGTAGGCATCTATGCTTCCTGTGAACCTGTCCTTGAAGAACCCGAAGTCAAGGCCGAGATTGTATGTCATCGTGGTTTCCCACCTGATAGTCGGGTCATAGGCCTGAGGAGTAAGCATGTTCATATAGCCTGCCGGGCCCATGTCGTAGGTGTGATACGGGTCATTCGACCTGTTGTACCTGGCTAGATGCACATAGTCTCCGATGCCGTCCTGCTGGCCTGTAAGGCCGGCAGAAACACGAAGTTTCATGGCCGACACCGCCCCCGCACCATCCATGAACGGTTCCTTGGCAATATTCCATGCGAAGGCACCGGAAGGGAAGAAGCCCCACCTGTACGGCTTCGCAAATTTTGAGGAACCGTCGCCGCGGGCCGTGAAAGTGAACACATAACGGGAATCTATCGACCAGTTCACTCGTCCGTAGAACGATACCAGATAATTCTCGTTCCTGTAGGTAAGGTAACGGGTATCCGCGGTCTCTCCAGGTTCGAGCTTTATCTCGTCTGTCTCGTTGAAATATGTAACATTCCTGTCGGACCAGCGGTTGTTCTGCCATGAATATCCTGCCATGACATCGAGATTGTGCACACCCCAGATCTCATTATAGTCTGCATAAGCCTCGAAGAGCATGCTGCGGCTGACATTCCAGCCCTTCGTGTGCTGGCCGATGCGAAGATTCTCCGTGTCCGCATAGGCCTGGAACGAACCCGGACGCACTCCGTTATAAGAATCAGTTCCGGTCACATCGAGTCCCGCACTCACATTGATTCTCAGGGCTTCGAATCCATGCACCTTGTAATCAGCAGCGATACGGCCGATAAAACGGGATGATGTCGCGTAGCTGATGTTGTCGTACAGCATGGAAAGAGGACTCGGGCCTACGAGTACGTTCGGAGAGAAGGCCGTACCTCTGCCGTTGCCGTAGTTCCAGTAGCCGTTCGTCGTGGTATGGTCTATGGTTCCGTCGGCATTGCGCCAATACGGATCCGCAGTCGGATTGAAGAAGGCCGCCTTCGAGACTGTACCGCCGTCCGAATAATCAGAATATGAATACACGCCCTTGGCGTTGATGTCAAAGGTCAGATGCCTGTCGAAGAAATTCGGGGATATAGTGACATCCGCAGTACCCCTGTCATATCTCGACTCACGAAGGGTTCCCTGCTGGCCGCTGTAGGATACCGAAGCGCGGTAAGGCATCCTGTCCTTCACATTTCCAAATACACTTACATTGTGCTCCGTGGCGAAGGCTGTGCGGAACACAAGATCCTGCCAGTCGGTGGAAGCGGTGCCGCTGAGTTCCTTTATCCTGTCGCCCGTCTGGGTACCGGGCGGGTATATTTCCGCATAGAAGTCCCTGAGTTCGTCTGCTGACATGACCGGAACCTTTGACGAAATGTTCTGGAGACTGAAGGAACCGCTGTAGGCTACCTGCGGAGCCCCTCCTCTTCCCTTTTTAGTGGTTATGAGGATGACTCCGTTCGATGCACGGGAGCCGTAGATGGCTGCAGACGATGCGTCCTTGAGCACTGAAAACGATTCTATGTCATTGGGATTCAGCAGGTCCAGAGGATTTGACATGGCCCCGCCCGCTCCCTGGGCAATCGGAACTCCGTCTATGACGATCAAAGGATCATTCGAAGCATTCAACGAAGCCGATCCCCTGATCCTGATTCTTGATCCCGAGCCCGGACCACCGTCTCCCGGAGTGACGAGAAGACCTGCCACCTTGCCTTTGAGCATGTCCTGTGTATTGACTACCGCTCCCCTGTTCAGGTCCTCAGCCTTTATCGCTGAAACCGAACCTGTCATATCATCCTTCTTCACAGTTCCGTAGCCGATCACGACCACCTCATCGAGATACTCGGTATCCTCCGAGAGAGTCACTGTCTGAGGTACCATAGCAGCTTCAAAAGTCTGTGAAACATAACCTATGCAGCTTATCTCCACAATGGCCGAAGGGCCTGAAACCACAAGGCTGTACTCTCCGTCCAGTCCTGTGGAAGTGCCGTTGGATGTACCCTGCTCCATGACGGCCGCGCCGATCACCGGACCGAACCGGTCGGTCACAGTTCCGCTCACGACATAGCCTCCTTGAGCGAATGCCGGCAGACAGCCTGCAAAAGTCAGAGCCACAGCCGTAAATATCTGTCTTATTCTGTCCATACGCTTGTCGCATTTATAATTATTCCAAATTATCAACATCACGCGACAAACAATCCTCGTTCCATTCCTCCGACTTCCCGTCAGAATCTGCATGAAAAGCAAAAAACCGGCAGAACCGCATGAAGCAGTCCTGCCGGAAAGTACCCTATATTTACCACTAACTAAAAATTCACTAGAAGCTTGAATTCACCCTGTCTGAGCGTAACCGATCCGGACAGGAGAGAAGCATTGTCATTAAGGTAATCCCTCCACTGGCCGTCCGGCAGGGTCGCAGTCTGAGTGACCGTGTCGAAGTTTCCTACCACATGGAAGGTCTTGCCGTCAACTGTACAGGTAATGGTCTTTACCTTTGCAGACGGAGTCCACTTGAAGTCCGCATCCTGATCGAAGAAGCGAGGATTGTCACGACGGAAACCGATAAGGGCAGCATATGTGTCATAGAGAGCCTTGCGGTCAGGATCAGCCATGTAACTGTCGGTCACGACAGGCTTTTCACCTGTCCTTCCGTTATATTCGATGGAGATATCATAACCGATCTCACCGAACTGCCAGATCATCTTAGGTCCGGGAACAGTGAAGCAGAATGCCGCATTGCATCCGGCACGACGCATAGCCACCGCATGAGGATCCTCGGACTCGGCATCAACCTCCGGCTCTGCAGGTCTTTCCCCAGCATTCATCAGCCATACGGTCTTCACGGCAGGACAGAAATATATATCATATGAACCTGCAGCAGGAACATACATGTCCTTTGAACCTGAACCGAGGGTAAGCTCATATGCCTCTCCCACAGTAAGCTTGAAATTGTCGGAAGCCGCGCCATAATTATATGCATCGTTCCACTCACCGTTACCTCTGATCTTGAAGCGGTCGTCAGCAGTGCACGATACATTCCTGGCTACGAAGAACGGCCCGTCCGCCGCCATCGACAGGTCGGAAGACCAGTTCGTCATGGTTCCGCATACACCCCAGCTGACGGAGGTCACATCATTCACAGCACCATAGCACAGTCTCTCTTCGTCATGGCTTTCCATGAAACCGACATAACCGCCGAACGGAACTGTCGAACTGCCGGTCCAGATGCCGCTGAAATCGCCTGGAGCGCCGAGGACAGAACCTCTGTATGCACCATTGCAGTTCCTCCAGACCTTCATTCCCGCCTGGACAAGTTCCTTTTCCTCCTTCTCCTCACAGAAATGTTCGAGAATGACCACTGCATCGTTCTTGACCGACATTATGTAGTTGTAGTAGCCCTTGAGTATGGCCACACGGGATGCATCATAATTCGATGCACTCGATTCATTGCTTTTCCTGTTTGTGAAACCTTTGGTAAGGTCGAAGCGGAAGCCGTCGACATCGTATTCCTTAAGAAGGTATGCGAGACTCTGCTTTATGTGGTCAACGATAAGTTCATTCTCATGGTTGATATCATGGAAGACACTGAACGGATGCGGCGCATCCACATTGAACCAAGGATTGTCGGAAGTTGTCTTGTCGCCCTGATAATAAAGCTTGGAATATGTGCTGAGCCCGGTAAGATGGTTATACACGACATCAATGATGACAGCGATACCCCTTCTATGACACTCATCAATGAAGTCCTTGTACATCTCGCGTGTTCCGTAAGCCTTGTCAAGAGCGAAATAATGATTTGGATTGTAACCCCAGCTGAGGTTGCCGTCAAATTCCTGGACAGGCATAAGCTCGATGGCATTGACTCCGAGAGCCTCGATATGATCCAGTCTGTCCATCACACCCTTGAGATCCTTTGTTGCAGAGAAATCTCTGATAAGAAGCTCATATATCACCAGATCGTCATCATCCTCGACCTTGAAGTCCGAGTATTTCCAGTTGTAAGCCTCCTCATTGATCCTGAAGGCTGATACAAGGGCCTTGGCCTTCTCAGGGAAAGCCGGAAGGTCAGGGTATGTAGAAGAAGATATATACTGGTCGTTCCACTGGTCATATACTATTTCGGTATATGGATCGCTGAGATAGAGTTCCGAGCCGCCTGATACACCGACACGGTACTGGAAGCGGTACTCCTTGTCCGGATCGAGACCGTCAACCGTAAGCCACCATGCTCCCTTCGTGTTGTCACGCTTCATGGCAGATGAAGCATTGCGCTCCCAATCATTGAAATCACCGACAAGGTAGCAGTACTCATGATGATTGCCGGCCTTGTCCTTCTCAGCAAGCACAAATGTCACCGAATTGTCGGAATTTATGTTTATTCCGTACTCCGCTCCTGCCGGAACCGCCTCTTCCACAACAGGATCAGGCTCGAAGACCTCTGCCTGATACTTGTTGTCTGTGATATCGAAGAATGTATCCGCTTCCAGACCCTTCAACGAGCCGTCTGCACTTCTTATCACAAGGCCGATCCTGTTTACAGGAGTCTTGCCGGAAGCGAACCACTCGCGGACAGAAGGCTCAAACTTCAAAGACCATATATTCTCAGCCTCGGCTGTCATTCTGCATTTGTCAAGATTCTGATTCCATTCGGCAGGAACATACATCCATTCACCGTCAACGATGACTCCGGCATGAACATATACCTCCCCGGAATACCCTTTGAGAGCGGAAGAAGCCCCGGCCTTGAAAAAGAGGGTCGCCGCAGCATCCGCATCCGGAGTTGCTGGATCCATGGAAAGACCTTCGGCAAGGTCATCCAGATCAGAAACGCCTGAGCCAGCTTCCTGCGAGACAGTCACTTTGACATCAGCACAGTCGGGAGCAGAGAAGACAAGCTCCGCCATACGCTCGGAACCGGTATTCCTTATGACAGTCACATTGATGGATGTGGAAGTCTTGCCGGAGGTCCTTGCAGGCAGACACCAGTCCGTGCCGGAAGTCTGGTCAAGAGTCCACGACCCTGCATCTGTGACAAGGGTAAGTATCTGCGCTCCTCCCTCCGCCTTGAAGCTCAAGGACTGAGGGTCAACCGTCAGCTTGCCGTTCTCCACAATAGGATCAACCTCCTTGCATGAAACCAGAGCTGCTGCCAATACGGCTATGAGAAAAAGTATGCGTTTCATTTCTATCTTATATTTCAGGCATCCTGCAGTCCGGTCAGGGGCTGCAGGCCGTATATGAAGAGGGCAGCAGCGCCGCCCTCTAATGATTATTCAGCGAAAACAACCTTCACCTCAGATGCCTTGAGACCATCCCAAGCAAAAGTGATCGTCGCCTTGAATGTACCGGCAGCACCAGCCACGAAATTGTCCGAACCTGTAACTGCAAGGCCTTCAACTGTCGCTCCACCTTCTCCTGCACCGATCCAGTCACCGTTGATGCGAACCTTGAATTCGTCACCTTCCGCTACAGTAAGTGATGCAAGTTCATAAGTGTAAGTACCGGCATAGGTAGCCTCGTCTGTAACTTCCTTGCTTACGAATGAAGCTCTGTCGTTCGCATCGAAGGTAGGGTCATCCCAGCCAAGTGCACTGCCAGAGAAACCTACTACGAATGCCTCTGCAGATGCGTCGATGTAGGTAACTACAGCCTCACCTGCATCAGCAGGAGTCTTGCCCTCTGTCATGAAGTATGCCTTTGCACCCTCAACATCAAGATAGATGTCATATGTACCGGCTACAGTCTTCATGTTGTCACCGCCGGCTGCAAGCTCTACAGCAGCATCAACAGCAAATGCGCCACCGAAGTTCACATCCCAGCCATGAGCGAAACGGAACTTGATCTCACCGCCGTCAGGGAGAGCTACACCCTTGCGAACCCAATACTTGCCTTCCTCATCGAGAGCGAGACCCATGTCGAGGTCATCGCCGCCCCAGTTGTTTGTAGTACCTACGATACCCCATGTCTGTGGAGTCGCAGGAGCTTCAGCACCGGCTGTCATGAAATATGCAGCAGGAATGTCAGGGTTGAGGTAGATGTCATATGTACCTGCAGCTGGCTTGAAGTTGTCACCACCTGCAACAAGAGCGACCTCAGTATCAGCTGCGAATGTACCACCGAAGTTTACATCCCAGCCGCCGTCGAGACGGAACTTGATCTCAGAGCCCTCAGGAAGCTCGACACCGGCAGCAACAAGCCAGCCTGCACCAACCTTCATATCGACATCAGCACCTCCGTTACCCCAGTCATTGATGGTACCTACGATGCCCCAGCCCTTGTTCTCCACTACAGGAGTATCATCATCTGCAGGAGGGGTGTCGACATTCTCCTCCTGACCGTACATCTTCTCATCGAAGGTACATGTCACTGCATCGAGGTTGTTCATGTCGAAGTATACGCGGAACTTACCAGGCTCAACCTTGATGTTGTCACCGCCGTTTGAGAGAGCCTTGATGTCACCACCGAAGTTAACACCCCAGTCAGCATCCATGCGGAACTTCATCTCAGTAGCTGCGGCAACGTCGATATCAGCGTAGAATCTCTGCTTGTTCTTAGAGTACTCCATCACGATGTCGTTCTCCCAGTCACCGTTAAGACCGATGATACCAACCTGGTTGAATGCATAGTTCTTGCTGAGTGTGAGAGCAGTTGTGCTGAGTGAGAAGTGGTAGAACCTCATTGTAGTGAAGTTCTTGATGTCTGAACCGCCTGAAGTAACGACAGGGATAGAAGCAGGATCAACGTCAGCTGTACCTGTTCCACCGAACTCGGCATCCCAGTTTCCAGCAGGAGTGATCTTGAATCCGCCTGTCTTCTCGTCACCTGCACCGAAGTCAACTACACCCATGAATACGTCACCGTCCTCTGCAAAGTTCCAGAGATAGAGTGAAGCGTCATGTGCCCAGCCGCAGTAGTTACCGATAACCCATACGTTAGGATATACCTTCTCGGCAGCTGTAGGAGTTACCTTGGCCTTTACAGGAGCTGCAGGATAAGAAGCGCCAACATTAAGCTTTGCGCTGAGGGTGAAAGTCACCTCACCGGCCTCGTCGGCAGGAATCGCAAGGTCATTGTAAGCCTTGTTGTTGATGTTTTCCATAGACACGTTCATTGAAGTGCCGGATACACCGCTGAAGAGATTCACGCTCTTGCCATCCTTAGCCATGTCAAGAGAGTAGTAGATCTGGGTCTTGACACCGAAATCGGCAGCATCCCATGTGAATGTCACAGCCTCAGACTTGTTGTCAACAGTAACAACAATGTCCTCAACTGCATGAAGGACAGGAGCAACGACATTGTCCGGATTGAACGTCACGAACTCCTCCTTCTGGCAGGCAGCTGTCATGCCGACAACCGCAGCCAACATTGTCAAATATTTTGTAATCTTCATTTTCTTATTCATTTAAATGATCCGACACATTAAGCACCGTAACCAGGGTTCTGAACGAGATTAGGGTTTGCATATCTGTCACTGTCAGGAATTGGGAAGAGAGCCATGTGGGCAGGACATCCCTGTCCGTCCTTCACGCCGCCTTTCCACTGCCATACGAATGAGTCAGATGTGAACTTGCCGAAACGTACGAGGTCTGAACGACGCCATCCCTCAAGATAAAGCTCACGGCCACGCTCCTCGAGGAGGTTGTCGGCGTTAAGCTCGATTGCAGGCATACCTGCACGCGCACGTACGGCGTCGAAAGCAGCCTTACCGCCGCAGCTTACGCCCTTGAGCTCGCACTCTGCAAGCATGAGAAGAGCATCGGCATAACGGAATACAGGGAAGTCTACATCAACAAAACCCTTGTCAGAAGCCGCGCTTCCGTCGCTGTTCACATTCTTGAACTTCTGGAAGCCCATACCGTTGCTGAATGTAGAGATGTCATCGATTGAGAGAGTATGTCCCTCCTCCCAGAAGAGCTCGCGCTGATCGGCTGCATCGAACATCTCATAGAACTCAGGAGTTGTGCGGATACCGCCCCAACCTGATGAGATACCTACTGCTGCAGGGTCCATAGTGTCACCGGTAGCAGCGAAGATGAGATAGTTTGTAGCACCGTAGCTTGCAGTCTGGGTACCGTTCTGCTCGACAACGAAAATGAGCTCGTCAGTACACTTGTCGTTATCTGCAAGGAAGAGTTCCTGGTAAGCGTTGTCGCCTGTACCGTGAACTGATGTATGAAGTCTGTACTTGCCTTCAAGGTTCTTGAGGACTGCTGCACAGTCAGCATATCTTGCCTGACCTACATAAACCTCAGAGTTAAGGTAAAGCTTTGCAAGAATCATAGCTACCATACCCTTGTTTACGCGGCCGTATTCGCCCTGAGCATAGTCATAGAGAGCGCTGTTCTCAAGGAGATCCTTGCACTCGTTCTCCACATACTCGTAAAGAGCCTTGCGGTCCCTGTACTCAGGAGCTGTAGAACCTACTGAGTTAGTCTCGTCAGCGAATGGGAATCCACCATAGTTGTCGATAGCATCAAGCCAGCAGAGTGCGCGGAGAGCACGTGCCTCAGCGATCCACTGATCCTTCTTAGGAAGGTCGATTGTAGCCTTGTCTGCCTGGCGGATGAACTCGTTGCAAGCAGAGATCTGATAAGCGATACGATAGTAGAACGCTGCTACGAATACGTCTGAAGTAGTCCAGTTAAGACCATGGAGGTCCTGGAGAGTCTGGTCATTCCAACCGCAGACAGCCTCGTCTGTAGTAAGGCCGTTGAGGTGGTAGCGTCCACGGAAGTACTGGCTGAAACCGCCATCCACACCGGAAATGTTGTTTGCTCCGTTAGGGCCGTATGAGCCTGATGTAGCGAAACCAGTATAGCACTGGGCAAGAAGTGCGAAGTAATCGTCCTCAGTCTGAAGAGCCTTGTCGGCAGTGTTCAACGCCGGATCGAGCGGAGTAACGTTGAGGTCACCCACGCAAGAAGACATTCCTACTGCAAGAACAAGAACTCCAAGTATATATTTCAAAGTTTTCATATTGTCTTATCCTTTAAATTAGAAGTTAAACTTGACACCAAGGATGTAAGTTCTTGGACGTGGGTAAAGGTTGTTGTCGATACCGCTGAAGATTTCAGGGTCGAGTCCCTCATACTTAGTGATTGTCGCAACATTCTGGACTGTAGCGTAGATGTTGATACCAAACGCACGGTCAAGCTTAGCTGACTTGAACACCTGCGGGAATGTATAGCCGAGGGTCACGTTGTCGAGCTTGAAGAATGAAGCGTCCTTGATATAGTAGTCCGAGAGGTAGCATGCCTGGCTGAAGTTAGACCAGAGAGCAGACTCGAGACGGTTGCTTGTAAAGCTGTTTGTCCAGAGGTCAGCAAGCATTTCACCGTCAGAAGCTACGTTGTTGTATACCCAGTTTCCGAGGCTTCCGTGTCCTGAAGCTGCGAGGGTCCAGTTCCTGTAGGTGAGAGTAGTGTTGAGACCCATTGTGAAGTCAGCTGCCGGCTTGTGGAAGAAGTACTTGTCGTCTGCATTGATGACACCGTTTTCGTCACGGTCAACATATACACCCTCCATAGGACGGCCGTCCTGATCGTATACCTGCTGATATACATAGAATGAAGAAGGTGCATGACCTACCTGATGCATCTGGATGTTGTTACCCACACCACCTGAGATACCGCCGGTCTCGACTCCTGTCTTGTCATTTGGAGAAGCTGTCAGCTTGGTGATCTCTGTGTTGTTGTATGAGAGGTTCGCTCCGATCGACCATGTCCAGTCCTTTGTATCGATGGCCGTAGCGTTGATGTCGAACTCTATACCCTTGTTCACGAGGCTACCGATGTTTGAGTTGAGGTAGTTTGTGAGGTTACCGAGAGCCGGTACAGGGATGTAGTTGATCATGTCTGTTGTCTCACGCCAGTAAGCATCAAGGCCCATGGTGATACGGTCATCGAGGAAGCCGAAGTCGAATCCGACGTTCCATGTTGTAGTAGTCTCCCACTTGAGGTCTGCATTGTAACCGAGAGCAGTGATAGGGTTCACGAGACCGCCGCCGAAGTAATAGTATGAACCAAGGAGGTTGGTGTAGTATGTAGCCTGAGTGTCATAGTAGCCACCTACGCCCTGCTGTCCTGTCTGACCCCATGAAGCACGGAGCTTGAGGGTTGTGAGGACATCGTTGTCCTTGAGGAAGCCTTCGTTTCCGATGTTCCATCCGAGAGCCACTGAAGGGAAGAGACCCCACTTGTTGTTTGAGAAACGTGAAGTACCGTCGCGACGGAGAGTAGCTGTAACCATATAACGGTTGTCATATGAGTAGTTCAGACGACCGAAGAACGAAACGAGGAAGAGTTCTCCTGCAGGAGTGCTCTCTCCAAGGATTGAGTTGTCGGTAAGCTTCCATGACTTGTTTGTAGACTTGTAGTAGAACTGCTGCCAAGAGTAACCTGCCATGGCGTCGAAATGGTGACCTCCGTTGAAATCCTTGTTGTAAGCGATGTAAGCCTCGAGAGTCTTGTCCATACGCTCGTATGTGTAGTCGCTGTGGTAACCTGAACCTGACTGTGCTGTGTCATGGTATGACTGCTCCGATCCCTGTGGAGACTCGGTGAATCCGTGTGATGAAGCATAGTCCATACCGAGGTTGAGGTTGAGGCGGAGATCCTCAAGACCGTGGATCTTATAGTCGAACTGAGCGTTACCGATGAAACGTGCGGCGTTGCTCTGGTCCTTCTTCTGGGTGATCATGGCAACAGGGTTCTGAACAGCCATTGTGTTCACGTTGCCTGCACCGTCACGGTGAACGTAGTAGCCTGCGATACCCTTGTCAGAGCTGTCGAATACAGGGTGGGTAGGGTTCATGCGGACAGCCTGTCCGATAGCGCCCTGGTTGGCGAAGTTGTTCGCTGTAAACACGCCCTTTCCGTTGAGGCTTACAGTAAGATGATTGTCAAAGAACTGAGGAGTGAGGTTCAATGAAACTGTTCCTCTGTTCATCTTGTCTGTCATGAGGACACCCTCCTGAGACATGAAGCCTCCTGATACACGGTAAGGAAGAACCGCTGTCTTGCCCATACCTACACGGCCTGAAACAGAGAGGTTCGCATCATGTGTATTTGCAAGCTGATAGATCTCCTTCTGCCAGTTTGTATCGGCCTCGCCGAGGGCAGCGATAGCATCAGCATTGAGAAGACCTGCCTGAACTCTCTCGTTCATGAGGTTACGGAGCTGATCTGCAGAAAGCACATCAACATACTCGCTGACATGGCTGAGGGATGTCGAATAATCGAGATTGATCTGAGGGACGCCTGTCTTTGTCTTCGCACCCTTCTTGGTTGTGATGACGATGACACCGTTGGATGCACGTGAACCGTAGATTGCAGTAGCGGAAGCATCCTTGAGCACTGAGAACGACTCGATATCGCTTGGGTTGATTGAAGAGAGAGGGTCTGCCATTCCGCTCACACCGTCGTTGCTCACAGGGAGACCGTCGATGATGATGAGAGGGTCATTGGTAGCGTTGAGTGACGAACCACCGCGGATACGGATTGTCGCGCCTGCACCAGGGGCACCTGAACCAGGAGTAACGACAACACCGGCTGACTTACCCTTGAGGAGGTCTGCAGGTGATGTGATCATACCCTTGTTGATGGCATCTGCCTCGACAGTTGCAACCGAACCGGTCATGTCCTCTTTCTTTACTGTACCGTAACCGATGACAACGACCTCATCGAGGAACTCTGTATCCTCGCCAAGAGTGACAGTTGCAGGGAGCTGCGATGCCACGAAGGTCTGTGTTGCATAACCGATGCAGCTGATTTCCACAACTGCATTCTCACTTGAAACGGTAAGGACGTAATCGCCGTCAAGACCGGTCGACACACCGTTTGTCGTGCCCTGTTCGATGACAGTGGCACCGATGATCGGTCCGACCTGATCCACGACCACTCCTTTAACCTCGTATCCGCCCTGAGCGAATACCTGTGCCCCCCCCAGTAACGAGATAAGGAGGGCTGCACATAGTGTCATTATTCTATTCATAAGAATTTAGTTTGGTTAATAGATTGATCTGTTTATAATATATTGGTGTTTATGCTTTTGCCTTGTCCTTCACGAAGTACACTGCCACCGCTCCGCAGACAAGAAGCACGCCTGCCACGATGAACATGCTCACCTGAGCGCCGCCGACCATCTTGAGCACGAAGCCTCCGCAGGCAGCTGCAACGATCTGCGGAAGGCAGATTGTACCGTTGAACAGGCCGAGGTAGGTTCCGATATGGTCACCTGAAAGCGAGTTGGTGAGAAGGGTGAAAGGAATCGCCAGCATAGCCGCCCATGCCACTCCGATAAAGAGGAACGAGATGAAGAGGAGATACTGGTCGTGTACGAAGAACACCGATGCGAAGCCGACCGCTCCGATGAGCAGGCTGACTACATACGCTGTCTTGATAGACTTGAACTTAGGGATCACAAGCGCCCAGAGCACTGAACCTACAGACTGAAGCGCGAAGAGGATTCCGACCCAGTTGCCGGCCTCCTGATAGCCTGCCGACTTCACGTCTGTCGTACCCCATACGGTGTCAGCGATGGCGCCGTTGGTATATGTCCACATGTAGAGGAAGGCTGCCCAGCAGAAGAACTGCACCAGACCCACTGTCCAGAATGTGCCCGGAGCCTTCCTGAGAAGCTCGAACATGCCCGGACCTTTGCCTTCAGCCTCTTTCTTCTTGAGGTCAATGCCATGAAACTCGGCATATTCCTTCGGAGGCATCTCCTTGACTTTCAATGTGGTGAAGAGGACGCAGAGGATGAGGATCACCGATCCGATGTAGAACGAGTACTTCACTGTGTCCGGAATCTGTCCCTCAGGGGCAGTGTTGGCAAGTCCGATCCATGCGAAGAGGAACGGGAAGATGAATCCTACCAGACCGCCGGCGTTCACGAGGAAGCTCTGGATCGAATAGGCCTGGCCTTTCTGCTCTTCGCTCACCATGTCACCCACCAGCATCTTGAACGGCTGCATAGCCATGTTGATGGATGTATCAAGCAGCATAAGGGCCACGAGACCGAAGATCATCGCACCGGTGAACGTGAAGTTGAAGTTTCCTGCGTTAGGAAGCAGGCACATCACCGCAATCGCGATCACTGAACCGAGGAAAAGATAAGGGATACGGCGGCCGAAACGGCACCATGTCCTGTCACTGTACTTTCCTACGAGAGGCTGTACGATCATACCCATCAGCGGGGGAAGGATCCAGAAGAAGCTGAGACTGTGGGGATCAGCTCCCAAAGTCGCAAAGATGCGGCTGATGTTGGCACTCTGAAGGGAATATGCGATCTGGACACCGAAGAATCCGAAACTGATATTCCACAACTGCCAGAACGTAAGTTTCGCTTTTTGCATTATTTGTGGTTTTTGGTTATTAATCCTAATGTTATTACAATTTTGCGAAAATAATCATAATTTGGCACAGATAAAAAAGCACATGACGAACTGTTGAAAGAAAGTGATGAATTGGCGGATTTCCATGATGAATTGTAAGCAAAGATTGGAGAATCTGAGCAAAATTGCTATCTTCGGGCAATCAAAGGACTTATATGCCAAGACTTAAGGACATAAATGTAGCCTGGATCATACATGTCTTCGCGCTGCTGCACGCAGTCGTGACCCTTGTCTGCAGGCATGCCGGACTGAATGACGAGCTGCTTCTGACAGTGCTTACCATGTCCATGATCCTGCTTATCTGCATGAAAAGATGGATCAGCATCGAATATGCAGCCGCATGTGTCATCATGGCCAACATACTGGGCTATATCCTCGGACATCTTGGCGCCGACATCCTTCAGTCCCTGATAAGCACCAACCATGCGGCGAATGCAATCGCCACCATCATAACCACCGAGATCCTTGGCTGGACGATAGAGCTTCTGACCAGACTGTTCCACCCCAGAAAGGCCGGCCACGACGAAATAACAATGTCATCGCCCCAGACGCTCTGGCTGCTTGCAGCCATTGTGACGATCTATATCATCCGCATAGGAATAGTCCTGCTTTTCTCTACAGAACCGTTCAGCGAAGCCGACATTATGGGAGCCAGCTCCAGAGTATTCTCCAATTCGGCGTCCCTGATGATCATGATAGCGCTCAACGTGCTGTATATCAGATGGTACGGATCCGATTTCAAGCTCAAGCGCATTCCCCAGATCCTGATCCTGTCGGCCTTCATGCTCGCTGTCTGCCTGATAGAGGTCATCATCTTGGGCATAAGATCCGAATCCGGCCTCAAGGCTGCATTCACCTACGACTTCCCTGTCCTGTTCATGACCTCCCTCATCGCCGAAGTCACGGTATACTGCATCGTGTATGTGATAAACTATGCCATCGAGGCGCGAAGCGAGGCCAAGGAGGCCAAGGGAATGGCCAATATCGCCGAATACCGCTATTTCAAACTCAAGCATCAGGTCAATCCGCACTTCCTCTTCAACTCCCTGAACATACTTGACTGCCTCGTATGCGAGGAAAAGACGGAAGAAGCCAGCACATACATCCACAAGCTGGCCGGCCTCTACAGATACATGCTCAAGACCGAGGAGGAGAAACTCGTGACGCTCAGGGAGGAACTTGACTTTGCCCGGCAGTACTACGAACTTCTCAAGATACGCTTTCCGAAGGGACTGATCATGGAAGTTTCCATACCGGAGGACAGTATGTCCAGATATGTGGTGCCTTGCAGCCTCCAGCTGCTCATAGAGAATGCCACGAAGCACAATGCAGCCACTCCCTCACACCCGCTTACCATAACGATGACCGGAAACGGGGAGCAGGTCAGCGTCTGCAACGAAATCATACCGAAAGTAAGCAAGAGTCCCTCAGGTGGACTCGGACTCAAATACATGCAGCAGCAGTATCTCGACCTTTCAGGCAAGAGAGTTGATATAGAGCATACGGCTGAAAGATTTTGCGTAACAATACCGTTATTATGAATATCCTGATAGTAGAAGATGAGGTTATGGCTCAGAAGAGCCTTGCCAGAGTACTTACAAATAATTTCCCCGACTTCAGGATTGTCGGATGCACGGACTCGGTAAAGAGCACCGTTGCATGGCTGAACGATCCTGCGAATGTGGCGGACATCATTTTCATGGATGTGGAACTCCTGGACGGGGTCTGCTTCGAGATATTCCGTCAGACGAAAGTCAAGGCCAAGGTCATAATGACCACGGCTTATGACAGCTATGCCCTCAAGGCCTTCGAAGCAGGAAGCGTGGACTATCTCCTAAAGCCTATCGAGCCTGATGCCTTGAAAAGGGCAGTAGCACGCTGCCGCATGAGCGGAGGCATCATAAATGTGGAAGAGCTCATTAAGGCGACCGGAGGGATTCCAGCTGCAAGAAAGGAATACAAGGAAAGATACCTGATACGCGTCAACGACAGAATCATTCCTCTGGAAACCAATAAGATAGCCTACATTTATTCGGAAGAGAAGAGCAACTGGCTCGTCACTTTCGACGGACATAAATATATAATAGACTCCTCGCTCAACATAGTGAACGAGGAGTTGAATCCTGAATGTTTCTTTATGATATCGCGCAGCTGCATCATCTCCCTGAAAGCCATTACCAGCATAATCAAGCAGGCTGGAGGCCGTCTGAGGGTAATCCCGACTCCGGAGACCTCATTCGAGATGACTGTCAGCCGTTCACGCGTCGATGACTTCCTTTCATGGCTCGAGAAGTAGCTCCTTAGCAGAGAAACCGAGGTCTATGACCTCCACCTTCCCGTTTCCGCCGACCTTGAGCATCAGAGACTCATTAGGTCTGAATTCCAGCGTCAGATGCTGCGCCCCTGCTGACGTATTGACTGTCAGCTCTCTGCGCGAGCCCTTGTCTTCGAAGGCCTGGCCATAACGGAGCGGGTATTTGAGCTGTCTTGCCGCCGGATTCGCTACAAATATGTAGAGTTCTTCTCCGTCCATGCGGCACCAGAAATCCGGCAGATCCTCTCCTTCGATCAAAGGTTTCTGCTTCAGAATATCCGAAGGCACGGCAGAAACATTGGTCAGAGACATAAGTCCGGCATAAAGGTCCGCATACTCTCCGGACTTGTTCATACCGGGCTGCTTCGGCTCACGTGGCATGACTACAGGAAGTCCCTGTTCAGCAAGACGCAGCACCTGTCTCAGCGTCTCGATATCAAGCCACTCCACATCCACAGCAAGTGCCGAGAACGTCATGTCTCCGTAGCGGAGAAGCCCGTCTGAGAACGAAGCCTGAGAAAGCACCTTGGCATTCACCCACAAAGGCTGATATCCCTTCAGATAGTCGGGAGCGAAGACATAACGGAGTTCATACTCTCCCCAGACCCAAGGCATCTGCAATGAATCCGGATATTCCACTCCCATCCAAGAGTCTTCGAGAGGAAGATACATGGCTACATCAGAATATGTCCTGCCCTTCCTCATGTAACGAGAGACCTTGGCCATATAATCATTGAACTCCTTCAGCTGGTCCTTGAAGAAAGAATCCGGTCCCACATGTACGGACGCATAGAAATGGTTGTCATTCTTTCCCTTGCCCTTTTCGTTGAAAGGCATTCCATGCCATATGATCTGGTTGGTGCCGTTTGCGAACAGTGCATCGGCAATGAGACGCATGTCACCGATCTGCTCTTGATCCTGGTACGGGCCCTTTCCTCCCCAGCCCTTCCATCCGTAAAGACAGGTGAAACTCTCCGATGTCACGATATCATTACCTGCAAGAGCTGCAGCTGAAGCAGGAATGCGTCCATAGTTAGGTTCATACAGAATTGCCTCTGTCTCAGGTACATCCACAAGCATGAACGCACCGAGGAGATCCGCGGGAGCACCTCCGCACTGAGACCTCGAGAATGCACCCTGGGAATGGGCATTGTCTGTAAAAGGCTTATAGAACTCATACAGGACATAATCAGACATAAGAGTCATGTAGTCATAGTACACATCTTCATTGCCGGGTTCATAGAGCTTGTCCATATAAGGCTCTACAGCATAGCCGAAACGTTCCTTGAACTTCTCGCCGAAGCCATCTGTCCAGAGATGCCTTGTCTCCACCTCCCATGAATCCACGAAGACTCCCGACCTGGAGCCCTTGTAGGCATCCTTCAGGCCTTCGTTCATACGGGCGGCATAATAGGCGAAAGCCTCCCTGTCAAGATGGTTCAGGATCTTCGCCTTTCTCGGATGCTCCCATGTGAGAGTACGGTTCTGAGGAGACTCCTTCTGATAGAAAGAATGCGTGGCATACTCGTCCGGAAGATCGAAGGCATTGAAAGGCCAGAGGGTTCCATAGGTAAAGTCACATCCCAGACCGAGAGAATCGGCAGCACGTTTGGCATAATTGACCGGAGCGGCCCATTCCTTGGAAAGCCATGCGGGACGCACGATAGTGCTGTCGCCACGCATAGGATAGACCCAGGCTATCTCCACTCCGCCGAATCCGTTGTCCTTCAGCCACTCGAGCTGATAAAGGATGTCATCATTGCTTATCTCCGAAGCGAACCACCACCATCTTGTATATGGCCTGCCCTCTGCATAAGGTTCCACCTCAGTCCGCTGTACCGAAGTACATGAAAAGGTGGTGCCCAGAACTAGCACCACCAGCATAGTAAAAATGTTTCTTATCTTCATAGCTTAGCAACGTCCGCTGTTGCAGATCATACCTGTAAGATTTTCATTGAAGTCAATCTCGTTCATGAGATCCTCAAGTGTAAGGTGCATGCGGTAACGCCAGTAGTGACGTGAGTTGGCAGGCACATTGATCCTTTCCTTGTTCGGATCTTCAAGACGGATGTTCAGATCCATGGAAAGCCAGTCCTGAAGCGGAATGATGGTGAACATCGCAGGGGATGCAAGATGTCTGTCAAGCACATAGCGGCATACCCAAGGTTCGCAGAAATAAGGTGTGTCGCCATGACCGCCGACAACTTCATGGAAGAACCTGTCGGTCAGTTCACGATCCTCCTCCCACCATGCACGGATAGGGTTCATGTCATGGGTTGAAGTGGTGCAGACAGAAAGATAAGGATATCTTGCAGGATCAGCAAAGGTCTCCTCGACCGACTTAGGCATCCTCTGGATCTCGAGTGAGAGAATCCTCAGGCTGCTCATCACATCAGGAACGCAGGCAGGGATCATTCCAAGGTCCTCACCGCAGGCGAGCATGCCTGTAGAATCCAGAAGATCAGGGAGTTTCTTCATTGCAGACTCATACCAGAACTGGTTGTGCCTGTGATAGAAGAAATCATTGTGGAGCTTTTCGAACGCGCCGCGTCTGTAAGCGTCGAGCGAACGGAACGAATATGTGGACTGTCCGCTGATGCGAGGATGATAATATCCCTTCTGACGCGGATCCTCGACAAAGAGCACATCGTCAAGGAGAGTCATGAGACCCTCGCGGAGCTTTGTTGTCTTCTCATCATCTCCCTTGAGCTTGTCAGCCACCTTTCTCTGGGTGCTGTATGCCGGAAGAAGCTTTCCATCCTTGAGATACTTGGTCTTCACCTCGTCCGCAAGATCGCCGAAGATCTCCCAAAGCACCCAATCATAGGTTATAGGAGTCGACCACTTGCCGTCTTCCATATCGAAGCCGAGAGCCGCAAGTTCATCAGCAGAATAAGGAAGGGCCGGATTGAAATAGCCGAGCAGACCGTGGACTGCATCCATAGGGATCTCCCAGATTCGGAAGAAACCGAGGATATGGTCGATACGGAATGCATCGAAATACTCGGACATCTTGTTCAGACGCGCCTTCCACCATGCGAAGCCGTCCTTTGCCATCTTTTCCCAGTTGTATGTAGGGAAGCCCCAGTTCTGTCCGAAGGCCGAGAATGCATCAGGCGGTGCTCCTGCCTGGGAATTCATATGGAAGAGCTCAGGATAGAGCCATGCATCCACACTTGTACGGCTGATTCCGATCGGAAGGTCACCCTTGAAGATCACTCCGTGTTCATGGGCATAGCTGCACACCTCGGAAAGCTGGCAGTCCAGATGGTACTGGACGAAACACCAGAAGTTTACATCCTCCTTATGCTCCTCGCAAAGGGCATCCACCTTCTTCTGGTTATATTTTGCATAGCCCTTCCACTTTGAGAAGTCAGGGGTTCCGTTAAGGTCGCGGAGCACACTGAATACCGCATAAGGAAGGAGCCAGTGATTGTTTTTCGCGATGAATTCCTTGTATGCCTTTGTCGCAGACAATTTCTTGAAAGTCTTGGCGAAAGCCTTCTTCAGGAGGGCCAGCTTGGCCTTGTTCACTCTCTCGTAGTCAATCTGGTCGAGAGCATTCAGCTCTGCCTGAAGGGCCTTGTATTCCTCATCCTCCGCTACGCCGGCAGCAGGAAGATTGATATACTGAGGATGAAGGGCGAATGTAGAATTAGGGTTGTACGGATATGAATCCTCCCATGTGCCGAACATGGTTGTATCGTTGATCGGAAGAAGCTGGAGCACGCTCTGACCTGTCTCGACAGCCCAGTCGACCATCTTCTTGAGATCATAGAACTCTCCTACTCCGAAATCATCCTCGCTGCGAAGCGAGAACACCGGGATGGCTGTACCTGCACCCTTCCATACGCGACCGCTGAAACGAGGTTCGATCGAAGCGTCCACGACAAAAACATCCTCCTGTGCCGGATGAGAGAACATACGGTTTTCTCCGTCCTCCCAGGCTACAGGCATGAGAGTTTCCTTGTCCGCTATTATGAGCTTGTAAGCAAATGTATCTGTAACCTTGAGGGAAAGGGTCCATAAAGGGAATTCAGATGAATCGAAAGGTATTATGGCATTCCAGTCATCCAGAGCCTTTCCGCTGCCGGCAAGGGCAAGCACTTCATCAGGACGGACTACAGGAGCCATCACTTTCAGGAGCACATTCGCATCCTTAGCCTTAGAAACCTTTTTTACTGCATCATGACGACCGAAGATGGCCTTTGTGAATGCCGAAGAATAGAACGGAGCGTCTGCAGGACGGTCAATCCACCTGTCTGCAATCTCAAGCACTGCGGGAGCTGTTCCTTCTGGAAGAGCAAGAGCATGAGTCTTCCACTCCTTGCGGACCACCGCACCGTCACGCACTACTTCGTAAGAATACTCTGACACCTTTGCAGGATTGAAACGGGGAATCTCCACACACCAGAGGCCTTCAGCTACATAATTGAGGGGATAGCGCTTTCCACCAAGACAGAGGACGAGTTCTTCGCCCCACGCTGTCCTGTATTCAATGCTGATCTGTAATTTCATATCTAATTGTTATTTTGGTTTTGTGTTATTTTCATTTTCTTCCAATTGAGTACAGGCAGGATGAACGACACCAGAGCCGCAGCAAGCCAGAACCACGACACCGGACCGAAATCGTACACATCCATACCGTCAGCAACTGTAGTATTGCACTGTATGAGGTACCCGCTCGTAATATCCTGCAGACCGGCAGCCACATAGCTTGAAATGCCGACAACGCCCAAAGCGGCTCCCGTAGCCTTCCTCGGCACGATATCCACAGCCATGAGCCCGGCCACTATGCAATAAAGCACTCCTACCGCAAGACTGAACAAAGATACATAAAAGATATTCAATACAAAACTTCCTTTGAAAAAGAGGAACATGGCCAAAGCGACGAAGCTCAGGATGCCGGACAGAATAGCAGGCTTGACCCTGTCTCCCTTGAAGACCGAGTCGGAAAGCCAGCCGGCGAGAACCGTTCCCACCACACCGAAGGCAGCGGAAAAGGCTATGATCTGCGTCGCGTCCTCCAGCGAGAAATCCTTGGCCTTCTGAAGGAAAAGCACTCCCCAGCCAGCCACAGCATACTTCGTTATGTAGATGAAGGCGCTCGAGAGGGCTATTATCCATATGCCTGGATGCTTGATTATAAGCTTCTGAAGATCTTTGGTAGCCATCTGGTCTTCCTTCGTCTTCATCTCGCCGGAAAGTTCATATATGGACGGAAGACCCTTGCTTTCAGGAGTATCCGAAACAAACAGCAGGATAATGGCCGAGCCTATCAGGCCGGCTGCCGCCGCCACTATGAAGCCGTACTGCCAGCCGAATGCACCGACCACCACACCTGTCAATATGAAAGACAGGAATTCACCGACATAAGGAGTGGAGCTGAATATGCTGTAGTATGTGCCTCTCTTCGAACGTGGGAACCATCTTGAAAGGCTGATGACCCCGGGAGGCGATCCCATGGACTGCATCCAGCCGTTTATTCCCCACAAGACTGCGAAACAGATGAACACAAGCACCGAAGAAAGTCCAGCCGGCCCATGGATCAGACCGAGGACACCCATGATGAGGTTGACCGCTGACGAAATGAAAAGTCCTGTAGCCATGAACCTGCGCACATTGCAGTAATCCGCTATGAAGCCGTTCATGAATTTTCCTACCGCATATACGAACAGAAGGGATGATCCGATCAGGCCGAGCTGGCCGGCAGAAAGCACACCTTCATCGATCAGAGGCTGCTTCACCACACTCAAGCTCATACGGCAGACATAATAAAGGCTATAGGCTACCGTCGCTCCCCAGAAAGTCTTGTTTCTGAGAGCCTTGTATTCTGAATCGATCTTTCCGCCCTCTACCTTTGCCGCAGAAGGCTTGCTGATCCTATAAAAAGAATATAATCCCATTGCTTAAATGCCTTATCAGCCGTCTTTAAACGACGCAATTGACAAAGATATAAAAGAATAGGATAAATCGCTAAATTCACAAAGGGTTTTTGACTTTTCCCTTGTTTCCGATACGGGATCATGCGCCCTGACACCCTACTTCCCTACGATAACGGGCAGAAAGATATACGGTACGGGCGAGAAGATGGGCGAAGTAGGCGGCCATCAGGATGTGCATGGCTATGCGGCCGTACCTCGTGGCACCGGGAAGAGCGTCGGGAAGAGCGTCAGCGACCGGTACAGAAGACAGACCGAGGCAGGATATGCCGATGAACCAGACCCCTGCGAAGGCGACAACAGCCCAGAGCATCGAGTTGCGGATGGCCTTGGAAGCGGTCGCCCCTATGTATATTCCGTCCCATGTAAAGGCCGCACACCCTATCACAGGCATCAGAAGCAGCCAAGGAAGGTACTCCCTTGAAGCCTCAACCACAGCAGGATCGGAAGTCATCATCCTAAGAAGCGCCACTCCGGCGAACTGGTATATGACCATGAAAAGCAAGGCTATCGACATGCTCCAGACAAAGGTCCATTTCACAGTCTGGCGCAGCATAAGGCCGTTCTTCTCACCTATGTAGCGGCCTGTCATGGCCTCGCCTGCATATGCGAATCCGTCCGTGAAGTATGAGAATATCATCAGAAGCTTCATCATGATGGAGCTGACGGCCAGAAGAAGGTCGCCGTAGCGGGCCGATATCACAGTAAAGCCGATATAAATGGCGATGAAGCAGAGGGAGCGCACGAAAAGATCAGTGTTCATTACGAAGAAACGACGCGTCTCCGCCCCTTTGAAGACTTCCTTCATGTCCTGCAGGTCAAGCTGTGACAACGTGTTCCTGAGATATTTTGCCAGCAGAAGGATAATCGCCGTGAGGAGTCCGGAATATTGTGCAGCCACTGTTCCGGCAGCGATACCGGCAAAGCCCATTCCCTCATAACCGACAGCCTTGACTCCAAGGGCGAGAACAAAGCTCATAAGCACATTCATTCCATTGACCATCAGGTCCGTAATCATCGGGCTGACACTGTCCTGCATGCCTATGAACCAGCCTTTGAAGGCCATCAGGCCGAGGGTTGCAGGGGCTGCCCATATGCGTATGAAGAAATATCGGGACGCGAGTTCACGCACCTCCGGCGTACAGTCGACGACCAGAAAGGCAGCCTTCACGAACACCCATTGTATGGCGATGAGGGCCAGAGCGCAGACAAGCGCTATGCCGATGGATCGTGTGAAGATGCGGGCGCATTCCTTCCTGTCACCTCGTCCGAAGGCCTGGGCCGTGAGTCCTCCCGTGCCTACACGCAGAAAGCCGAAGTTCCAGTAGAGCAGGTCGAAGAGCATGGTGCCGATGGCTATGCCTCCTATCATCGTAGCTGCGTTGGTATCCAGATGTCCGGCAACAGCAATATCCACCATGCCGACTATCGGAACGGTGATATTGGCCAGAATGCTCGGAACGGCCAGCTTCAGTATATCCCTGTTGATCGCTTTCATAATTTCAGCCCCTGCATGAAGGGAAATTCCTACCTGTATTTGCCTTCTTCATCCAGCATACCGAGATACGAACTGTAACGTTGATAGCTGATCTCCCCGTTCTCTACAGCCTCCTTTACGGCACAACCGGGTTCATGGGTATGGGTGCATGGAGCAAAGCGGCAGTTCTCGGAAGCCTTCAGCATCTCCGGAAAATACAGAGCGATCTCCTCCTTCTTCAGATCCACAAGACCGAAGCCGCGCAGACCCGGAGTATCCACTATGAAGCCACCGGAATCCAAGGCATACATCTCATAGAAGGTAGTCGTATGCTTTCCCTGGAGATGAACGTCAGAGATCTCTCCCACACGCGGTTCCAGAGACGGATCCATGGCCTTTATAAGCGAAGACTTGCCCACTCCGGACACCCCGGAAAACAGGGACACATGCCCCTTGCAGGCTTCTCTGAGCTCTTCTATGCCCTCCCCGGTCAATGCCGACACTTCCATGACAGGATAGCCGGCACCTTCATATATGTCATGGAAGGCTTCAAGCATCTCCGCATGCGATTCGCGGTAGAGGTCGACCTTGTTCAGTACGATTGTGACAGGCACATTGTACACTTCGCAGGTCACAAGAAGGCGGTCAAGGAAAGGCAGCTTTATCTCGGGAAAATCTATGGTGGCTATGATGAAGGCACGGTCAAGATTGGCCGCGATGATATGCGACTGACGGGAAAGATTGGTGGATTTGCGGATTATATAGTTCTTACGGGGAGAAACCGAAGTGATGACCGCCGGATTCTCCATGGTTATCTGCATCTCGGGTGCGACACCAGCCTCAGGAACCTCCGCCTCATATGAGACAATGTCCCCTACCGCCACAGGATTGGTGGCCGAACTTCCTTTCAGTCTTATCTTGCCGCGCAGCACTGCCGGAAAGAGCTTCCACTCCGGAAGCCGTGAAAGCAGATAATGGCTTCCTGTATGCTTTACAACCGTTGCCTGTCCTTTAATCGTCATATCATACATTGTTTGGACTGCAAAGATAAAGATTTTCCGTTTTTATCATTACCTTTGTAGGATATAGACAGCAATATTATGATACAGGAAAGCCATATTGATGCGGCTCTGAAAGAGCTGTTCGCGAATCTGAGGTTTACAGAGGAACCTACGGGACTTTACGACCCTCTGAGGTATATGATGGAAATAGGCGGCAAGCGCATCCGTCCGAGACTCTGTCTCACGACCTATGCCTTGTACAAGGATGATTTCTGCAAGGAGATACTCTCCCCTGCCGCCGCTCTTGAGGTGTTCCACAGCTTCACCCTCATCCATGACGACATAATGGACAAGGCTGACGTGCGTCGTGGAGTGCCGACAGTCTACCGCAAATGGGATGAGAACACAGCTATCCTTTCAGGAGACGTCATGTCGATCGAGAGCTACAAGCTGATAGCGAAAGCGCCTGCAGAAGTGCTTCCGGAGGTTCTCGAACTCTTTTCGAAGACCGCTGCCGAGGTATGCGAAGGACAGCAGTACGATATGGATTTCGAAGAGGAGGAGTGCGTTCCTATGTGTGACTACATGAAGATGATAGGTCTCAAGACAGCAGTGCTGATAGCTTGCGCGTCAAAGATGGGAGCTATAATTGCAGGTGCTTCGGCACAGGACTGCGACCTTCTCTACAGATATGGATATGACCTGGGCCTGGCATTCCAGATTGCGGATGACTGGCTCGACACATATGGAGACCCTGCCGTCTTCGGAAAGGCCATCGGAGGCGACATCGTCAACAACAAGAAGAGCTGGCTGATGACAAGGGCGTTTGAAGTTGCGGGCGATCGTCGCGGAGAACTCGTTGCGGCAATGGCCATGCCGGTCGGCACAGACTCTGAGAAGGAAGCCAAGATCGCTGCAGTGAAGGAAATATATGGAGCCCTCAATGTCGGAGAAGAGGCCAAGAATGAAATCATAAGACTTCATGGTCAGGCGCTTGCACATGCAGCAGCCCTCAATCTGCAGCCGGAAGCATACGGGCTTCTGGAGAATTATGCAAAGAAACTTATCGGAAGAACGAGATAATCACTTGTCATCCCGAGCCAGACCGAGGGATATTTCAAGCATATGGATAAAAAGAAACTAGAGATAATGGCGCCGGCAGGCAATTTCGAATGTCTGCACGCAGCCATCCAGGGAGGAGCTGACTCGGTGTATTTCGGAGTCGAGAAGCTCAACATGCGTTCGCATTCCGCCAACAATTTCAAGATGACGGATCTTGATGAGATCGTGCGCATCTGTTCGGAATACGGTGTAAAGACATATCTGACCCTCAACATCGCGCTCTTCGGTGAAGACCTCGAGGACATGAGACGCACGCTTGATGCAGCCAAGGCGGCAGGCATCACTGCAGTCATAGCCTCGGACATGGCGGCCATCATATATGCCCGTCAGATAGGCGTGGAGGTACATATTTCCACACAGCTGAGCATCTCGAATGCAGAAGCGCTGCGATTCTATGCCCAGTTTGCCGATGTCATCGTGCTTGCCCGCGAGCTCAACCTCGGACAGGTCAAGGAGATCAAGGCCATCATCGACAGAGATCATATCTGCGGTCCTTCCGGACGTCTCGTGGAGATAGAGATGTTCGCCCACGGAGCACTCTGCATGGCAATTTCCGGCAAATGCTACCTCAGTCTCCATGAATACGGTGCATCTGCAAACCGCGGTTCATGCTACCAGCTCTGCCGCCGTGCATACAAGGTGGAGGACAGGGAGACAGGCATGCAGCTGGAGATCGACAATAAATACATAATGTCACCTAAGGACCTGTGTACCATCGAGTTCATGGACAAGATCATTGACGCGGGAGTGACGGTGTTCAAGATCGAAGGACGCGCCCGCTCGGCCGAATATGTAAAGCGCGTGGCATCATGCTACAGACGCGCCGCCGATGCCGTATGCAACGGTACATATACTCCTGAACTTGGAGCTTCGTTCAAGAAGGAACTGGAAGAGGTATTCAACAGAGGCTTCTGGGACGGATACTATCAGGGAGCACGCCTTGGAGAATGGTGCGATGTGTACGGAAGTACCGCTGCACGCAAGAAGGCATACTGCGGAAAGATAACCAACTGGTTCGGCAAGCTGGGAGTCGCTGAAATCCTCGTCGAGTCATATTCATTGAAGGTCGGGGACAAGATCCTCATAATAGGCCCGACATCAGGTTGCGTGGAATACACCGTACCTGAGATCCGCGTCGACCTGAAGCCCGTACAGGAAGCAGGCAAAGGCGTATACTGCTCTATTCCTATAAACTGGAAGGATGTTGTGCCGGGAGCCCGTGAGGAAGCATTGAGCCTTTGCGGCGACGGCTGCAATGAACAGGCCTGCCGCGCCATCGAGGAAACCCGCCTGCGCCGCAGCGACAAGGTCTATATCTGGGCTGAAGTCTAGACAGTCATCCGAATACACAGACCGCCTGTGGCTCCTTCGCTCACAGGCGGTATTTTACATCTCATCCGTAAAACAGCCGGATTTACGGACGGAAGAGTGATTTACTAGCATATCATCCGTAAAATGAGCATTTTTACGGACGGTAAAGAAAATATGATAGCTAGATTGTTGTGATTTAGAATATTCAGTCTATATTTGTTCCCTCTTTGAACTATTCTGGTTCGCCATCCACGATCAAATGGCATAGATTACATACACATTTAACATTTGATTATGGAAACAACGGAAATCATTTATCTTGATGTAAAGACTGTACCGGCATTTGATGCAGAATCAAAAGTTCCACATACTGCATACACTGTTTTTCGTCTGCAAGGAGACAAGATCGCTTTAGCTTCCGCTTGGACATTGCGTGATTCTGTCAGGTTATTCAGACGGATATACAAAGTAGAAGAAGAGGTCGTCATCAAGCTGAGACGCCCTTTCAAGCCGCAACATTCCGGGAAACCATCTCCGGCTGATTCATATAGTATCGTCTAAATCAAGTTTACATGTTGACATTTTCCGAAAAGGAAAGGAAGTGTGAGAGATCATTTGAAAAGTCCGGGCCATTCTGGCATTTATATACAGACGGAAGGGTCATGGAGGATTTCCTATGTACTGAGGAAGATTTCAAGATAGCAATGACAACTCTGGCAGTCACCGCAGTATTGTTCGAAAAGGTCCGGATAATCACATTCGAGTTGATGAGCAATCATATTCATATGATACTGAACGGAGAGGCGGAAGACTGCATGGAACTTTTCGAAAGACTCAAGGCACGCATACGAAGAATTCTCAAGACAGCGGGGCGGATCATTGACTGGGAAGCGTTCAAAGCTGACATACTGCCGGTCAAAACTCTGGATGCTCTCCGAAATGAAATCATTTATGTAAACCGTAACGCCTTTGTCGCAAATCCGCAATTCACACCTTTCAGCTATCCATGGGGAGGCGGATGTGCTTTCTTCTTGCCTAGCTTCAATCTTCTACCGGCAAAATCCATCAAGGAATTGGGATTCAACAAGGCACGGGAACTGACGCATTTCCGAGAGGTAAGGATGATTGAGGAACTGAAGTTTGTCGAAGATATAGCATACATACCTTCTTTCTGCAGAACCGATATCGGTGAAAGCATGTTCAGAGATGCACGAAGTTATTTCAACTCATTGACACGCAATGCAGAAGCTTTCAGTCAGATTGCTCAAAGATTGAAGGATTCCGTGTTTCTTACCGATGACGAGTTGTATGCCGCTGCTACCATGTATGCTGAAAAGTATTATGGCAGCAGACAACTGTCACTCCTGAACCCGGAACAAAAGATACTTATGTCCAAGGAACTGCATTTCAAATACAACGCATCCAATCAGCAGATCAGGCGTCTGCTGAAACTTGACATAAGCATTCTTAATGAACTTTTCCCCCAACAGGCATCAATCCCATCCGTAAAATAGGCCTTTTTACGGACAGTAGTCCCATATCTGAGCATCCCATCCGTAAAACAGCCGGATTTACGGACGGAAGGATTTTCGCCGACAGGACATCTGAAGTTTATCTA
Source organism: Bacteroidales bacterium (assembly GCA_017626355.1). Taxonomy (GTDB): domain Bacteria; phylum Bacteroidota; class Bacteroidia; order Bacteroidales; family UBA932; genus Cryptobacteroides. Next base: position 62,834 of record JAGAIY010000001.1, read on the forward strand.
TGCGAAAAGTTCCCGGAGGACTTTAAGGGAGTTTATGTTGACGGCGGATTCGGTGTGGAATTCTATGTAGCGGAGGATTTCTTCCGCTATTTCATTTCTGACGGCGCCGTTCAAGGGAATGAGCATGGATTCCGCGAAAGGAATCTGCATGAAGCGCTCCACTGTGGGATAGTGGTTGCCGACAAATGGCCTGAGGTCCTTGGATTCAGGGCTGAAGCCAAGAACGACAGCAAGTTCAAGAAGGAAGCGGATATGGAAATTGCTGAAATCTGTCCGGATAGCGTCAAGCATAAGTATGCTCTTTTCACACCATTCATAGAGCCCAGGTTCAGAAGCCCCGTCCTTGACCACGCGATAGAGCACCTCGCTCATGAACATGGTCATGGAATTCTTGAACATATTGTTCCTTATTCCAAGCAGAGGATGCCTGGCGACAACATTGCGGGCCGTGAACAACGTAGACTTGTTGGTCTCGACGATATCGGCCTCCAGCATATTCAGAGGCAGGAAAAGCGACATGACGGATTTCTTCCCCAGCCCCCTTACAAGAAAACTTCGTCGTCCGTACTCCTTGCTCAGGGTATGGACGACGATAGAATTTTCACCGAACTTGGTGGTATGCAGAACTATGAGTCCGGTGTTCACTGTCATGACTTCCGTATATTATAAGACGTGATTTGCTCAAGCATTGTCCCTGAGCCACTCGGCCATGGCACGAAGAGCCTTTCCCCTGTGGGAAATCTCATTCTTCTGCTCTTCTGTGATGTCGGCAAGTGTCTGTCCCGGATATTCGTCAGCGATGAAGATAGGATCATAGCCGAAGCCTCCGTTTCCGGACTTTTCAAAGGCTATCGTACCTTCAAGGGTACCTTCGAAAATCTGTTTCCTGCCATCTATGATAAGGGTAACCACACTTTTGAAGCGTGCTCTTCTGGATACAGGTTTTGTGTTTATACCGTATTCTGCCGCCATTCTGGCCGATTTTTCAAGAACCTTGAGTTCATAAAGCACCTTGTCCATGTTCTTGTTGAAGTCCTTGTCGTCACCGGCGTATCTTGCCGTATATACTCCAGGAGCACCTCCAAGCGCATCGACTTCAAGTCCCGTATCGTCGGCGAAGCAATTGCATCCGCATCTGTCATAAAGATACTGGGCCTTCTGAAGCGAGTTGGCCATCAATGTCTTTCCTGTTTCGGGAATATCTTCCGTGATTCCGAAGTGTGCGGGGGTAACGAGCTCAAAGCCCTCGCCTAAGATTTCTGATGCCTCACGCAGTTTACCGCTGTTGCCCGTTGCAAAAACCAATTTCATCATAACTGCTATATAACTACTAATTAACCGCTGCAAAGGTACAACATTTTTTCTTATTTTTGTGGCATAATATATGCTGGCAGTTTCCGGCTTCCCTTTCAATGACATTGGAATGAATATGAAAAGAAATCTTATAATAACCTTCCTCATGGCAGCAGCCATGGCATTTTCAACTTCACAAAACGCTGATGCTCAATCGAAAAGCTTCAAGCTCGGACAATGGACAGAAATCCATGACGGTATCGTGAAGGAGCTCAACCGCTCATATGTGGACTCGCTTCCTGTAGACAGGATAATGAGAGCAGGCGTAGACGCCATGCTTGAAGAACTCGACCCATATACCATTTATATTCCCGAAGAGGAGAACGAATATCTTCAGATGCTCATGTCCAAGACCTACGGCGGAATAGGAGCGATCATACATAAGAAGAAGGAAGACAACGTGATAATCAACGAGCCTTACTTCGGATCTCCGGCACATAAGAACGGACTTGTGTGCGGTGACGAGATACTCGAGATAGACGGAACACCGGTAAAGGGACTTGAGAGCAAGGATGCGAGCGACAGGATGAAGGGAAAACCGGGCACGACCGTGACGTTCAAGGTCAGGAAAGGTCGCACTGGAGACACTCTTGACGTCCCAGTAGTGCGCGAGCGCATACATTTTCCTGATGTGGAATATGCCGGAATGCTCAATGACACCACCGGATACATCCTCCAGTCCGGATTCACCGAAGGAGTTGCAGGTCAGATCAAGGACAGATTCAACGAACTCAAGGCCCAGGGCATGAAAAGGCTCGTGCTCGATCTCAGGGGCAACGGCGGAGGACTTATGAGCGAAGCCATAAACATAGTTTCCCTTTTCGTCCCTAAAGGTTCTCTTGTAGTATCTGCGAAAGGCAACAGCGAGAAGTCAAGAAGAGACAGCTACACCACACTTGAACCGATTGATACTCAGATACCTATCATTGTAATGATAAATTCGGGATCGGCTTCTTCGGCAGAGATCGTGGCAGGTGCTCTCCAGGATCTGGACAGGGCGACGATAATGGGAGAAAGAAGCTATGGAAAGGGACTGGTGCAGTCGATTCTTCCCGTCGCATACAACGGACAGCTGAAGATAACAACGGCAAAATACTATACTCCGAGCGGAAGATGCGTCCAGGCGATAGACTACAGCAACCGCAACGAGGACGGCAGCGTAGGACATATTCCGGATTCGCTGACAAAGGAGTTCAGGACGGCAGCAGGAAGGATCGTGCGCGACGGCGGCGGAATAACTCCTGATGTGGAGATAAAGGTTCCGGACTACAGCAGGCTCGTGTACTCCCTGGTACTCAGCGGAGTACTGGACCAGTATGTCATCGATTATTCACGCAGACATGACAGCATACCGGCAGTGGAGGACTTCCATTTCACCGACGAGGATTTCGAAGACTTCATCCGCTTCGCCAAGACTCAGGACTTCGATTACCGCAGCAGTGCGAAGACCCTCTACGACCAGATGAAGAAGGAACTTGTAAAGGACGGACTTGCAGATGCGATGTCAGAGGAACTTGCCGCCATGGGAAAGGCTCTGGAAATGGACAAGGAAAAGTTCATCAGACTCAAGAAGGACGAGATCGTACCGTTCATAGAAGAAGAGATCGCCACCCGCTACTGGTTCCAGGAGGCCGGTGTGAAGATCAGGCTCAGATACGACGACCAGCTCAAGGAGGCTCTTACCAGAGAATTGATAAAGATATGATAGCGTTATTCGATTTCGACGGCGTCCTGATGGATACAGAATCGCAGTACAGCCGCTTCTGGGACGAGACCGGCCGGAAATTCGTGAATATAGAGGGCTTCGGCAGCATCATAAAAGGTCAGACCCTGAAACAGATCTTCGCGAAACATTTTGACGGGCATTCGGAAGAAGAGCTCCGCGCCATAGAGGATGCCATCAATGATTTCGAGAAGGAGATGACCTATGGATTCATCCCTGGTGCCCAGGAGTTCATGCTTGAACTGAAGAAGGCAGGAATTCCGACAGCCATCGTCACAAGTTCGAACAATACCAAGATGTCACAGGTGTACAAGGCTCATCCTCAGCTGCATACGATGGTAGACGCCATACTTACAAGCGAGCATTTCACCAGGTCGAAACCGGATCCGGAATGTTTCCTTAAAGGGATGGAGGTTCTGGGCGGTACTCCCGGAACCACTGTTGTATTCGAAGACTCCATCCATGGCCTTACAGCCGCCCGTGCAGCAGGTGCCTATGTTGTCGGTCTTGCAACGACCAACAGCAGGGAGACGATCGAGCCCCTCTGCGATATGGTTCTGGATGATTTCACAGATATGGAAAAAATCGGCCTTACCTTCACAGGCGAGGCCGATCCAGTCTAACCAAGCTAATAATAATACCGGCAAGAACGCCGGCCTGATTATAAATCATTAATTGCAGTATCCAGCCATTCAAGACGCTTACTGTAAAATTCCTTAAGATACCTGACTTCGGCCTCGTACGAGCCCCGCGACGGCATCTTCACCCAGTCTACACTGTTACGGATGTTCCAACGCTCGAAATTTCTTATCTGAGCCTTGTCCAGTGCAAAAGCCTGGTCATCTATGAATTGAGGTATAGTTTCAAGTTGAGGCATAAGCTCATTCCATCGTGTCTGAACAGCCTTGACAAAGGCAGGATCCTTGAACAGATGCCAGAACCATCCACCTCCATATGTACTGTTTGACCTGTAGTCCTTTACCCAGAAGTTCTCTGGGCCGTTTCCTACCGAGCCGTTGAAATAACCGCAGTTTCCGAGAGTAAGGTCGAAGTCCCAGAGATGATACATCTCCATCTTCTTTCCCTGCTCCTTGGTTATGAATGAGCTCTTGCGCAGGTTTCCGTCCACATTCTTGGTCAGTTCCTGGACTATGTAATAGTCAATGAAGGACTTTACGTCTATATAAGCGGCATAGCCGACATCCGGATCTGCAGAACCGGGACCTCGAAGCGCTTTCTCGAAGTCATCTATATATCCGGTCATATAAGCATACTGCTCTGATGTCGGCACCTCAGGATCGCTGAACATCATCGGTACTCCCATCGCTGTCCACCAGCAGGTAGTCTCGTCCTGATTCTCTTCCATCTCCAGATAATATGCTCCGGTCACGGCTTCACCGCCATTGTCCCCCTCCCCGACCACATCGATATTCACACGATCTTTCGAGACTTTCTTATGCTCACATAGAGTATATACTCCCTGATATTCATCATTGAGATAGACCTCCACACTGCGCATCCTAGGCGTCCAGCTGAAACCGCATATATCCGAAAGCCTCATTGCCACGATGTTCCTCATCAAGGTCCTGTCAGCATAATTGGCGAGCAGAGCCCATTCCTTGTCGGCAGGCATGCCAAGCAGCGATGCCTTTGAATCAAGCTTGACCTTCCATGGCTTCTTCTCCCATTCCCATGTAGAATTGCCGCGGCCTCTGATGCCCATATCGGCCTTGAACTCCCCGACATCACTGTAAAGCTTCTCCGGATCGGATATGCTTATGGTTCCGTCCACATAATTCTTCTTGTCCAGAATCGGGGCCTTTCCGACCGTATTGATCCTGACTACAGGTATATTCTGTCTTCTTGCATGTTCTTTTTCCTGCTCCGCTGCAGGACTGGTAAATTCCAGCACTTCCCTGTTGCTCAAATACATATACAGGGTTCTGGTGTCATAATAGACATAAACAGGCTCGGAGTCCTTACGCGAAAGAGACGAGTCCGCCCTGATCGGCAGATTCATTTCTCCCACCTTCCACCAGCCGCCGGCGACAGTCACTTCCTGCGCATACGTCTGAGTGCAGTCATGCACTATGAATGAAGTCCGGGGAACAGATACGGAAGAACCGTCAGTAAACCTTATCAGACAGCCATCGGCTGAATGAACGGCCTCGCTGAAACTCTTTCCGGCCTCATACGCATCAATAAGCTCCGCAAAGCCGGCCACTGGTCTTGTTTCATCTGCAGCAGGCTGTTCTTCCTCACATCCGCCTAAGATGAAGGAAAGGACAGCCAGAATCCTGCAGATAAACAATGAGTGCCTATTCATAAAGTTCTGTTATTGTACCTTCTGGAAAACACGTACATAATCGATTTCATAAACAGCCGGCAGACATGATTCGTCTATACCCATGGCACCTCCCCAGTTTCCTCCCCAGGCGAGATTGAGCTTGAGGTAGAACGGAGCATCGAAAGGCCAGGTATCAGCTGTCCTGCCCTTAGGATAGTCTTCGGGATTATAGTAGAAGAGCTGCTCTCCGTCAACATAGGATTTTATATACTCAGGAGTCCACTCCAATGCATATACATGGAAGTCATCGGTCGCGCCCTTGAGGTAACGTTCCTTTGTCTTCTGGGTGCCGTTGGAATGGACATAAGCCGTACAATGGATCGACGACGACACATAGTCCTGATGATATCCGACATGTTCCATGATATCGATCTCACCATCCTTAGGCCATGCGGTGAAATTCTTCGGCATCATCCAGAATGCAGGCCATGTTCCCTTGCCTTTCGGAAGTTTGAGACGAGCCTCGAAATAGCCGTAGGTCCATCCTTCGCTAGTATTCATACGTACCGAACGTACCTTTCCGTCAATCTTCTTGGCTGTAATGGTCAGTTTTCCGTCCGCCACCTTGGCGATCTTCTCGCCCTCGTAGATGCCGCCGGCAACATAGTCCTGAAGTTCATTGTTTCCCCAGCCGTTTCCACCGGTCTCATACCACCAGAGCTTGCTGTCAGGCGAAGTTTCGCCTGATGAATTGAACTCATCCCTCCAAACAAGCTTATAGCCGGCCGGAGTATTGATTTCAGGTTCGACATACTGGGCCGTACCAGGTTTTGAAAAGCCTGCAGGCTCTTCGAAATCAGACCATACATATATGGTTGTCAGGCCCGGATTTCCTGTCGCGTCAAAGGTCTGGAGCGCAGTAAGAAGCTGTATGTCAAGAGATGTCAGATCATTATCGGAACAGTCAAGGTATGTAAGGGCTGTCAGACCACTGACCGGTAGCTCTGTAAGAGCATTGCTCGAGCAATCAAGTTTCGTAAGGTTGGGAAAAGCCGATGCAATCTCCGGCATGGCCTTGATTCCCAGGCCGGAAGCCTCAATAGCCGTAACTGTTCCTGCTTCTTTCGTACTCAAGACACCGTCTGAGTCCAGGTCAAAATTCTCGAGCAGATATGCCTTGAATGCAGCATCTGAAATATCCACTTTCTCAACCTTGTAGTTCTGCTTCAGAGGAACCTCATGTCTTGAAGAACCGAATCTGAAGACAAGCGCAGTTTCACGTACGTCTTCTGTCTTGTTTTCCTCGATTGAAACTTTGACCGAGGTCTTGCCGGATATTCCTCCTGAAGGAGTGACCTTTGCCCATGAGTCATTTGCAGCTACTCCCCAATCGCAGTCTGCCTCCAAATTCACTGTTGTGCTCTGAGCCTCATAACTGACTGATATCCTGTCAACATCAACTGTAACAGACCCCTGCTGAGGGGTTACGGTTCCAGGCTCCGGTTCTCCGCATGAGCAGAGAACCGTAGCAAGAACCGATAATATGAAAGTATTCAATTTCATCTGATATTTATGAAATTCTACTTATGCTCACGGAAGATGATATCCTTGACTACAACGGTCGAGCCGCCCTGGCCGCCGCCGAAGTCCAATACCAGCTTGAGGTTTGCGCAGTCGATACCCTGAGCGCCTACTACCTTGAGTTCGAAATCCTCGTAAGCAGAAAGTGCGTAACGACCGTCGGTAATGATGGCTCCGTCGTCATCCTGAGCACAGAGCTTCACTGTGACACCCGCATGGTCTGCTGTAGAGTTGAGAACGCAATAGAAGTCGTAAGTCTTGGCCGCTTCAGAAGAAAGGCCTGTGTTCTGGAAGAAGAACTGACCCTGCCACTGCTGGCTGCCGATTCCCTCTGGAAGCACGAACTCATGATAGTTGCCGTTTGATGTTACTGCAGCATTCTCGATTGCAGCCCAATCATTGTTCGCAAACCAGAAATGATGATCTGTAGTCACGGCATTGTTCCATAGGTTGTCTGCTGCACTCGGATCGAAGACAGGTTCATTCGAACCGCCGCCACCTGTTGAAGGAGTCTGAGCCTCACGGAAGATGATGTCCTTGACTACTACTGTAGAACCGCCCTGACCGCCGCCGAAGTCGAACACAAGCTTGAGGTTCGCGCAATCTATGCCAGGAACGCCTGTCACCTTGAGTTCGAAGTCCTCATATGCAGAAAGAGCGTAACGGCCGTCTGTGATGATGGCTCCGTCGTCATCCTGAGCACAGAGCTTAACAGTTACTCCTGCATGGTCTGCTGTAGAGTTGAGAACGCAATAGAAGTCGTAAGTCTTGTCAGCAGAAGACGAGAGACCTGTGTTCTGGAAGAAGAACTGACCCTGCCACTGCTGGCTGCCGATCTCATCAGGAAGCACGAATGTATGTGTGCCGCCTTCAGAGGTTACGGTTGCCGGTGCAATCTCACCCCAGTCATTGTTAGCAAACCAGAAATGATGGTCTGTTGTAACAGCATTCTTCCAGAGGTTGTCTGCCGCATCCGGATCGAAGGTGATTTCACCTGAACCGCCGCCAGAGACTGTCTTTGCCTCGCGGAGAACGATATCCTTGATCTCTACGGTAGAGCCCGGAACACCGCCGCCGAAGTCGAGAACGAGCTTCGCATTGCTGAGGTCGACACCCTGAACACCATATACCTGATACTTGTATTCCTCATAAGCTGTAACCTTATGCTGGTCTTCGAAGAAGAATACATTGTCATCATCCTGCTGGGTAAGCTTGATGGTAATGCCAGGATGGTCAGCTGTAGAAACGAGCACGAGCTGGAAGTCATAAGTCTTGTCAGCGGATGTAACGATACCTGTATTGTTGAATACGAACTGACCCTGCCAACGCTGGCTTCCCATTCCCTCTGGAAGCACGATTGTATGGTTCTTACCGTTTACGGTATGCTCAGGATTTGCGATCTGCGTCCATCCTTCATCCGCGAACCAGTATGAAACATCCATTGCAGCATTATTCCAAAGATTATCAGCCTCTGCCGGATCGAACGGTGCCGGACCGCTGCCTCCTTCGATATGCTCCTGAAGAACGATATCCTTGATCACTACAGTAGAACCAGGAACCGCACCACCGAAGTCAAGAACGAGCTTTGCGTTGCTGAGGTCAACACCCTTGACACCCTTCACCTGATACTTGTAATCCTCATAAGCCGTAACCTTATGCTGATCCTCGAAGAAGAATACATTGTCATCATCCTGCTGAGTAAGCTTGATGGTTACACCTCCATGATCTGCTGTAGAGTTGAGAACAAGCTGGAAATCATAAGTCTTCTCGGCAGATGTCACGATACCGGTGTTGTTGAATACCATCTGACCCTGCCAACGCTGGCTTCCGATTCCGTCAGGAATAACAATAGTGTGGGTATTGCCCTCGGCAGTATACTGAGGATTGGCAATCTGTGCCCATCCCTCGTCTGCAAACCAGAACGAAACATCCATTACGGCGTTCTTCCAGAGGTTGCGGTCTGAATTCGGATCGAAGACCACTTCTCCCGGACCTGGAACAGGATCCTCAGGCTTCACACTGCCCTCGACAACAAACTCATACTTCCATGAAATGGCGCCATTATCATGAACAAGAGCAAGTTTCTTGGTATTGGTTCCCTCAAGAACCCTGTAGCGTGGATCAGCCATCGCGTCAGGATTAGGGATGTATGAGAGGTTGGCATCGGCAGGAAGCACGAGATAAACTTCCTCGATGCCTGCATCATTCCATGCATTCTCGAACGAATAAGTAGTCGTGAAGGCTTCGATAGGAACCATGTAGTCATTACCGTCATTGGTATTGTACTCTGTACCGTATCCTGAATCCTTGTTCACATATACCATTCCGCCCTCACCAGGGTTGTATGTATATTTGCCGTCAGAGGTAAAGGTAAGCCTGTCGTCATAAAGACCCCAGTCAGCCTTTTCATTCGCACCTGCAGACCACCAGTTGGTTCCGTCTGTGCCAGGCTCGCCGCATCCGAAGTGTCCCTTTACTGTAGAGTTCCACTCCCATACCTTCTCAGAACTTCCTGCAAAGAATGTGATGTACTTTGAAGGATCGAACGGATCGCGATATGTATTCTCGAGAGTGAAGGTCTTTACAACAGAACCTACGGATACTCCATGGGCATTGTAAGCCTTCACCTCAACAGAATGCTCACCTGCATCACGGATACGGAGCTGAACGCCGTTACCTGTATATGCATACTTCTTGTTGGCCTTTCCGTCAATCTTTTCCTCTCCGAAAAGCCACATAGGAACGACACCCTTGTTGTCACAAGAGAATGTCACATAGTTGGTCTGCTGGTCAACCGTAATGGTCACATTCAGGTCAGAAGCCTGAGGAACCTGATTCGGATCCAGCTCCATATACTCCTGAACACAGCCGACTGCCAGAAAAGCCGCCAGAGCCAACGCCATATTCTTAAAAAGTTTCATAATCTTTCAAATTAACAATTGACAATCCGTTAGTAGTTGTTCTGTGTAAGAGTTCCCTGAGCAGCATCGATTTCTGACTGAGGGATAGGAAGATACTTCTTGTTTTCTGTCCATGAGTTTGTGCGGTATCCACCCTTGTCATTCGCAGATGTAAGAACAGTGGAAGCCTTGCCGAAACGGACAAGATCCCAATAACGCTTGCCTTCTCCCATAAGCTCCACATGACGCTCATGGAGGATGGTTTCTAGATTCGCAGACACATTGCCGAGACCGGCACGTGTACGCACCTCGTTGAGATAGTTGTCAGCAGAACCCTTGCCTGAGCAGCCGTGTACAGCGATAAGTTCAGCTGCATTGAGAAGGGTCTCGGCATAGCGATAAAGACGGATGTTATTGTTGAAGTTGAGCTGAGGGTCACCGCCGATTCTGAGGGCATTTCCATCAGCACGCGGACAATACTTGGCGATGAAATTACCTGTATCCTGATAACGGGCCTCGTATGATGCGCCTTCCGAATCCGGACGATAGATAGTCACAGCCTTGCGGATATCACCTTCCTCGAACGCCTCTGCCGATGATTCTGTCATAGGGAAGAATCCGTAGCAGTCAGTATTCATATACTTGGAAGAACCTACAAGGTTACGTGCTCCGAGAATCTGAGGAAGAGCAGTACCTCCTGATACAAGCGGACCGCTCCAGCTTCTTGCAGCGCCGACATCAGTATAGTTGATTTCAAAGATAGACTCCGAACTCCATTCTCCTGCAGGCTCCCACATCTGGGCGAGGTCTTCTGAGCTTACAAGCGAGTATTCAGGGCTGTCGATGATCTTCTCCATATAGTCCAATGCCTTCTGCATGTGCTCCTTATCGGATTTCTGATACATCACGATATCAGCATAAAGCATCATGGCTGCAGCCTGAGTCATTCTTCCGATCTCCGATGTTCTTCTCATAGGAAGCACATTACTGTCAATCACAGTTTCAAGGCTTGCAACAAGCTTTTCATATACTTCGTCAGCTGTTGACTGAGGACATATATAAGGAAAATCAAGGTTCTCTTCATAGTAAGGGATATTTCCCCAGAGCTTCCATATCTGAGTATAATACCACGAACGGAGAACTGCAGCCTCGGCAAGGTAAAGTTCCTTTGTCTCATCATCGATTCCGACTACGTCAGGCATGTACTTGGCAACACAGTTGGAACGGTTGATTCCTGAATAAGATCCGGTCCATACTGTAGAAGGAGTATTGGTTGAAATAGACTCATAATTGAACATGAGATGCCATATCTCCATATCCTTGTTGTTTGATCCTCCAGGATAGAAGTCGTCGGCCATCACTTCGTAAATCATAGGGACAGGAGCATATGTTCCCAGTCCATAGTCGTACCACTGAAGAGGATCATAAGCCGCAACAAGAGCCTCCTTGATTCTCTCCGGAGTAGTATAGTAATCATCTATATATATCTTGTCATGAGACTGCACCATAAGCCAATCTTCACCACAAGAGTTGAATGTCATCGAAAGCAGCAGAACTGCTATTGTATATATAAACTTTTTCATCTTTATTCTCTTTTAGGTGATTAGAAAGAAAGGTTCAGACCAAACTGATATGTACGAGCCTGCGGATAGATGCCCTTGTCCACGTATCCTGCAATTTCAGGATCGAATCCGTCATACTTGGTAAAGGTCAAGGCATTCTCGATTGTTCCGAATACGCGGAGCTTCTTTACAAAGATCTTGTTTGTCCACTTCGCAGGAAGCGTATAACCCAAGGTTACATTCTTGAGACGGAAGTAACTTGCGTCCTTGATGAAGAAGTCTGAAACAGTAGACCAGTTCTTGTTAAGGTCTTCAATCGAGAAGCGAGGAACACTGTCGCTTGTTCCCTCACCTGTCCAACGGTTGAGTATCCATGCAGGACGGTTCATCTTCGGGATATCCGTACGCATTGTAGCATCGAAAATGCTGTTACCCTGAACACCCTGCCATACCATTGAGAAGTCAAGTCCTTTCCAGTCAACTGATGCATGAACACCATATGTCCAGTCCGGAGCACATTTTCCAATTACAGTACGGTCATTGTCATCATCTATCTTGCCATCACCGTTCTGGTCCACAAAACGTATATCACCAGGCTGGGCATTCGGCTGGATGAGCTTTCCTTCAGGACCGACATAAGAATTGACCTCATCCCAGTTCTGGAATATGCCGTCAGTCTCACGTCCGTAGAAATGAGGATATACGAGACCGTTGGCACCACGAGAGACATTACCCATCATATGCATCGAACCGTTGAAGATCTCACCGGCCTCATTACCTGCATCGATAAGGACAGTCTTGATATGAGAAGCATTCGCTCCGACAACGAAGTTGAAGTCGCCTACAGAATAACGATAGCTCAGATCAAGCTCTATACCGCTGTTTGACATCGTACCTACATTACCCCAAGGCTTAGACTCTCCAAGATATGAAGGAACAGGCATCTCGATCAACATTCCGCTTGTATATTTATAGAAATAGTCAGCTGTAAAGAGAAGCGAATTCCTGAAAAATCCGAAATCAAGTCCAAGGTCAGTCTGCTCGCTTGTCTCCCATCCGAGACCTGAGTTGGCTGTAACCTGAGTCTTTACACCATTAACGATATCTTCATTTCCAAGAGCACCGCTTCCGAACACATAATTGTTTCCGGTAGATGTCAATGCAGCATACATGAAATCTCCGATACGGTCATTACCGTTTCTACCCCACGAAGCTCGAACCTTCAATGTAGAAAGCCATGGAGCATTATCTTTCATCCATGCCTCGTTCTTCACATTCCAAGCTGCCGACAATGAAGGGAAGATTGCAAAACGGTTATTTGCTCCGAAACGTGACGATCCGTCACGACGTACTGTCACCTCCAGCATATAACGGTTGTCATAGTCATATGATGCACGGGCAAAAAGGGAAGCGAGTCTATAGTCTGCATAGAGAGAACCCCATCCGTTGTTCTCATCCTGCTCACTCAAGGCAAAATTGAGGTTGGCCTTGGAAGGATCCTCTTCCATGAGATATCTTCTATAGGCACCCAGGCTCTTACCGGTAGCAGACATTGCAGACTGACCGAGCATTACAGTAAGATTATGTTTCTCGGCAAATGTATTGGTATAAGTCAAAGTATTTTCCACCTGCCAGGTAAAACCGCGGTTCATGCCGGCCTCGACACTTGAATATCCCTGCTTGCGGGTTCCTCCGAGATAATGGTTAGGTGTCCAGCTGTCATATCCGCCGAACTGCAGGTCAGCATTGATCGAAGAACGGAATGTAAGTCCGTCATAAAGCTGGAATGCGACCTCACCGCCTGCAATGAAACGGTCATAGTTGTTCTTGGTTCCAGGGAGAGAAAGGTCTGCAAGAGGATTGACCATCTCACTGAAATCTGCACCCGGCACAGTGAAAAGACGTCCGTTGGCATCACGTACAAGATTATAATCGCTGCGGTACGGATAAAGAGGACCGTCTCCTGCCTCATTGAGAAGATCTGTATCAGGATTATGCTTGTACATATCGATTACAGCCTGTTCGTCGGCAGGATCGACATATACGTCCAGCAGAGGAGAAATAGCTATTGCTGAACCAAGAGGAGAACCGAACTCGGAGTTGGTTGAAATGCCTCTTGTAATGGTACGTGAATATGAAACATTCACATTGATGTTCATCTTGTTGAGCCATGAACGGTCTTCAGTCGAATCGAAGACAGTGTACTGGTCGTTTACACGAGCTGTGAAGCGCTCATAGTTCGAACGGTCATAATTACCACCGATGATACCTTCCTGAGTATAGTATCCAGCAGATACGAAGTACCGGTTCTTTCCGCTTGTACCATTTATATTGATCTGGTGATTCTGCTGAGGTGCGTTCCAGTTGAAAAGTTCCTGCTGCCAGTCAGTACCTTCTCCGAACGAATAAGGATCCATGTACTGAGGAGTACCTCCGTCATTGATCGCAGCTTCGTTCATCATGACAGCATACTCAGTGGCATTGAGGACTTCACGCTTGCGCCAAGGGCTTGACAGACCGTACTGGAAATCATAATTTACAGAAACCCTGTCCTTAGAACCCTTCTTTGTGGTCACGAGGATAACACCATTGGCACCACGTGTACCGTAAACAGCACATGAAGCGGCATCCTTGAGGATGTCGATACGCTCGATGTCTCCCGGAGAAAGATAATCGATGCCATTTGTAACAGGCATGCCGTCCACCACATAAAGAGGATTGGAGTCATTGATTGTACCGATACCACGGATACGGATTGTAGATCCTGAACCCGGCTGACCGTCATTAGAGGTTACGTTCACACCCGGAGTCAGTCCCTTGAGGGCATCATCCACGCGTACTGCGCCCACCTTGTCCAGCATTTCAGTTCCTACGGTTGAAATGGCTGCGGATACGACGGCCTTCTTCTGGACACCGTAACCGATCATAACAACTTCCTCAAGCATGAGGTCGCTTGAAAGAATTACATTGATAACAGACTGTGAACCGACAGTGACCTTCTGGGTCTCCATACCTATGTATGTAAACACAAGGACTGCGTCACCCGAAGGAACAGTGATGTCATAGCGACCGTCAAGGTCAGTAGCGACACCTGTAGTTGTTCCATCCACCATAACGGATACTCCTGTCAGAGTTTCTCCGTTCGAGTCAGTGACCTGACCTTGCACCCTATGCTGGGCAAAGGCTGTGATGCCCCCCCCGACGCATAAAAGCAATGACAGGACTGCTTTAAAACAAAAATTCTTCATCGCTATTAGTTTTTAGTTATGTGTTATTCCTCAAATTTACACTTTTGACGGAACAAATCAATGCACCGGCCTTGATAAAGTAAACTCATTTAAGAAACCTATCACTGATTATCAACGCTTTACACTTTGCCATAGGCATAAAAAAAGTAAACCGATAAAACTCTCATTTTACCGGTTCACTCCTGTATTTCCTTCTTTTTCCTACTCCTGATGGCGGAAGGTACCAATATTCTTAAGCCGTTTCTCGAAATCTTCGCGATCATAGATGGAGCGTTTCTTCATCCTCATTCTGTAATTGTAGATCGTCTGTACCGAATACCTGAGCAGGACAGCTATACGGGAAGAATCAGTTATGCCCAGACGGATCAGGGCGAAGATGCGGAGCTCCGCGTTCAGGAGAGAATTCTTAGGAGGCGTTATTCTTTCTTCCTCCCTGAGAAGCTGATTGAACTCATCCACGAAATCGGGATAGAGCTTGAGAAAGGCAGCATCGAACATATTGTAGAAATTGTCCAGCTCGTGCTTCATAAGCTTGGAAGAAGACAGTTCCTTGAGCAGTTCGTCAGTCATACCCACCTTCAGCTTACGCTTCATGTCCTGCTGTATGCCATCAATCTTGTCGATATAGTCGGAACACATCGAAAGAAGGAGAGCAATGTACTCCTCCTTGACACTGTTGGCCTCCGACACAGCCACATTAAGCTCGGAAAGTCTGATGTTCAGAGCTTTCAGCTCCTCTGCCTTGCGCCTCATCTCGACATAGGTCTTGAACAGCCAGACCGAAAATATCAGGATGATAAGGGCAGCTATACCTACCACTATGGAAAAGGTGTTCCTCATCCTCTTGGAAGCCGCCATCTTTTCAGAGTAAGTCCGCTCGATCACAGGCATTATCTGGGCAATCTGCCATGGCCTCAGCTTGGCATTGAAGAATATTGCGTCCTCCATTGACACAGTGATATATCTGAAAGCCCTCTCGACATCTTCATCCTCAAACAGCTGGCGGGCCATGGACGCTATGGAAGCGTTGTCCTTGATGGCTGAACGGACATCTCCTATCGCAGAGCGGACATACCAATGACGAAAGGTCTCACGCCCCAGAGCATAATCTATAAGCGCCTGATCATACGCATGCATCGCATACTGATGAGAAAACAGGGTATCCTTGGCGATAAGCACCTTATTCAATGAATCAGCCTTTTCATACCTGCCCTCATCAAGACAGATGGAAACGGCGAGATACAGACCCTCCGGAGAGTCTTCCGGCAAGGATTCCCTAAGCCTCTCCCTGTACCAGTTCAGGCATCTGCCGGACTGTTCCGCCATAGCCGGGTTCTTTGAATTTTCGTTGAAATCCCTGTGGAAACGGTGCTGTACTATATAATATCTGACAAGCTGGCTCTTGCTTAGAGATACAGTATCTATCTGTGATGCAAGTATTTCCTTGGCTTCCAGATACATTCCGGCAACAGTAAAAAGCATGGCCAGCTCTACTGTCGATTCGGCCAGATGGTTCTTTGACTGCATCTGACGCGAAAGACTTATATTCTCATTTATATAATGAAAGGCACTGTCGAACTGATAAGGGAAATACTCCCTATAAAGCATCATGTTCTGATTGTAACGCACTCCGTCCGGATACCCGGCATCATCGTCCATGGAACGGATGGCCGATATCCTGGCCAGTCGCGCCTTCTCATAAGTCTCACTGTTGTCCAGATCGTTGTCAAGCATATCCAGAAGTACAGGCAGACTCTCTGTAGAAGAATCGGCCTTTATATTACGGCAGGAAGTGACGGAAAGGGCAACCGCAGTCAGTATAAGAAAGAACAGCCTACTCATCAGTTTCCTCATCTTCCACCTCCCTCTTGCCCACGATCTTGATCGCCAGCTCGTAAAGGAGATAAAGTGGTATGAACACTATAGCCAAGGTGAAAGGATCGCCTGTAGGAGTGATGGCAGCGGCAAGAATAAGCATGACAGCCACTGCATGACGCCTGTACTGCACCAGAAATTCCCTGTCGATAAGGCCAAGCTTTGACATCACCCAAGCAAGAAGAGGGATCTCGAAGACCAGTCCCATGACAAAGACCATCATCAGGAAGGTGCCCATGTAGGAATTCAGACTGATCTGGTTTGTGATCTCGGCGCTGAGCTGATATTCGGTAAGGAACCTGAACGTGAAAGGAAAGATTACGGAGTATCCGACAGCACAGCCGAGGTAGAACATGCCTGTACCGAACAGAAAGGCCACTCCTATGCTGCCTTTCTCATTGTCGTAGAGTGCAGGACTTATGAACTTCCATATCTCATAGATAAGATACGGGAAAGCCGTTACGAGGGCGAACCAGAAAGAGGTCGTGATGTGGGTCATGAACTGGGACGCCACATTGATGTTTATGATGTCCACATGATAGGCATCATTCGAGAAATCAGGCAGAAAAGGGATCCAGCCCCCGAGAGATCCCAATAACCTGTAAAGAAAGAAGTCCGAGGTCGTCGGACCCAGAACGAAAGGTTTGAAGATATCAGGCATGACTATGAACCAGCCTATCATGGCCACAAGGACCACGACGGCTACACGCACAAGAGCCCAGCGGAGCACCTCAAGGTGTCCCCAGAAAGTCAGCCCGGCATCTTCACCGGGCTGATCATTCACAATGATATCTTCCTTCTGAGAATTACTTGCCATATGAAGCCTTTACGAAAGGTGCCTTTCGAAGATAATCAGCGCTGACGCGGATACCCTCGAGAGCAGCCTCATTTCTACATCCTTCAACCTCAACGACATAGCCTTCAAGACCTGCAACCTCGGCATTGCCAAATACAGCATCGAAGCCTACCATACCGCTCTGACCGATCTCCTTCTTATCCTTGATATGGAGAAGAGCGAAACGACCAGGATACTTGTTGAAAAGATCTGCAGGGCTATAATGTCCGTAAACTGCCCAGTATACATCGATCTGGTAGAATACAAGATCAGGATCAGTGTTCTCGAGCATATATTCGATCTGAATCTTACCCTCGATCTCTTCCATCTCAAAAGCATGGTTATGATAACCGAACTTCATTCCAAGGTCCTTACATTTCTTACCTACGGCATTGAAGTAGTCACAGATGACCTGAAGTTCCTTAAGTGTATTCGGCTGACCGATATGAGGAACGACAACATATTCCATTCCTGCCGCCTTGTGTGCAGGAAGAGCCTCATCCCACCATGCAAGAGCCTCGCTGATGTTACCGGTTGCAAGCTCCTCATCTGAAAGGCCGTGACCTGTGTGAGAAGAAACAACCTTGAGACCGGCAGCCTCGACATCGGCCTTGAACTGCTCAGGGCTTACGCCATAGAACTTACCGTCTCCATAGTGAGCAGCCTCAACTCCTGAATATCCCATCTCGGCAAGAGCCTTGAGGACAGCCTCATGATTCTCCGCATAATCCTCAGCGCTGCCGATGAGGTCACGAGCTGAATAAAGCTGGATATTCATTTCCTTGTCTGCAGGACAGCTGCAGCATTCTGTCTGTTTAGCAGAAGTGCAACCTGCAAGCACGAACATGCTGCAGGCTGCAATCATAAATGTATTGAAAAGCCTCATATTACTCCATTACCTTTACGCGGATGTTACGGTACCATACGTCGTCACCGTGATCCTGGATTCCTATGTAACCCTCGTGATTCTCGCCACCGCAGTTGTTGAGGAGCTCGAATGCCAATGGCCAGCTCTCAGAGTTGAACTTGCTGGTCTCGAGGAGGTCTGTCCACTGTGGAGTCCACAAATGGTACTCAACGACATTCGCGTCATTCTGAGTATGAACTACAGTTCCCTTGTAGACCATGATCCTTACCTTGTTCCACTCTCCTGCAGGATTTGCATTCTGAGGATCAGCTACGATCATGTCATAAAGAGATGATGACTGACGGATACCGAGCTTCTTTCCGAGCATTGCGTCAGGATGGTTCTGGTTGTCAAGAACCTGACACTCAGGAGCAGAGATGTAAATAGGCTCGTACTCACCCTTGTCATTCTTGATTTCCTGTGCAAGGTAGAAGATACCTGAGTTACCTCCCTTTGAAACCTTCCACTCCATCTCGAACATGAAGTTCTTGAACTTGTGAGCGAAGATAAGGTCACCGCCTTCACCTGTCTGAGCCTCACCGCCGCCTGAACCTGCGAACTTGATGCAGCCGTCCTCTACAGACCAGCGTGAAGGAATGCCATCCTTACCGTAACCTCTCCAACCCTGCATCTTCTCGTTGCCGTTGAAGATTACATAATAGCCTTCCTCGTCCATAGGGAAGTCCTCGATATTCACCTGAGGCTTGTTTACTACTGTATAAGCCGGGCAGTTAGGTGTAACAGGGGTCATGGCAACCTCTGTAGTTTCACCTGTCCATGTAACATCACCAATCACAAGATCCTGAGTCTTAGGGCCGCCGCATGCGATGAGAGCCAAAGCGGCAGCTGAACAAATAACTGTTTTTTTCATTATATAATAAGATTTAGATTATTATTCCTCCGGCATGGCAGGAAGCTCGTAGCCGTTATGATATGTATGCTTGATGAGTTCCTTAGCGAATTCGCGTGCATTCACAGGCTCAGTCCACTCCTTGTCGAAGGTAGGATGTCCCTCATGGATAGTAAAGCCGTCGTGGATCACAGACTGCACTGTAGCGTCTGCAGGAATGTTTGTGAACTCCATCTTCTCGCCGTCCCACTCGAGTTCCATGTTCAGGCCCTGAAGTCTTACGGCAACAACACCCATTACAACCATTTCATTGAAAGGACCTGCCTCCGAGAAGTCAGATGCAGAAGGCACACGTACCGAAGGATGCTCCTTACATGCACGTACCCAGTCCTGAGCATGGTCATCAACTCTTCTGAGAACCTTCGGAGCATCAGGAACCCTGCCTGAAAGGAGATAAGGTCTGTTTCCGTAGCAACCTACGATCATAGTATCCTTGGTACCGTAGAAAATGGCTGCACCGCCGTCGATGTTAAGGTCGACACCTGCAGGAAGTCCCTCAGGACGGTTTGGCTTGAGACCGCCGTCATACCATGTGACCTCCACCTCAGGCATAGCCACCTTAGGCATGTTGTCACGTGCAGGGAACACATACTTTACCATCTGTGCATTAGGGCAAGACTCGTTAAGGAGGAGGGTAGAAGAACCCTGAACCTTTGTAGGATACTTGAGTTTCAGACCCTTATGAACGGTATGGAGGATATGGCAGGCCATATCGCCGAGAGCTCCGGTTCCGAAATCCCACCATCCGCGGAAGTTCCATGGAGTGTAGATCGAGTTGTAAGGACGCATAGGAGCAGGACCGATGAACGCTTCCCAGTTGAGAGTGCTTGGCACAGGCTGCACCTCGGTCGGACGTTCAAGACCCTGAGGCCAGATTGGACGGTCAGTGAAAGCCTCTACCTTTGTAACCTCACCGATCTCACCGTTCCATATCCACTCGCAGGCAAGTCTCGTACCCTCGCCGGAAGCTCCCTGATTACCCATCTGGGTAGCTACCTGATGCTTCTTTGCAAGCTTGGTAAGCAGACGTGACTCATAGACAGTATGTGTCAACGGCTTCTGCACATAGACATGCTTTCCTGCGCAGATGGCCTCCGCAGCGATGATCGCATGAGTATGGTCCGCAGTAGCGACAAGCACAGCGTCAGCCTCGTCGAGAAGTTCTGCGAACATCACCTTATAGTCGTTGTATCTCTTGGCGTTAGGATAGCGCTCGAATACCGGAGCCGCATATTTCCAGTCGACATCGCAAAGACCGATGATTTCCTCAGTCTCCACGTCACGAAGGTCACTTGAACCCTTTCCGCCGATGCCGACAGCAAGGATCTTCAGTTTCCTGTCAAGCGGTGCAGGAGCTGCATCTTTCTTTTTCTTTGCAAGCATATCAGGAGCTACTGAAAGTCCGATAGCTGCAGCCGTTCCTGTCTTAAGGAACGACCTTCTTGAGATCTCTTTTCCCATAATTACGATTATTAGTTGTTATTGTCTGTCAATTGATCATTTCTTGTCCCCTTCGTCAAGGTCTATATCCTTCTCCACCTCCTTGAGGCCGTCCTTGAAGCTCTTTACACCTTTACCGAGGCCTTTCATGAGCTCCGGAATCTTCTTTCCTCCGAACAGGAGAAGCACCACCAATGCAACGATGATGATTTCACCGGCACCGATATTTCCCAAAAACAATAAATTCTTCATATAATGCATTTTGTGTTAGTACATAATCTCGCCAAAGTTAGCAAAACATTGTTTCTGATGCAAAATTATTATTAAATTTGTGCGATAGTAACTATGAACGCGATGAGCAGACATCTGAGACATATCATATTATCGATTCTGATGCTTTCGGCATGCTCTCCTGACGACAGGCCCGATGATGTTCCCGAGAAGGATCCGGTGCAGGTCGAAAGGGCTTTTTTCGCAAAAGGAGCCGACATCAGCTGGACCACACAGATGGAAGCCGACGGCATGAAGTTCTATGGCGCTGACGGCAGGGAGAAGGAATGCATGGCGGTTCTGAAGGAGGCCGGAGCGGATGCTGTAAGGCTGAGGGTATGGGTGAATCCGAAGGAAGGCTGGTGCGGCAGGGAAGACGTGCTCGCAAAGGCTCTGAGGGCTCAGAGACTGGGCATGAAGATAATGATAGACTTCCACTACAGCGACACGTGGGCGGACCCGGGGAACCAGAAGGTGCCTGCAGCTTGGGAAGGATACGGAGTCACTGACCTTGAAGGGGCTGTGGAACAGCACACGAAAGACGTGCTCAAGACACTGAAGGACAATGGAGTGGATGTCGGATGGGTGCAGGTGGGAAACGAGGTGGATTCAGGCATGCTTCACCCTCTGGGCAACATAGGCAATGCCGGGAACATCGCAAATTTCGCAGCATTCTTCAACGCCGGCAGCAAGGCTGCAAGAGAGGTATATGCCGACGCGAAGGTGATCCTTCACAGGAGCAACGGGCACAAGGCCGACGGATTCACATGGCTCCTGAATGTGGCAAAGGCCCAGAATCTGGATTATGACCTCATCGGCATGTCGCTGTATCCTTCATGGTGGGAAAACGGCGGCTTCACTTCATGGAGACCGGTAGCGGAGCAATGCATGGCGAACGTCAGGACCCTGTCGGAGACATTCGGGAAAGGAGTGATGATCTGCGAATTCGGAATGCCGGCATCGGAACCGGAAATGTCCCGTGAAGCCCTCCTGTATCTGCTCGATCAGGCGAAGGTGACGAAGGAGCTGCACGGAGTGTTCTACTGGGAACCTCAGGTCTATGGAGGCTGGAAACCTCAGGAATACGAAGCCCTCGGCTGGGGGCCATACGACAAGGGGGCGTTCAAGGACGGAAGGCCGACAGAGGCCCTCGAACCATACAGGCAAACAATTGAATAAAAGATATGAAGAAATCACTATTTACGTTGGCTGCATTGGCAATGATCTCAATGTCATGCTCAACGGAACTCATTGAGAACAAGGAGCTTCACCAAGACCATACTCTGGAATCAAAGCTCGTGGGAGAGACTGCCGGAGAAATCGCCCAGGGAACCCTTCTTATACGTTTCGACGAAGAGACCGCAGGCAGGATAGCTTCAGGAGAAACCGGAGCGGCACTGTTCGCGCAGGAAGGCATCACAGGTCTGAAGCCGGCCCTCAGCGTAGCACCTGAGAACATCGAAGTGGCACGCAAGTACGGCCTCACCCAGTGGTTCGAGGCAAGCTTCGACGAGTCGGTCGCTCCGCAGAAGATGGCCGAAAGGATTGCCGGCAGCAAGAACGTAAGAAGCATACAGTACAACACCCTCATCGACCATGTGAATTCGGAAATCAGCCTCGAGCATTCCGGCGCCCTCATGACAAAGGCCGGAACCGATGCCGCATTCAACGACCCGATGCTTCCGGACCAGTGGAACCTTATAAATACAGGTGACAAGGCCATAGCTTCGACTGCTGTAGCAGGAGCCGACGTAGGCGTGAAGGATGCATGGAGACTTACGGCTGGTATTCCTGAAATTGTCGTGGCAGTGCTTGACGAAGGAGTGAGAGTGACCCATGAAGACCTTGCAAAGGCAATGTGGGTCAATGAAGCGGAAAGCAACGGAACTGCCGGAAAGGACGACGACGGCAACGGATATGTTGACGATACGAACGGATATAACTTCGCCGAAGGAAAGAGCAGACCGAGCGCTTCATATAACCATGACCACGGAACCCATGTGGCCGGAACCATCGCCGCCACCAACAATAACGGCAAGGGAGTCAGCTCGATAGCGGGAGGAACAGGCAACGGAGACGGCGTGCGCATCATGTCATGCCAGATATTCAAGGAAGGAGCAAAGGCTGCCGACAAGACCGTAGCCGACGCTTTCATTTATGCTGCCGACAACGGAGCGAGCATCGCGCAATGTTCATACGGATCTGTGGGAGGAGCCATCATGTCCGACCATGACTATATCAACGGCATCGAAAACCACAGCAACCCTGCACCCCTCGAATATGCCGCCCTCCAATACTTCATGGACCCGGCAAACAGCAACTGTCCTGCAGTCGGCACGAACATCGCGGTTTTCGCAGCCGGCAACGACAGCGGCCCGGCCTCATCATACCCGGGAGCCCTTCCTTTCTGCATTTCAGTGACCGCATTCGGCCCTGACGGCCTTCCGGGAGGCTACAGCAACCGTGGTCCCGGCTGTGACATCGCAGCTCCGGGCGGAGACCCTTGGCTTGCACCTGTACTCAGCAACGAAGCCCCATGCATGATCCTCTCGACCGGCGTGACAAGCGGAGGAGGAGCTGGCTACATCTACAAATACGGCACTTCGATGGCCTGCCCTCATGTTTCGGGAGTCGTGGCCCTCGGTATGTCCTACGCAATGGAACTCGGCAAGAAGTTCTCACGCGAGGAGTTCATATCCATGCTCCTTACCTCGGTGAACGACATCGACAGCCGTCTCGGATCCGGAACGAAGAAATATGCGGACGGCACCTTCGAGCTGGCTTCATTCAAGGGTCAGATGGGAACCGGAATGGTGGATGCATGGCGTTTCCTCAACAGCATAGAAGGCATCCCTTCCGCTCAGGTTGTTCCGGGAAAGGAGGCAGCCATAGCTCTTGACGACTACATCGGCGAGACTTCAGGAAATTTCGAATATACCGTAACAGTCGACAATGCATCCAAGACCTCTCTCGGCCTGCAGAGCAATCCTGTAATCAGAAACGGAAAGCTCGTGCTTACTGCGACAAAGACCGGTTCGGGAAGGATAACCCTCTCATCAAGCGTAGGTAAGGACAGCTCGCGCGAGGACGGCATCAGCGGCCTCGGATTTTCAAGGGAGATTTCGATAATATCACGTTCATTCGCAGCGGAAGACGGCGGATGGCTCTAAACACAAGACAATGACAATCAAGAGAATACTTTCGGTTCTGGCCGCATTGGCCATGGCCTCGGCCGTTCATGCACAGATAAACAGAAGCGAGACTATACTGACAGACTGGAAGTTCCGCCACGACCACAGCTACTGGTCGTTCGAGGGCTGGGAGAATGTGAAAGTGCCGCACGACTGGGCGATCTACGGGCCTTTCGACAGGTCAAACGACCTGCAGACCGTGGCTGTGACCCAGAACGGAGAGACGACCGCAACCGTCAAGACAGGACGCACGGGAGGCCTTCCCTATGTGGGAAAGGGTACATACAAGCGCATCCTTGAAATAGCCCCGGGCACTCTGGACGGCAGAAGACACATCCTTTTCTTCGACGGAGCCATGAGCGAGGCCCAGGTCTATGTGGGCCATGCGAAAGTATGCTTCTGGCCATACGGGTACAACTCGTTCTGGTGCGATGTGACCGACCATCTCGTAGAAGGCAGCAACGAGATATCCGTACTTCTGGAAAACAGGCCTCAGTCTTCGCGCTGGTATCCCGGAGCGGGTCTGTTCAGAAAGGTCCGCTACATCACCCTTCCGAAAGTGCATGTGCCTGTATGGGGCACCTATGTCACGACTCCATATGTCAGCGAGGAATATGCAAGCGTGACGGTGCGTACGAAGGTGGAAGGACTTGAAGACGGCACTCCTGTCACTGTCAAGACGTCCATAAAGGATGCTTCCGGCAATGTCGTCGTACGTCGCGCCGACACAAGGAAGATCTTCAAGGGAGAGGTTCAGCAGCAGATCACGGTAAACGGCCCTGAGCTTTGGTCTCCGGAGAACCCTGCACTGTACCATGCTGATACAGAAATATATGCAGGAGCATCAGTCGACACGGACTGGAGCGGCCCACGCCCGGCCATAAGCGTCTCCGAGGGCCATGTACTGCTTGACAAGGTAAGCACGAGATTCGGTATAAGAAGCATAGAGATACGTCCGGACAAGGGCTTCTTCCTCAACGGAAAGATGCGCAGGTTCCAGGGTGTCTGCATGCATCATGACCTCGGGCCTCTTGGAGCGGCGGTGAACAAGGCTGCACTCCGCAGGCAGCTTACTATCCTAAAGGACATGGGCTGCGACGCCATAAGGACATCCCACAATATGCCGGCAGAGGAGCTTATAGAGCTCTGCGACGAAATGGGCTTCATGGTCATGCTCGAGAACTTTGACGAATGGGATGCCGCCAAATGCGAGAACGGCTACCACCGCTTCTTCAACGAAGACTCGGGAGACGGCGTGAAATGGGCGGAAAAGGACATGATCAACATGCTCCGCCATTTCCGCAACAATGCATCCGTCGTGATGTGGAGTATCGGCAACGAAGTGCCTTCACAGTGGGCTGAGGGCGGTCTTGAAGTGGCCGCATGGCTTCAGAGCCTCTGTCACAGAGAAGATCCTACCCGCCCGGTAACGTGCGGAATGGACCAGTTCGACGCTGTCCTGGGCAATGGATTCGCAGGCCAGCTCGATGTGGCCGGATTCAACTACAAGGTCGACCGTTATCCTCAGGCGTATTCTCTTCTGCCTCAGGCCATAATACTTGGCAGCGAGACAGCTTCGACAGTAAGTTCAAGAGGTGTATACCACTTCCCTGTCACCATCGGGAACGACATCCTGAACCCTGACCATCAGTCATCTTCATACGACACGGAATACTGCTTCTGGTCAAATATCCCGGACAACGACTTCGCCGCAGACGAGGACTATCCTTGGTGCATCGGCCAGTTCGTTTGGACCGGCTTCGACTACCTTGGCGAACCTTCTCCATACGACACGGACGCATGGCCGAACCATTCATCCGTCTTCGGCATCGTAGACCTTGCATATATTCCTAAGGACCGCTTCTACCTCTACAGAAGCATCTGGAACGAGAACGAGCCTACCCTGCATGTGCTGCCGCACTGGAACTGGGAAGGACGCGAGGGCCAGACCACACCTGTATATGTATATACGTCGTACCCGTCTGCTGAACTTTTTGTCAACGGCGTTTCTCAGGGAAGGCTGTCAAAGGCAGAACCTTCCGGTCAGACTCCGGAGCTCGGCAGAAGGGCTATGGAACGCTTCCGCCTGATTTGGGACAATGTCGTGTATCATCCCGGCACTCTTAAAGTCGTGGCATATGACGAGTATGGCAATGCCGCTATGGAGAAGACTGTAAGGACGGCAGGCGCAGCGGCAGCTGTGAAGCTGAATCCTGACCGCACCCTGCTGACGGCTGACGGACAGGACCTCTGCTTTGTGAATGTTTCGCTTGTAGACGAGGCAGGAAACCCTGTACCGGCCGACAACAGGCTTGTGAAGGTGAAGGTAAAGGGAGCCGGTTCGTTCAGGGCCATCGCCAACGGAGACCCGACTTGCCTGGAACCGTTCCACGAACCTCAGATGCATCTTTTCAGCGGCCAGCTTACCGTGCTTGTGCAGAGCGGCACCGAGCCTGGGGAAATCGTGGTAGAAGTAAGCGGCAAGGGAGTGAGGAAGGCTTCTGTAAGCATATATACGGAAGCACCTTCACCTAATGAATATGTAAGGAAAGCCAGCAGGATCATGGATTCTGTCTATCCGTATGTTTCAGCTGGAAAGAGCGTGTCCCTCAAGGATAATCTCGGAGCACTTTCGACGACAGCCGCCATCTGTGCCACAGATCCGAAATATCTTGAGATTCTTGAAGAGAAGGTAATGCCTGTTATTGACAAGTACCTGTATACCAAGCGCTCCCCTGCCGCATATTCCCCTGTCGTGAATTCTATCGAGGCACCCGACAGATCATATACGGACAACATCAGGATCGGACTCGATTTCATAGATGTTTACATGCAGACCCGCAACAGGAAATATCTTGACAAGGCTGAAATGATCTGGAAGTTCGCAATGGCAGGAATGCACATCAGCGGCGGCATGTATCCGAGCGAGAAGGACAGAAGAAGCTTCAACCCTCTCGTGAACGCATACATGGCAGTCTTCGGAGCCAGACTTTTTCAGGCTACCGACAATCAGGACTACCTCGACATGGCAAAGGGACTCTACCTCTGGGCTCAGGAGAATCCTTCCGACAAGCTTTCCGGCCCCGATGGTTACGGTCTGATGATTCAGGCAGGAGCTTTGCTTTTCCGCATCTCCGAACGGATATCATATCTGGAAGATGCACGCTCTTGCGCAGCCTTCTGCCATGAAGCCTTCATAAACAAGGCAGGGCTGGATCCATGGCAGCAGACCCTCATGATCCGCGGTCTCATAGAACTCTACAATACAGACGGCGAGCCTGCATATCTGAACGACATAAGGAAATTCTTCGAACAGGATCAGGCAGGTATGGCCAGGACCTCCCTCGCCGAGATATATGCCCGCCTCGGAGCACTTTAATGTTCGGAGCGCCTTAACGAAAGAACGCATGCGTCATATGACACATGCGTTCTTTCGTAATATACTGACTATAAGTCAGATGTCTGAAAATTATTTCACTGTGATCGAGTTAAGGAGGTCGAGCTTGCCGTTGTCGATCAGATAGACGATGAGTTCACCGAAGAGAGAGTTCTGCCATGCAAACCATGAACGGGTGAACTTGGTAGCATCGTCCTTGTGGAAAGATTCGTGCATGAAGCCTGTTCCTGCATCGGTTGTCATGAGAAGCTCTACGCACTCCTTGATCTCCTGGTCATCAAGTGATGTGAAGGCGCGCATGATGATGGTCATAGGCCAGATCATATCAAAACCGCAATGAGGGCCGCCGACACCTTCTCCCGCCTTGCCCTTGAAGAAGTAAGGGTTCCATTCGCTATATACGAAATCGCGGGTGTTGCGGTAGATCTTATCCTTCATATCCACTGAGCCGAGGTAACCGAGAGACGCAAGGCTTGGAACATTTGAATCATCCATCATATAATAGCTGCCGAAGCCGTCAACCTCGTAAGCATAGATCTTTCCGAACTTAGGATGCTTTACGACCGCATGCTTCTTGACTGCCTTTTCAACCTCATCTGCAAGCATTGTGCATTCGCGTGCAAGGTTCTTGTCCTTGTTGACTTCTGTCAGGATCTCAGCAGCCTGACGGAGTGACTGGACAGCGAAGATATTTGAAGGGATGAGGAACTCGAAGGTAGTTGCGTCGTCAGAAGGTCTGAATGACGATACGATAAGGCCGCATGGCTTTACAGGGCTTCCCCAACCGCGGTTCATCTTGGTGTCTGTCTGCTTGAGGTCTTCGATACGCTCGAAGAAATAAGGACCCATATCCTTCTTTCTCTGCTGCTCCTTGAAGGTCTTGAGCACATTGCCTATAGCATTGAGCCAGTCAGCTCCGAACACGCTTACATCACCGGTAACCTTCCAGTAACGGTAAGCAAGACGGATAGGATAGCAGTGCGAGTCAATCTCCCACTTGCGCTCATGCACCCTCGGATCCTGAGGTATATTGGTCCTGTCTGTAGTAGCCCAGTAGCTGCCTCTGTTGTCGATGTTGAATGCGTTTGCATATGGATCGATGTTGATGCACTGGAACTGACGGAGAATCGTTCCTGCAATCATCTTGCGGATCTGTTCGTCTTCTGAAGCGAAGCCTACATATGGCCATACCTGAGCGGCAGAATCCCTGAGCCACATGGCCTCGATGTCTCCTGTATATACAAAGGTATCACCAAGTCCGCCGTTTGCATCAGGATCATGATGAACAGTTGTATCAAGGGTGTTAGGATAGCAGTTCGAGAACATCCACGCGAGCTTCGGATTCACAAGCTTCGCTGTAATCTCATCGATCTTTTTCTCAATTGTTTCAGATTTGAAGAGGCGGTCTTTTTCTGCCGGTCTCTGACATACATATTCCTGAGCGGACATTGTCAGAAAAGCAGCGAGTCCGAGCGCTGTTAAGAAGATTTTTTTCATATCAATAGTGTGGTTAAATATAGTTTCAGTATTCAAAATCTGTCAAATATACTCATTTTTACTCATTTATCAAGATTTCTGCGGCTGAACTCGCATCCGCACCACTGCTGATTGTAGAAACCATACTCCTTTATGATCTGATTCCTGCGCTCCTGCAGCCCGCCTTTGCGCCAGTTCCTCTCCCACCAACGGACGGCTTCATCCCCAGCTTCAGCATTCACCACGCTGCAGGCCCACCTGCCGGCCTCGTCGATCTGCTCCAGAGATTTCCATCTCGACGAAGCAAGAGTCGTGGTGATTACGGAGATTCCGCGCTCGCGGGCATATCGCGCCGACTGGAGCAGGCGCATCCTGAAACAGGCGGCACAACGCCCTCCCCTCTCCGGCTCATCTTCCAGTCCCCTTACAGTCTCGAGCCAGGCCTGATGGTCATAATCTGCATCGACAATCTCAAGCCCGAGTTCCCGGGCGTACCGCGTGCACTCATTCTTCCTTATAAGATATTCCTCATACGGATAGATGTTGGGATTGCAGTAATATATGACCGGCTCCATTTCGTGACTCATCAGAAATTCGATGATTGCGGACGAACATGGGGCGCAGCATGTATGAAGAAGCACCTTCTTCTGACCGAAAGGAAATTCGAAGCTTTCTTTAGACGCCATTTTCAAAAACCTTTAATTAAACAACCTGCAGCGCATAAAACAACAGGTAAAACAACAGACGTTACAACACGGGAAAGCCTGCTTTAAGCGAACTTTGCCCTCGGTTAAGAATCTTATTCGTCTCTTTCTGCGGATTCAATTTTCTATCCGAAAAATGTGTGCAATTCATCGGATCCGACAGAAAGGCCCGACATAAAGGGGCATAAAAAAGGGAAGCCGTGACGGTTTCCCTTTTTTATGTATGACGGGCAGGGAATCAATCCCGCATCAGTCAAGTTTAAGGACAGCCATGAAGGCGCTCTGAGGCACCTCGACAGTTCCGATCTGGCGCATCCTCTTCTTTCCCTGCTTCTGCTTCTCAAGAAGCTTTCTCTTACGTGTGATGTCACCTCCGTAACATTTTGCAGTCACATCCTTGCGGACAGCCTTGACAGTCTCTCGGGCGATGATCTTCGCTCCGACGGCAGCCTGGATAGCGATGTCGAACTGCTGGCGCGGTATGAGCTCCTTGAGCTTCTCGCACATCTTGCGTCCGAAATCATATGCATGATCGGCATGGATGAGGGTAGAAAGGGCATCGGCAGGATCTCCGTTGAGAAGGATGTCCAGCTTGACCAGCTTGGCCTCCTTGAAGCCTATGACATGGTAGTCGAATGAAGCATAGCCCTTGGAAATGGACTTGAGCTTGTCGTAGAAGTCGAAGACGATTTCAGACAGAGGCATCTCATAAGTCAGCTCAACTCTATCCGCCGTCATGTAATGCTGATTTATAAGGACACCTCGCTTGTCGAGGCACAGCTTCATGATAGGGCCGAAGAAATCCGCTTTCGATATGACCTGAGCCCTGATGTAAGGCTCCTCGATCCTGTCGATGAGGGTTGCCGCTGGAAGGCCTGAAGGGTTATGCACGTCCAGGCACTCTCCCTGAGTGGTATAGACCTTATATGAAACGTTAGGCACTGTCGTGATGACATCCATGTTGAACTCCCTGAAAAGACGTTCCTGAACGATCTCGAGATGGAGGAGACCGAGGAAACCGCAACGGAAACCGAAGCCGAGAGCGAGAGAAGACTCAGGCTCAAAGACAAGCGAAGCATCATTGAGCTGGAACTTCTCAAGCGAAGCGCGAAGCTCCTCATACTGGTCTGTCTCGACAGGATACATACCTGCAAAGACCATAGGCTTGACCTCTTCGAATCCCTCGATGGCATGGGCGCAAGGCCTGTCCACATGAGTGATCGTATCTCCCACCTTCACCTCAACCGCCGACTTGATGCCGGAAATGATATATCCCACACTTCCGCACGGAATCTCCTTGCGCGGATGCATCTTCATCTTGAGCACACCGATCTCATCGGCCTGATACTCCTTGCCTGTGCTGACGAACTTTACCTTGTCGCCCGGCTTGATCGAGCCGTTGAGCACCTTGAAATATGCGATGATACCTCTGAACGAATTGAATACAGAGTCGAAGATGAGGGCCTGAAGCGGGGCGTCAGGGTCTCCTGTAGGAGCAGGGATACGCTCTACGATGGCATCCAGAACCTCCGGCACACCCTGGCCTGTCTTTCCCGATGCGAGAAGGATGTCCTCAGGCTTGCAGCCTATGAGGTCGACAACCTGGTCGGTCACGACATCGATCATGGCGGACTCGACATCTATCTTGTTCAGCACCGGAATTATCTCAAGGTCATGCTCGATTGCGAGATAAAGATTGGAAATCGTCTGAGCCTGAATACCTTGTGTGGCATCCACAACCAGAAGCGCGCCCTCACATGAAGCAATGGCACGCGAGACCTCGTATGAAAAGTCGACGTGGCCCGGAGTGTCGATAAGGTTGAGAGTATATGTCTCGCCCTTATAGGTATAATCCATCTGTATGGCATGGCTCTTAATGGTGATTCCCTTCTCCTTCTCAAGATCCATGGAATCAAGCACCTGATTCTCCATGTCGCGCGCATTGAGGGTATTGGTCACCTCAAGCATGCGGTCAGCCAGTGTACTCTTTCCGTGATCGATATGTGCAATGATGCAAAAGTTTCTCGTTTTCTTCATCTTAATAGTCATGAAATCTTTGCAAAGATAACGCATTTTTTCGTACTTTTGTGAAATTATGATAATCTCTAAAAACCTATGACTAATATACAAGAACTTCAGCGCATCTCTACTCAGGTGAGAAGAGACATCATCAGGATGGTGACCAATGCCAAATCTGGCCATCCGGGAGGATCCATGAGCAGCGCAGACTTCCTTACCGCACTTTATTTCGGAGTAATGAAGCATGATCCTGCGACATGGACCAGATCGGGAAAAGGGCAGGATGTATTCATTCTTTCAGCAGGACATCTTACTCCTGTATACTACTCCCTTCTTTCCAGAGCAGGATATTTTCCTACAGAGGAACTTGCCACATTCAGACTGTACGGCACAAGGCTTCAGGGACATCCATGCGTGGAGACAGGCCTGCCGGGTATATTCCAGGCATCGGGTTCACTCGGACAGGGACTTTCCGCTGCTGCAGGACTGGCCCTCGGCAAGAAAATGGACAAGGAGCCTGAAAAGGTCTATGTAATGATGGGAGACGGAGAGTGCGAGGAAGGACAGATCTGGGAAGCGGCCATGTTCGCTGCCAATCAGAAGCTTGACAACCTCATCGCCATGGTGGACTGGAACGGCCAGCAGATCGACGGAAAGGTTGACGACGTTGCCGGCCTGGGAGATCTCGAAGCCAAATGGAAGGCCTTCGGATGGGAAACAATAACAGCTGACGGTCACGACTTTACAGCCATCCTTGACGCCTATGCGAAAGCTCAGGAAGCATGTGGAAAGGGCAGACCTGCAGTTATTCTTTTCAAGAGCGACATGGGCCACGGTGTGGACTTCATGGCAGGAACCAACGAATGGCACGGAAAGCCGACCTCGCCTGAGCAGCGCGACAAGGCTCTCAGTCAGCTTGAGGAGACACTCGGAGACTTTTAATCATTCATCACA
Source organism: Bacteroidales bacterium (assembly GCA_017626355.1). Lineage (GTDB taxonomy): Bacteria > Bacteroidota > Bacteroidia > Bacteroidales > UBA932 > Cryptobacteroides. The sequence continues at coordinate 95,466 of JAGAIY010000001.1, forward strand.
AAACTGACAATCATGAAGAAATATACAGATACAGGCAAAAAGGACACAAGAAGCGGTTTCGGAGCCGGCCTCCTTGAAGCAGGTCGAAAGAATCCTGACATAGTAGCTTTGGCGGCAGATCTCGTAGGTTCTGTCAAGATGGACGCCTTCGCCAAGGAGTTCCCTGAAAGATTCGTCCAGTGCGGAATCGCAGAAGCGAACATGATAGGAACAGCAGCAGGACTCGCCATCGCAGGAAAGGTACCTTTCGTAGGTTCGTTCGCAGAGTTCGTGACAGGTCGCGTCTACGACCAGATCCGTCAGGAAGTGGCATATGGTCATACAAATGTAAAGATCGCGTCTTCGCATGCCGGCATCACACTCGGTGAAGACGGCGCCACACACCAGACAATGGAAGACATCGCACTTATGCGCGCCCTTCCGGGAATGGTAGTCATCAATCCTTGTGATTACAACCAGTGCAAGGCAGCGACTCTTGCCATCGCAGAATACAATGGCCCAGTATACCTTCGTTACGGAAGACCTTCAATGCCTAATTTCACTCCGGAAGACCAGGTGTTCGAGATAGGAAAGGCCATCACCTTCAACGAAGGAACAGATGTGACCATCTTCGCTACAGGTCATCTCGTATGGGAGTCGCTCGGAGCAGCGGAAATCCTTGAGGCAGAGGGAGTTTCGGCTGAGGTCATAGACATAGCCACACTCAAGCCTCTCGATGTGGAAGCTGTTGTCGCTTCAGCAAGGAAGACAGGTGCCGTGGTATGCGCGGAGGAGCACAACATGTGCGGAGGTCTCGGTGAACTCATAGCCGGCGTACTCGCTTCACATGTACCTACACCGGTTGAATACATCAACGGTGGCGACAGGTTCGGACAGAGCGGAACCCCTGCACAGCTTCTCAAGGCATATGGCATGGATGCAGAGCACATTGCAGAAGCTGCAAGAAAGGCTATCTCCAGAAAATAATCCTGCAGAAGATTAAACCTCGGCAGGAATCAAGTGTCTGATTTACCGGATGAATGACAAGCAGATAATAGAGCTCTACAGATCCGGTGAACATGAAAAGGCGTTCAACGGAATCGTTTCCGCATATTCGGAAAGGCTGTACTGGCACATCCGTCGCTTCGTCTGCAGTCATGATGACGCCAACGACCTGCTTCAGGACATATTCATAAAGATATGGGCTGCGCTTCCCTCCTTCAGGGGGGATGCGCAGCTTTTTACATGGCTGTACAGGATAGCCACCAACGAAGTCCTAAACCATTTGAGGAAACTGAGATTCAAGGCTTTGACTTCATTGGAAAGTGAGGCATCCTATCTGGAAAGGAAGATCGACGAAGACCCCTATTTTGACGGCAACATGCTCCAAAGGGAGCTCCACAAAGCCATCAGGAGACTTCCCCATAAACAGAGGATAGTATTCACTCTCAGATACTTCGATGAGATGAAATATGAAGACATAGCTCAGATCACAGACACCTCTGTCGGAGCACTGAAAGCCTCGTACCACCATGCATACAACAAGATTAAGGAAGATCTGCAGAAAGTTCTGCCATAATCATTTAAACCAAACGCAGAAACATGTGTCTAAAGAATCGAATATGAAGGACGACATTCTAAATACCCGGTCAGAAGAACTCAGACAGCAGCCGTTCCGCGTCCCTGAAGGTTACTTCAGGAAGCTTGAGAATGACCTCAGACAACTCGAGGAGCCCGTCAATCGCGGATTCTTCAGAGTCATCGCCCCATACGCCTCAATGGCAGCCGCCTTCATCATCATGGTCACAGCGGGCACATTCTTCCTGAAAAGCACGACAGAACAGGATGGAATGACATATGAGGATTTTCTGGTTCATTCGGACTATGTCCTGTCCGAGAGCTATGACGAACTGGTCAATGTGGTCGAAGCAGAGGAGATTGCAGACGAAGATATAATCGAATACCTTATATATACGGGTGTAACCGCAGAAGTTATAGAAATTTCAAAATAAAAGAAGGATATGAAGAAATCATTATTCATAATATTGGCAGCCTGCCTGATATCTTTCAACAGTACCGCATCGGACAGCTGCCAGAAGAAGGGAGAGGACTGGAAACAGAAGATCATGAGCGAGAAGATCGCGTTCTTCACCACTGAAATAGGCATCACCCCGGAAGAAGGGCAGGCCTTCTGGCCCGTGTACAATCAGGTCAACAAGGAAAATGACGAAGCGATGCGTCAGATCTTCAAAAGCTACAAGGCCCTTGCGGAAGCCATTGACGGCAACAGGCCCGAGAGAGAGGTCAAGAGCCTTCTTGATGCATATCTACGTGCCATGGAGCGTCAAAGGGAGCTTGAAAACATGGCTTCGGACAAATACATGAAGGTACTGCCGGTCGAAAAGGTCGCAAGATTATATCTGGCCGAGGAAAAATTCAGAAGGCAGCAGATACATAAGCTGCATGGCGGCAAGAAGCACGACTGACATCCGTCAGGCAAAAAGATAGAAATCATGAGTCAGGGAAAGATACTCTTCTGTATACTTTCCCTCATTTTGTATCGTAAGCATGAGTTCATCAGGCTCCGCACATCTTGCACGACCGAATTCCGCAATGATCCGGCTCGGAGCCTTGCGTGGGACAGTCCTAACACGGACAAGCCTGAAAAGATGCAGGCCGCACATACGTGCATGACGGCACAACTGCGCTTCTGTCTCGGAAGGAAGCACCATGGAGATGCGTCCCTCATCCGAAAGCCGGTGAGAGGCAAAGTCCAGAAGTTCGCGATATGAAAGTCCCGTGGAAGTATGCCGGGCATTGCTGCGCCTCTCCTGAGGAGCCTTAAGGGAATCATCGAAATATGGAGGATTGGAAAAGATAAGGTCATAACGGACATCCTCATCAAGGCTTTCTGCGAATTCCTCCAATGAAGCCTTACGGGCCCTCAGAAACTCCTTCCACTGTGATGCGGAGAAATTGGCTTCAGCCTCATCCACCGAAACCTCATCGATATCTATGGCATCGATAATGCACGTCCTTCCTTCCGCATCTCCTTTACCGTCCGGACAGGCATCATTGCCAAGTCTCCCTGCAGGATCAAGCCTCTGTGCCGCCATCAAGGCTATGGTTCCAGTACCGGTACCGACATCAAGAAGCCTCCTGTCTGAAGGCCTGACGGTCATGGCAGCCCCAAGCAGCACCCCATCGGTATTCACCTTCATGGCACTGCGTTCATTGACCACCTCAAACCTCTTGAATATGAAAACCCCCATTTCACCTATCTCATTACCTCACAACAACTTACAACTCCACGGGTGCACCCTTCGGAACACCCGAAAGCCCACAAACCCCTGATATCCAGCGACTTATATTTCCGGCAAAAACAACCCATCACGCATAAACAGAGACCTGTCACACATCTTTGCAAGATCCGGATCATGCGTCACTATGACTATGGTCTGTCCATATTTGTCGCGAAGGGTGAAGAAGAGCTTGTGAAGTTCTTCCTTGGTCTTGGAGTCAAGATTGCCGGAAGGCTCATCCGCAAACAGAACGGAAGGATCGTTTACGAGCGCCCTAGCAATGGCAACCCTCTGCTGTTCTCCTCCAGAGAGCTGTGACGGCTTATGCGTCAGCCTCTCACCCAAACCGAGATCTGTCAGCAGGGCCGTCGCTTTTTCCTCAGCTTCTTTTTTCCCCTTCCCCGCAATGAAGGCCGGTATCATCACATTTTCCAAGGCTGTGAATTCAGGAAGCAGATGATGGAACTGAAAGACGAACCCGATCTTCAGATTACGAAAAGAAGCCAGCTCCTTCGCATTCAGCTTAAGCACGTCCGTACCATCTATGACAAGGGATCCGCTGTCCGGAGTCGACAACGTACCTATGATCTGAAGAAGAGTGGACTTACCTGCACCGGAAGCTCCCATTATAGATACCACTTCCGATTTCTCTGCGCTGAAATCTATTCCTTTCAGCACTTTCAACGCCCCGAAGGACTTTTCAATTCCCTTTGCCTGAATCATAATCCGAATTATCTTCTGCAAATGTACTATTTTAAGTGAACAATTAAAACATTTCAGCATCATCCCTCCCGGCACGCAACCCCCTATATATCAAGCACATATAACTTCTCGGGTGAACCAAAAGAAACACCCGAGAATGCGTAACAGACTGGTAATCATGTCGTTACGATGCAGAAGGACGGGTATACAAAAAAAGCTGCCAGAAATCTGACAGCTTTTTGAAGTCGGGGTACTGTGACTCGAACACAGGACCCTCTGGTCCCAAACCAGATGCGCTAGCCAACTGCGCCACACCCCGATTATATTTCCCTTTTGTTTGGGACTGCAAATATACGACGAAAAAATAAAAGTGCAAAACTTTTTTAAAAAATTTTGCACTTTTTTATTTTTTAGATCCCCGATCAGGTCGGGAATGACTGTGAAGTCGGGAATGGTGACTTCCGTCATAGCCGGCTTGACCGGCTATCTGCTAGAGGTTAGGGTTGATGGTCTTCCACTCTGATACTGGCGGGATGATACCGAGAGAGATGATCTCATCACGCATAACCTGAAGGTGTGCGTAAGATGCATCGAGAGAAGCGAGCTCCTCTGCAGAACCTGTAACCTCACCGAAGTGAACACCTGTTGCATCGATCACTGTAGGCATAGCCATGAGAACATTCTGATACTTCTCAGTGTTTACATAGCAGCCTGCTGGCCAGTGGAACTCAGGACCGCCCATAGCAGCCTGGATCATGAGAACTGACTGATAAGCCGGGCTCTGGAATGAAGAACGGCCACGGAGCTTGATGATGTTTGAACCACCCTGAACAGTAGCATGCTTGATCTCAGCCCACTTGTCCTCAGGAATATTGTACTCTGCGAGAGGCTTGCCGTCAACTGTAATCTTGGAAGCGAATACAGCCATTGCCTCACCATGACCACCGTAAGTACGAGCGTTCTCTACCTTGTACTGAGGTACGCCGAGCTCCTTAGCGATCGCTGACTGGAGACGTGTAGAGTCGAGGGCAGCAAGTGAAGTAAGCTGGCTTGGCTTGAGACCTGAACGGATGAGAGCTGTAAGAGCAGTCACGTCAGCAGGGTTGAAGATTACCACCACATGGTTTACATCAGGACAATACTTTCTGATGTTGTCACCGAATTCAGCAGCGATCTGGCAGTTGCCCTTAAGAAGATCCTCACGGGTCATACCCTCCTTACGAGGAGCTCCACCTGATGAAATGATGTACTTTGCGCCTGTGAAAGCCTCTTCAGGATCAGTTGTCCATGTGATGTTGGCACCCTCGAATGCACAGTGATAAAGTTCCTCTGCAACACCGTTCACGCCTGGACCATAAATGTCATAAAGGCAGATGTTTGGAGTGAGGCCGAGCATGAGAGCTGTCTGAGCCATGTTTGATCCGATAGCGCCGCCGGCACCTACGATCACGAGCTTGTCGTTAGTCAAAAATTCCATAATTGTCTATAGTGTTTAGTATTTGTAATCAAATCTTGGCAAATATAATAAAATATGTTGACTTTCGACAGGTTATCCGGAATAATTACCACGATACCGGAAAGATTGCCTATAAGCCTGCATTAAAGGGCTGTTCCGGCAAAGATAATTTTCGGATATTAAAAGTCTTTATTATATTTGCAGCCTGAAACATAGATTTTTAAGACAGTGGAACCTCCCAGTCCAATAATTACAGATCATAAAATCGTGGCGGATCAGACATCTGACGATCCGTTGTCCAACAATATTTATATGATTATGGGTGATACCTCCGGCGAAAGTCAGGAGGGATTTGTCGTGTGTGCATGGTCTGCACGCACCGGCTTGTCGTATGTAGGACGTCCGGGTTCCATGAGATCATAAATCGAACATATATATTTTATGGCACTATATTTAAGAAAGAAATTAGACAACAAGGCGGAAATTGCCGTATGGCAGGTCACAGAGACTGAAGAAGAGCTGAAGAGCCTCAGTTCAGTCCCTACCGACGAGATGGAAGAGATCTCTCTTTACAGGACCGAAAGCCACAGAAGGCAGAAGCTGGCAGTCAGGGCTCTCCTCAATGAGGTTTTCGAGGAGAAGATGTATCTGAACCACCACGACAACGGCCAGCCTTATCTGGAAAACTGCATCACAAACATCAGCATCACACATACTGACAAGTATGTGGCCATCATCATCCACGACGAGGAAGAACTCGGAATCGACATCGAGTCGCTTGACAGAGACTTCTCTGCCGTGGAGAAGAAAGCTCTTTCAGAGGATGAGATCGACGACCTCGAGAAGGAGAAGAGGAACGAGCAGCTCGCGATCTACTGGTGCGCGAAGGAAGCCATCTTCAAGAGAATGTCACAGAACCGCGTAGACTTCGCCGAGCAGATCGAAGTGGAGAAGTTCAACCTCAAGAAAGAGGGCGAACTGGAAGCCACATTCATCCATAAGGACGAGCATGAGGAGGAATTCGAGCTTGAATACATGATCTTCGACCGTCATGTCCTCGTTTGGCTCGTCGGCTAGCCATTTTGGAAAGATTAAAATTTATTAATATCGTAAAACCCTGTCAATCAGAAGATTGTCAGGGTTTTGTTTATATTGTTGATAACTTTTTGCATGCCGACTATATGAAGATTACATATATCTGATTATCTTTGCTACCCGGTTGCAGGAAAATCTTCCGGATCATCAGTTCACAGATTAAACACAAGTTCAGAAATATGGTAAAGCACGTTGTAAAGCGCGACGGCAGGGTCGTGATTTTCGATAACAGAAAGATCGTTGACGCCATTCTCAAGGCAATGAATGTCACAGAAGAGGGCGAGGATATAGTACTTGCAGCGGAGATCGCATCGGCTATATCCAAGATAAATGTAGACAACATGAGCGTGGAGGACATCCAGGACCAGGTGGAGAACGAGCTCATGAACAGTCCGCGCAAGGAGGTGGCCAAGAAATACATCGCATACCGCAACCAGAGAAACCTTGCCCGCAAGGCCAAGTCACGCGAAATATTTCAGGAGATCATAGACGCCCAGGCTACTGAAATCACAAGGGAAAACGCCAACATGAATGCCGACACTCCTGCCGGCATGATGATGAAGTTCGCCTCGGAGTCGACAAAGTCCTATGTGGACGAATGTCTGCTGTCCGACGATGTAAAGGAAGCTGTGAAGAACAATTACATCCACATCCATGACAAGGACTACTACCCTACCAAGAGCCTTACCTGCATCCAGCACCCTCTGGACAAGATCCTCGAAGACGGATTCTTCGCCGGACACGGAGAGTCACGCCCTGCCAAGAGGATAGAGACCGCCAGCATCCTCGGCTGCATATCCATGGAGACCGTACAGAACGAGATGCACGGAGGTCAGGCCATCCCTGCCTTCGACTTCTACATGGCCCCGTTCGTAAGAAAGTCCTTCCAGGAAGAACTCGACAAGATCGGAGACATCAACGGAGAGGACTACACCAGACTTTACGATGTGAAGATCGACGACTACATCAAGCGCAATCTCGTAGGCATACAGGGTGACGACAGGATCATCCAGCATGCCATAAACATGACCGTAAGCCGCGTACATCAGTCAATGGAGGCCTTCGTGCACAACATGAACTCCATCCATTCACGCGGAGGCAACCAGGTGGTATTCAGCTCAATAAACTATGGAACCGACACATCTGCCGAGGGACGCTGCGTCATCCGCGAGATCCTCAACACAACATACGAAGGTGTCGGAAACGGCTCGACAGCCATCTTCCCTATCCAGATATGGAAGAAAAAACGCGGAGTCAGCTACCTTCCTGAGGACCGCAACTACGACCTTTACAAATTTGCATGCAAGGTGTCTGCACGCCGTTTCTTCCCTAACTTCGTGAATCTGGATGCTCCGTACAACCAGCATGAACTCTGGAAGGCCGACGACCCTAAGAGATATCAGTGGGAGGTTGCGACCATGGGCTGCCGCACAAGAGTATTCGAAAACCGCTTCGGACCTAAGACATCGATCGGAAGAGGAAACCTCTCGTTCACTACAATAAACATAGTGAAGCTTGCCATCGAATGCATGGGTATCGAGAACCGTGAGGACAGGATACATGAGTTCTTCCAGAAGCTTGACCGTACCCTCGAGATTGCGGCAAAGCAGCTTAACGAAAGGTTCAATTTCCAGAAGACCGCTCTCAAGAAGCAGTTCCCTCTCCTGATGGGAGCGCTCTGGCTCGACAGCGACAAGCTCAATGATAACGACACTATAGAATCCGTAATCAACCACGGAACCCTCGGAATCGGCTTTATCGGCCTTGCCGAGACCCTGATAGCCCTTATAGGCAAGCACCATGGAGAATCAGCTGAGGCTCAGGAACTTGGACTTCGCATCGTGACATTCATGAGAAGCAAGGTGAACGAGTTCTGCGAAACATACAAGCATAACTACAGCGTACTCGCCACTCCGGCAGAAGGTCTTGCAGGACGCTTCACCCGTGGAGACAAGAAAAAGTTCGGAATAATACCGGGAGTGACAGACAAGGACTATTACACAAACTCCAACCATGTTCCAGTATACTACAAATGTACTCCTAAACACAAGGCCGAAATAGAAGGCCCTTATCATGCACTTACAGGCGGAGGACATATCTTCTACGTGGAAATCGACGGTGACGCGACACACAATCCTGAGGCTATCATGAACATAGTCGACCTCATGGACAAATACGATATAGGATATTGCTCAGTCAACCATAACCGCAACCGCTGCATGGACTGCGGATATGAAAACGCCAAGGAGAATCTGAAGAAATGCCCTCACTGCGGAGGTGAGAACATCGACAAGCTCCAGCGCATCACAGGCTATCTTGTAGGAACTACCAGCCGCTGGAACAGCGGAAAGCTCGCAGAGCTCCGTGACCGCGTGGTGCACGAATAACACGAATAAGCGGAATCTACTTATAAGGAATAACGGAGACGGTACCGGCAACGGTATCGTCTTCTTCTTTTGTCAGATGGATGATCCGCTGGTTTGAGCTGCCGCGGAAATGAAGGTCGGGATCACGAAGGGACTCGACGAAAGGGCCGTCCACCAAGGTATCAATATATGGAAGTATCTGCCTGAGACGCTCATCAGCAAGGATTTCCTCATATGTAAAACCGGTATAGCACCATATATTCTTGCCGGTCTCTCCCTTTATGCGACGAGCCAGTTCCGTGAAAGCCTCCACCTGATAGAGAGGATCTCCACCTGAAAAGGTGACATTGGAGAACTCATCGGCCTTTATCACTTCAAGTATCTCATCGACAGACACTTCCCTTCCACCCTGGAAATCCCAGGACTGGGGATTGTGACAGCCGGGGCAATGATGGGCGCATCCCGCACAATAGACCGATGTGCGGAAGCCCGGGCCATCTGCCATGGTTTCTTCCAATATATCAAGTATTCTGATCTTCATAACCGACGCATAAATAACTATGAATCAACAGGTTGGGTGGCAGACTTTTTCGACAAAGGCTCCGGACGGATGGAATCCCAGCTGCGGATGGCATCATACGCCTTGCGAGATCCGTAATAAGCCTTGAACCGCTCGGGATCATTCTCAACCCACCACTGCGTGCCGAGTCCCTTCTCGAAAGCGAACGGTTTCATGAACATCTTCACGGCCCATGCAGGTGCAAGGAAGGCAAGATGATAGAACCACGGAAGTTTCGATTTCATGGAAGCGAAATATTCATCAACAGGCACATTTGCGCGGAAATGCAGGATCTCGTCCAGCCTGTCTGCATCTGTATACCACATACCGTGGAAATTGCGGAGAGCGAACCACTGAGGTTCAAAGACCTTCTCAGGCGAAGGCAGACCCAGAGCACCCAGCATACGGTTCATGAATTCATAATTGGTCATACGGTACTGCTCTCCGCTGCTGATGTTGTACGCTTTGTTCCAGAAGTCTGAAGGCACCCATGACTCACATACCTGAGCGAGAAGGCGGCCGGAATCTTCTATCGTAGCCCATTCCAGCACCCCTCCCATAGGCACATGAAAGGCAGTAGGATTCACTACACTCAGTATTCCTGGATAGAGTATGCCGCTCTGACGCAGGGACACCCAGTTCTTCAGGCCGGATTTTGCAAAGACCTCTTCCGCACGTATCTTGGAAAGGGCATACATGTCAAAGGCGGCAGGAGTCTGAGGATCTTCCGCACTACCCCAATGACGAGGGGGATTCCTGTCACCGTATTGGGCCACCGATCCGATATACACAGCCTTGATTTCAGAAGCATTGGGCTGGGCAAGAATAGCCTTCACCACATTTTCCGCAGAACCCACATTTACCTTCAAGGTCTTTTCGGGATAATAGTCCGCAGCCGGTGACACCATTCCACCCACATGCAGGACATAATCGGCCCCAGACAAGGCTGCAAGCACATCTTCATAACGCATGAGGTCTCCCCAGACGATGGTGACGGAAGGATCGCTGAGGTAAGGCCCCAGCAGTCTGCGGTTCTTCCTGCTGTCACGGGCAAGAAGCCTTATATTGAAACGTTCGCGACGCTTGTACAGTTCCTGAAATCCGGCCCAGCCCATATTGCCGGTACCACCTGTCAGGAAAACGGTTTTCTTATTCATTCTTCAGATCAGTATTAAGCTTACTACTTCCTGAGCCACAATTCCGGATTCTGAGGCTTGGTACCCTGCCATACCTCGAAATGCAGCTGGGTCTGGCCGTTTATAGTGTCAATCACACCAAGAGCCTGCCCGGTCCTGACCTTATCTCCGGCCTTTACGGAAACGTTGCCCAGCTTGCAGTAGAAGGTGAAATAGTTTCCATGCTGGAGAAGCACGCACTGATTGTATCCCGGCATGGCTATCACCTGCTTCACGACTCCTTCAAATACAGCCTGCACCTTGCTTCCCTTTGCGACAGCCACATCCACTCCGTTGTTAGGAGGAAGTTCGAGATTCTTGTATACGGGATGGTAATGCTTGCCGAAGCGGCCCACGACAGGACCGTCAACCGGCCATGGCAGCTTACCCTTGTTCTTCGAGAACTCGGCATCAAGCTTCATGTCCACAGGCACATGGGTCTTCGAGATCTTTCCGGTAGATGATTTCTTTCCTCCTGAAACGGCTTCAGATATGAGCCTTTCTATAGCTCTGTTAAGCGCATTGACCTCTTTCTTCTTCGCGGCAAGCTGGTTCTGATACTTCTTCCTGTCCTTCCTGAGCTGCTTCACGACATTGTCGGCCTTGCGCTCTTCCTTGGCAAGACGATCAAGCTCAGCCGCACGTTCCTTTCTTACAGCCTGGGCCTCCGCCTTCATGGCGTCAAGCTTGACCTTCTCTTCTTCAAGCCTGGCCTTCTCCTCACGGATACGCTGGGCATCCTGATTGAGCTGTGACGACAGATTCCTGAAATATCCGAAACGGCGGAAGGCCTGACCAAGGTTGTCGCTGGCGAACATATACATGTACCAGACCCTTGCATCACGGTTCTTATATGCGCTGACCACAAGTTTCGAATAATGGGCAGAAAGAGTGTCTATCCTGGCCTGCTTCCTGTTTATTTCCCTCTGTGTCAGGTTGATCTGATCGTTCAGACGCTTGATCTGACGGTCGCTTTCCGCAACAAGCTCCTTTCTGTTTGCAACATTCTTCCTGATGAGGAAGAGATCCGCCATGAGGCTCGTGCTTCTGGAACTGTTCTCAGCCAGCTGTCTGTCTATTATGGCAATCTCACGCTCGAGCCTGGCCTTCTTCTGTTCATATTCCTTTGCGCTCTGCGCAGAAGCTCCCGCCGTCACCGCCAGCAGGAAAATCAGTATTGTGATAAGTTTCAGGTTCTTCATGTCCGGAATCATTTACCTATTGCCGCCTTGCGGGCTTCCACTTTTTCCTCAAGACCGGGTATCTCCCCGTCGTTCTTCTGCAGAGCCATGTTCCAGTACACCATGGCCAGATCATATTCCTCCAAGGCATAAAGGACTTCCGCATAATGGTCCATGATCACCGGGCTTTCCTTACCTCCGTAAAGCATGGCGTGCTTGAAGAACGGTTTGGCCTCCAGAGCCTTCCCCTGCAGATACAGGATCCATCCGAAGGTATCCAGATAGGTCGAATTGTCCGGTTCAGCCTCGACGGTCTTCTTGCTCATAGCATAGGCCTTTCCAAGCTTCTTACCTTCCTGACTCAGATAATAGGCGTAGTTGTTCAGCACATACACATAGTCCGGATTTATCTTCAGAGCCTTTTCATAGGCCTTGTAAGATTTCTTCGCATCACCCTTCTGGTGCCATATGTCACCTATGGTAGACCAGGCCCTCAACGTCCTGGAACTGTCACCCGGAGCCACCTCCAGCACCTTCTCGCACAGCTGAAGTACCTTGTCATATTCCTTCAGGTTATAATCGCCGACACTTGCCATCTCCAGGAACGTAGTCTCGTCAGGGAAACGCCCGAAGGCCTTCCTGCCCTCTTCAGACAGGGCCTCCCACTCCTCGGCATACATGAGGAACTCCACATAGTCCGCAGTGGCAGGGAAACTTTTCGGATTGAGCTCCGCGTTCCTGCCGAAATAGTCCTTGGACATGCCCTTCCTGTCTGTCGTCCAGTAATATATGCCTGCAAGGCGAAGGACTGTACTGTCATCCGGATGCATGGAAAGCATGGTGTTCATGACCGTGTCCAGCTGAGGCATGAAGGAGCGCAGGAACTTCGGATCCGTCCTCTGCACCACTGCTGTCAGATAATCCGCCTTGCCCGCAACAGGACTGTCCTCAGACACAACGAACCTGCCGAGCACGTCGAAGTACTCGTCATAACGGCGTGTCATCCTCAGAGCCTCGGCCTTTCCAAGAAGAGCCGGAGCATAATCCGAAGCGATGTCAAGAGCCTCATCGTAATAGGCTATAGCTGTCGAATCATTGTACATCGACATCTGAAAGTCACCCAGAGTCGAGAGTACATATGGAGACGAATATCTGCTGTTGTACTCCTCGAGAGAAGCCATTGCCTCATCCTGTCTTCCGGCCTGCTGGAGAAGATTGAAACGGAAAACGGCTATGGCCTCGGTCATACCGAAGACAGTCTCGATCTCCTTAAGGGTCTCGAGAGCCTTATCCGTCTCACCCTGAGCGGCATACAGATCGACCATATCATAATAAAGCTCGCTTTTGTCAGGAAAATCATCCAGGAGCTTTTCATACATGTCCACAGTCAGCTCCTGACGGGATGTCGCACGATAAAGCCCGGCCAGACGATAGCGGTACCAGAAGTTCCCGCTATCAAGACCGCAGGCCTTCCTGAGACACGTCTCGGCCTTGTTGATGTCATTCATGCCAAGAGCCACAAGCGCCGACCAGTACCACGCGGCATCATTGTCCGGAGCTTCGGAAATGATTCCGTCAAGAACGGCCGCCGCACCCTTGAAATCCCGTTCATTATACAGGGAAACTGCCGTGACGATGTCGTTTTCGCGAGCCGCTGTCAAGTCTTTTTCCTGAGCAGAAAGGGAGGTGCCGGCGAAAAGCAGAATCAAGGCAGATATAAATATATGTATCCGATGCATATTCATTTACGCTTCATAGAATTTGTACAAAAATAATACTCTAATTCGGGAAAAAATGCATATGTTTGGAAAAAATGTGCCCCATATGCAACATAAACGGTCTTTTTTGCATCTTTACGGGGCATGAATAAGTGAAAAACCTTCTGAGACCGTGTGACAAGAACTGTGGCTGAGACCTTTGACCATAAACTGATAGATTCATGCATAAAAGGAGACAGGGCATCCCAGAAGGCATTGTACGACCGTCTGGCACCCCGGATGTTTCCTTTATGCATAAGATATGTATGTGACAGGACTTTAGCCGAGGATGTTCTGCAGGACGGTTTCGTAACATTATTCACAAGACTGCAGGATTACAAGGGAGACGGTTCCTTTGAAGGGTGGGCAAGAAGAATATTCGTCACCACCGCACTGATGAGCCTCAGGAAGAAGGACGCATTGAAGATGAGCGAGGATCTGGAAGCTGCGAGAAGTCTGAAGGCGGACACCTCAAGTCAGATCCAGAATCTGGGGTACAAGGAGCTGATGACCTTGATAACGGAACTTCCGCCGGGATTCAGGACTGTGTTCAACATGTATGCTGTCGAGGGATATTCGCACAAGGAGATATCCGAGATACTCGGCATCAGCGAATCAACCTCAAGGACACAGCTCAGCAGGGCAAGGACATGGCTGCAGAACAAGATTAAGGAGAGAGAAGATGTTTGAAGAAAACAGAAATAATATAGAACAGGATCAGATCTTCAGATCCATCCTTGAAGAGGGCATGGAGCCTGCTCCGGCCCATGTCTGGGACAGGATCGATGCGGATCTGGACAGGATTGCGCGACGACGCAGGGCCGCGCTCTGGCTCAGGCGTACGGCTGTCGGGGTTGCCGCGGCCGCTGCTTTGGCTGCCGGTGTGTTCCTGAACCGGAATGACGGCGGCGACATCGTAAGCCCGACAGTGAGCGAAGGCATGATAGCGGTAGTGGAGAGAGAGACAGCGGGTGAAGAGACAGCGGGTGAAGAGACAGCAGGCGAAACAACAATACAGACACAGGATCTTCTGGCCATGTCTCAGACCAGGACCTATCCGACAGCAGGCATTCCGACCGGGATGCAGACTGACGTTCAGGACGACATACAGACTGATATTCAGGAAGATACGCAGACAGAGGATCAGGACGGAATGCAGACAGAAGTTCAGGACGACACCCGAAGAACCGTAAAAGATTCAGGAAAGGCTGATGTGAAGATTTCCGAGGAAGCTGCAGACTGTTTCTGGCCGGAAGAGAATACGCACAGGAAGAGAAAGGACATTTCGCTCACCGCATCAGGCATAACAGGAACCAACAGCTCCCAGAACAGCGCAAGAGTAAATCCGATGAGACGCCCGGGCATCTCGTCAGCTCCGCTCCGGACAGGAATCAAAGAGACAAGCACCAACACAGCATATGCCGTCCCTGTTTCAGCCGGTATCGGTGTCAAGATAGGTCTGGCTCCCCGCTGGAGTATCGGAACAGGAATCAACTACACTCTCCTCAGCAGAAAATTCTACGGAACCTACACCCTCTTAGGTGATAACGGCAACATTCTCAAGGATATATCATCCGACATACGCGGAAGCCAGCATTATATCGGCATCCCGTTGAATGTCTACTACGATGTCGTAAGCAACGAAAAGGTAAGCTTCTATGCATATGCAGGTGGTACAGCCGAGAAGTGCATTGCAGACAAATACCAGGTTCTCGACACCGACATAACGCATACCGAAAAGGTAAAGGGAATGCAGCTTTCAGCCGGCATCGGAATGGGAGTGGAATTTCTTGTAGGAAGGCATCTCGGAATCTATATCGATCCGAGTCTCAGGTATTATTTCGACAACAATCAGCCGAAGAGCATCAGGACGGCCCAGCCACTGATGTTCGGCTTTGAGCTGGGACTCAGGGCAAGGCTCTGATCAGCGTCCCTCTATGATATTGCGTGCAAGGGTGTTTGCGCAGACAAAGTCTCGCAGCTCCTTGCATTCTGTCTTTAATATGGTATGGCGGTCACCCTGCCACAGAAGACTTCCCTGAGATATGAAGCCTATCTTATCCCCTATCTCAAGTATCGAGTTCATATCGTGGGTATTCACCACCGTCGTCATGCCGAACTCCTTTGTAAGGTCGCTGATGAGCCTGTCTATAAGGATGGAAGTATATGGATCCAGACCGGAATTCGGTTCGTCACAGAAGAGATATTCAGGATTAAGGGCAATGGCTCTCGCTATTCCCACACGCTTCTGCATGCCGCCGCTGAGCTCATTAGGATACTTGTCTTCCGAACCCGTGACATTCACTTTCTCAAGGCAGTAGCGGGCCCTTTCCCTCATCTGGGCCTTTGACCAGTCAGTGAAGAACTCCATAGGGAACATCACGTTCTCGAGCACGGTGGCGAAGTCAAACAAGGCGCTGCCCTGAAAGAGTACACCGATCTTCTGGCGCAAAGCCTTCTGACGTTCATAGTTCATTTCGGACAGCTTGTCCTCACCGTAGCAGATGTCTCCGCTGTCAGGCTGCAGAAGGCCTATCAGGTTCTTGAGCAGCACAGTCTTTCCGGAGCCGCTTGCTCCGATTATCATATTGCATTTTCCGCTTTCATACTCAAGTGAAATATCCTTGAGTACGGGAACGCCGTCGAAACTTTTATACAGATGTTCTACCTTTATCATGATCAGTAAAGCATAAGTTGTGTGACAATCAGGTCAAAAAGCAGGATCAGGATGCTTATGGTCACTATGGCCTGCGTGCTCGAGCGTCCTACTCCCAGCGAGCCGCCCTTGGCGTAATAACCGTTGAAGGACGAGATGGACGATATCATGAAGCAGAACAGGGACATCTTGAAACAGCTGTAGAATACGTAGAAGCCGTTGTAGAAGGCCTTGATTCCCGTTATATATGAAGGAGGAGGGATGATCTGGGTTGATTCCACCACGATCCAGCCTCCGAAGAGGCCGAGAGCCAGACTCAGAAGCATGAGCAACGGACTCAGGATGGTTGCAGCAAGAATCTTTGGAAGGACCAGGAAGCCGGCGGAGTTGACACCCATCATGTCCATTGCATCTATCTGCTCGGTTATGCGCATGCTTCCTATCTCCGAAGCTATGTTCGATCCCATCTTACCTGCAAGGATGAGGGCTATCATCGTCGAACAGAATTCAAGGATGAGGCTTTCACGCACCATATAGCCGATGTACATCTTGTCTATTATCGGATTTTCAAGGTTCGATGCGGTCTGGATGACAAGAACTCCTCCGATGAAGACCGAAATCACACCGACGATTATTATCGAGGAAAGAATGAGCTTGTCTGCTTCTATTATGAACTGGCGCCAGAGCAATTTCCACTTCTCAGGCCTCCTGAAGACCATTTTAAGAAACAGGAAGTAGCGTCCGACGTTTGTTAAAAATTTATTTAGCATCTATAAAATTAATTTTAAGATGCGAATTTAGTCACATTTTTCTTTTTTTTATATCCAATTACAATTTTCGTTGCAACATTTGGGGAGCCGATCAGGCGGACTAATCCTGACCGGGCAACACCATCTGTCATGCTTATAAACATATCATGCGCCAAATGCATAGGGATCGATGCCGTCCCTGTCACAGTCGAAGTTGACATTGCCACAGGCATCGGAATACATCTTGTCGGGCTCGCCGATGCAGCAGTGAAGGAAAGCCTGCTGAGGACGATAACCTCGTTACAGTCACTGGGATTCAGGATTCCGGGAAGAAAGATAGTGATAAACCTCGCACCTGCCGACATGCACAAGAAGGGCAGCGGATACGACCTGCCTATAGCCCTCGGAATAATCGCGGCATCAGGACAGAGGGAACTTCCTCTTTTAGGAGAGTTCATGATAATGGGCGAACTTGGCCTTGACGGCAGCGTAAGGGATATCCCGGGGGCTCTTCCCATAGTGGAACTGGCATTGCGGAGCGGTCTCAAGGGAGCCGTCCTGCCTGTCGGATCGGCATCGGAAGCAGTGGAACTGGCCGGCAACTGCGTCTATGGAGTAGATACCATCGATGATGTCCTGAGGATCCTTTCCGGTGAGGAACTGTGCGACGACCTGCTCATATGCAACCGGGCGAAGGACATTTCAAGGACACGGGAAGAAGATACGGAAAAAGGAACCGAAGGAATGGATTTTTCCGAGATAATGGGGCAGGAAGGAGCGAAACGGGGCATAGAGATAGCCGCCTGCGGGGGACATAATCTCATCCTCATCGGCCCGCCGGGATCCGGAAAGAGTTCGCTTGCAAAGGCTATGGCGGGAATACTGCCGCCGATGAGTCTGGAAGAGGCGCTGCAGACAAGCAAGATATACTCGGTTGCAGGCAAAGGCTGCCGGTCAAAAGGGCTGATCAGACAAAGGCCTTTCAGGGCCCCTCACAACAGTGCCTCGGTTGCAGCTCTGATAGGAGGAGGGTCCGACAGCATAATGCCGGGAGAAATATCGCTTTCCCATAACGGGATCTTGTTCATAGACGAATTCTGCGAAACCCCGAAAAAGGTGCTGGAGGTGCTCAGGGGGCCCATGGAAGACAGGAAAGTCACCATATCCAGACTCCGGAACAAGGTGGAATATCCCGCAGACTTCATGCTCGTGGCCGCCACCAATCCCTGCCCGTGCGGATACTACGGAGACGGGAACAGATGCACCTGCACCCCGTCGATGAGGGCTTCGTATCTTGCCAAGCTGTCGGGTCCCTTGATGGACAGGATCGACCTGCAGATGGTCACAAGGCCCATCGATCCCCGGAAACTGGTGGACAGGAAGCCGGCAGAGTCTACGGCAGAGATAGCCGCAAGGGTGCTCCAGGCAAGGAAGATCCAGAAGGAAAGATTTGCCGGAGACGGTATCTTCTGCAATGCAGCCATGGACAACAGGCTGATGGAGAAGTACTGCCCTCTTGACAGGAACGGCAGGGATCTGCTGGAAAAGCTTATCGAAAGGATGGGGCTTTCGGCAAGGGCCTGCTCAAGGATAGTCAAGATAGCGCGTACCATAGCGGATATGGAAGGAAAGGCCGACATCACACCCGACCATATAGCCGAGGCAGCCGGCTACAGAATGCTGGACAGAAACTCTTTGGAATGGTAATCAATCATATATCTGGAAATGAAAAGGATAATATACATCATCGCGGCATTGACAGCCGCAGCGGGCTGCAGCCTAAGCGAAACCGGACAGAGCCAGCGGCCGGACAGAGAGGACATATGGAAGAATCCTGCCTTCAATGCAGACTCATCTTCAACGGACAGGAAAAGGTGCTACATCACCGGACTGGACTACCCGGACGGCTACGACTGGAGAGCCGACTCCGAAAACGGGACGGTAAAATGTTCTCTTGTCGTCTTCACGGACGGCAGGCCCGTAATGAAGGTTCCTGTCGGGCATGAATATCATGTAAGTCCCGATCCGGACATGCACAGGGTCATCAAAGGCCATCTTTACACTGATTATTCGACTGAAGATGAGACCGTAATAAAGAAGGACGGACAGGAGATCTTCCGCTATCAGGGAAGGGAGATGATTCTCGGAATGGCCGTATCCGACGGGGATATCTACACATTGGGCCAGCCCCGTCACGGGGACGGATTCGCATACAGGCGTAATGGAGAGATCCTTATCGGAAGCAGCTCCGGGCATGCCTTTCCGAGGCTCCAGCAAGACGGGGACACACTGTGCTTCGCCTTCAGCAAGCCTATAGAATCCGTCTCGGACACTGTGGAGAGATACTACCATGTCAGGAATGGAAAGACAAGCCAGGTGGCCGTGCGGGAGGATGTGAAGAAGGTCTGGGATGTAATATGGCACGACAGGAGAGCCTGTTATCTCGCAACGATGACCGGAGTATCGTCTCCTGTCGTCGTGAACGGGGAAAGCATGAAGGCGCTTGAGTTCTCTCAAGGAATCGACATGCTGACAAGCAGGCTCCTGTCAGCAGGAAAGTCACTTGGGACAGAAGCTGTATGTTCATACGGTTACAGCTATTCGAGCTGTCTGTGGATGGACGCCGTCAGGCACAGACAATTCTCAGGAGGCATGATTGTCAACGGGTTATGCACATCAGGAGACGGAATATGCTGTGTTCTGAACTCAGGAATGGCCGGACGGTCGGGAATCATATTCAGATGCGGCGAGAATTTCGACATGCCGGACGGCTACGCAGCCATGGGGAACAGCCCTGTCGCCATGATGGACGGGATACTCCATGTGGGACTGTCGTCTCTGAATAAGGGCAGGCCTGTCATATGGAAAGACGGAAAGACGGAGGAAATTGACATCAATGGCATGATATGCACTCTCAGTGTGGACTGACATCTTCAATAATCCGGAAAAACCTTTATCTTTGCCGCATGAAACATGAAATCATCATAAACGGAATCGAAGACCTTGACAGGGCCGCCGCCGAGTTCCTCAAGGAAATAGGAGACAATACGCTTGTGGCATTCTATGCCCCGATGGGATCGGGAAAGACCACATTCACCACTGCCATATGCAGGGTTCTGGGTGTGACGGACCCTGTAGGCTCACCAACTTTCGCCATCGTAAACGAGTATATGAGGGAAGACGGAGACCCGATGTACCATTTCGATTTCTATAGGATCAACAAACTTGCTGAAGCGGTCGAGATCGGATTGTACGACTACCTTGACAGCGGTTGTCTCTGCATAATGGAGTGGCCGGAAAACATAGAAGAACTGCTTCCGGAAGAGACTCTGAAGGTGAATATCTGCGTCAACCCTGACCAGTCACGTACGGTCAGCTGGGAAGACTAAATCTGATTACAAGATAATAAAAAGGCTCCGGTGGAACAAATTTCACAACTTGTTCCACCGGAGTTATTTCTTAATAAAGGTAGTGTTAGGTCTGTACAATATTTTCAAAAATAGATACAGCGAAATACAAGACTGGTGCAATTTGCGTAGAATTATCCTCATATGGCGAAAATCCACTATTTATAACCAATTAACAGATAATTTGTCGCATTTTACATAATATTTTACTGATAATACAAGAATTATTAATAGAGTGCAAACAGAGCTGAACCGGAACCAGACATGCTGGCATATACGGCTCCGCAGTCATAAAGCGAGCGTTTGATAGCTGCGAGCTCAGGATACTTCGCGAATACGGTTTCCTCGAAATCATTTACAAGAAGACCATCCCATTCCTCTATAGGCTTTGCAAGAACTTCTATCAACGGGAGTTCAGGAAGATGCGGTCTGATTCCACCGTATGCGTCCTTGGTGGACACTGCTATTCCTGCAGGAGTTATGACCTGTATGTCATAAGAGGACAGATCAATATCGTATGGAGTGAGGATCTCTCCTCTTCCCTGGCCTCTCATCGGGCGATTATATATAAAGAAGGCACAGTCGCTTCCAAGCTCTGCAGCATAGGCTGCAAGCTGTTCCTGAGTAATATTCAGAGAACATAACTCATTGAGCATCTTGAGGGCGAAAGCAGCATCTGAAGAACCGCCACCAAGGCCGGCTCCAACCGGCGAGGTCTTCTCGAGGAAGATCTTGACAGGAGGAAGATCAAAATCCCTTGACAGAATTGTATAGGCCTTTGCACAAAGGTCCTTGAGCGGATCCCAATCCACACCTTCCTCCCTCGCGATGGTAATCATTAGCTTACCATCATCGGATATGCCCTGCACGAGTTTCGGGGCATCATTTTCAGCCCTTTCGACACCGAAGACGCCTTCCGGCTTCTCACTTGCCTGAGATGGAGCCAGCTGATCCGGGCCATATTTCGCAAAAAGAGCAGCAGAAGTGCGGCTGTAATCATCGCCTATCACGATCTCAAGCGTATCTGATATTCCGAAATAAGGGACAAACAAGGTATCGAGTTCATGGAAACCGTCTTCCCTCTTGCGCAAGACATTGAGTCCCAGGTTGATCTTTACATTTGGATTGGTTATCATAGCTTCCTGCTTCCCTGCAGGCATAGCCGTGTGTGGAGAAGACATGCCACCCCCGGCTAGGGGGGTGCCTCCCGCAGGGAGGTGGGGGTCGACGGAACACACGGCTATGTCTGCAGATTACATGTTACGTATTATGTTTCTGATATTTGATTCGTATTCAGATAAAAGCGACTCACGCTGAGCATCGTCCTTCACATTTTCCAGAACCGGAGCGATGAACGATATCATCTGCAGCACCTTGGCATCTTCAAGGGATATTCCGCGTGAACGCATATAGAACTGCTCGTCTTCGTTGAGGCGGCCGATCGTCGCTCCATGCGAACATTTCACATCATCGGCATAGATCTCCAGCTGAGGCTTGGTGTCGATTCTGGCCTTGTCGGAAAGCAGCAGGTTGTGGTTTTCCTGATATGCCTCCGTCCTCTGAGCGTCCTGAGCCACGATGATCTTTCCATAGAAGTCCACCCTTGACTCTCCGCCGGCCATGCCTTTGAAAAGCTGACGAGAACGGCAGTGAGGCACCTTATGATACATATCGACAGCCATCTTGACCTTCTCGTTTCCGTCACATACATAGACACCGTAAAGGTTGGCTTCAGCCCCTTCCCCGACCAGTTCCACATCAATCTTCATATCGCACGACGTCCCCGGCAATGCAAGGATCACAATATCCGCCTTCGCATCCTTCTCCACCACGATCCTTTCAGGGACACCGCCTACATCCCGATATACTTTATGCAGAACGCTGCCTGCACTCACATTCAACTCATTCATAACGCATTACAAGCTATCGTAACCCTTCTCTTCAATCTCCGCCACAAGCTCCTTGCCGGCAGTCTTCACGATCTTTCCATCCTTGAGCACATGCACCACATCCGGAACGATGTAGTCCAGAAGCCTCTGGTAATGGGTGATGACTATAGCCGCCTTCTCCGGAGTATGGAGAGCGTTCACTCCATTCGCCACTATCCTGAGGGCATCGACGTCAAGTCCGCTGTCGGTCTCATCGAGGATGGCAAGAGTCGGATCGAGCATGGCCATCTGGAAGATCTCGTTACGCTTCTTCTCTCCACCGGAGAAGCCCACATTGACTTCACGCTTAGCGAATTCAGGCTTCATCTGCACGAAGGCCATCTTCTCCCTGAGGAGCTTAAGGAAATCTCCCGCCTTCAGCGGTTCCAGTCCCTTGCCTGTACGATGGGCATTGACCGCCGTCTTCATGAAGTTGGTAATGCTCACACCCGGAATCTCCACAGGATACTGGAAAGACAGGAAGAGACCTGCCCAGGCCCTTTCCTCAGGAGACATTGCCAGAAGGTCCTGGCCCATGAACTCCACCTTTCCCTCAGTCACCGTGAACTGAGGCTTTCCGGCCAGGACTGCAGACAGGGTACTTTTGCCGGCTCCGTTAGGGCCCATCACAGCATGAATCTCGCCTTTACGGATGACCAGATCCACACCTTTGAGAATCTCCTTGTCCTCAACCGAGGCTCTCAGGCCTTCAACTTTCAATAATATATCGTTTGCCATAAGCTTTATTTTATGCATTCTTTCTATAAAGTCTGTACCATGTGAACAGCGACCATATGCCGTTGACAAGGTAAAGACAGCTGACTACAGGCATGAACACCAGTCCAGCCTTGAGATAAAGGGTAAGGTTGGCTATATTCACAAACAGCCATGCGATCCAGCAGTCCCATTTCTTGAGTGCGGACAGGGTCTGGGCCGCAAGTATGAGCACAGTCACGCAGCAGTCAAGGTAAGGGAGAGGATTGGTCGTCATGCTCATAAGCCAGCCCCACACAAGGGCAAGCACAAGCACAAGGGCAACCGTCATGCCCCTCTGAGGCCAGGTGAGCATCGACACCTTGAGTTCACCGCTTTTCTCCGAGCTTTCCTCCGACTCCTTCGGATGGCTCCACCTGTACTGACCCATTATATTGATACCCAGCGATATAGGCTGAAGTATCAGATTCGCGTACAGACTCTTCTGCCAGAACATGAAGAAAAGCAGGGCCGTGTAGACATATCCCACATAGAAGTTATACCTGCTGTTCCTTCCCGCAAGAAAAACAGTGGTAAGTCCGAACAGGGCAGACAGCAGATCTATCAGCAGGACAGGCTTTCCGCCCATCTCGAAAAGTATTGTATTCCAGAATTCCATCATCCTACAGAGCCCTCCAATGATACCTGAAGCAGTTTCTGCGCCTCGACGGCAAACTCCATAGGAAGCTTCGAAAGCACCTCACGGGCATAACCGTTCACGATAAGTCCGACCGCTTCCTCCGGACCTATTCCCCTCTGGTTGCAATAGAAGAGCTGGTCTTCGCTGATCTTCGACGTCGTCGCCTCATGCTCCACAATCGCAGTATTGTTTGCATTCTCAATGTAAGGGAAGGTATGGGCACCGCATCTGTCGCCTATCAGAAGGCTGTCGCACTGAGAATAGTTGCGGGCATTGTCCGCTCCCGGGAGCATCTTTACCAGACCCCTGTAGCTGTTCTGGCTGCGTCCTGCCGAGATTCCCTTGCTGATGATCCTGCTTCGGGTATTCCGGCCTATATGGATCATCTTGGTTCCGGTATCAGCCTGCTGCATGTTGTTGGTCACTGCAACGGAATAGAATTCGGAAGAAGAATTGTCTCCCTTGAGGATGGTTGAAGGATATTTCCATGTAATGGCGGATCCTGTCTCCACCTGAGTCCATGAAAGATGACTTCCCGAACCCTTGCATATGCCTCTCTTGGTCACGAAATTGAAGATACCTCCCTTTCCCTGGGCATCACCCGGATACCAGTTCTGGACTGTGGAGTACTTCACCTCCGCATCCTTTTCCACGATGATCTCGACTACAGCCGCATGAAGCTGGTTCTCGTCACGCATCGGAGCCGTACAGCCTTCCATATAGCTTACATACGAGCCCTCGTCAGCAACGATCAGCGTCCTCTCGAACTGGCCTGTTCCGGCAGCATTGATACGGAAATAGCTCGACAGCTCCATCGGACAGCGGACTCCCTTCGGAATATAGCAGAACGAACCGTCACTGAAGACAGCTGAGTTCAGGGCCGCATAGAAATTATCACCTACAGGAACCACTGACGCAAGATATTTCTTCACAAGGTCCGGATGCTCCCTGACGGCCTCCGAAAACGAGCAGAAGATTATACCCTTCTCCGCCAGAGCCGCACGGAAGGTGGTCGTTACCGAAACAGAATCGAAGACAGCATCCACCGCCACTCCTGCAAGAGCAGCACGCTCATGGAGCGGAATTCCCAGCTTGTCAAATGTCTTCTCCAGCTCCGGATCGATTTCCTTCGGACGGTCTTCGTCCTTCTTGGGAGCCGCATAATAGATTATGTCCTGAAAATCTATTTCAGGGATATCAAGGTGAGCCCACTGCGGAAGAGGCATCTTCTGCCAGCGGCGGAATGCATCCAGACGGAACTCGAGCATCCACTCCGGCTCCTGCTTCTTCGCAGAAATAAGGCGTATTATATCTTCATTGAGACCTTTCGGTATGAACTCCTGCTCCACATCTGTCACGAAGCCATGTTCATATTCCTTGTCCGCAAGGCCCTCCAGTATTTCTTTGTCTTTACTCATAACGAAACTGCTATCATGCAAGGTCAAGGCCACTTATGACCCCGAACATGCAAAGATAGCAGTTTTATTGTAAAGTGACGCCACCGGCGTCATCTATCAGAACTCAAAAACGACAGGAACAGTAAGTTTTACGTTTCTCTTCTCCCCGTTATACTCGGCAGGCTTCCATTTCGGAGACTTCTTCACCACTCTGACAGCCTCGTTATTCAAGGTCTGATCGGTTCCGAAGATAGGATTCACATCCCTGACCGCACCGTCCTTGCCTACAACAAATTCAACCACGACCGTCCTGAGTCCCTCTCCCTGAACTGCAGAATAATCCAGCTGGGAATTTACCCACAGGGTGAAATCGCTCAGGGTTCCGCCCTGGAATTCAGGATTGGTCAGACCGGCCTTTCTTCTGAGCTCGGCATTGCGCTCTTCCCACTTCAATTCCATATCCCTGAGATATTCCATATGCCAGTCCATGTGGTCTACACGCGGATAGGCAGGCTTTCTTGCCGCAAGTTCCTTTGGAGCGTGCTTATGATTCTCGATGGTCTTCTTCAGCTTTCCTTTCCTGAACTCTCCCACATAAACGGAACCATCCTTTCTGAAAAGGGTGTCGATTCCATGGTATTGTCCGTTCTTGAAAAAACCGGTGAAGACAATGCCGTTGTCCCTGTAGAGACGGCCATAACCTGTAGCCTTTCCCTTCTTGTAGTTTCCCCAATAGAGTTCTCCATTAGGTCTGTAGCACACGCAGTCACCCTGAGGAACGCCCTTTACAAAGGAGCCCATGACAAGTCCGTCCTTATAGTCATACATGACTCCCTTTCCTTCAGGCCAGTTACCTGTATAATGAAAGCCATCACCGACAATTGTAGTGTCGCGCTTCTGCGCTGACAATGACATCGACATCAATAACGCCAATGACATGATTATGTATCTCGCTTTCATGGTATTGATGGTTTAGTATTTGGCTTAAAGTTAATGAAACATTCCGACAAAAACAAAAAGATTGCCACAAAAACACAAGTTTTTGTAACAATCTTAACAAAACAGGCCGAAAAAACTTTCGAACCGCTATCTGCAGCCTAAAGTTTTTCGATATCCTTGAAATATCTGTAAGTGCTGACCTTGAGTTCTCCTACCGCCTGCTCGTCCGCCACGATGATGCCATGCTGATGGGCCTGAAGGGCAGAAAGCGTGCACTTGTGAGAATATGCGCCCTCGATAGCTTCCTTGAGAGCCGGACCCTTCTTGTGTCCGAAAGCAAGCACCATAACTTCCTTCGCATCCATCACGGTACCCACACCCACTGTAAGGGCTGTTGTAGGAACCTTGCTTACATCACCGTCGAAGAAACGTGAGTTCACGAGGATGGTGTCATATGTAAGGCTCTTTACACGTGTACGCGAAACAAGTGAAGAGAATGGCTCGTTGAATGCGAGATGTCCGTCCTCGCCTACTCCACCCATGAAGAGGTCGATACCGCCTGCCTCGACAATCTTGGCCTCATAGGCAGCACACTCAGCTACGAGATCCTCGGCATTGCCGTTAAGGATGTTGATATTCTCCTTAGGAACATCCACATGGTCGAAGAAATTGCGTGCCATGAAGGAGTGGTAGCTTTCCGGATGCTCCTCAGGAAGGCCTACATACTCATCCATGTTGAAAGTGATGACATTCTTGAAAGACACCTCACCGGCCTGATACATCCTGATGAGTTCCTTGTAGGTTCCTACCGGAGTTCCTCCTGTAGGAAGACCGAGTACGAAAGGCTGGTCTGTAACTTCCGCCTTTGCCTTGATTCTTGAAACGATGTACTTTGCAGCCCAAACCGATCCTGCATGTGCGTCCTGTTCGATAATAAGTCTCATATAAATCTGGTTTAAAATAATTTTACAAATACTTCAATGGCCTGATATTCAGCCATTCCAAGCTCATCATACATACGGGCTGTATTCTGAGTCCTCTCCTCGGCCCTCTGCCAGAATTCGCGCGGATCCTCACCAGGGAAAGGAACGATGTCCTTCTGGGAAAGATGGCGGTAGATGGCGTGGCGCTTCTTTATGACCTCGTCCGGACTGAGCGGAACCGCCATATCCACCTTGCCGAGCTCCCACTCCATCCATGCGCCGCGATAGAGCCATACATGGCATTCGTTCAGCCAGTCCTCCCCCTGAAGCTGATTCAGAGCCTCCAGAACGGCTTCGGTACATACACGATGCGTGCCATGAGGGTCGGCAAGGTCACCAGCGAGATAAATCTGGTGAGGGCGCACCTTGGTGAGAAGTCCTATAATGATATCTATGTCCTTCTGAGTCCTTTCCCCCTTCTTGATGCCTCCGGTCTCATAGAACGGAAGGTTGAGGAAATGGGCGTTGGTCTCGTCGTTCAGTCCGAATGACCTTACAGCCGACTTCGCTTCACTGCGTCTTATCGCTCCCTTGAGCTCCAGCAGAGCCCTTGGTTCAGGCTGACCCGGACGCTTTGTCGCCAGGATCTGCTTCACTTCTTCGAACCTGTCGCCGAAACCGAGTTCACGGGCCGCATCCATATGCTGAAGAACGACATCATCGTGAACAGCGACATTGCCGGAAGTCTCATAGGCCACATGGACATCATGTCCCTGCTCTACAAGACGGATGAAGGTTCCTCCCATCGAAATGACATCATCATCTGGATGAGGCGAGAAGATCACGACCCTCTTTGGGAAAGGCGAAGAAGGAACCGGTCTTGTGCTGTCATCCGCATTCGGTTTTCCTCCCGGCCAGCCCGAGATTGTATGCTGCAGGTCGTTGAAGACCTTTATGTTTATCTGGTCATAAGGGCCGTGCTGCTCGAGCAGTTCACCGAGTCCGTTTGCAAGATAGTCTGCCTGGGTGAGCTTCAGGATAGGCTTGTGCACCTGCTCACAGAGCCATACGATGGCCTTTCTTATGAACTTAGGAGTCCATTCGCAAGGGCCCACGAGCCATGGGGCGACATTTCTTGTCAGAAGCGCAGCAGCATTTTCATCTACATAGAAGGAAATGTTACCGTGTCTCTGAAGGAAGGATGCAGGGCAGGACGGCGCCATAGGATCCTCCACTATCTCCTTGACCACCTGGGCCTTGTCCTCTCCCCAGCCGATAAGGTATATTTTCTTGGCCGACATCATCGTGGATATGCCCAACGCGATGGCCGAATCCGGAGTATCATCCATGCTTCCGCCGAAGTTCTTCACCTGACGTTTCTTGGATATGTAAGAAAGATGGACTGTCCTTGTGCGGCTGTTCTCCGAAGCACCTGCCTCATTGAAACCTATCTGTCCCTTCTCTCCGACACCCATGACGAGCAGATCGAGTCCGGAAGCCATACGGTCGTATTCCGCACAGAATTCCGTAACTGCATCGCTGTCCATATGCCTTTCCAGTTTAGGAGCATGGAACGAGCCGGGCTTGAGATCGACCTTGGACACAAGGATATCATAAAGCCTCCTGTTGCGGCTCTGACTGTCTGCCGGAGCCGGATAATACTCATCTATACTGAAGATCTCGACATTCCTGAACGAGACCTTGCCTGCCTCATAAAGTTCTGTCAGCCTTCTGTACAATGTGACAGGAGAAGAGCCCGTGGTGAGACCGAGCCTGAAGACTCCGTCCGCCTTACGGATCATCTCAGCTATCTTCTCCGCCAGAGCCACACTGGCAATCTCCTCATCTTCAAATATATGAGCAGGAATCCTTTCATAAGAATGCTTGATTCCATTCGGAAGTCCGGCCTCGATGAGACCACCATCCTTAGGCAACGAGAATTTTCCCATTATAAATATGTATTAAGGTTTATTTCCTTTCCGACACAGGCTGGACCCATGCAGGGGTCTTGCCGAATATCGACCTGAGCTTTTCTGGATCGAACTTAGGAGTGCGGTCGTAGTTGAAGATACCGTTCTGCTCCTGCTCTACATCCGTCAGCTGGGTATAGGTATATCCATTGATGTAATCCAGACTGAGTATAACATCAGTAAGAGCCTGAAGACGGGTATAGAACTCCTCCAAGGTCTTAGGACCCTGACCATAACCCCAGGTGTTGTCCGCGAACTGTTCGATGACCCACTTGATTCCACCGTACTCGTCAAGATAATATGGCTGGCCGCCGTATTCCACTTCATTTTCAATATTGAATGTAGGAACCGTACCGTCACCCTTGAGGGTAAGCTTCTCCAGAAGCTTTTCCGCATCCTGTTCGTAGTTGTGGAACGACCATATGTCCGTCTTTACATGATATCCTCCGCTGCAGTCGTGTACCGGACGATAGTCAAGACTCTTTGTGATGTCATATACATTTGTCACAAGCCTGTCATGGGCGCGTCCACCCTCATCACTCTTAGGTCTCTCCCATGTTTCGTTGAACGGAGTCCAGATGATGATCGAAGGATGATTGCGGTCACGCACAACGACTTCCTGCCACTCAGGAATGAAATTGCGTGCTGCAAGCTCATTGTTCATGTTGCTGCCCCAGCTTGCCGCTTCACCCCATGTAAGGTAGCCGAGCTTGTCAGCCCAGTAGTGGAAGCGCTCCTCGAAGACCTTCTGATGGAGACGGGCACCGTTAAAGCCTACGCTCATGCTCATCTCGATGTCATGTCTCAAGGCCTCGTCAGATGGTGCTGTCCAGATTCCGTCAGGATAGAAGCCCTGATCGAGGACCTGCCTCAGATAAAGAGGCTGATTATTCAGATATACGCGGTTTCCTTCCACATGAATCTTGCGCATTCCGGCATATGAGGTAACCTGGTCAACTACATTGCCGGCCTTGTCTACAACATCATACTCGATATCATAAAGGAACGGGCTTTCCGGCGACCATGTCTTCACATTCTTCACCGGCACGATGACTGTCATCGGGTTGGTAGCCTTCACGGTCTTTTTCGCCACGACCTTGCCGCCATCCTTCACCCTGATGTCGAGAGAGAGGCCGTCCTCAAGGGCATGGAACTCAGGCTCCATGACAAAACAGCTGTTGTCAAGGTCAGGTTTCACATAAACTTCCTTGAGACCGGTCTTTGCAACCGCTTCCATCCAGACTGTCTGCCAGATACCGGTTACCCTGGTGTAGTGGCAGCCTCTTGAATTGTAGTCAGGACACTGCTTTCCACCGGTCTGGGTACCCGAGCGAAGGTCATCCTGCACCCACACAACCACATCCGCAGTCTCACCCGCCTTCACAAACCTTGTGATATCCACACTGAACGATGACGAACCGCCGTAATGCCTTCCGGCAAGTTCTCCGTTCACATAAATCGAACTCACATAGTCCACAGCACCGAAGTTGAGAAGAATCTTCTTTCCGTCCCAGGCAGCAGGAACCTCTACCGCCCTGTGATACCACATTGAATTGATGAAATCCTTATATCCGACACCTGAGAGCTTGCTCTCCGGGCAGAAAGGGACGATGATGTCGCTGTCGAAGCCCTTTGATTCATTGAAATCCCTCTGAAGTCCGCTTTCTCCGAAATCAAAGGCATAGGTCCATGTACCGTTGAGATTCACCCAGCTGTCCCGGACAAACTGAGGTCTCGGATGTTCAGGACGCGGAATCGATGTCTGTGCAAAAGTCGTCACGGCAACCATAAGGGCCGCAAAGATACTGATCAGTCTCATATTTCTTTAGTTTTAGTTCTTTTCCGGTTTTCTATCGCAAATATAACAATAATCAAAGAAAACGGCCAATAATTCATATATTTGCATAAGTAACCATCTAATATGAAAACAACTGAACTCTTATCCATTGCAGTCATCTTCATCATGATGTTGCCATCCCACAGCACAGATGCAAGAAAAAGGAAAGAGCTGACCGACCGTCAGAACTGGTGCGAAATGGCCTACAGGATGGCCAGACCGGGAGAAAACGGCAATTTCGTTCTGAAGCACAGTGTCGGACACATTCCGGGAGGTTGAAGCTCTGACAAGGTACAGCAAGTTATGATCTCTGGCACCCAACCTCCAGAGACTCAGCACATTACACGATCACGGGTGTTCCTTGCGGAACACCCGTGATCGTGTAAAACAATGAGGGTCAAACCGTTAGGTGTCGCGATGATCTTAGTGGATAGCCACTGTAAGCATCGCCATCACGATGGAGACCAGGCTCATGAGCTGGATGAGGATGTTGAGGGACGGTCCTGATGTATCCTTGAACGGGTCACCTACTGTGTCACCTGTCACTGTAGCCTTGTGAGCCTCAGAGTTCTTTCCTCCGAGATGGCCTTCCTCAACATACTTCTTGGCATTGTCCCATGCACCGCCTGAGTTCGACATGAAGACTGCGAGAACGAAGCCTGAACCGAGACCTCCGATAAGGAGACCCATAACACCTGCCGGGCCGAGAATGAGACCTACGAGAACAGGGACGATGATTGCGATGAGCGAAGGAAGAAGCATTTCGCGCTGTGCTCCCTTGGTAGAGATCTCCACGCAACGTGCATAGTCAGGAGTAGCTTCCTTGGTAAGGATACCCTTGATCTCGCGGAACTGACGGCGTACCTCTGTCACCATGCTCTGTGCGGCACGGCCTACTGCATTCATTGTGAGTCCGCAGAAGAGGAACGACATCATCGCACCGATGAATACACCGACAAGAACGACAGGATTCATGAGATCCACGTGATAGTATGCCATGATGTCAGGAATTGTAGCCTGAGCTGCATCGATGACCTCACCTGAAACTGAAACGATCTGCTTTCCGAGGTGTGTGAGACCGATCTTGATCTCCTCGATGTATGATGCGAGCAGGGCGAGACCTGTAAGAGCGGCAGAACCGATGGCAAAGCCCTTTCCTGTTGCGGCTGTCGTATTTCCGAGAGCGTCGAGAACGTCTGTACGCTTACGTACCTCAGGGTCGAGTTCGCTCATCTGAGCGTTACCGCCGGCATTGTCCGCTATAGGACCGTATGCGTCAGTCGCGAGGGTGATGCCGAGGGTCGAGAGCATACCGACAGCAGCGATACCGATACCGTAGAGACCTGTACTGAGGCTTTCCGCCGAGAACGAGAGGTCGAATCCGTTGGCACAGAGGTATGCGAGGAGGATGGCTACAGCGATTGTTATCACAGGAATGGCTGTAGAGAGCATACCGAGACCTACACCTGAAATGATGACAGTAGCAGGACCTGTCTCTGCGCTTTCAGCAAGCTTCTGAGTCGGACGGTAAGAATGTGATGTATAATACTCCGTAGCCTGGCCTATGATGACTCCTGCAAGCAGTCCGACAACGACTGAAAGCGAAAGCTGCCACCAGTTGTCCATGCCGAGAAGGTACATGATTCCGAATGTAGCCACTGCGATGAGCACTGAGCTGAGGTTTGTACCGCGTCCGAGAGACTTGAGGAGTTCGTCCATGCCTGCACCTTCCTTGGTACGTACCACATATATACCTATGATAGAGAGGGCTACACCTATTGCGGCAATGGTCATAGGAGCGAGGATTGCCTTCATCTGGGCATCGACTCCGACACCGCTGAATGCAGCTGCTCCAAGAGCCATGGTAGCAAGGATGGAACCGCAGTAAGACTCGTAAAGGTCGGCACCCATACCTGCGACGTCACCAACATTGTCTCCTACGTTGTCGGCGATTGTAGCAGGGTTGCGAGGGTCGTCCTCAGGGATTCCTGCCTCGACCTTACCCACGAGGTCGGCTCCCACGTCCGCAGCCTTGGTATAGATACCGCCGCCGACACGTGCAAAAAGGGCCTGTGTCGATGCTCCCATTCCAAAGGTAAGCATGGTGGTGGTGATGAACACAAGCTTCTGTGTTCCTTCGATGTCAACAAAGGCATTGAGGATGATCCACCAGATGGCGATATCGAGCAGACCCAGACCTACTACTGTAAGACCCATCACCGCACCGCTTCGGAAAGCGACCTTAAGGCCGGAATTGAGGGATCTCTGAGCTGCGTTAGCAGTTCTTGCAGAAGCATAGGTAGCCGTCTTCATTCCGACGAAGCCTGCAAGGCCCGAGAAGAATCCTCCTGTAAGGAAGGCAAAAGGCACCCAGCTGTTCTGCACACCAAGAATTGCAAGAACTGTAAAGAGAATAGCCAGAATGACAAATACGATTACAACAACCTTATACTGCTGCTTGAGATAGGCCATCGCACCCTCTCTCACAAACTGAGCGATCTGCTTCATGGTCGCTGTTCCTTCGCTTTCCTTCATCATCTGACGGAAGAAATGCCAGGCGAAAAGCAAAGCAACAACCGCTGCCGCCGGCACAAGATAGAATAGATAGTTCATAACGTTATTGTTTATGTGAATTAGTCAAAACCAGCCCGCTTTCTACAAGCAGGCTGACAAAATTATTTATTTTTTCAAGATAATCAACACCTTCCACTATTAAATTTTAAGCAAAAACATATTTTTATCTAACAATATTAAATTCAACGCTTGTACCTGACTTTCTTTTTGCTATCTTTGCAATATTCCGGAATATGGTTTGCAGATCAGCGGAGCATCGACAAGCCAAGATCATATATTCTTGAGGATAAGCCAAGTCCTTGCTGGCAGATATAGAAATCCATCGCATCCACTGCCTCATTGAAACTGATTCTGTCTATCACTTCCTTTTCCGACCAGGCCACTTCGGCAAGTTCGGCTACATCTTCATATACGCGTGAAACAAGGTCTTCAGGGCAGGAATACAGTTCTTCTGCCTTTCCGTCATTCGGAACTATGTTCACGTTCAGCGTTGACGCATAGTCCGTCAGTCCGGCGAACTCGTCCTTGTCATATAGTCCGTATCCTTGAAAATGAAGGTGATTCAGTTTCAGGATCGAGATATAATCGACAAAGATCATCAGTTCATCTATAGGGATGACATCGTCTGTGACATCTATCTTGAGACACCTGTGGCTGTATCTCGGTTCATCATATATTTCCATGACAGGGACGCTCCACACCATTCCGTCGGCATGCCTGACCGCATTTATAGATGAAGGCAGGGTCTGGCGGAGAGTCTGAAATGCATAGAGGAAACCTTCCGAGCCGGAAGCCTCTATCTCTATGAGCCTGCGGGTGACTTTAATACGATAGGCCTCAGGAGCAAGCGCCTTGTCATATCGGAGCACGATGTCGGGATTCTCAGCTTCTACAAAAACCTTCGGCACAAAGCCTGCCGGCTTGGCGAAAAGCCATGAAAACCAGTCGGCGACAGCCTTCTGATGATTGTCTTCCACAGATATGACCGTATTATGGTCAAAGACAAATGTCCCGACACCCAGCTGTACGGATGAGGGGCTCGGCACGACAGACAGTCCTCTGCCAGAATGCCCGCATGAAAGGGCCAGGCATGAAATGATCAGGAGAGACAAGGCTTGTGGGAATACATTGGTTTTCATACTCGTATTATTTTTTCGTTTTACACTGCAAAAATACTGTCGCATCCGCCCCGGTGCGTTTCAAAAACATCTCTCGATTTTATGATTTTGCATCAGCAGATGCATTTAAAGCCATTTTTTAAAGTTTTGTAGACATTTTTGAAATATGTATATTTGTATTCCCTCCAAAATCAACGATATGAAAAGACTGTTCGCTGCCTTCGTAGGCATATTATCATATATATCGGCCCTTCACGCCGAGGATCAGCTGATATTCACCAGAATCTCAAAGGAAGAAGGATTCACCTCATCAGTCAACTGTATATACAAGGAAAAGAACGGAGAGGTATGGATCGGCGCCATGAACGGCCTTTACAGCTTCAACGGCAACCTGCTCAAGCACCACACAGACACTCTCATCAGAGGAAGCCGTGTCCATCAGATAGGTTCCGACAGCAAGGGTAACTTCTGGGTTCTTACCGACAGGCACCTGCTCATGAGGAAGGACAGGCAGGAAGATCTTGCCCGTGTCCATACCTATGACATGGAGGACAGGCAGGCGTTCTTCAGCATGCTTGACGATGAGAAGGGCGTCTGGTTCGGAAGCGACGAAAAACTGTACAGGTATCTTTATGAAGACGGCAGCTTCAGCCTTTTCAAGAACATAAAGGAACCTGAAGGATTCCTTTTCCAGAACATCTGCGAGATAGACGGCAGCACCCTGCTTTGCGCTTCCCACAGCGGAATACTTCTGATAGACAAGAACTCCGGAGAGGTATCCAAGCCTATGGGCTATATGAGCAAGGCCGTCTCGGCAGTGACAGTCGACAGCAAGGGCAGGATATGGCTGGCGACCTACAACAAGGGTATCGAGGTGTTCGACAAGGACGGAAAGCTCATAAGGAAATATTGCGTAGAGAATTCGGAACTGAGCAACAACGTGGTCCTTTGCATGAAGGAAAGGAACTCGGAGATCTGGGCAGGTACCGATGGCGGAGGCATAAACATAATAAATCTCGAAAAGGACAAGGTATCCATCCTGAGGCACATCTCCGGCGATGTATCATCCTTCCCTGCCCATTCGATCAAGAACATCTATATCGATGATTACGGCAACGTCTGGGCCGGAAGCATACGTGACGGTGTTATAAGGATAAGCAGAAGCGGAATGAAGACCTATTCCGACAGCCATATAGGCACGACCAACGGACTGAGCAACCCCACCGCTCTCTGCCTGCATCAGGACAGGAAGGACGGCAGCATATGGATAGGCACGGACGGAGAAGGAGTCAACCGTTTCGATCCGGCTTCAGGTAAATTCACCCACTTTGAAAGCACCCTCAGAACCAAGGTCGTCTCCATTGCGGAATATTCCGACACGGAGCTCATGCTTTCCGTATATTCCGACCGCATCTGGCTGTTTGACCGCAGGAACGGAAGATTGCGTCCGCTTGAAATAGACAATGAGCATCTGGCCTATACGCTCAAATACTCGAGCAGAAGCGTCAACCTCGTGAACGAGACAGAAAAGGACATACTCATGTTCAGCAACTTCATGTGGAGATTTGACTGCACCACAGGCAAGCTGGAACAGATAGGTTTTCCGGAAGACAGGAAAGGGAGCGTAAATGTATTCAACATAGGCAGTACAGCTGAAGGCACATGGTTCCACGACACATACAGCGTCTACCTGCTCCCATACGGATCATCCCGGATGGAGCATAAAGGAAGCACAGGGGACGTGAAGATCAGGTGCGGACATATTTCCGGTGACGGGCTGATATGGCTGGCAACCGAAGAAGGCATATGCAGATTCAATCCGAGAGTAGGATTCTTCGACTTCATCAGGACCGACCTTTTCCCTGGTGCCAGCTCGATAGCGTGCGACAAGAACCTGCAGGTATGGATAGGAACCGACAGCGGTCTGTTTGCATATCTTCCTGAAAAAGGCAGTTTTTCCATGTTCGGCGAATCGGACGGGGCCCCATCCATAGAGTACCTCAGCAAGCCAAGGCTGACGACGAAAGAGGGAGAGGTATACTTGGGAGGTGTGGACGGACTTCTTCGTATAAATGCCGGACACGATATTGACACACATGAAGAGCCGAAGCTTGTCCTCGATGACATCATAGCTGACGGCAACAGTCTTGATGCCGGGACAGACGGCATATACAAGGTGCCTCGCAGATGCGGAAACCTTGAGATAGAAATTTCGGCTGAGGAAAAGGACATTTTCCGGCAGAAGATGTACCGCTTCATATTTTCCAAGGAAGGAATCGTATATGAAACCTCGACTCCATCGATCAAACTGTCAAGAATGCCGGAACCCGGCAACCATGAAGTCACAGTGTCATGTACAAGGAGAAACGGGGAATGGACAGATCCAGTCCACGCCTTTACCCTCAACATTCCGCAACCTTGGTACAGAAGCTGGTGGTTCATATGCCTGCTTGTCCTGACAGCCGCGGCTGCAGGCTTCGTCACCGTCCTGGTCATGATACGCAGAAAGGAAGAAAGGCTCAGACAGGAGGCAAGGGAACAGAATCAGTTAATCTATCAGGAAAAGGTCAGGATGCTGATAAACATGAGCCATGAGCTCAGAACTCCTCTGACCCTGATCATGGCTCCGCTCAAGAGGCTTCTGGACGGCATGGAAGAAGACAACGGCAACTATGTGACTCTGAACAGGATATACAGGCAGTCCCGAAGAATGAGGGATCTTCTGAATATGGTTCTGGATCTCAGGAAGATGGAGGTCGGCAAGGCTGACATGAAGATAGAGAGGGACAATTTCAACGTCTGGATCAGAGAGGCTACTGAAGATATCGTCAACGAGGAGCATGCTCAGGGAATCGAGATTGTACTCGATCTCGACCCTGCCGTTCAGGAAATAGATTTTGACAGAAAGAAATGCGACACCGTCCTGACCAACATACTCATCAATGCAGTAAAGCACAGCCGCAAGGGGGACAGGATAACCATTACGACAAGACTCACTGATGACGGAATGGTGCGTACAAGCATATCGGACGAAGGTCCTGGATTGAGGAATATAGATCCTTCCCGTATGTTCACAAGATTCTATCAGAGCAACAACGAGGAGTATGGAAGCGGCATAGGCCTTTCATACTCAAAGATCCTGGTAGAACTGCACGGAGGAAGGATTGCGGCAGAAAACAACCCGGACAAAGGGGCTACATTCTGGTGGGAGATACCTGTGACCGCTCAAGAGACAAGTGCGCAGGTGCCGGCCAAGGCATGGCTTAACGAACTCATGGGCTATGATCCCGGAGACAACTTCAATGCACCGGAAAGCGAAGGTTTCAGCACTTCCGGCATGACCCTGATGCTTGTGGATGACAGCCGGGACCTTCTTGATTTCCTCCGTGAGGCACTCTGCCAGGACTTCGCCCGGATAATAACCGCGGAGAGCGGCAACAAGGCTCTGGAGGCCCTTGACAACAGTGACCTTCCTGATATCATTGTAAGCGATATAAACATGCCTGACGGAAACGGATTCTCACTGTGCAAGAAGCTCAAGGAGAATGAGAAATACAGTCATATACCGGTAATCCTCCTGACTGCCCGTGGAGAGCAGCAGAGCCAGAGCGACAGCTACCGTATGGGGGCAGACGCCTTCATGGCAAAGCCGTTTGAAACAGACACCCTCCTCGAACTGATCAGGAGCATCCTCAAGAGAAAGGCCGAGATACGGAGAAGATATCTCGATGCCGACGACAAAGCCGTATCCGGCTACGGTTCCGATGAGGAGAACTTCATCCTCAGGCTCAACGAGGTCATTAGCACCCACCTGAGCGATCCGGGCCTAGACCAGCAGCTTCTCTGCAGAGAGCTTGGAATGAGCCGTGCGGCTCTCTTCAACAGGATGAAGGCCATAACCGGAGCCGGAGTGAAGGAATATATCACCAGACTCCGTATCGAGAAAGCAAAGAGCCTGATAGAGAACACCAAACTCTCGATTGCAGAGATATCTGAAATGACCGGTTTCGCCAGTCAGAGCTATTTCAGCACAGCCTTCAAGAACTATACGGGAATGACCCCGAGCCAATACAAAAAATCCGGAAACCTTTAAGGAATCCGGATTTTATCATGTGGCAGGAAGCCCTGCCTGCTTGCTTCAGATAATTACTCTGCTGCTGGTGCCTCAGCTGCTGGTGCTGCCTCAGCTGCCTTCTTCGAGCTACGACGGGTAGTCTTCTTAGCTGCCTTAGGAGCAGAAGCAAGAGCTGCCTCATTGAAGTCTACGAGCTCGATGAGAGCCATGTCAGCTCCGTCACCCTGACGGAAACCAGTCTTAAGCACGCGTGTATATCCACCTGGACGCTCAGCGATCTTAGGAGCAACTGTGCGGAAGAGCTCAGTTACGGCCTCCTTGTTCTTGAGGTAGCTGAATACAACACGGCGAGAATGAGTAGAGTCCTCTTTTGACTTTGTGATGAGAGGTTCTACATAACCCTGGAGCGCCTTAGCCTTAGCTACAGTAGTGTTGATCCTCTTGTGAAGGATAAGCGAAGTAGCCATGTTGGCGAGAAGAGCCTTACGGTGACCGCTCTTGCGACCAAGGTGGTTGATTGCTTTATTGTGCCTCATATTACTTAAACGTTCTTTTTCTTAGGTTCAATATTATACTTGGTGACATCCATTCCGAATGAAAGCTTCATCTTCTCCACGAGGATATCGATTTCGTTAAGCGACTTTCTACCGAAGTTCCTGAACTTCATGAGCTCAGCCCTCGAGTATGAAACGAGGTCAGCGAATGTATCGATGTCCGCAGCCTTGAGACAGTTGTATGCCCTTACAGAAAGGCCCATGTCTGAAAGCTTTGTGAGAAGAAGGTGCCTCATGTGGAGTGACTCCTCATCAAGCTCCTTTGACTCAGACTCTATCGAGCTCTCGAGAGAAAGCTTCCTGTCGTCTGTAAACAACTTGAAGTGGTAGATGAGGATGTTTGCAGCCTCCTGAAGAGCTACGTTAGGAGTGATCGAACCATCGGTTACAATCTCCAGATTAAGCTTTTCATAGTCGGTCTTCTGCTCTACACGCCAGTTCTCTACGGTCCAGTTGACATTCTTGATCGGAGTGTAGATAGCATCTACCGGAATTGTTCCGATAGGAGCATCCAGATCCCTGTTCTCATCAGCAGGAACGAAACCGCGTCCCTTTCCTACTGTGAGGGTCATCTCGATCTTTACTGCCGGCTCGAGAGAGCAGATGTGCAGTTCAGGGTTAAGCACCTTGAAAGAAGACAATCCTTTTGAGATATCCTCTGCGGTAAACTCCTGCTTGCCGCTGATCACGATATTTGCTGTCTCAGAGTCTACAGTCTCCACCATTCTCTTGAAACGTACCTGCTTGAGGTTGAGGATGATGTCCTGCATTCCCTCGATAACGCCAGGGATAGTCGCGAACTC
Source organism: Bacteroidales bacterium (assembly GCA_017626355.1). Taxonomy (GTDB): domain Bacteria; phylum Bacteroidota; class Bacteroidia; order Bacteroidales; family UBA932; genus Cryptobacteroides. The sequence continues at coordinate 135,361 of JAGAIY010000001.1, forward strand.
CTGGTCCACGCCGCTGACCTTGATCGATGTGATAGCAAAACCTTCCAGAGAAGACAATAAGATACGACGGAGAGCATTACCGATGGTCTGTCCGTATCCAGGCTCCAA
>JAGAIY010000005.1 GCA_017626355.1 Bacteroidales bacterium
CCCAGAACACGGATACAAAGAACCTCCTTTGCACCGCTGTTGTCTGCCACCTGTAAACGTGATTCCTGCTGTATCATTATTACTTAACTTTTTCTACGATTTCTACTAATCTCCAGTTCTTTGTCTTGCTGAGCGGACGAGTCTCCATGATGCGCACTGTGTCGCCCTTGCTGCACTCGTTCTTCTCATCGTGAGCTACGAACTTTGTGGTCTTCTTTACGAACTTGCCGTACATAGGGTGCTTCTCTTTTCTCTCTACTGCAACCACGATAGACTTATCCATCTTGTTGCTGACCACAACACCTATTCTTTCCTTACGAAGATTTCTTTCCATGAGAATTAATTTTTAGTTCTGTGACTCTTTCTCAGCAAGAATTGTCATCATGCGAGCGATGTCCTTTCTTGTCTTGTTGATCTTGGATGTATCCTCTAATGGAGAGATTGTATGGTTCATCTTCATTGTATCGAGGTTAGCTTTCTCAAGCTCGATGCGCTCACGCAGGTCTGCGATTGACATTTCGCGTACTTCTGATGCTTTCATTTCTCTTTCTCCATTAAATTATTCTACATAATCTCTACGTACTACAAACTTTGTAGTTACAGGAAGCTTCTGAGCTCCGAGACGAAGTGCCTCCTTAGCGATCTCAAGAGATACGCCCTCAGCCTCAATAAGGATACGTCCTGGGGTTACAGGGCATACGAATCCCTCCGGATTACCCTTTCCTTTACCCATTCGAACTTCGGCAGGCTTCTTGGTATAAGGCTTGTCAGGGAAGATTCTGATCCAGATCTTACCTTCACGCTTCATATAACGTGAAACTGCCTGACGAGCTGCCTCGATCTGACGGCCTGTAAGCCAGCAGTTCTCCAAGGTCTTGATACCGAAAGAGCCGAAAGCAAGCTGGTTTCCTCTCTGAGAGAGACCCTTCATGCGGCCCTTCTGCTGCCTTCTGAATTTTGTTTTCTTTGGTTGTAACATTGCTCTATTACTTTTTGATTAAAACTTTCGCTTTTCCCTAAATAATTGATTATCAGCTGGTTGGGCATAGTCGTCCTCAATTATTGGGATGCAAAGGTAGTAATTTTTTCTGAAACCGCAATACCATCTGCAAAATTTTTCACATATTTTCGACCGGGTTTTTCGAAGGCTAAAATGCGTATTTTCATGCAGTTACAAACAGTGTTGACAAAAAGTTCATCACATTTTCGACCGACGCCATTTCCTCATAAATCGACTTTGGCACGGAGCATAAAAAAGGCCTGCTGCAAAAGCATTTTACAGCAGGCCCGAAGTCAGAGCAGGAAACCATCAATACTTTCCTGTCAGAATATCCGCCATCTCCTTCTTCAGGGAACCGTCAGGATAGAAGAGTCCGAAGCCTCCTTTGTAATCCCACGACGCATAGGCCACTCCAAACTGGTCACACACGGAAATAAGGTCTCTGTACCAGCACAGTGCATCCTTCTCGTCAGCTCCAGGCTGAAGGACGCCGAATTCACCCAGATACAAAGACCTGTCAGACTTTTCTGCTGCAGCCACGGCACGTGCAACCATCGACTCCAGGACAGACCTGTCGAAATAGCCCCTGTCCTCTTCGTATCTTATCTTTTCGGCTTCTGTCAGCTTTGCCCATTCGTGATCGGGGATGACCTCGCCCGGATACTGCACAAAGCAAGGCAACTTGCTCATTCCCTCATCCCATGAAGCGTGGTAATGAGTGAGGGCAAAAGGCTCATAGAAATGGAAACTCAGGATGACATTCTTATCCTTCTCTGGAACTCTCAGATGCTCTACCATGTCAAATGACTGCCACCTGTTGGCTCCGATGACGACAGTACGCCTGCGGTCTATCTTTCGTACCTCCTCCAGACATCTGTTGACTATGGTGTTCCATGTTTCCGGATCGTCAGCTACAGGTTCATTCATAAGTTCAAACGCAAGCAGCTGACGAGGATAGCGCTTCAGCTCACGACTCAAGACCCTCCAGCATTCGTAGAAGTTCTCCTGTGCAGCCTTCTCTGTAAACAGAGGCTTCTCTTTGGCATTGAAATAATGAGAACGGAGGATATGAAGGTCCACAAGTACCTTAAGTCCTGCCTTTTCACACCAGGATATGGCGGAATGAAGCAGCTGGAAAGCCTCTGTCTCCATTTCAAGATTCTCGTCAAACATCTGCTCCTCATCTATCGGAATACGGATGTGGTCGAAGCCAAGACCGGCTATGAGCTTGACATCATCTTCAGTAAACCACGCCACACGCTCAGCGCCCCTTCTGTCGCTCTGAGAAAGCCAATGGCTTATGTTGACTCCACGATGAACTTCAAAATCTCCTGCAGAGATGGGCAGGCAAAAAAGCAAGGTCAATGCAATAATGACAAGTTTCTTCATAACGAAATCTGGTTCTATAGGGTAATGTGTTGTGAATCAAGTCATCAGATGTTACAAATTTATATATTTTTTCTGAGTATCAAAATATTTTCATTTCAACATGCTGCACATTATCATTTCTTATCACGACCGATGACTGCAGGTCTGCATATTGAATTTTGCAGGTATGGGAGGATTTGCTAATTTTGCGGGATATCGGAAAACCAATGAGAGGCAACAGCATCATATTCCTTTTGGCCGCCGCAATCCTGCTGGCAGGCGGAATCTGTACCCCTGACGCAGAGGCACAGAGCAAAAAGAGGAAGTCATCTGTAATCAGAGCGATGGAGCAGGCAAAACTGGCTGCTGAAGCCGACAGAAAAGCAGCCTCCACATACAGCCCCGAAACAGAGGTGATGAAATACATCATAGAAAACGGTGACACCATCTATGTGGATGAGATCCGTGCGGCAAGGGTATGGGAGAAGCTTCCAAGACAGAAAGGCAAGGACTGGCGCAAATACTACAGGCTTGTACACAATTTCAGCAAGGCATACCCGTATGCACTCGTAGCCAGAAAGCTTGTAATGGAGGCTGACAGCACAATCGCCGCAGACAAGCTGAAGGGAGCTAAAAGAGAGAAATACATCAACTCCGTCCAGAAGGAACTCTTCGACGTGTTCGAAGGACAGATGAGAAACCTCACCGTCAGTCAGGGTGCGCTGATAATGAAGCTTGTAGACAGAGAAGTCGGAAAATCATCCTATAACATAATCAAAGGATACAAAAGCGGACTTACCGCCGGATTCTGGCAGGGCGTCGCAAAAATGTTCGGCTCCGACCTGAAGAAACCGTATGACCCGGAAGGAGAGGACATGAACACGGAAGAGCTGGTACAGATCTGGGAAGCCGGGGACTTTCCGGCCTTCTACTGGTCCCTGTTCTGGCAGGATCCGCCAGAAGTGCCTATTCCTGAAAAATATCTGTAGTCCCGACCCGGGCAGATCAGAAACGGCCGGTCACGACCTCCTTTCCGTCGAAACATAGGTATGGCGAAGCATCCATCCAGTCCTTCAGGACAAAGAATTCCGCTCCGGAAGGCATAGCCATGCGCACCTCGGAATGATAATGGCCGAATATAAAGAAATCCACCTTGTTACGGGAAGCGAAATCCTCCGCAAATCTGTACAGAGGCTCCTCACATCCACGGAACTCATAAGCCTGATCATGTGACAGCCTGTTGGAACGCGACCAGCCGTTGCCCAGACGGAAGGCCAGCCACGGATGGAGCATGCTGAACAATATCTGCAGAAAGCGGTTATGAAACACACCGCGGATGAAACGGTACCCCAGCGGAACAGGGCCAAGACCGTCGCCATGCCCCAGACAGAATTTCTTTCCGGCAATATCCACCACAGCCGGCTGCTGCAGACGCACCATGCCCAGCTCCTCAAAATATCTGTAGGACCAGACATCATGGTTTCCCTGAAAGAAATAGACCTTCACCCCCCTGTCCATCAGGGTCTGCAGGGCGGCAAAGACACGCACATAGCCTTTCGGCACCACATCGCGGTACTCATACCAGAAGTCCCAGATGTCCCCGAGCAGGTAAAGAGCCTCAGTATCAGCAGGAAGGGAATTCAGAAAACCGGTAAAACGACGTTCTCTGGCAGCCGGATCCTTCACATCCAGCCCCAGATGAACATCCGAAACAAAATATGTCTTTCTATCGCTCATGTATCTCCCGCTATGCGAAGATGAAGATGCAGGCAGCCGCAACGAGGCAATAGAGAGCGAACCAGCTCAACTTGGCTTTCTTCACGAGAGCGATCATCACCCTACACGCAAAAAGTCCTGACACAAAAGCAGATACAAAGCCCAAGACCAGAGGGAGGGCACCTACTGAAGATGCACCGAACTCACCTCCTAAGACTTCAAGGAAGGTTTCTCCGAGGATAGGAACCAGAACCATGAGGAAGGAGAACTGAGCCATTACCTCACGTCTCACTCCGCAGATGAGTCCGGTCGAGATGGTCGTTCCAGAGCGGGAGAGACCCGGAATGACTGCAAAGGCCTGTCCGAGACCGACAGCAGCAGCCTGCCAGTATGAGATTCCGTTCCTGTAAGTGTTTTCAGGAACGACGACACTCTTTCGTCCCGGCTTGGAAGCCATATCCGAAAAGAACAGGAGGACAGCTGTCACGACGAGAGCGCAGCCCACGACCATGATGGAACCGAAAAGTCCTTCCACAAAGTCCTTCAGGAAAACTCCCACGATAAGGATAGGTATCATGGATACGCAGATCTTGAGAAGGTAATCAGTCTCGTCGTTGCACTGGAGGGAACTTCTGCCGTCCGCTCCCTTGACGATACGCCAGTCCTTCAGTCCGGTGAAGAATCCCTTGAGAAGACCCCAGATCTGATTGCGGAATACCACAAGAGTACTCAGTACGGTAGCCGCATGGACCATTGTCGTAAAAAGGAGATCGTCGGTAGTCTCCACCCCAAGAAGAACCTTTCCTATTTCGAGATGACCGCTGCTGCTCACAGGCAGAAATTCGGTAAGTCCCTGAAGCATACCAAGGACCACAGCTTCAAACCATTCCATATCTTATTCCTTGTTTTTGAACATTCCCATAATGGCGACAACCTCAATCACGATTCCGAGTATGATGACTACCGGAGCGGCAACCATGCGGCGGAAATCGAACATCGCCCAGTTGAAGACCTGAGGGTCGTCACTGCCGCCTCCCATCATAAGGATATAACCGGCAACCATGACTATAAGCCCCACAAGCAGATATTTAAGCCCCTGAGGGGTAATCGGCATATTACTGTTGTTTTCCATAATCTAATAATATAATTCATCCTTTTTCAATGATACTAGCTTGTTCACCACAAACCATGTGCTCAGCAGACAGATCACCACTCCGGACACGATGACTATACCTATCACCAGAAGCAGGAGCTCCAGTTTGAATATCTCGAAAAGCTGCACGAACTCGCTCCTGACAAAATACATCAGGCCCACAAGCACGATTATGGCCACAAATGCAGAAAACAGGCCCTGAAAGACCGCCTGCACAAGGAAAGGCGCACGTATGAAGGAACGGGTCGCACCCACAAGCTTCATCGTATGGATGGTGAACCTCCTTGCAAAGACATTGAGCCGCACGGTGTTGTTGATCAGCACGAAGGATATGAAGAGCATCAGGCCTATAAACACGGCCAGGATGAGGGATATCTTGCTGAGATTCGCATTGAGAGCATCCACGAGCGAGGTCTGATACACGACCTCCTCCACCAGGTCCGAAGCCCCGATCCTGCCCTTGACCACTTCAAGACTGTCCGAAGAGACATAATCGGCATTCAACGTCACGTTTATCGACGCCGGTATAGGTGAAGTCTCGAACACATCCAGGAAATCCTCTCCAAGCATTTCAGCCATCTCCTGCTGGCCCTGCTCCTTGGAAATGAAGTCCATGTTCTTTATAAATGACTCATTCTCAAGTTTTTTCATATACTGCAAAGCCGCCTCTTCCGAAACATCCTGCCTCATCATGACAGACACCTGCATATTTTCCTTGAAATAGTCCGAAACGCCCTTGGCGTTGACCAGAAGCATGCTCGCCACACCTACAAGCAGCAGCACGAGACTGATGCTGATGACCGAAGAAAGGTAGGCATTGGCCAGCCTCCTGCGCATTATCTTATTATCCTTATTAGCCATATCAAACGCCAAAGATAGTTATTTATCGAAAAAAAATTCTTATCTTTGTGGAGATTTTGTCATTAAAGAACAGCAGTATGGGTAATTCGGTCAAAAGGGTACTGTTCGTAAATTCGGAAATCACCCCTTACCTTCCGGAATCGGACATCGCAAAGATAGGCAGATATCTTCCTCAGGGCATTCAGGAGAGGAAGAAGGAAATCCGTTCATTCATGCCTCGCTACGGCTGCATCAACGAAAGAAAGAACCAGCTCCATGAGGTCATCCGTCTGTCCGGAATGAACATCATCATCAACGATGTCGACAGACCTCTTGTCATCAAGGTGGCTTCCATTTCGGCAGCCAGGATGCAGGTGTACTTCATTGACAACGAGGACTATTTCCACCGCAAGAGCGTATACTGCGACGATGAGGGCAACTATTTCGAAGACAACTGGGAAAGAGCCATCTTCTTCGCCCGCGGAGTCCTCGAGACCGTAAAGAAGCTCAGATGGGCACCGGATATCATACATTGTCAGGGATGGATATCCCATGTTCTTCCTTTATACCTCAAGAAGGCATATATCGACGACCCTATCTTCTCCAACAGCAAGATCGTCCTGTCTTTATACAACGATACGCCTGCAACGGACTTCCCAGCCGACTTCAAGGAAAAGATCCTGTTCGGAGGAGTATCACCAAAGGATGTGGAGCTGCTTGAAAATCCTAATGGCATAAATCTTGCGAAACTCGCCGCCAGCTGGTCGGACGGAATCATAGTCGGATCGGACGGAGTCGACAAGGAGATACTTGACTTCTGCAAGGAAAGCGGACTTCCGATGCTCGACTTCAACGCTGAAGCCATTGAAAACGGCTCATACATTGAAGATTACAATAGTTTTTACGATAATTTATAATGAATTTCAGCATTTTACGCAGAGTCTGCCGCCTTGCGGCTATCGGTGCGATACTGCTTGGCTCTGCATCATGTGTATATATCAACGAAGAGCTCGGACAGAATCTGATGCCTACAGACCAGAAGTGGGATGTCTTCACACCGGAAGACGCTGTTCTTGAAGGCATTCAGCTGCATGCATCGGACAGCCTTTCGGCATATAATTCATCAAGATTCACATTCGGATCGATAAACGACCCAAAATTCGGCATAAGTGACAAGAGCACAAGCTTCACACTGGTGCCGGTACTTGATTCTCTTGATTTCGGAAAGAACACAAGGATCAAGCAGTTCCATTTCACAGCCAAACGCGACACCCTTTCGACCAATTTCAGCGGCCAGGAAAGGATTATCCAGAATGTATATGTTTCCGAACTCAAGGTTCCACTTGACACACTGGCTCTCTATACAGGTACGTTCATGAATCCGGAAAACAGAGCCAAATATCTTGACACAGAGAATCTTATAACTGTAGGCATTCCGGTATACAACGGAGGCGACTCACTCTCATTCGACTTCAGCAGAGAATTTGCCGAAAGCATAGTGAGAAGATTTGACAAGGAGAAGCTGGACAGCATCGACCTCTACACCAAGAAATTCCCGGGCATTCACATCGAAACAGACGCCCCTATCGGTCAAGGAGGAAGAATAAACATGTTCGAACTCAACATCGAGACGACAGACAGTTATGTGACAGGAAACTATGCCGAACTCAAGTTCACAGCGGACTATGACGACAAGACCGATGTGGACACATCGTTCCTCTTCTACTTCGGTCCGGGAGACTTCATGGACGATGAAGCAGTAAAGGCCCCTACACAATTCGCATTCAACACAAGCAGCCACCAGTCCATCCAGGAAGAATTTGCCAAGACGTGGAATGAGGGAAACAAGGAAAAGATCTTCATCGAGGGCGGCAGCGGCATCAAGCCTGTGGTGACAGCAAAGGAGATAAAGGAAATCGTGACAGGAATGCTTGCAGAGCAGGGAATCACCGATCCGAAGGAAGTGGTGATAAACAAAGCGTCCATAATCCTGCCATACGAGATGCCTTCCGACTATATAGAGCTGGACAGATTCCCTACTATCCTCAGCCCTACAGTGAAGCTTAGAAGCGAAAACGGAGGATACATCACATATGCCGGACTTACAGACTCCAGCGTCGAGAGTGAAGACCAGGGAGACATCAACAGATCCACAAGCATGTACTCTCCGGACATCAGCCACCACGTACAGAAGATTCTCAATTTTGACGAAACCGACAAGGATTATGAGAAGAACATCAGCAAGTACGACATCTGGCTCCTGATCATGCACGACGAGATCGTAAAGGAGAATACAAACTCAAGCATGAACAATGACTTATACAACAACCTGCTCTACAGTTCATACTACAACAACATGATGTATGGCGGATACGGTGGATATGGCGGATACGGATATGGCTACGGTTATCCATACGGAGGCTATGGCGGATACGGCGGTTACGGCGGATACGGATATGGCTACAACAACTACTACAACTACATGATGATGGCATCAATGGCCGGATCATACAGTACGGGTGAGAGCACATCCAGAAGCCTCGACAAGGACAGGTTCTACAACGCCACTCTGAACGGCCCGGGCTACGGTACCGAACTGGAACAGAAACCAAGACTGAGAGTCATATTCTCAGCTCCCAAGACAGCAGAGAAATAAAGAAAGGCAGGTCATTGACCTGCCTTAAGTTTTATAAGAGGTAGACTATTTTGCGTTTACCTTGTTCTCAATGTAGTTGATAGCGTCACCTACTGTAGAGATCTTGTCACCTGCGTCATCATCAGGAATCTCGATATCGAACTTCTTCTCAAACTCCATGATAAGCTCAACAGTGTCAAGTGAATCAGCACCGAGATCATTAGTGAAGCTTGCTGTCTCAGTCACCTCTGAAGCATCAACGCCCAACTTCTCGACGATGATTGCCTTTACGTCTTCTGCAATATTTGCCATAACGTTAAAATTTTAGTTAATAATTCAGTATTTCAATACACGTATTTGCGCTAAAACGGTGCAAATTAAGTAAAAAAAATCCGAAAATAAAAATTATTGGCCAATAAAGGTAGTTTTCAGTCCCTGCTTAGCCTGAGCCATACCCTAAATCCGTTCAATGAGTTAAGCAGGTAGAACACCCACATTATCACCATTACGCCGGCATGTGCCTCGCCTCTTACGACACAGATGGTCCACATCACCACACTGACGATATTTGTAATGATCCACAGGCACCACTGCTCCATGAAGGCCATAGCCATCAAAGCCTGGGCCACGATGCTCAGAACGGTCGTGGTCGAGTCCTTGAACGGCTGAGGATCTCCAAGATGACGAAGGAGAAGACCCACGGCGACAATACCTGCAATGCAGCCCAAGGCCAGATAAAGCCTCTGTGACCATGACATCCTGCGCGCCTTCACCCTGACATCTTCCTCGCCGCTGAGCTTCCTGGCTTCATCTGAAGACACCGCCGCTCCCCTCTTGCGCCACTGCCACCAGCCTACGAACTGCATCGGCACATAATAGAAGGCGTTGAGACCTGCATCTCCATACAAGGCCGCCTTATAGGATATCCACGCGTACAGCGAGACATTGACAAGACCGAAAAGATAGTTCCATATGCTGCCCTTGGCCACAAGAACCACGCACAGGACTCCCGTAATTCCGGCTACGGATCCAAGCACATCGAGAGTGCCTGTCATTACGGAATAAATGATGTTTGAAGCGATGACTCCCACTATCAGGAACCAATCGTAAAGAGAAAGTACCTTATTCTTCATTATTGAGTTGTTTCAATATTTTTTCCGCCAGAGAGCGGCTCACGACCTTTGAAAGGTCCTCTACCGAGGCTGAGGCTATTCTGGCCACGCTTCCGAAATGCAGGATAAGCCTCTGCTCGGTCTTCTCCCCCACTCCTTTGATACCGCTCAGGGCAGACTCGACCTGAGCCTTGCTCCTGAGTTTCCTGTGAAATGTTATACCGAAACGGTGAGCCTCGTCTCGTATATGCTGCAAGACCTTAAGGGCCATAGAATTGCGGTCTATGAACATAGGATAAGGATCCCCTACCCTGTAGACTTCCTCCATCCTTTCAGCAAGAGCTATCAATGTAACCTTCTGTGTAAGCCCGAGTTCGGCAAGAGCTTCATAGGCAAAGGCCAGCTGTCCTTTTCCACCGTCTATGACTATAAGCTGAGGCAGATCATCGGGGTTCTCAGCCAGCATCCTCGAATAGCGTCTGTTCACGGCCTCCTTCATCGTTGCATAGTCGTTCGCCCCCACGACCGTCTTTACCTTGAAATGCCTGTAATCCTTTTTTGAAGGGACTCCGTCACGGAAGACCACGCAGGCGGAAACAGGATTGGTTCCCTGAATGTTGGAATTGTCGAAGCACTCGATATGCTCAGGCAGCACAGACATCCCCAGCTGCTTCTGCAGAGACTCCATGACCATCTTCCTGTAATTGTCCGGATCGGCATGCTCTCTCTGAAGCATGGCGTTCAGACGCATCTCCTTGGCATTTCTTGCGCTCAGTTCCAGAAGAGAAAGTTTGTCACCCCTCTGAGGTATCCTGAATTCCACGCCTTCCACCCCGAAACCCGGCATGAAAGGAACTATTACCTCTCTGGAAAGTTCCCCGAACTTGGAGGTTATTTCTCCTATGAACATATCAAGGACATCCTCCTGCTCCTCCTCGATCTGGAGCCTGAAGCCCAGATTGAGCGACTGTATGACAGCTCCCCCTCTGATTCTCATGAAGTTACCGAAAGCTTCGCTGGCATCGAAGATAAGCGAAAAGACATCCACATCACCCACAGAAGAGTTCATTATCACGGACTTGCTGTAGTGTTTATCAAGCGACTGCATCTTCTCCTTGAAGACATTCGCCTGCTCGAAATCCATCCTTTCCGCAGCCTCGGTCATCTGAGTCCTGTAGTACTGTATGATCTCGCGGCCGCCGCCCTTGAGAAGACGTACGATTTCTTCAATGTTATCGTTGTATTCCTTCTGCGAAATGGCCCCTACGCAGCATCCCCGGCACTTGCCTATATGGAAATTCAGGCATGGGCGGATCTTGCCGCGAAGAATCGTATCCGATGTTATCTTATGGTTGCATGTACGGAGCGGATACAGATTATGGAAAAGTTCCACCAGATTGCGCGCATGAAGCACACTGCTGTACGGGCCGAAATATCTCGATCCGTCCTTGACCATACGGCGTGTCAGAAAGACCTTCGGAAAGTCGCCGGAACTGACACAGATCCACGGATAGGTCTTGGAATCCTTCAGAAGGATGTTGTAGCGGGGCTTGAACTGCTTTATGAGATTGTTCTCCAGCAGCAAGGCATCAGCCTCGGACTCAACGACAGTGTACTGCGCATCGGCGATCTTGGAGACCATCACTGCCGTCTTTCGAGTCAGCCTTTCAGTCGGGACAAAATACTGCGCGACCCTTTTATGCAGGTCCTTTGCCTTACCTACATAAATCACATTCCCCTCGGCGTCATAATATCTGTAGACACCAGGGGAATGCGGAAAGAGCTTTATCTTGTCCCTTAATTCCATAAAACCACTGAAAAAAAAATATATGTCGGTGGATAAGGGGGCTGAAAACCGTGGCCGCCCGTGGCCTCGTGAACGGGAGGGGCCCGCTCCGAAGGAATGGGAGGGATTTAGTTTTCAGCCCCCTTATCCACAGGCCATTATCTGATATGTTCAGCAACAGCAGCCTGGATACCCTCAAGACCATGGAAACCTCTCGCAAGGATAGTTCCGTCAGGGCCGATGAGCATAAGATGAGGAATGCCGGCGATACCGTAGATATCAGTAGGAATCGACTGGGCATTGTTGATATGGAGCCAGTCCATGCCAAGCTCGGCTGCGGTCTCGATAGTATGTGACTGCGGCTTACGCTCCCATACGGCGATGCTCAGAACCTCGAGTCCCTTGCCCTTGTACTGCTCATAAACCTTCTTGATGTTAGGAATCTCCCTCTTGCACGGACCGCACCAAGGTGACCAGAAATCCACAAGCACATACTTTCCCTTGCCCACATAGTCAGAGAACTTCACTTCCTTCTTGAGCGGCTGAGGATCGACACTTCTGTCATAACCATAGACATGCTCCACAGCGAAATCGGTGAATTTCATGCCCGGCTGGGTATTGAGCTGAGTCTTTGCCTCCTTCTCACGCATTGCGACGAACCTATCGCTGCGTACAGGCTCCTGGATGAATGAGATCAGCTCAAGCATCTTTTTCGGACCAAGGTCATACATGGCGTCAGAGACGACAAGTGCCGCCACCGCATTGGCAGGATCAGCCTTCACTGTCTCGAACCAGAGAGACTCGAGCTCTGTCTTCATATCTGATCCTTCGGCTTCATAGATAGATGCGAGCCTGTCATAATACGCCGCATACCTGCTCTCGACGTATTCCGGCTCAGTCTTCACTGAAACCTTTCCGTCTGCAACAGTCACCTCCATCTCTGTTCCGTCTGAAATGAAATATGTACCGAACTTGCGGTCAGTGCTCATCAGCAGTCCATAAGATGTGACATCAGCAGGAAGCTCGACATAGAATCTTCCGTCAACCACATTAAGAACAGTATCCATCTCTCCCAGACGGACATTCACCGCCTTTACATCAGGATCATTCACCACACATGTAAGCTTAGTAACATCACCTGGCTTTGAAGCACATGAAGCCAGGGTCAAAGCCGCTGCTGCGACTGCAAAAATTCTTGATTTCATAGTCTTTATTGTTTTATATACTTTGGAAGCCTGTCCTCCGGCCAGGGAAGACAGGCCTGAATATTTATTTCCTGACACTAAGGTCAAGGATACGCACATTCCTGTACTTCAGACCGGAGCCATGTCCGAGGAAGCCGACATGTCCCTTCTTGTTGAACATGCCCGGATGGTTGCGTCCGTCAACGGTGTAAGGATTATGATCCCCACCGTCCGGCGCCACATTATGGCCCTGGGTAGCCTTACGTACATCAGCATCGTTGATGACCTCGCCGTTAACGGTCACTTTCACCTTGTCACCCACAACGCGGATCTCCATGGTGCTCCACTCTCCGAGAGGCTTGTGCACGATCCTCTTTGCAGGCACGATTCCATAGACCGAACCATGGACCTGATAAGGCCTCAGATCGGCATAGATCGGAGCATCATGGTCGAGAACCTGAACCTCGCACATACCGTGATATGCAGCATCCACTCCCATCGGAGTCCTGATGCCCACACCGTTGTTCACACCTTCCTTCAGGAAGCAGAACTCGAAACGGAACACGAAATCGGTATATTCCTTCTCAGTGTAGAGATTCCTTGCATTTCCATAGCTTGCAGTGACGTCGATACAGCCGTTCACGACCTGATATCCGACCTTGTCACCTACCCACTTCGAAAGGTCTGTACCGTCGAAAAGAACTTCGAAGCCCTGCTTCTTCTCCTCGTCCGAAAGCTGGAAGATTTCAACAGGAACAGCATTCTCAAGGATAGTCTTTATCTCGTCAGCCGCGTATCCGTCATCAGCATTGCCTGTACCCTCATAGTACTCCGCTGCCTTGCCGAGGATCTCATTGAGCTGGAAGTAATCAAGCTCCGCAGCATTCTTAGCGGCAATCCTCTTTACACCTTCAGCTGCCGTACGCACTGCTGCAGGATTGTCGAGATAACCGCCGAGGACAACGAACGCCCTCTGGACAGGCACCCAGCCGAGAGCCTCAAGCACATAATTCAAGGCCTCCGGACTCTTGGCCTTCTCAAGAGCCTGGCAGTAGTCCTCGCACTTGCGGCCAAGATCAGTGACATTCGCATCCACGATATCCACGAACCTCTTGATATAGTCCTGGTTCCTGTCTGCTACGCCAAGGAGCACCGGAGCCACTTTGATATTCCTGATTGTAGAAAGGGCATCGAGAGCCTTCGAAGAACCGGCCTCATACTTTTCATTAAGATAAGCCACAGCCTCATCCGTACCGGCAGCAGCCAGTGCGTTGTAGAAGCGCTCCGGATTACGGGCCTTGTCAATATATGTCCTTACCTTATTGAATTTCGCCTCATCTGACAGAGGTGAGATGGTGACCATGAGAGCCTTTTCAAGATCCTCGGCATTCTTCAGCAATGATTTGTCATAGAGAAGGGCCACAGCCTCGAAATCAGCCGGAGAAACCACACCGGCAAGAGCCGCTGCTGCAGCTTCAGCCACATCCTTGTCGTTTGAAACTGCATGCAGAAGGACAACAGGAGCAGCCTTCTTGTTGGCTTTTGCGGATGCAAGAGCAAGAAGAGCCTCGCATCTCCTGCCTTCAGCTCCATCAAGGGCCTCGGCAACCATATCGGAAAGATCGACATCTATATACTTGAGAGCCTCCACGACCTCATCCGTATATCTTCCGCCCACCATAGCGAACAGCGTTTCCGCAGCCTTCCTGCCACCGAGCCTGCCGGCAGCCTCGATAGCGTTCGCACCGAGTTCCCCGCCTGCGTTGAGTGCGCTGAGAACGAGATCAAGCTGAGAGTGCACATCCTTCTCGCCGAGCCAATAAAGGACATCAGCCTTCGCTTCCGGAGAAAGCTTCCTGTACATCTTGGCCACCTTGGCATAAAAATCGTCGTCTGCGAGGTCCTCATATGCAAGAAGGGCTGTAGTACGTACGGCACGGTCATCGCTCCTGAGGGCCGAAAGAATCTTCTTCTCGCTCTTTTCTCCCATATCCTCCACATAAAGCCAGAGAGCCTTGCACTGATCCTTGCTCTCATCGCTCTTAGCAAGAGCCTTGGCCTCTTCCAAAGGATAGGTAGCCCTGAGCCTTTCATCGAAAGTGTCCTCATAAGGGGTCATAAGTCTGAGCTGAGCCTCAAGGAACTGCTTGTTGTACTTGTCCCTGCAAGCTGCGGCAGCATTCTCGAGACCAGCCTTTACATTTGCCTTCACTGCCTCATTTGCAGGATCGGTCGCATAACGCGTAACACCGCTGATGGCATACTCCACAAGGTTGTTTGCCCCTGCATCAGCCGGCTTGAGCATGGAAGCGAGCTTCTCCACAGATGCCGGTGCAGCCTGAGCAAGGTCAGCCATCTGGGCGCAATAATCCGAGTTGTTCTGAGCAGGCATGGCCGCAAGGACATCCTGAACGATCGTCTCGACTGTCCTCTGCCTTGCATCCTGAGCGAAAACAGAACAGCAGAACGCAAGGGCTGTCAAAATTGAAAATATAGTCTTTCTCATTGTTCTTCCTCCTTTATCAGATTTTCCAGTTTCCTCTCATCGGCTGATCGATCAGCTGGTTGGCAGCATCATCATTGATGAAGAGCTTGGTCTTAGGGTCGAAATGAAGGGTACGGCCGAGTCTGTGGGCGCAGATACCCATGTTCACGATCGTGCAGCTGTGGAAGCCGTTATCCTCGTTGAGAGCGAATTTCCTCCTGTTGTGGACGCAGTCGATCCAGTCAGTGTTCTGCGGCTCCGGATCCGGAAGTTCATTTATGACTTCCTGAACATTTGGAATGGTGCATTCAAAGCCCTTGAACACCTTGCCGAGAGGTCCCTCGATATACGGAACCTTGCCCTGGCTTTCGAAGCCCTCGCCCTCGAGGATGATCTTGCAGCCGTCGGCGTATGTATATGTGATGGTCCTCCAGATGCCGATAGCGTCGGGATGCTGCTGAGGCGCATCGATCTCGACCTTTATCGGATAGTCGTTGTCCTTGCCGAGGATGTACTGTACCGGATCGATGTAGTGCTGACCCATATCACCGAGTCCGCCGCCGTCATAGTCCCAGTAGCCGCGGAAGGTATCATGGGTACGATGCCTGTTGTATGGCTTGTAAGGAGCAGGGCCGAGCCACATGTCATAGTCGAGTTCGGCAGGAATAGGCTGAGGAACGAGATTCTCCTTTCCTGTCCAGAAGAACTTCCATGCGAAGCCGGTGGCGCCCGAAATGCGCACTGTAAGAGGCCAGCCGAGGAGTCCGCTGTCTACAAGCTTCTTGAGAGGCTCCACTGTGGTTCCAAGGCCGTAGAAAGTATCCTTGAAACGGAACCATGTGTTCAGACGGAAGATGCGGCCGTTACGCTTCACTGCCTCACGCACACGCTTTCCTTCACCGATGGTTCTGGTCATAGGCTTTTCACAGAAAATATCCTTGCCGGCATTCGCAGCTTCAACCGACATGAGTCCATGCCAGTGAGGAGGAGTGGCGATATGGACGATGTCCACATTAGGGTCATGAATCAGATCCCTGAAATCATGATACTCGGTCATAGTCTCATTGAACTTAGTCTTGGCAAGTTCACGGGCCTTTGCAAGATGTGAAGAATCCACATCGCAAAGAGCTACGAGACGGCAGCGCTGGTCACTTGTAAAGTGGTTCGACGAACGTCCGATTCCTCCGCAGCCGATAAGTCCCTTGGTCAGCTGGTCGCTCGGTGCAACGAAATTGTTGTCACCGCCCATCTTTCCGAAGACATTTCGCGGCAGAATCGTGAAGGCAGCGGCACCTAGGCCGGCTTTCTTCAAAAAACTTCTTCTGCTGTTATCCATATGTGAAAGTTATTTATGAGTTGAAATTATATGCTTTTCATTAACTTACAAATATAAGAATCCTCATCAACAAGTACAAAAAAAAGAGCAGGAACAATGTCCTGCTCTTCTGATAGTATGTAGAGTTACAATTACTTGTTCTCCCTGCGTCCGCCACGTCCGCCACGACGACGATCGCCGCCACGTCCGCCACGGTTGTTGTTGCCAGACTGCTGCTGAGCAGCGATGCCTGCATTTGGAGAGAGGTCCTTCTTACCGTAAACCTCACCGTTGCAGATCCATACCTTGATACCGAGAACGCCTACCTTGGTGTGAGCCTCAGCGAGTGCGTAATCGATGTCAGCGCGGAATGTGTGGAGAGGTGTACGACCTTCCTTGAACATCTCGCTTCTTGCCATTTCGGCACCACCGAGACGGCCGCTGATCTGAACCTTGATACCCTCAGCACCTACACGCATTGTAGTAGCTACGGCCATCTTGATTGCACGACGGTATGAAACACGACCCTCGATCTGACGAGCGATAGAGTCTGCTACGATATGAGCATCAACCTCAGGCTTCTTAACCTCGTAGATGTTGATCTGAACATCCTTCTTGGTTACCTTCTTGAGCTCCTCCTTGAGGAGGTCTACTGCCTGGCCACCCTTGCCGATGATGACACCTGGTCTTGCGGCGTGGATAGTTACAGTGATAAGCTTGAGAGTTCTCTCGATAACGATCTTTGAAAGAGAAGCCTTTGCAAGACGGCTTGAGAGATACTTACGGATCTCGTAGTCCTCTGCGATCTTCTCTGCGTAGTTACCACCTACCCAGTTAGAGTCCCAACCACGGGTGATACCGATTCTGTTGCTGATTGGATTAGTCTTCTGTCCCATGATTATGCCTCCTTAACTGCTGCTGGTTTAACATCAAGGATAACAGTCACGTGGTTAGAACGCTTGCGGATACGTCCGGCACGACCCTGTGGGCATGGGCGGATTCTCTTGAGTGTGCGTCCCTCGTCAACCATGATGGTCTTCACGATAACGTTACCGTTGTCCAACTCTTTTGTATTATCCGGATTCTTAGCCTCCCAGTTAGCGATTGCGCTGCGGAGAAGCTTCTCCAGATCGATAGAAGCGTGCTTCTTCGAGAATTTCAAAATATCGAGTGCACGGTTCACCTCTACGCCACGGATGATGTCTGCAACGAGACGCATCTTACGAGGTGATGTAGGTACATCATTCAGCTTAGCGATTGCTGTCTGCTTCTTTATTTCTTTAAGCCTCTCGGCCATCAGTCTTTTACGAGCTCCCATAATTACTTTTTCATTTTAAAATTACTTACGATTGCCCGAATGGCCTTTGAAAGTTCTTGTTGGCGCAAACTCACCAAGCTTGTGACCTACCATGTTCTCAGTAACATAAACAGGAATAAACTTATTTCCATTATGAACTGCGATGGTGTGACCTACAAAGTCAGGA
>JAGAIY010000006.1 GCA_017626355.1 Bacteroidales bacterium
TCATTATGAAAAAAATTTTCAGTGCATTTCTGCTGATGACCATGATGGTATTTTCAGTAGGTTCGTTTGTGTCTTGTAGCGACCTCGAGAACGAGCTCGCTCAGGTAGAGGGCACAGCGAACGACAATGCAGCGGCTATTGCTGATCTCAACAGCAAGCTCTCAGCCCTTCAGACAGCACTCACAGCTGCCCAGAAGGATGCTGCAGACGCAAAGGACGCTGCTGACGCTGCAAAGGCTGCAGCAGCAACAGCAAAGGCTGAGGCCATCGCGGCTGCAAAGGCTGAGGTGGAGAAGGCTATCGCTGACCTTCAGGCTGGCCACAAGGCCGACATCGATGCAGTAAACGAGAAGGTGGCTTCACTCGAGGCTGCTCTCGCGCTCAAGGCTGACAAGGCTACCGTTGACCTTCTCGTTGCAACTCTCGAGGAGTTCAAGAAGGCTATCGCACAGGACGGCGAGCTCTGGACTGCAGTTTCTGAACTCCAGGAGCAGCTCGTTAACCTCCAGGGAAGCCTCGACAAGGTAAACATGGATCTTGAGGATCTCCAGATGGCTATCGACGATGCTGTCAAGGCTATGAAGGAGATTGACGCAAACCTCGTTTCTATCATTGAGGTGCTCACAAACCAGATTCAGAGTGTAGTATTCGTTCCTGAGTACGATTATGACGTAATTGGTGCTCAGCGTTATGATGTAGGCGGTAAGAAGTCTAACTATCTTGCTATTGCTACTTACGAGGTTCGTCCTGCAGAGCTCGTTAAGAACCTTACTTCTCAGAATGTAGGCTTTGTAAGCGTTGATGTATACGCTACTAAGGCTGCAGCTCCTGAGACTTTCGCTGCTGAGGTTCTTTCAGCAGATCCTAACACAGGACGTATCGTTGTCGCTGCAATCATCAACGACAAGGATGGAGATAAGAAACTTTGCGACTATGACATGCTCGCAGAGGGTAAGGATGCTTATAATTATTCAAAGACTCTTTCTCTCTCACTCAACATCGCTTCAGCTGAGCTTATCTCAATTCTTCTTAACGAAGACACTCCTACGATGCTTGACGCCGGTACATATGTATCAAGTGAGTATGTTCCTGTTGCAAAGTATGCTGACAAGGATCTTTATGAGAACATCGGTTTCCTTAAGTACGATAGTTATGGATATCCTTATATCGATGATACATATACTAATACAGTAAATGTTCCATATAACACACCTGCAGCTGATTCAAAGAAGAATCTCTTCAACACTCAGGTACTCGTTAATGTATGTGGAATGCTTCTTACTCCAGCTGACGCAGCTGAGATTCTCGGTCAGAAGATTGAGATCAAGCATGCAGATGCTACAGTAGTATATAACGCTGTTGATAATAACAACGACGGCAAGAAGGATTCTCCTATCAAGGTTGATGGCAAGACTCTTGCTGCTACAGGTGAACTCGTTGCTTCTAAGGATTATGAGGGCGACAAGGCTGTAGACCAGACAGCAGTAGTTACCGTTAAGGGATATACTGTAAATGGAAACACAACAGCTCTTGCAGCTCTTGAGGCTGTGTCAACTTACAAGGTGACTAACAAGAAGGCTGACTTCACTCTTGCTGCTGTTAAGCATGCTTGGACACATGGTCAGAAGGATTATGCTGTAATTCCTAAGCAGGAGGTTGCTGTTTCAGGCTACGATGCATTCAAGGCTGGTGACGATCTCGGTACATTCGAGACAGTTGTTAACCCTGGTACTGCTAATGCATACAAGGTGACTATGACAGTTAAGGCTCTCTCATCTAAGGCAGTTGAAATCTCAGGTGTTGCTGCAACAGCTAAGCTTCCATTTGCTCAGGCTAAGACATCAACATACACATTCAAGGGTTCTTATACTCCTACAAACTCAACTACTACATATTCTGTAGCATTTGATGTAGAGCTTGGTGCAATGCCTGCTGACGAGACTATCGACCTCGGTACATTCGAGACATATGCTAGCACAACTGCACCTATGACTATCAAGGGTGTAAATGCTGTAGCTGAGGCTATCTCAAGAATCAGCAAGTATGACTCTAAGGTGAACATGAAGGATTGCGCAACTTGCTTCGTTGAGTCTGCTCAGAACACAGATGATCCTAACAATGCTAACGACTTCTTCGTGACTAAGGATTACTCTGCAAGCATGACTGTTGGTACAACTTACGACAACGACAAGAAGGCTCAGGTTGATACAACTGTAATCACTGTTCAGCCAGTTAAGAAGTACGAGAACACAATCGAACTCGTTGAGACTTATACATTCTGCGGCGTAACTTATACTTACAAGGCTAAGGTTGTAACTAAGGAACCTCAGATCGAGTTCACTACTAACAATGTTTACGTTAAGGATGGTGTAGCTGCAGTTGACGGAACTGTTAAGGTTGAGGTTAAGAAGACTTCTGGTTCAATCACTACTGGCGAGCGCGCTCCATTTGCACTCAATACAGTTGATTTGAGGAACCTTGTTCATGTTAAGTTCCCTGATGGTATCGCAGGTACTGACTACAAGCTCAGATATACTCTTACAAATGTATACGATGCAGACGGTAAGCTCCTCAAGGTAGGTGATCACCAGCTCGTTGCTGCCGATCTTACCAACAGATTCAAGCAGTACACTGGAACTGAACTCCCTAAGGTTGAAGGATCAGAGACTGTTAAGGATGTAAACGTTCTTGACTGGAAGAATCTTGATCTCAGCAAGCTCGAGTTTGAGATTGCTCTCGTATCTGCAAACACTGGTGAGGCTAAGGTTGACGATGATATCGTATTCGGTACTGTAAACGTAGCTGTTGAGGTTCCTACTCTCGTAACTCTTAAGGCTGCTCAGACTGTAACTGAGAAGTATGTAAATGGAACAGAGTCATCTGCAAATATTGTTGGCGCTCTTGCTATCACAGACAAGTATGGCAACGATGTTTATAATCCATATGCTGCTGAACTTACTCAGATCTTCAGATCGTTCACAGCTACTCTTAAGAATGGTGTAGTTCAGAAGCCTGTTACTATCGGAAGCACTGAGTTCTTCAATGTTTATGATATGACAGTTACTGCTGCAGACAAGAAGGATGTGAAGGTATATCTTGATGGTACAGAGATTTCTCAGTCTCAGGTAGCATTCGAGTATGTTAAGGCAACTGGTGAAATCACACTTACTAAGGAGAATATGAACCTTCAGGGTGATGTTGAGTTCCACGTTCCTGTTAAGCTTACTTACCTCTATGACAACTATGGTGCTGATGCACAGACTGTAACAGCAGTAGTTAAGTTCTCTAAGAATGCAACAGCAGGTGGCGATTCTTCATATGCTACCCCATGGGGCCAGCAGTGGACACTTCCAGCAGAGTTGGCTTATGATCTTGAACTCGCGTATGCGCCTGCAACAAGTGTTCTTGATCTCGGACATACAAATGATGGCAAGATGTCTATCGCTGTAAGCTACGAAGAACTTTATGGTGCAACACTTTATAAGAACGTTTGGAACACTATTTCAGCTTTCTCTGAAGGTGCAAGTTCACAGGATTTGATTCTTGAAGCTACAAGCGAGTCAGCAGGTGTAATTAAGTTTGCTGGTGATGCTCTTATCAATTATTCAAATTACAATGGAACTACTTGCGACTTTGAATTTGTTGGCGATATGGTAGGTGGAGGAAATCCATATAAGGTAAGTGCTACTGTTTCTTCACCGGTTTCTGTTACAGCTATCGATGACGAAGTTCGTACTCCTCTTGCTCAGCAGTGGGTTGTAGACGCAGCTTTCGGTAAGGCTATTGAAATAGTTGATGCAAATACTCCTGTAAGAGTTGTTCTTGACCTTGGAGTGACAATGCCATACTCAAGTATGTTTGCTGCTTCACAGGAAGATGTATATGGTGCTGATGCTGCCGGCATTTGGATGCCAATATCTGGCGGCAAGCAGATTTCAGTTGAAGTAACTAAGAACGTTGTTCTTAACGAAGACTTTACTGTTAAGGTTTACGGTGAGGGTTATGTGGTTCTTACAGAAGTTGATATGTGGGGCGAGGTTATGAAAGTAGAAAAAATACCTTATACCTCATACGACCCGTATACTTCAGTTAAGTTTGACTTCGAGGAAACATTTGGTGTAGAAGGCCAGTTTGAGGCAACAGCACCAGAGGATGTAATTGATCTTACTGGCGGTGGAATCGCAATGTAAATCAATATTTTATAAACTTTCAAGGCTCCCAATCGGGAGCCTTGATTGTTTTAGAGCCCTCAGATATCCGAATTGGATTTCTGAGGGCTTAATCTTACAGTTCATCTGCGGTGTAAGATCCAACTTAACGACTGTGTTTACTGGATCGGTATATTTCTACCGCTACAAAGACAGAAGATAGGATCCATCAATATCGGCCGCTTCGTAGAAACGTCTACGACGCTCTCTGGGGAAAACAGGACCGATTCCCCCGGAGATCCAACAACTGCCCCTCAGAGGAACTGTGAATGATCCATCCGAGGCAGAACGAGAAAAAGACTGCTGCGTAAGATGCTGGGATTCAAGGAGATACGCCAAAAGCCTGCATGCCCAGGGCGGCAGGCTTATACGGTAAGTTGTTGATTATAAGGGTAATATGTTGCAGGTGCACAATAGTCTGCAGGCATCCGGAATCAGTAAAGGTAACGCTCCAAATGCCAGATAACCAGCACAATACAAATCCACGGGTGCGCCCGAAGGTACACCCGTGGAGGTTTAAGTCGCTATGAATCAATTTACTCTTTTCTCTGGCCCAGCTGGGCGTCCAGGAAGAGGAGACCGGCGTCGCCAGCCATCTTCATCTTTCCTACTACTCCACCGAAGAGGGCTTCCTCCTCCACCTGCTCGTCTACAAATGTCCTGAAGAAGTTTTCAGTGGCGAAATCCTGTTCTTCGATTGCATGGAGAACTATCTTGTCGATCATCTTAGACACCATTTCTTCCTGTTTGAGGGAATGCTCGAACACCTCCAGTACGGATCCCCATCCTTCCGGAACGACGTTGACCATGTTGAGCTTTACCTGTCCGCCTCTGTCAATCAGAAAGTCTGCCATTCGGGTTGCATGCTCCCTTTCTTCGTCAGAATGAACTTTCATCCAGTGTGCGAATCCATCCCAGCCCTGATTCTTCAGGAAATAAGACATCTGAAGGTAAAGATTTGATGACCATAATTCGGCAGTAATCTGGTCGTTGATGATGTTCTGTAATTTAGCGGTAATCATATTGCAGTCGTTTAAAATAGTTACTAAATTTTAACAATTCAAAATTATAAACTATTTGTGACAATTGCAAGACCTATGCCTAAATAATTTAGATAAATTAAAAATTATCCATTCAAATGACGCGCTGATATGAATTCCCCTATCTCACGGCAACTGTCCGCATGACCGGTATAGTTCCGGGTAGCGCATATCCCGACCCGTCCCGTCCTCGAAGCCTTTTTCTCTCAGAGGGTAGCAAGGAACGATGGCATTTCCTCCGTATCTGTATCGGCAGAGTTCGAGAGGTGCATTTTCAGGAAGTACGAAGCACAGAACCATGAATTTTCATGGTATCAGTGTATCAGCACCTTCTCGATTACAGGTGTCTGGTGACAGTATGAGATGAAGGCCAGTGACGGTATCGGCTTGGTAATGATGAGATTGGCTTTTTTCCCGACTGTGATGGAACCGAGGATGTCGCTGACTCCCATTGCGTATGCGGAGTTTATGGTGCATGCGTTGAACGACTGTTCAGGCGTCAGACGCATCTTGATGCAGCCGAGGGCCATGACGAAGCGCATGTTTCCACTCGGGCTTGAGCCTGGATTGTAGTCCGATGCGAGGGCGACAGGGAGTCCTGCTTCGATGTAGTCTTTGGCACGGCCGTAGGGGAGTCCGAGGAAGAAAGAGCAGCCGGGGAGCATCGTAGGCATGGTGCCGCTTCCCCGCAGGGCCTCTATTTCAGCGTCAGTGGTCTTTTCGAGATGGTCTACTGAAAGAGCTTCGTACCTGACTCCGACCTGGACGCCTCCTGAAACTTCAAGCTCGTTGGCATGGATCTTCGGCCTTATACCGTATTGTGCGGCCTTTTCCAGTATTCTGGCGGTATCTTCGACAGTGAAGAAGCCGGCATCGCAGAAAACATCCACATAGTCCGCCAGTCCTTCTTCAGCCACGCGCGGCAGCATTTCATTGCATACAAGGTCTACATATTCGTCCTGACGGCCCTTGTAGGCACGTCCGACGGCGTGAGCGCCGAGAAAATTGGCCTTTACGGTCAGCGGTGAAGTCTCCTTGATACGGCGGATCACACGCAGCATCTTGATCTCATCCTCTACTGTAAGACCGTAGCCGCTCTTTATCTCCACTGCTCCCGTTCCCATGGCCATTATCTCGTTCACACGTTCCATGGACTGTCTGTACAGCTCGTCTTCCGATGTCGCATGGAGCAGATCTGCGCTGTTGAGTATGCCGCCGCCTCTTGCCGCGATCTCTTCATAGCTCAGGCCCGCTATCTTGTCACGGAACTCTCCGTCCCTGCATCCTGCATAGACAATATGAGTATGGCTGTCGCAGAAGCAAGGCATCACATAGCCTCCCTTCGCGTCAATATAAGCGGTTTCATTGTCGGATCCGATCCCTTCAAGCGTATCCATGCTGCCTAATCCTGCTATAATCCCGTCTTCAACTACAAGATATGCATCGCTGATGCTTTCGACATGATTCATCCGGCTGCCTTCCAGCTTGAGTACACCCTCATCCAGAATCCCGGCCAGCGTGCCTATATTATATATTATCTGCTTCATTATCTGATGAACTCAATGGATTTCTCGATAAGCGGATGCATGTATGTGTCCTCATCGATGAACGGCACCATCTTCCTGTATCCTGCGAAAATCTTCTCGATAGACCATGAAGAACGCAGCGGACGACGGAATTCAAGAGCCTGGGCAGCGTTGAAAAGCTCGATTGCAAGTACACGCTCGGTGTTTTCGACAACTCTTACAAGCTTTGTGGCTGCATTCGCACCCATGCTCACATGGTCCTCCTGTCCCTGTGAAGACGGAATCGAATCGGCCGAAGCCGGCATGCAGAGTCCCTTGCTCTGGCTCACGATGGACGCGGCGGTATACTGCGGAATCATGAAGCCGCTGTTAAGACCAGGCTTCGCTACAAGGAAGTTCGGAAGGCCTCTCTGGCCGGAAATAAGCTTGTAGATACGTCTTTCGGATATATTGGAAAGTTCTGACAGGGCCAGGGTCAGCATGTCCATAGGGAGGGCTATAGGCTGTCCGTGGAAATTGCCTGCCGATATGATGAGGTCTTCGTCAGGGAAGACGGTAGGGTTGTCGGTCGCGCTGTTTATCTCGGTCTCTATCACCGACTTGACATATCTGATCGTGTCCTTCGACGCACCATGCACCTGAGGGATGCAGCGGAATGAATACGGATCCTGAACATGAACCTTCTTCTGCTTTATGATCTCGCTTCCTTCCAGAAGTTCACGGAACCTTGCCGCTGTCTCGATCTGGCCCTTGTGGGCGCGTACCTCATGAACCTGAGGATAGAACGGCTCGATACGCCCGTCATACGCCTCCAGAGACATGGCTCCGATCTTGTCGGCCCAGTCGGAAAGCCTTTCAGCCTGGATCAGCGACCATACGGCATGCGCGCTCATGAACTGAGTGCCGTTCAGCAGGGCGAGTCCCTCTTTCGACTTCAATGTGACAGGCTCCCAGCCAAGTTCCTTCCAGAGCTCTGCAGCCTGACGGACTTCTCCCTTATAAACGACTTCGCCGAGGCCTATGACAGGAAGGCACATGTGGGCGAGGGGAGCGAGGTCTCCTGAAGCTCCGAGAGAGCCCTGCTGGTATACTACAGGAAGGATGTCGTTGTTGAACATGTCGACAAGCCTCTGTACCGTAGCGAGCTGGACTCCGGAATATCCGTAGGAAAGCGACTGCACCTTGAGAAGCAGCATGAGCCTGACTATTTCAGGGCGGACTGTCTCTCCAGTACCGCAGGCGTGTGACATCACAAGATTGTGCTGAAGCTGTGACAGGTCATCGGAAGGAATGCTGATGTTGCAGAGCGAACCGAAACCTGTTGTGACTCCATAGACAGGTCTCCCTATGTCTTCCATCTTGGTATCCAGATACTTGCGGCATTTGATAATAGCCTCTTCAGCTTCTTTTCCAAGTTCGAGCTTCATTCTGCCATCGATGATGGTCTTGACATGGTCGATTGTCAGTCTCTTGTGCGATATTATATGGTTCATGTTCAATGTTGTTTTGAAAATCATACAAAGATAAAAATAATTATCTTTGTCGTTCCAAATATGAGCATATGAAAAAGATATTCCTTACCATAATGATACTTCTTTCCGGCTTTTCGGCCGGTGCACAGGTATGGAGACTCGGCATAGACGCCTCCGGCCATCTTTCGGCCGGCAGCGGCGATTACCTTCCGTTCTGGCAGAGGACGTACGAGGGCGGTATCATGCCATATTCGTCTTCGGGAGTTCTTACAGCCGGTGCCGACATATCCTATACGGGAGCGTTGGGCTGGTCTTTCGAGGCCGGTACCAACCTTGTCGGAAGCCTCGCTGCGAGCAATCCCGTCCATGGTACCCGGGTCCGTGGAATGGTTGACAGACTGTATGTTTCAGGAAGCTGGAAGATGCTGCATCTTGACATAGGAAAGAAACCTCCTGTCAGGGAACTCGGCGACCTTTCCATCACAGGCGGAAACCTTGTGATTTCCGGCTATGCACGCAACCTTCCTGGTATAAATGTCTGGACGGACTGGATACATTTCGAGAAGAACCGCATATTTGCAATCAGAGGAAATTTCGCTCATTATAAGCTGAATGACCTCAGATATATCCAGGATGCAATGGTTCACGCCAAGTCCCTGGCGGTGAAATTCGGTTTCCGTGATATCGTGACTCTGCAGGCCGGACTTGACCATTGGGCTCAGTGGGGAGGAATATCTCCTGATCTGGGTCAGAGACCGGACTCATTCAGGGATCTGCTGAGGGTGATGACCGGCAGCAATGGAGGTTCTGATGCTTCCTTGTCCGATCAGCTCAATGCTCTGGGTAACCATCTCGGAAGGGAATATCTGAGGCTCAGCGTGAACACCATGGCTTTCGATCTCAAGCTTCAATATGACATGATCTATGATGATGGAGAGAACATCATCCAGACCCAGACCTTTCCTGACGGAGTCTGGTCGGCCATCTTCTCTCTTAACAACCGGAATGCATTGGTGACAGATGTGGCATATGAATATATCCACACTACCTGGCAGTCAGGCGACAGACACGACCGTCCCGCAACTGAGGAGGAGATGACAACGGATTACGGCAAGGATGTCTATTGGCAGGATCCCGATCATTATTTTTACGGGAAAATAGTTGAAGGCGGAAGAGATAACTATTTCAACAACGGTGAATACCGTTCAGGCTGGACATATCATGGCACGACAATAGGCCTGCCGCTGCTTCTTCCGTTCGCACCTGGAGAGGATGGCATTACTCTCGGAATAGTGAACAACCGCGTGCGCGGACATCATTTCGGTGTCAAGGGTGTGGTCGGCAGGTTCCCGTATAAACTGAAGGCGACCTACACTTCCAACTGGGGTCGATACAGCAATGCAGCCGGATCCGTGTTCGAGACCAAGCCAAAACAAGTGTCACTTGCCCTTGAGGTTGCCCTCAGAAGACAAGTGACCAGATTGCCTGTCGACTTTGCTGTCGGCCTGTATGGCGATTGCGGTAAACTCTATCAGAACAGCATAGGCCTGAGCCTGCGGGTTCTGTTCGACCACCATCGTGTCCTTTAGAATCCCTTAGAAAAGCTTCCTTATCATATCTTCGTCAGCGAAGTTAGGCAGGGTGACCTTCAGGCCCGGAGTACGCTCCATTTCACGTCTGATGGCGTTGACCGCGCCTTCGTTGCGGGCCCAGCTGCGGCGTGCTATACCGTTGTTCACATCCCAGAGGAGCATTTCCCTTATGTGACGGTCCGAATCCTCGCTTCCGTCGATGACCATGCCGAAGCCTCCGTTCATCACCTCGCCCCAGCCGACGCCTCCGCCGTTGTGGATCGATACCCATGTCGCACCGCGGAAACCGTCTCCGATGACATTATGCACGGCCATGTCTGCGCAGAATTGGGAACCGTCGTAGATGTTCGATGTCTCGCGGAACGGAGAGTCCGTGCCGGAAACATCATGGTGGTCACGTCCGAGGACGATAGGAGCAGTGATCTCTCCCTTGCGGATCGCTTCGTTGAAGGCAAGGGCTATCTTTGTACGGCCCTCGCAGTCGGCATAAAGGATACGTGCCTGTGAACCTACCACAAGGTTGTTCTTCTGGGCCTCTTCTATCCAGTGGATGTTGTCCATCATCTGGCCCTTGATCTCTTCCGGAGCCTCCTTGACTATGTCTCTGAGCACCTGGGCGGCTAGAGCGTCGCTCTTGGCAAGGTCTTCCGGCTTCTCTGACATGCAGACCCATCTGAACGGGCCGAAACCGTAGTCGAAGAAGAGCGGGCCCATGATGTCCTGCACATATGAAGGATATCTGAACTTTCCGTCTTCCTTTAGGATATCCGCTCCTGCGCGTGAAGCTTCGAGCAGGAAGGCGTTTCCGTAGTCAAAGAAGTACATTCCCTTGTCCGCCAGACGGTTAACTGCTGCTGCATGCCTTCTGAGCGATTCCTGTACGCATTCCTTGAATCTTTCAGGTTCTTCGGCCATCATGGTCTTTGACTCCTCGTAGCTGTATCCGACAGGATAGTAGCCTCCTGCCCATGGATTGTGGAGGGATGTCTGGTCTGAACCCAGATCCACATGTATGTCTTCATCTGCAAGCCTCTCCCAGAGATCCACCACATTGCCTTCATATGCCAGTGAAACCACCTCCTTGTCGTTTACTGCCTTGCGGATGCGAGGGATGAGTTCGTCAAGGTCCGAGTGAATCTCATCGACCCAGCCCTGTTCATGTCTCTTGCGTGCTGCAAGAGGGTTTATCTCGGCAACCACGCTGACCACTCCGGAAATCACTCCTGCCTTTGGCTGTGCTCCTGACATGCCGCCGAGGCCGGCAGTAACGAAGAGCATGCCTTTCATGTTCTCTTGAGTGCCTGCAATTCCCTTGGCTGCCAGCTGTTTGCGAGCTGCATTCATTACGGTGATCGTGGTTCCGTGCACAATGCCTTGCGGTCCTATGTACATGTATGAACCGGCAGTCATCTGACCGTACTGCGACACTCCGAGGGCGTTGAACCGCTCCCAGTCGTCCGGTTTCGAATAGTTCGGGATGACCATTCCGTTTGTGACTATCACTCTTGGGGCATCCTTGTGGCTTGGGAAAAGGCCCAGAGGATGGCCGGAGTACATGACGAGGGTCTGCTCATCAGTCATTGTGGCAAGATACTGCATCACGAGGCGGTATTGTGCCCAGTTCTGGAACACGGCTCCGTTTCCTCCGTATGTGATGAGCTCGTGGGGATGCTGTGCTACCCTGTAGTCGAGATTATTCTGGATCATGGCCATGATGGCTGCAGCCTGACGTGACTGAGCCGGGTATTCGTCGATAGGACGCGCATACATCTCATAGTCAGGGCGGAAACGGTACATGTAGATGCGGCCGTAATCCCTGAGTTCCTGAGCGAATTCAGGTGCAAGCGTCTTATGATGCTCTGCAGGGAAGTATCTGAGGGCGTTCTTTACAGCCAGAACCTTCTCCTCGGCTGTGAGGATGTCCTTTCGCTTTGGTGCATGGTTTATTGTCGGGTCGTATGGCTTAGGCTCCGGAAGCACCTTCGGGATTCCTGCCAATATGTCTTCTTTGAATCTGTTCATATCTATATGACACCTAAATGTTGAAGATTAGAGAGTTACAGTGCGGGGCTATATTTTGCTGTTTACAATCTCGAGGATGGCTGCTTCTTCCGCTACAGCATAGGCGGCGATTTCGGCAGCTTCTGCGCAAAGGCGTCCGGCAGCTTCGCGGTCGGAAAGGCCGGCTGCATTGATGAGAACGTTAAGCTGGGCTCCGAGAACCGCACTTCTGGCAGCGAGAGCACCTACACCTGCGTCAGACACCGAATTAGGATTTCCTTCTGAAGCCATGGCGCGTACAAGCGGGAATACTTCCGCTGCGGCCTTCATCGTCTTGAGGGGCACTTCAGTAGCATATAATGTGGCTGCTTCCAGCGCTTCCGCACGGGCCTTCTTTTCCTCCTCAGAACCCTTAGGCATACCGAGGGCTGCCATTATGCGGTTGAATGCCGCTGTGTCTTCGTCTACAAGAGCGACCAGTCCTGCGAGCATTGCCTGACCCTTGTCCGCCCAGTCCGAGAACTCCTTCCATCTGGCATCCCAGCCTGGCTTGTGTGAAGAGAGGTTGGCTACCATTGTTCCGAGCGCAGCTCCCAGAGCTCCCATGTATGCTGAGATAGAACCGCCGCCAGGTGCTGGAGATTCAGATGCTGTCTCATATGCGAAATCCTTGCATGTCATGCGCACAAGTCTCTCTCGTGCAATCACTTCCGCTTCGTTTTCTATAAGGTATTCAATGACTTTCTCGCGTGGATTGAAAGGTTTAAGGTCGTCCAGTCCCATAGACTTGACGGCGATCTTCATTATCTCTTCTTCAGCTATACCTGTAGATCTCTGCTGCTTTTCCAGAAAATATCTTCCGGCTTCTATCAGGGTACGCTTCGGAACGAGGCCGACAATCTCCGTACCTGTCACTCTGAGTCCGCGTGCCTGAGCTGCCCGGCATACTTCGTCGAAGGCAACATGGAGTGGGGTAGTGTTGATGTCGGTTATGTTCATTGAGACCTGTGCAATTCCGTATTCGTCTATGAACCAGCCGATTGCCTTGCATCCTTTCAGAGTGCCCGGTATCATTACGGTGTTGCCGTCTGCATCTTTAACTACCTTTCCGGTAATAGGATTGCCCTCTCTCTTCGGACGTCCTTTTTCTCTTACATCGAAGGCTATGGCGTTTGCACGGCGTGTCGAAGTCGTGTTGAGGTTGTAGTTTACAGCGATAAGGAAATCGCGGGCGCCTACATTGGTCGCACCAGCCTGGGCAGCTCGTTCAGTATAATGTCCCGGACCGAAATCAGGGCATCTCGAAGGGTCTCCCATCTTCTCCGGAAGCGCCTCGTATTCTCCTGCGCGGCATACTGCAAGATTCTTGCGCTCAGGCTTCTGCGCAGCAGCTTCGTAGCAGTAACATGGGATTTCCAATTCTGTATATATGCGTTCTGCAAGTTTTCTGGCAAGCTCGGCGCATTCCTGAAGGGTCATGCCTGAAATTGGTATCAGCGGAAGAACATCAGTGGCTCCGGAACGAGGATGGGCGCCATGATGCTGTCTCATGTCTATAAGTTCCGCAGCTTTCTTTACGCCTTGGAATGCAGCTTCTACGACAGCTTCCGGACTTCCGACGAAGGTCACTACAGTGCGGTTGGTCGCTTCTCCGGGATCCACGTCCAGAACCTTTACTCCCGGTTTGTCGCATACTGCCTCTCTTCCACCTTTCTCGATAGCCGCCACAATGGCGTCAATCACTTCCATGTTGCGTCCTTCACTGAAATTAGGTACGCATTCGATGATTCTTTCCATATTTAGGTCTAATAGTTTTATGATCTTTCAAACTAGCAATCTGACCTATAAAGTTAGATGTTTTCGCCAAATATCCCACCCACTTGTCCGATTTTTCTTTTTTATATATAAAATCGCCTGCGGCATCTGTCGCAGGCGATTCAGTATAACTATTTGAGAGTTAAACGTTTCTGTGAAACGCTTAGAACATCTCCGGCTCGTTGTTCTGCTCTGGAGCTGCCGGGCGCTCGCGGCGTGGACCTCTTGGACCTCTGTCATCGCGGCGTGGACCTCTGTCTCCGTTAGGACGACGGTCTCCACCAGGACGGCGGTCATTGTCACGGCGCGGACCTCTGTCACCGCCACGTGGACGACGCTCAGGCTCTACATAGCCTTCAGGCTTCTCGATAAGGGCCTTGCGTGAAAGTCTCATCTTGCCTGTCTTCTCGTCGATCTCGAGGAGCTTGACATCAACCTCGTCGCCTACATTGAGGACATCCTCTACCTTGTCAGTCTTCTTCCAATCGATCTCTGATACATGGAGAAGGCCTTCCTTGCCAGGGAGAATCTCAACGAAAGCACCGAACTCAAGGATAGATACAACCTTTCCGTGGTATACTGTACCTACTTCAGGAACAGCTGTGATGCCGTTGATCCACTCGAGAGCCTTGTCCATAGCTTCCTTGTCCTGACCGAAGATGTCTACAACACCCTCAGATACACCGTTGTTGTTTTCCTCTGTGATGGTGATGGTCGTACCGGTCTCACGCTGGATGCGCTGGATGGTCTCACCGCCCTTTCCGATGATAGCGCCGATGAACTCGCCGGCTACACGGATCTGGATCATACGAGGAACGAACTCCTTGTAGTCAGCACGTGGCTCGCTGATGGTCTTCATCATTTCGCCCATGATGTGCATACGGCCCTGACGTGCCTGCTCGAGAGCCTTCTCGAGAACGTCATATGAAAGTCCGTCCACCTTGATGTCCATCTGAGTGGCTGTGATACCGTCCTTTGTTCCTGTTACCTTGAAGTCCATGTCTCCGAGGTGGTCCTCATCGCCGAGGATATCGGTAAGGATGGCGTAGCGCTCGTTAGGGTTGTCCTTGTCTGTGATAAGACCCATGGCAACACCTGCAACCGGCTTCTTGATCTTCACACCTGCATCCATGAGGGCGAGGCAGCCTGCACATACTGTAGCCATTGAAGATGAGCCGTTTGACTCGAGGATATCAGAAACTACGCGTACTGCGTAAGGATTCTCCGGAGCCATCGGGATCATAGGCTTGAGGGCCCTGTATGCGAGGTTTCCGTGTCCGATCTCACGACGGCCTACACCGCGCTGAGGACGAGCCTCACCTGTTGAGAAAGGAGGGAAGTTATAGTGGAGTACGAACTGGTCTGTGTCCTGGATGAGCACTTCGTCACGCTCCTTCATGTCAAGCTTTGTTCCGAGGGTAACGGTTGAAAGTGACTGAGTCTCACCACGTGTGAAGATTGCTGAACCATGTGCGCAAGGGAGATAGTCAGTCTCGCACCAGATAGGGCGGACTGTAGTGGTGTCACGGCCGTCGAGACGTACACCCTCGTCGAGGATCATGTTTCTCATGGCAGCCTTCTCGACAGCATGATAATATCTCTCGACCATCATTCTCTTCTCTTCCTGCTCCTCCTCAGAGAGTGTTGCGTAGAACTCCTCCTTGAGTGCTTCGAAAGCGTCTGACCTCTCGTGCTTTGCAGATCCTGACTTTGCAATGGCGTAGCATCTGTCATAGCAGAACTCCTGGATCGCTGCACGAAGTTCCTCGTCGTTCTCCTCGTGGCAGTATGTTCTCTTTACAGTCTTGCCTACAGCCTCTGTGAGCTCCATCTGCACCTTGCAGTGCTTCTTGATCTCTTCATGAGCGAACTTGATGGCCTCGAGCATGTCGTGCTCGCTTACCTCGTTCATCTCACCCTCCACCATCATGATGTTGTCATATGTTGCAGCTACCATGATGTCGATGTCTGCGTCAGCCATCTCGCTGAAGTTAGGGTTGATCTTGAGTTCGCCGCCGATCCTTGCTACGCGTACTTCAGAGATAGGGCCGTCGAACGGAATGTCACTGACAGCGAGTGCAGCAGAAGCTGCGAGACCTGCGAGTGCGTCAGGCTGGATATCCTTCTCTGCTGAAATGAGATTTACATTTACAAAGACCTCTGCGTGGAAATCCTCAGGGAAAAGCGGTCTGAGGGCACGGTCAACAAGACGTGCAATAAGGATCTCATAATCAGATGCCTTACCCTCACGCTTCATGAAGCCGCCTGGGAAACGTCCTGCAGAAGCATATTTTTCCTTGTAGTCTACCTGAAGTGGCATGAAGTCCACATCCTCCTTTGCGTCTTTCGCGCATGTAACAGTCGCAAGAAGCATTGTGCCTCCCATCTTTACGACTACAGATCCGTCAGCCTGCTTTGCAAGCTTTCCGGTTTCGATCTCTATTATCCTTCCGTCGGATAATTCAATTGTCTTTTTTACGATATTCATTGTTTCGGTTTCAACCTGCCTCCCCCTGTGGGAGCCATTATTAATTCATGTTTTCCGCCCATACGGAGCCTTCGGAAGGCTCCTACATACAGTTACGTAAGTATATTGTTCTGCTCCGTCAGCGCCGCAGGTTGATTTGTTAGCGCTCAGGAAGCGTCTTTGCGCGAAAAAAGGGGGATACCCTATTCTTGGGTGCTCCCCCTTCGTCGGTTCCTACTATGATGTAGCTTATCGACGGAGGCCAAGCTCCTTGACGATAGCTCTGTATCTCTCGATGTCAACTGACTTGAGATAATCAAGTACACGACGACGCTTACCTACAAGCTTAAGAAGTGAACGACGAGTCACGTAGTCGTGCTTGTTGCTCTTAAGATGCTCGGTAAGGTGAGCGATACGGTAGGAGAATAAAGCCACCTGGCTCTCTGGAGAACCTGTGTCAGTATTGGACTTTCCGTACTTCTCGAAAAGCTCCTGTTTTTTCTCTGGTGCCAAATATTCAGCCATCTTTCGAAAAAATTTAGAGGTTAATTATTAAGTTTTCGCGCTCTATCCCTCATAGGGGGATTTTGCGGGCGCAAAGATAAGCATAATATCCAAGAAAACAACTACTTGTCAGAATATTTTGTGTCTTTTTTGTCTTGTAAGTAAACAATTGCTTACCTTTGCCGTTGCTATGGCAAAAACGGCAGGCAAGGTGTTGAATGACCCGCAGATCGGGGAGGTGGTGTTTCGTAAAAGTACGAGGTGCCGCAGCATAGGCATAAGGGTGCATCCGGTGAAGGGGGTAAGCGTAACTTTTCCGTATATTCTTCCTTATGCTGCCGCTCAGGCTTTCTTCCAGCTGCGCAGAGACTGGGTTCTGGAAACGATGGCCCGGCAGAAAGCTCGTCTGGGGAATGTGCATGTGGCTTCAGCGGAAGAAATCGAGGACCTGCGCCGTCAGGCAAAGTCAGTGCTTCCTCCGAGGCTTGCTGAGCTTGCCTTGCGCTATGGCTTCGTATATAACCGTGTGACCATCAAGCACAACGCATCGAATTGGGGAAGCTGCTCGTCGAAAGGCAACATCAATCTGAACCTTAACATCGTCCGTCTTCCCGCCGTGCTTCAGGACTATATCCTCCTTCACGAACTCTGTCATCTGCGCCATCAGGACCACGGCCAGGCGTTCCACCTTCTTCTGGAGCATGTCCTGACCGACAATATCGTTAAGCTTATGGATGATCCCGGACCTGATGCCGACCTTGTGTCGGAACTTGCCCGCAAGGCCGCCGTCTCCAAGGCCTGCTATCCGCTGGACCATGTGATGACGAGAGAAATAAAGAAATATCAGTTGGTCTGAAAATCAGATCTTCCGGTCCTTCCAGCGGCCGCTGCGCATGTACCACCAGCTGCAGAGAAGGAGTATTCCTGCATAGACATGTTCGGCGGTCCAGCATATTGCTACATCGAGCTTCATGATACCGACTATCACGGTGCAATAGGCCGTGTATATCACAAGAGCCACCATCTCCAGACGGAAAGCGGTCTTGGTACTGCCCGTTCCGGACACTGCGAGGAAGAGCACCTGTCCTCCTGTATTCACGAAATATGACGAGGCCATCACGAGCATTGCCGGAACTGAAGCTGTGATGAGGTCAGGGATGTCGGTATAGATACGGGCGATGGCCTCAGGAAAGAGGCTGATGAGTATGATCAGCACGCTGACGATGCCGTAAGACAGTTTCAGAATCCTTTTCACAAGAAGCATCACCTGATCCTGATGACCTTCTCCGATCATGTTGCTGACAAGGGTGCTGCATGTGGATGAGAAGGCCTGGAGCACTACCCATATCAGTCCCGATACTCCTCTGACGATATTGGAAATTGCCAGAGACCTTTCGCCGAGATGTTCTATATAAAGGAAGAAAATGAACCATGTGGATACCGAGATGGTGTTCTGGATCATTGTCCATGAACATACCGGCATCATGGCCTTGATTTCTCTGATGTCGAAAGATGCCGCTTTTTCCAGTCCGTATTTTCTGCGGTTGCAGCTCGTGCGTGTATAGACAATGAAGAATATCAGGGACATGAGTTCGGCCAGGCTGGATCCTATCGCTGCTCCGGTGATGCCGAGGGCTGGAAGACCGAAATGTCCGAAAATGAGTATCCAGTTGAATATGATGTTCGACAGAACCATCACTACTGAGTTGAGTGTCAGGGTTTTTGTCTGTGTGGTTCCTACATAGAATGCTCTGAACATTGCAGTGATGAAGGCGAATGCCATGCCCGGAAGTCTCCATCTGACATAGCTGAGTGCTGCTTCATATACTGCATCCGACGACACCATGAAGCGCATCATCCACGGTGAGAAGATTTCGGAAAGAATGATGATCGCTCCACATAGCCCGAGAACGAAGTAGAGTCCGTTCCAGAATACCTTGCCTGTCTCTGTGAACCTGCCTTCACCGTTGCGGCGGCCGATGATGATCTGGGCTCCGATGCTGAATCCGAATCCGATCATGAACAGCACCATGTAATATACGATGGCTATGGCGGATGCACCAAGCTCCACTTCACCCACTCGTCCCAGAAATGCAGTATCCGTCAGTCCGATCATCTGTTCCATGATCAGGCTGATAAGGATCGGATAGGCTACCTTCCAGATGTTTCTATATGAGTATGTTCCTATCATTTTCCGGTTTCTTAAATTGCTTTCCTTCAGTCATTTACATGTTTTCGGGTGTTCCCTATGGTGCACCCGTGGGTGTGTAATGCGCTGAGTGGTAAGGGGTTGGGTGTCGGGGCTTTACAGCAGGTTAAGGGCCTGTTCTATGCTGAGGGCATTCTGGACGAGGAAGATGCCGCTTCTGCTGCGATGGAGGCTGTCCAGATGGGCTCCGCTTCCGAGTTTTTCTCCCAGATCCCTTGCAAAGGCTCTTACATAGGTTCCCTTGCTGCATGCCATTCTTACTACAGCGCGGGGCAGACCGAGTGCTGAGTTGTCGGTTACATTTATCCTGGCAGAGGCTTTGGATATATCCGTATGTGTCCCAGGGTCTTCCGCTGCTGCTTCAACCTCATCTGCACTTTCTGAAACAGCCCTGCCTTTTTCGAACTTCATCAGTTCAAGTTCCGATATGTTGATGCGGGCGACTCTGATCAGTTCCTTGGCTGCATCGTCGATTTCTGAAACTGCCCCTCCTGTCTTGTAGAGCTTTCTTGCAAGTTCATATGCGCGCACCCCGTCAACGGACTTGGCGGAAAACAAAGGTGCAATCTGATCCTGCTCTCCGATGAAATCGGGAAGAGCGTCGCTGACAGATTCGGGCGTGATATGCTCATGAGGGAAGAACCTGTCTATGTCCTTTTCAAGGTCATATGAAGGAGTTGTGGCACCGAAGGTGATTCCTGCCACATATTCCTTGTCGTGTTTCTGAAGTTCCTCTGCAAGTTTTGTGGCCTTTCCGATGCATACAAGCAGTACGCCTGTAGCCAGAGGGTCAAGCGTGCCGGCATGTCCCACCTTCAGATTCTTCTTGCCGAAATGACGGATTGCGGCGAACTTGACCTTCCTGATCACGTCCGCCGAAGTCCATCTGTATGGTTTGTCTATAGGGATGATTATCCCTTCCGGGTAGTCAGCTATGTCTCTGCTCAGAGGTGCTGACTCCGGTGTAAGTATCAATGCTTCCAAAATAAATTATTTACAAGGGATCTTGTCAATTCTGCCCTGATGGCGTCCGCCCTCGAACTCTTCATTGAGCCATGCGTCAGTAATCTCGACCACTGTCTCGAATGGGATGAATCTTGCAGGCATGACAAGTATGTTCGCGTTGTTATGCTGTTTGATGAGTTTTCCGATTTCCACTGACCAGCAGAGTCCTGCACGGATGCCCTGATGCTTGTTGAGGGCCATCTGCATTCCGTTTCCTGTACCGCAGAATGCGATTCCAAGGTCTACCTTTCCCGACTCTACCGCTTCTGCGAGCGGATGTGCTGTGTCCGGATAGTCCATGCTGGCTGTCGTATCTGTTCCGAAGTTGACCATTTCATAACCTTTTCCGGTGAGATATTCCACCAGCTGATTCTTGTAATCCACGCCTGCGTGGTCATTGCATATTCCTATCTTCATATGGTTTTGTGTTTTGCGCTGCAAATTTAACCGATGTAAACCTATAAAAAAAGAATAATGCAAATTATGTTTATATTTGTATGTCATGAAACGTATAGTCGTAGCATCTGATTCGTTCAAAGGTTCTCTGACGTCGCTGCAGGTTGCAGGGGCGCTGGAGCAGGGGATCCATGATGTATTCCCGTCCTGTGAGGTCGTGAAGGTAAATGTCGCGGACGGGGGAGAGGGGACCATGGATGCTCTGGCAGATGCTTTGGGAGGCAGGACCGTGCCCGTGCAGGTGCATGACCCTTTGTGCCGCCCTGTAACGGCGCGGTATGTCATAGTCGACGGGGGACAGACGGCTGTTATCGAGATGTCCGTCGCCAGCGGTCTGACTCTTCTGAAGCCGGATGAAAGGAATCCTATGAATACCTCGACGTTCGGTACAGGTGAGCTTGTTGCCGATGCCTTGCACAGGGGATGCAGGAGGTTTCTTATAGGTATAGGTGGAAGTGCGACCAATGATGCCGGAATGGGTATGCTATCGGCGCTCGGGGTCCGGTTTCTCGACCAGGACGGGAAGGTGCTTGATGGCATAGGCAGGAATATGGAGAATGTCGCCGATATCGATCTCGGTGAAATGGCTCCGGAAATATATGATTCCGAGTTCATTGTCGCCTGTGATGTGGCTTCTCCTTTCTGTGGCCCGGATGGCGCGGCGTATGTGTTTGCTCCGCAGAAAGGTGCTGATAGCCAGATGGTTGGATTCCTTGACAGGGGTATGTCCCACTTGGCTGAAGTTGTACTCCGGGTCACAGGGAGGGATATTGCTGATGTCTCTGGAGCCGGAGCTGCAGGTGGTCTCGGTGGGGCTTTTCTTGCTTTTATGGATGCCCGGCTAGAGAGGGGAGTGGATATGGTATTGGATGCACTCGGCTTCGACAGTATCATTGAAGGTGCAGACCTGGTGATAACAGGGGAGGGCAGGATTGATGCGCAGACCATGACAGGAAAGACCCCTTATGGAGTTCTTCAGAGGGCCTTGGCCCATAGGGTGCCGGCATTGGCTGTAGGCGGTTCAGTAGACTTGAAGAATGTCGGGTACATTAAAGGCTTCGAACATATTGTTCAGGCAACTCCAGAAGGCATGGCTCTGTCGGAAGCAATGAAGCCTGAAACTGCGGCAGCAAATATCCGCTTGGCCATATCGACCTTGCTCCGTAGCCTGTAGGTGCATTTCTTGCTAAGGTTCTGTCATCTGGATCATTGCAGGAGTGCTTGTCATCGCAGCAATAATAGTGAAGATCCTGATTGACAGGCGCAATTCCAAAAAGAAAGACCATTGAATTAAACGTGGGTACATGAATATGCAGCTCCATCTACCCACGCTTCATTTCACAATACTACCGAAGTAGGATCCCCTGCCACCCCGGCCAGCGCAGGGATCTTCTGCTGTGTCGTCGTCAAACTAATTATACCAGTCACTGGACAAAAGGGGCACGTTGAGCCGCGAAGCGGATTGTATTCCGTGAACCGTTGTCCTGTGACTGGTATAATCAATATCAGATGACTCAGCAGAGCTTAGACTTGATATAATCAATACGCCTGCCAAACTCCCTCTTGCCGATAAGCGTAACAATATCAGCGATACCCAGACCGCTGGAAGCACCCACAAGCGCAAGACGCAAGCAATTCATGACCTTACCCATAGGCCACTCATTGCCACGTATGAACTCCTCAAGCGGCCCCTCAAGCGAAGCCTTTGTGAACTCACCCTCAAAATCGAGAATGAAATCCGCAACCTGAAGCGCAAGAGTATAATTCTCCTCCTTCCAGAACTTTGCGGCATCCTTCTCCACAAACTCCGCAGGAGCGATGAACAGATATGGTGCGATATCCCAGAAATCACTCACGAATGTAGCCCTCTCCTGAATAAGAGCGACAACTCTCTCAACGTACTGACGTGAGAATATCCTGTTGTCGAAATCAGCTCCCGAAACAGTCATCTCCGAACCGGCTGTAAGCGCGCACGCAGGACAGTCTACAATCTGCAGTCCCTTCGACTCCAGAACAGGGATATACAGAGATGCAAGCTCTTCTGCACTCTTCGTACGCAGATACTCCTTGTTGAACCACTTGGCCTTGTCTGCATTGAATCTCGCACCCGACTTGATCACTCTTTCGAGAGAGAACGCTCCGACCAGCTCCTCAAGCGAGAAAAGCTCCTGTTCGGTTCCAGGATTCCAGCCGAGCATTGCAAGCAGATTCACGAAAGCCTCTGGGAAGTAGCCGTCCTCGCGGTAGCCACGTGAAACCTCTCCCTCAGCATTTGTCCACTGAAGCGGGAAGACAGGGAAACCGAGGCGGTCTCCGTCACGCTTGCTGAGCTTGCCCTTTCCGTCCGGCTTCAGAAGCAGCGAAAGGTGTGCGAAACGAGGCTGTGACTCAGTCCATCCGAAAGCCTCGTAGAGAAGGTAATGGAGAGGAAGCGAAGGAAGCCACTCCTCACCGCGGATCACCTCGGTGATTTCCATGAGGTGGTCGTCAACGATGTTGGCAAGGTGGTATGTAGGCAGCTCATCGGCTCTTTTCCAGAGAACCTTGTCGTCGAGGGTGGCGGTGTTGACCTCCACATGTCCGCGGATAAGGTCGTCCATCTTCACGACCCTGTCTTCCGGCATCTTGAAGCGGATGGTCCAGTCTGTGCGGGTCTCAAGAAGCTGCTTCCATTCCTCCTCAGGAAGCGAAAGCGAGTTCCTCAAGCCAAGACGTGTGGTCTGTCCGTATATGAAAGTCTGGCCCTGTGCCTCCATCTCGGCCCTCTTGCTTCCGAGCTCTTCAGCAGTGTCGAAGGCATAGTATGCGAAGCCGTCTTCAACGAGCTGTTCGGCGTACTTGCGGTAGATAGGCTTTCTCTGGCTCTGTCTGTACGGTGCATGCGGATGACGCTCTGAGGCGGTCTCCACTACATTGCCGTCTGCATCGACGCCTTCATCCGGTACTATTCCGCACCAGTTCAATGCTTCGATTATATATTTTTCTGCTCCAGGAACGAATCTCTGTGAGTCTGTATCCTCTATCCTTATGATGAAGTCTCCTCCGCGCTGCTTGGCGAAGAGATAATTGTAAAGCGCAGTCCTGACTCCGCCCATGTGGAGCGGTCCTGTCGGAGACGGTGCAAAGCGTACCCTTGTCTTTCTTGTCATATCCATTAAAAATTTAAACCCGGCCGAAGCCGGGTGCAAATATAGAAAAAAATACTGTTATTCATGTATCTCGACCGAGCCTGATTTCCTGCGTATTGCAGCCGTATGCTCGAGGTCGCTTCTGTTGACTCCTTCTCCGACAAGCAGAACAGGCTTCTTGCCGTCCTCGAAGCTGATCTTCTTGCGGACATCGTTCTTGTTGTATCCGATCTTCAGTGTCCTTACCTCAGGCAGTTCGATGCCCTCGCTGTCCGACATCGCGGCATTCTTGCGGTAGGTGTAGGTGTTGTCGATCACTATGTAGTTGCCGAGGTCACCGCCGTTGATCTCGCTTATCATGCTCATCCTGAATCCTGTAGCGATTACGGTTATCTGCACTCTGTCGCCGAAGTCCGGATTGTCGTTGAATACGATTCCGCTCTTGAAGTTGTTGGCCTTGCCGGTATATTCGTTGACCAGCTTGTTGATTTCTTCAAGCTGCTTCATCTTCATGCCCTGTTCGCTTCTCGCTACAGTGATGTTCAGCAGGACATTCTTAGCTGTCGTGAGGTCGAAGTCATTCAGAAGAGGGGACTCAAGAGCGCTTCTGACCGCATCCTCGATCCTGTTTTCACCGGTACCGGAGCCGCAGCCCATAAGTGCCATGCCGCTGTTCTTCATCATTGTCCTGATGTCGTTGAAGTCGACATTGATGTGACCCCTGTTCTTGATGATCTCCGTGATTCCGCTTACAGCAGTGGCCAGGACCTCGTCAGCCTTAGGGAAGGCATCCTGAAGCAGAAGGTCTCCGTAGAAGTCGTAGAGCTTCTCGTTGTTTATTATGAGCAGACTGTCGACATTCTTCTCAAGCTCGTTGATTCCGTCAATGGCCTTTGACATCGACTCGTTGCCCTCGCTCTTGAACGGGAGGGTGACGACACCGACTGTAAGTATGCCCTTCTTCTTCGCCATAGATGCGATGACAGGAGCAGCTCCTGTTCCCGTACCGCCTCCCATACCGGCTGTAATGAAGAGCATCTCCGTGTTGTTGAGCACTTTCTCCGCTATGATGTCCTGAGAGTCAAGTGCGGCGTTACGGCCTTTAGTAGGGTCGCAGCCGGCTCCAAGTCCCGAGCCGAGCTGGATCTTGACAGGCACATCGCTGTTGTCAAGAGCCTGAGAGTCTGTGTTGCAGACGATGAAGGTACAGCCCTCGATCTTCTGTCTGTACATGTAGTCAACGGCATTGCAACCGCCTCCGCCAACTCCGATCACCTTTATGATCGAATCTACCGGCACCCAATCTTCCGGTGTTATGAGGTTATCTATCATTCCTTCCATCTCTGTCATGTTTTATTCGTCAAGGCTCTGATTTACATTGTTATAAAGGCTTTCCGCCTGTTCGCTGAACTTCGTCCAGATGATTTTGAACGGATTCTTTTTCTTCGGCTTCTTCACCACTTCGATCTTTTCGATCTCGTCTTCCCTGAATATCGTAGTCTGGACTACCTCATCCTCCTTTTCATTTCCGGTCCGGGCATCTCCAGCCTGGTCGTCCTGTGCGAGGGCTTCAGCGCTTTCCGGATCATCCTGTCGTACATCGGAAGCTGCAGCCGATGCAGCTGTCTCATTGAAGAAGTCGAAAGGATCGTTTCCTCTTCCTGGCTCCACAGTCTCGAAGTCGTCTCCCTGAGCGCAGTTGCCCATGTCGTCCTTCGCTGCGAGAAGAAGACCGAGCGATGTGGTGGCTGATGTCTCGCTGAGGCCTTCGCAGCCTGAGTGCGAGAAGAGGTTAAGTGCATATCCTGTCCTCACCCTGTAACCGGAGATATCGTATATGAAATTGCCGAGATTGGCCATCTGGGCACAGCCTCCCGTAATCACGATACCGCTGCGGAGAGAGTCTGCGAAACCGCTGTGGTGGATCTCGTAGAGTATGGCCATCATGATTTCCTCGACACGTGCCGTGATTATCTCCGAGAGATATTTCACAGGAAGCTTCATGTCAGGCTCCGTGCTGTTGCTTCTTATGTGAAGGATCTTTTCACCCATGCTCTGGAGCTTTTCCGGCATGCATGCTCCGAAGCCGAGCTTGATGTTTTCGGCAAGTCTCTCCGATATCTGGCTTTCGCTCTTTATGTCCTCGGTTATGTTCTTGCCGCCGAACGGAATGGAAGCATAGTGGCGCATGATGTTGTCCTGGTAGATGGCGACTGAGGTACAGCCGGCACCGAAGTCGATCAGGGCTACGCCGTTCTCCATTTCGGATGGGGTCAGCACTGCCTTGGCTGTAGTGTCTGCCGTGAAGTATTTCTTGGTTCCGGTTATTCCTACCTTGCTCATCACCTGGTCGATCCTTCTGAGGTCGCTCTTCTTTCCGATGAATATCTTGAAATGGCCTTCAAGAACATCACTGGTCATTCCGATGATGTCATTCTCTATGATCTGGAAGTTCTCTCCGTCTGAGAACGACTGGGCTACAGCTCCGTATATGGCCTCTTTCTCAGGATTCATAAGAGGATAGGAGTCTTCCGCGAGGCTCTTCAGGAAAGTTATGTCTTCTGCCGTTATATCCGCATCCTCTCCTCTGTCCCTGATCTCTCCGTTGCTTGTCTCCTGTCGCACAGGGAACTTAGGCATGCCGACAACTGCCTGGGTGATCTTTATCCCAAGCTGCTCTTCAGCCTCCCTGATGGCCCTTCTGAGCACTTCCGTAACGTGCATGACATTGAATACGCTGCTGTATCTGATGCCGGAAGAAGGGGTTTCCTTGTAATAGATGATCTGCACATCGTTGCCGTTCACCTTAGCAACGGTGATGGCTGTCTTCGATGTGCCGAGATCGATCGCCACGATATGCTTGTCAATGATGTCCATATTGCTGTATTGTTTTATTCCGTTTATCTGCATACTATCTGTCCGTCGTACTTGAGGTTCACCATGCTGTACTTCCTGTCTGTCCCGGCTATGGCG
The DNA here is from genome assembly GCA_017626355.1 of Bacteroidales bacterium. Taxonomy (GTDB): domain Bacteria; phylum Bacteroidota; class Bacteroidia; order Bacteroidales; family UBA932; genus Cryptobacteroides. The sequence goes on from JAGAIY010000006.1 coordinate 26,397, forward strand.
GCATAGTATTTCTCGATTCTCGAGAACTTGTCCGCGATGTTCACCGGCTGGCCCAGAATGAACCTTTCTTCTCCTGTGCGTGGAATCAGTGTAAGTTCCCCGCCGTTGTCCACATGTATCTGCACGATCCTGTCCTTCCATGCACTGCCTTCAATGAAGTTCACTACCTTCATGACCCGATCGAACCATGCCTTCTGCACCGGGTCCTCGATCTCACCCTTATGCCCGCTCTTCATGTTTATCGGAATCTCTCCGTCTACAATCTGAACGTAGGATGCGTAACTGCTCTGAAGAGGGAATACGTAGCCTTCCTTGTCTGCGTAGAAGCCGCCTTCCTGCTTCTGGAACCTGACTATAGGTTTCCTTTGGGTGACTTCTATGTGGAGGATGCCGTCCTTTGTCACGAAGGCTTCGCTTTTGAGCACGGCGCTCCTTCCGTCTATGATGTCCTCCACCCTGGACAGGTTCATGCTGTCGAGAGGGGTTCCCAGATATGTACCGTATTCCTTGTCGAGGAATCTCCTGACATCGGCGGCAGAGACGAAGTCGTTTTCAAGACTGTCGAGCACGGTCACTTCCAGCCCCTTGCAGGTGAGCTGCTTCCTGCTCTGCTTGCCTGCAATCACGGATACGGCCGCCAGGCCGAAGATGAGCACTCCGACAATTATAGTCATCAGGTATTTCAAAGTCCTGTTCAGCATGTCTTCATTCCGTTGAGCATCTTGTTTATTTCAGGCACAAGCCTGTCGATATCTCCTGCACCCATTGTCACTATCACATCCTTGCCGCAGAGGTTGAGGCTGTTGCGGAGATGGTTCATGAGCTCGGATTTTACAATCAGTTCCTTTTCCGGGGCAGTCACCTTGTCGAAGATGATCTGTGATGTCACTCCGGGTATAGGCTCTTCCCTTGCCGGGTAGATGTCCAGAAGTATGAGCCTGTCCACCTTGCTCAGAGCTTCCGCAAACCCGTCGGCAAAGTCGCGTGTCCTTGTGTACAGGTGCGGCTGGAAGATGGCCGTGAGCCTGTGCAGAGGGAAATTCCCCTTGATGGATGTCAGGGCTGCCGATATCTCCTGCGGATGGTGGGCATAGTCATCTATGTATATGCAGCTCTCCGTTTCCATCTGTATGTCGAATCTTCTCTTTACTCCCTTGAATGAGGCCAGGGCCTTTCTCACCTTCTCGGGGTCGAGTCCGTAGGTCAGTCCGATGGCAGAGGCTCCGACTGCATTCTCGATGTTTACCCAGCCGGGCACTCCCACGACGCAGTCTCTGATCACGCCTCCAGGCCAATGCAGGTCGAAGTGGGTGTATCCGTTTCCGTCACCTTCTGTTATTTCTGCGTGAAAGTCGGCGGAAGGGTCTGTGTATGAATATGTCATGATCCTTGCCTTTGTGTCCTCAGGGGTTATGTCCAGTCCTTTCTTGACGATGACTGTTCCGCTCACCTGCGATGCGAAGGCCTTGAATGCTTCATGGATATGTGCTTCGTCACCGTATATGTCTAGATGGTCGGCATCCATGGAAGTTATTACCGCAATCTCGGGAAAAAGCTGGAGGAAAGACCTGTCGAACTCGTCGGCTTCCACGGCTATGACATTGTTCCCATGTGTCAGAAGGTTGCTGTCATAGTTCTTCGAGATTCCGCCGAGGAAGGCCGAGCAACCTTCGCCGCTGTCAGTGAAGATGTGGCTCAGGAGGGTGCTGGTCGTAGTCTTTCCATGTGTTCCTGCTACAGCGAGGCACCTCTGGCCGGCCGTGATTTCTCCGAGCATTCTCGAACGCTTTATCACACGGTATCCGTTCTCCATGACATATGTCAGCTCGCCCATATCCTTCGGGACGGCAGGCGTATATACGACAAGGGTGGAAGCCGGGTCCTTCGGAACGAAACGGACGTCATCCTCGTAGTGGACCTGTATCCCTTCCTGTTCAAGTGCGCGGGTAAGAGGGGACGGTGTCTTGTCATATCCGCTGACCTTGAATCCCTTTGTGTTGTAATAGCGTGCAATGGCGCTCATGCCGATGCCGCCGATACCGATAAAATATATGTGACTGTATTCCATTATCCTACTATTCTGTAAACTTCTTCCGCTATTGTCATTGCTGCGTCTGTCTTTGCAAGGGCGGCGATGTTCCTTTCCATGAGAGCTGTCTTGTCCGGATTCCTGAGAAGGTCGCAGGCTGTCTTCATCAGTTTTTCCCTTGCATCCGAATCCTTTACCATCACTGCCGCTCCTTTTCTGACGAGGGCCATGGCATTGTGGGTCTGGTGATCTTCCGCTACATTAGGTGACGGAACGAAGATGGCCGCCTTGTGTGCCGCGCACAATTCCGAAACAGTGCTCGCTCCTGAGCGTGAAATCACTATGTCGGCGGCGGCATAGGCCAGATCCATCCTCTGGATGAAGTCCGTGTATGTTATATGCTCAAGAGTCTCTCCGCCGATTCCGTTGGCTTTCGCCTCCTTCATGAATACCTCGGTTTCAGGCTTGTAGTATTTGCCGCACTGCCACATCACTTCCACTCCCTTGCCTGACGGGCAGCCGTCGGTTATCCATTTCCTCATCGAAGCGTTGAGGGTGCCGCTGCCGAGGCTTCCTCCGACGATCAGTATATGCTTCTTCTGCGGATCCATTCCGTAGAACCTGAAGGCTTCCTCGCGCATTTCTTCTGTAGCGGGGACAATCTCCTTTCGGATCGGGTTGCCGGTCAGGATGATCCTTTCTGCAGGGAAGAACCTTTCCATTCCTTCATATGCCACGCAGATGCTTTCAGCTTTCTTTCCCACGATCTTGTTGGTCAGGCCCGCATAACCGTTCTGTTCCTGTATCAGGGTAGGAACTCCGAGTCTTGAAGCAGCCCAAAGCAGGGGAGCGCTTGCATAGCCTCCTACTCCGATCGCTATGTCAGGCCTGAACTCCTTCAGTATCTTCCGAGCCATCGATATGCTTTTGACCAGCTTGAAAGGTACGGACAGATTTGACAGGGTCAGTCTTCGCTGCAGTCCTGCAATCGGGAGCCCCTTTATCTCGTAGCCTGCTGCCGGAACCTTCTCCATTTCCATCCTTCCTTCTGCTCCGACAAACAGAATCTCCGTCTCAGGGTTCAGTTCCTTGAGCTTATTTGCAATCGAAACGGCCGGGAATATATGACCTCCCGTGCCGCCTCCACTTATTATTACCCTTAATGCCTTGTAACCCATGGTGCTAAATTTCTTCTAACCGTTCAATGTCTTCGAGTGTCGCCTGCAGCTCGTCCTGTTCTCTTTGGTAGATCGGAGCTGCTGCTTCCTCTTCTTCCCTGATCTTTTCCCTTGACATTCGGCTTATCGAGAGTATCACTCCGAAAGCGATGCTGAACATCAGGAAGGCGCTGCTTCCGTGGCTGACCAGAGGTAGGGTCTGACCTGTCATCGGACCTATGTCCACGTTCACGAACATATGCATGAAGGCCTGGCCCGTTATCAGCAGGCTGAGACCTCCGACAGCAACCTTAGCGAATTCAGTGTCGCTGAGCCTTGCTATCATCGAACCTCTAGCCAGGAGACTGACATACAGTATTATGACGAGGAAAGCTCCCCATATTCCGTACTCCTCTATTATGAAGCTGAACATGTAGTCTCCGTATATTACGGCAACTACATATTTCTGCGTGCTGTTTCCGCTGCCTTTACCAAGAAGGCCACCTTCGTGTACGGCTACCTTCGCTCCGAACGGCTGCTGGATCTTGTCCAGTCTTCTGCGGAACTCTGTGGATCCTTCCGGTGCTACGAACCTGCCGTTCTCATCCACTTCTTCGAGTATGGCCGGACTGTAGTCGGCCTCGATTCGGCTGAGCATCGTATCCACTCGTCTGAGCGCTTCCCATCCTGTAGCCTTGTACAGGCCGATGATCAGCAGCAGGCATACCACGGCTCCTGCAGCGGCTATGAATATCTCCTTCATAGGTATTCCGCCCACGAGCAGGGTCGCTATGAGTATTCCTCCCACAAAAATGGCGCTTGAATTACTTCCCGGCATTATCAGAACGCAGACAGTTATTATAGGAAGGTAGATATACATCATCCTTTTCCAGAAAGGCTTGGCAAGGAAAGCCAGTTTCTTGTGCTGTGACAATGAGTTGGCAAGCCCGAAAGTGGTGCTCTTTTCATTCGAAGTCATGGCCGCCAGGTCCTTCTTGTATGCATCCATCGCCCAGGCCAGATACATCACCATGGCTACCTTGACGAACTCGAAGACATGCACCTGCAGACCGAAGATCCTCAATGCTCTGTATACATCGTTGGTTATGATGGCCTTGCAGACCACGCCCATGTCGACATGGGCTACCAGAAGGGTGAGGAGCACGACTGATGCCGCAAAGCCCAGCTGGGACAGGATCCGGAACACGCCTATCCTCTTGATGCGGCAGAGCAGCCATATTATCGAGATTCCCAGTCCTGCGGTTATGAGCTGCTCACGCACGATCTTGAGCCTGTCAAGGTCGTCACCCATAGCAAGAAGGGAAGTCGATGAGAATACGGCAAGAATCGAGATCATTATGAGCATGAACACGATTATCCACACGACTTTATCACCTTTGATGCTGTCGATGAAGTTCCAGAATCCACGGCGGATTCCCGTACCTTTTTCTGCCGTACCTTCCATTTCCTATAGTTTTCTTACAGCCTCCTTGAACTGTCTTCCTCTGTCTTCATAATTCTTGAAAAGATCGAAGCTTGCGCAGCATGGTGAAAGCAGCACCACATCTCCTGCAGCCGCCAGCTTATGGGCAAGCTTGACAGCGTCCTCGGCAGATGTCACATCATGCATCTGCGGAACTACAGCTTCGAACGAATCGTGGAACTTCTTGTTATCCAGTCCCATGCATATCATGGCCTTTACCTTCTCCTGTGCGAGAGGGATGAGGCTTTCATAGTCGTTTCCTTTGTCTGTTCCTCCCACGATCCATACGACAGGTCTTGTCTGGCATTCGAGGGCGTACCATGCGGCGTCCACGTTGGTGGCCTTGGAATCGTTGATATAGAGCACGTCTCCGATGCTCAGAACCTTCTCAAGCCTGTGCTCGACTGCCTGGAATGTGGAAAGACCGTTCCTGATGGCCTCGTTGTCGATATCCATGACCTTTGCAGCTATCGCGGCGGCCATCGAGTTGTATACGTTATGCCTTCCTCCCAGGGCGAGTTCCTGAAGGAACATGTCGCACTCCTCTTCCTTGTACCTTACGATCATTCTGTCGTCCTTGACGAAGGCTCCCTGTTCGACTTCGGTCTTCTGCGTGAACGGAAGCTTCTGGGCCTTGACAACGATCTGGTTGAGGTGGTTTATCGTAATGTCGTCATCCGAGCAGAAGATGAAGCAGTCGTCGCTCGACATGTTGCGTGTGATCCGGAACTTGGCCTTGACATAGTTCTCCATGTCGTGTCCGTACCTGTCCAGATGGTCCGGAGTAATGTTCGTGATGATGGCTATGTCTGCCTTGAAATCATAGACGTTGTCAAGCTGGAAGCTGCTGAGCTCGAGCACGTAGATGTCGAATTTCTCTGTCGCGACCTGATATGCGTAGCTCTTTCCGATGTTTCCTCCCAGTCCTACATTCAGACCTGCCTGCTGCAGCAGATGGTAGATGAGGGAAGTTGTCGTGGTCTTTCCGTTGCTTCCGGTGATGCATATCTTCTTTGCAGAGTCATATCGGCCTGCAAATTCTATTTCGGATATGATGTTTATGCCCTTGTCCTCGATTTTTCTCACCATCGCTGCGGTAGCGGGGATGCCTGGGCTCTTGATCACCTCGTCAGCGTTGAGTATCAGTTCCTCGCTGTGCTTTCCTTCCTCATACGGAATATCCCACTCGTTGAGGAGCGCGGCATATGTCTCCGATATCTTACCCATATCGGAGAGGAATACATCGAAACCTTTTACCTTTGCGAGGACAGCGGATCCTACACCGCTTTCGCCTCCACCTAATACAACTATTCTGGACATTTTATTGTGTTGTTTTCTTTTATCTTACTTTCAGCAATGCAATTGTGATGACGGCGAGGATCATTCCGACGATCCAGAACCTTGTCACGATCTTGGCTTCAGGAATAGGCTTTCCAGGCCATTTTACCACCGTCGGAATGCCTTCCTTCTGGTAATGGTGGTGGAGAGGGGCCATCCTGAAGATCCTTCTTCCTTCTCCGTACTTCCTTTTCGTGTACTTGAAATATCCTCTCTGGAGGATGACAGACACGCTTTCGGCGAAGAATACTCCGCAGAGGATAGGGATGAGCAGCTCCTTTCTGATCAGGACGGCTGTCACTCCGATGATTCCTCCGAGCATCAGGCTTCCGGTGTCGCCCATGAATACCTGGGCAGGGTAGGTGTTGTACCAGAGGAAGCCGATCAATGCTCCTACCAGGGCGGACATGAACACTGCAACCTCACCGCTTCCCGGGATGTACATTATGTTCAGGTATTCCGCATTGAGTATGTTGCCTCCCAGCCATGCGAAGATTCCGAGCACCACTCCCACGATGGCTGATGTTCCGGCGGCAAGGCCGTCCATTCCGTCAGTCAGGTTCACGCCGTTGGAGCAGGCTGTGATGACTATGACTATCATGAGTACGTATATGGCCCATTTGGTGTACCAGCCGAACTTTCCCTTGAAAGGTGAGAGCAGCTTGTAGTCGAATTCATGACTCTTCACGAAAGGGATGGTGGTTTTCGTGCTCTTTATGACATCCTGCTTGGCATTGTCCGATACCGGAGCATCTGCGGAAACCGTCACGTTGCTCTCCTGATCCGGAGTCTCCCTGACTACTATGTCGCTGCTGAAGCAAACGGCCAGACCTATGGCAAGGGCCATCGCTCCCTGGGCAGCGAGCTTTGACCTTTCGCTCATTCCTTCCTTGTTCTTCTTGAATACCTTGATGTAGTCGTCGGTAAAGCCGATGAGGAAGAACCATACTGTGCTCAGCAGCAGGAGGATGGTGTATATGTTCGCGAGGTCGGCTATCAGGAGCACGGGGATGACGATGGCGACGAATATTATGATTCCTCCCATTGTCGGAGTGCCCTTCTTCTGCATCTGGCCTTCCAGTCCGAGGTCTCTGATGGTCTCTCCGATCTGCTTCTTCTGGAGCCATCCGATGATTCTCTTTCCTGCAAAGATGGAAATCAGCAGCGCAGTGGTGAAAGCCGCTATCGCCCTGAAGGACAGGTACCCGAACAGGCCCGATCCCGGGAGGTCGACTCCGGCTTCTCTGAGATATTCTAGAATATGGTATATCATTTCGTCAGGTTTTAGTTCATTTCATTAAAAATTCCTTCAACGATTTCCTTCTCGTCGAAATGTCTCTTCTCGGTTCCGATTATCTGGTAGGTCTCATGGCCCTTGCCTGCCAGAAGGACGGTCGCGCCCTGTCCTGCTATCATCAGGGCTGTCCTGATGGCCTGCTCACGGTCTTCGATGAAGAGTGACTTCGCCTTTCCGCTCAGATCCATTCCTGCCTTGATGTCGGCCATGATGTCGGTCGTGTTTTCCGTGCGGCTGTTGTCCGATGTCACGATGATCCTGTCGGCGAGTCTTTGTGCCACCTTGCCCATTTCCGGACGCTTCGACCTGTCGCGGTCTCCTCCGCAGCCGAAAACGCAGATTATCTCCCTGTCTCTTGCGATCTCGCGGAGAGTCTTGAGCACGTTTTCAAGCGCGTCCGGCGTGTGCGCGTAGTCGATGATGACCGAGATGTCTTTAGGGCCTCTCAGGTTTTCAAGCCTTCCCGGAGCCGGTCTGAGGGAGCTCATCGCCACAAGGACCTCCTCTTCCTCAGCGCCCAGCACTCTTGCTGCAGTATAGATCGCAAGAAGATTGTATGCGTTGTGCTGTCCGATCAGCGGACTCCAGCACTCGCGTGAATCCATTCTCAGCAGCATGCCTTCGAAACTCTGCTCGATGATTCTGCATGTGTGGTCGGCGATGCTTCTGAGAGAGCAGGTCACGACCTTGGCTCTTGTGTTCTGCATCATGACCATGCCGTTCCTGTCGTCTATGTTGGTGATGGCATATGCATCAGGATCGAGCTTGTCGAAGAACAGTTTCTTGCAGCGGAGGTACTCGGCGAAGGTCTTGTGATAGTCGAGATGGTCATGGGTGAGGTTCGAGAATATTCCCACCTTGAACTTAAGCCCGGCTATCCTCTCCTGCTCGACACCTATGGAACTCACTTCCATGAAACAGTATCCGCAGCCTGCATCGACCATCTTGGCGAGCAGGGAGTTGATGGTAAGCGGGTCGGAAGTCGTGTTTACGGCTTCTTCTCCCTTCATGCCTACATAATTCGCTATGGTCGAAAGAAGACCGCAGCTGTATCCCATCGCTGTGAACATCCTGTGCAGGAGGGTCACGGTCGTGGTCTTTCCGTTTGTGCCCGTTATTCCGACAAGAGTCAGCTTATGTGAAGGATTGTCGTAGAAATTCGCTGCTGCTATGGCGAGGGCATATCTCGATGACTCCACATGCACCAGCGTGACTCTCTTTTCAGGACATGACTCCAGCTGGGCCAGAGCGGCCTCCCTGTCGTCGAAGACTATTGCGGCGGCTCCCTTCTCGACTGCTGTCGCGATGAAACTGTGTCCGTCGCTTGCGAAGCCTCTGACGGCAACAAACAAAGCTCCCGGAACCACCTTCCTCGAATCGTTGCATACTGCACTGATCCTTATCGAAGTGTCGCCTTCAACAGCTGTGACCCCACATCCTGATATGATTCTTTCAAGTATCATTTGAGCACTATTCTTATTGTCTCTCCCTTTTTATATTCTGTTCCTGCAGCCGGACTCTGGCTGACAACGTGTCCCATGCCTGTATAGCTGCATCTGTAGCCGTTGTTCTCTATTGCGAATACGGCGTCCTTCAGTCCCATTCCTTTCAGATCCGGTACAGGAAGTCCTGTTCCCTTCTCAGTCTCTATGTAGCCTGACTCCATCTGAGGAACCTTTCCTGTGGCGGCGAACTCCTCACCCCATCCTTCTTCAAGCGACCAGACTGCATCCACTATTTCCTTGAATGCGGCTGCCGGATATGCACCGCCATAGAAGTTCTGTGATGTCAGGCCTGACCATATGGTGACTATGGCCGTGTATTTCGGCTCGTCCGCAGGGAAGAAGCCTACGAATGTACCCTGGTGCTTCTTCTGTCCGCTTGAGCTTATGAACGGATCGCTGCTTCCTGCCCTTTCTTCCTTGTTGAGTACTATTCTTGCCGTACCGGTCTTGCCCGCCACTACGCATTTCGCGTTCTTGAGTCTTGTCGCGGTTCCTTCAAGGGTCACCATCTTGAGGGCTCTTGTCACACTGTCTGCGGTAGCCTTGGAACAGATCGAACCGTTGAGGATCTCAGGCTTGAACTGCTTTTCTGTCCTGCCGTTGTATTCGATGGACTCGACAATGTACGGCTTCATCATCTTTCCGTCGTTTGCTATGGCGTTGTAGAACATCGCTATGTTCAGGGCCGGCTGCCTTACGGAATATCCGATGGCTACGGAAATCAGGTCTGTTCCGCTCCATCCCTGAGCCTTGGGATCCGGAATGTATGGCGGTGTCGCACCCTTCTCCTCGAGGTCGAACTTGTAGGCTCCCGGAGCGAGCTTGTATTCGTAAAGCCTTTCGATGAATTCCTTCTCGTCCTTTCCGTAGTAGTCCTTTATGAGACGGCGGAACACGTAGTTGGAAGATATCTTGAAACCGTCCACAATGCTTATCTGGTCGGTCTTGTTGCGGCTTTCGTATCTCGGTATGTATTCGTCACGGAGCTTAGGGTACTCCTTCATGATTCCGTGGTTGCTCGGTATCTTGGTCTCAAGCTCGATGTGTCCGTCCTCTATCAGGGTCATCAGCGATACTGTCTTGAACACCGATCCCGGCTCGGCAGGCCTTCCTATGGCCGAATTGAAATATTCTCCCATCGAATTGCGGCTGTTCCTCGAGAGGTTGACCATGGCCTTGACCGCTCCTGTCTCCACCTCCATCACCACGATGCAGCCTCCCTGCACCTCCGGATTCTCCTGGATCTGTGCCCTGAGAGCTCTGTCCGCAATGTCCTGGATGTCAATGTCTATTGTCGTCCTGATGTCTCTTCCGTGCTTTACGGCAGTGGCTGTACTGTCCACATTGCGGATCATTCCCTTGTCGGTTCTCTTCATCCATTCGATGCCTTTTGTACCGTGCAGGATGTGATTGTACTGTCCTTCGATTCCCACATACCTGTTGGCCTCCGGATCTTTAGGATCCACCTTGACGTCTCCGATCACTCTTCGTGCAAGTTCTCCGTAAGGATACTGCCTGGTGTCGACTTTCCTTACGATCATTCCGCTTTTGAACTGTCCTTCGCAGAAGAGCGGCAGCTCCTGAAGTCTGAGCAGGGTGCTGTGGTCGATGTTCTTCGCTATGGGCTTGTTCTTTCTGCCGCTGGCTGTCTTCGAGTCTCTGTTCGTTATGATGAGATTGTAGTACCAGTTTCCGTCCTTTCCCTCTTCTTTCAGTATCTCGGCTATGCCGAAGGCCATCTTTTTGGCATCGGCTCTCCACTGGGCTTCCTTATCCTTGCCTTCCTTCTCGTCCTTTGCATAGTCGTCCTTGAGGATGGTGCAGTCCATGTTGATGTTGTACATCGGAGTCGAGAAAGCGAGCAGCTTTCCGTTGCAGTCCATGATGGCTCCGCGTTCCGGCTCTATCTCGTGCATGTATTTCCTCGGCTGGAAGTGGTGCAGGTAGATGGTCTCGTCGGCAGGATCCCAGATGAACTGAAGGTAGATGATTCTTCCCATCAGCACGAGAGACATGGCGAGAAACAGACAGTACAGGTACCAGAGTGTCTTGCTGGTCCTGTGCTGCTCCTTGCTTTCTATGTTTCTTTCCGTATCCATCCTATCTTATCCTGTCTGCCGGTTTGTCCGGTATTTTAACTTCCGAGCCCATTTCCTTAAGCATTCCTTCAATCGTACTCAGCCTGTTCAGCTCCACAATCTCTCCCGTGAGGTGGGAGTGGTATATCTTGAGTGTCTCGAGCTCCTTCTTGTTCCTTTCGACCCTCAGGGCTGCCTGCTCCACTTCGTAGCTCAGCCAGATGTTCGCGCATCCGAGGATGAAGAGCACGAGGATGTAGGGAAACAGCTTGTCTACCCTGAGTCGGATCAGGAAGTTTCCCTGTCCGATCGACAGCAGGGTCTCCTTGGTCGCTTTCGCTGCCTGTCCCCAGTCTATGTCTATTCTGAATCTCTTCTTTTCCATTACTCTTCCTCCTTGCAGGCAATCCTGAGCTTTGCGCTTCTTGCCCTTGTGTTCTGAGCTATTTCACTTTCCTGAGGCAGAACCGGCTTGCGGTTTACCGCCTTGAGCGGAGCCGTGGTGTTGCCGTAGAAATCCTTCTCGACCTTGCCGTCTATGTTTCCTGCCTTGATGAAGTTCTTGACCATCCTGTCTTCAAGGGAGTGGTAAGTTATCACTACAAGTCTTCCTCCCGGCTTGAGCGATGATGCCGCTCCGCTGAGGAACTTTTCAAGAGACTTCATCTCCTGGTTGACTTCTATCCTCAGGGCCTGATACACTTTCGCGAGGAACTTGTGCTCCGCAAATTTCGGAAGGGCGCTTTCAATGGCCTTGCCGAGTTCCCCTGTGGTGGAGATGGGCGAGAGTTCGCGGCTTCTGCATATCAGCTGGGCGATCTTTCTGCTGTTGTCGACCTCGCCGTACAGACGCAGGACCTTTTCCAGGTCTTCGTATTCATATCCGTTTACGATGTCCGCGGCTGTTATCTGGGCTTCCTGATTCATCCTCATGTCAAGAGGGGCCTCGTATCTGAATGAGAATCCTCTTTCAGCTGTGTCGAACTGGTGGGATGACACTCCGAGATCGGCGAGGATCCCGTCGATGCCGTCAGGGTAGCCCTGATGTATGATGTGGTTGTGGATCCATCTGAAATCGCTCCTTATCAGGGTCAGCCTGTCGTCGTCCGGCCTGTTTGCGATAGCATCGCTGTCACGGTCGAACGAAATGACACGTCCTTCAGGAGAAAGCCTTCTGAGAATCTCCTTCGTGTGTCCTCCGCCTCCGAATGTGGCGTCTGCGTATGTTCCTGATTGTGAGCCGATCAAAGCGGATACGCTTTCATCAAGCAAGACTGGGATGTGATACTCGGACATGTCTGACCTCCTGTTTAAGCGCGTGAGGCTATCTGCCTGCTCATCCGGTCGAATTCCTCGTCACTGAAGCATCCATCCTCGAAAAGTTCCTTGGCCCAGATCTCGACCTTGTAGTCAACTCCGAGGAATACTACGTCCTTTGTTATTCCGGCGGCTTTGCGGATCTCCTCCGGTATTGTTATTCTTCCGAGCTTCGCGTCCGGTACTACCGTTATCGTGTTGCTCATGAATGTCCTCCAGTATCTGATGTCCTGTGCGTTGAACGCGAGGTCGAGCTTTGCCCTTACGGCTTGCGACATGATCTCCCATTCCTGCCATGTGAACATCTCCAGACAACCGGAGTTCCTGTCCTTTCTGATGACGAATCTTGTCTGGTCGGCAGGCACGGCGCTCTTGATGGCAGAGGGGATTACTACTCGCCCTTTGTCATCGAATTTAGCGTTGTGTGTTCCGAAAAATCCAGTCATCTTCAAGGTTTATGATACAGTGGGCAAAATTAGGAATATTTTTCCATTTTCTTCCACAATCTCCCATTTTTTTCCACTAATTTTTCAACACCCTTTTCAACAGCGCTTTAAAACTCTGTAATTATGCTTATATTTGCGCCCATGAAATTCAGAATCAGTACTATCGCAATCTTATCCGCAGCACTTCTTGCCGGCATTTCATCCTGTTCGGGAGACCCTTCCGGCCGTGATGCAGAAGTGGTGGAACCGGTTGATGTTCCGGCTGCTGTCCCGTCCATGGGCTTCAATGCGGATTCTCTTGATACAGTGGAAGGAAAGGTGAAGAACGGACAGTTCTTCTCAACCCTCATGACAGGCCTGGGCCTGACCCAGCAGCAGGCATATGACCTTACTATGGCCTGTGACAGTGTCTTTGATGTCAGGACCCTCCGTGTCGGCCAGACATACAGGGCTTATTACTCGGATGAGCCGAAGCAGCTGCGTTATCTGGTATATGAGCGTGACAAGGCTTCATGCGTGGTGTTCAGCTGCACCGAGCCGTACAGGGCGTGGCTGTATGAGAAGCCGGTTGAGATCGAGGAAAAGTATGCGGATGTGACGATCAACAGTTCGTTGTGGAACGATATGCTGAAGGCCGGGGTTTCTCCGCTGCTTATCATCAGTCTTTCAGATATCTACGCATGGACAATCGACTTCTTCGCTCTTCAGAAGGGGGACCGTTTCAGGGTGCTGTATCAGGAGAGGCGCTGCGACGGTGAAGTCATTTCCGTGGATACGGTCAAATATGCTGTCTTCGGTCACGACGGGGTGGATTTCCCGATGGTGATGTTCGACCAGAAGGACGGGGGCAACATCTGGTGGAATGAAAAGGGAGAGAGCATGAGAAAGGCCTTTCTGAAGGCTCCTCTCAATTATACCCGTGTAAGTTCGGGATTCTCATATGCGAGACGTCATCCGGTGACCCGTAGGGTGCAGCCTCATACAGGTGTGGATTATGCTGCGCCGAAAGGTACTCCGGTCATGACCATCGGAGACGGAGTGGTGACAAGCGTGAAGTATGAAGGCGCAGGCGGCAATACCGTGAGGATCAGACATAACTCCGTGTACTCTACAGCCTATCTGCATCTTTCGAAATATGCCAAGGGACTGAAGGCCGGACAGAGGGTGCGTCAGGGTGAAGTCATAGGTTATGTGGGGTCTACCGGACGTTCTACCGGTCCTCATCTCGATTTCCGTGTATGGAAGAACGGCACTCCTATCAATCCTCTCAAGATGGAGTCACCTCCGGCTGAGCCGGTCAAGGATTCGAGCCGTCCTGCCTTCGAAGCCGCATTCAAGGCTTACAAGGCAAAGGTCGATACTATTCAGGCCCGTTCGTTTGTACCTGTCCTTTTCGAAAAGCTATAGAAGAAGCATCACGGCGAAGACATAAAGCAGGAAGGCCTGGAAAGTCAGGCTGCTCTGGCTGCTGTGTCCTATCATGGTTTCCGTTACCGGCTCGGCCTGAAGGCTGAGAAGCTCTTCCTTGTCCGGAGCGGCCCTTCCAGCCCACTTCCTTATGATGTATCCGTCGCTGATGTAAGTTACTCCACCGTTGGATCTGTTCAGGGTTATAAGAGTCTTGTAGTCAGATTTGTATGTGTTTTCATGGGAATCCTCTCCCTTGTCGGCTGCAAGGATCAGGGTGCGGAATCCTGCTGCTTCGGCTTCTGCTGCAAAAGCTTCTATATCCTCCCATCTTGACTGTCTTATGTCCGGGTCATATACTGAAATGACCATGACCTTGCCTTCCGCTGCCAGAGAGTCGAGATAGTTGCCTTCGTCATCATATATCGAAAGAGGGACGGCAGTGTCCGCGAAGTCCTCTTTCAGAACGGTCTGCGTACTTACGAAAGTCCATGTGGAATCCGGAAGATGCTCAAGGTCGAAGGTCTTCTGCTTTCCGTCCTTCTCATATGTGAAGACAGCTTCATACATGTCCTCTTCGTTGGCCGGATATTTCTCCGCGGCCTGAAGATGTGCTGTAGTGGCATAGGCGGTGAAGTCCACAAGAGGTATGTACATCCATGAATATACTGTGAATGCAAGGGTGGAAGCCGCCACGATGCCGAATGAAACGAATTTTCTTCCTTTCGGTCTTCCTAATCCTTTGAGCGGTATGAAGTTGCCGGCAAGAAGGGCGAGGATGCCGAGATTCTTCAGGAAGGTCTGCATGTGGGTCAGGTGTATGGCCTCTCCGAAGCAGCCGCAGTCCATTTCAGGATTGAATATGACCAGAAGCAGGGTCAGAAAAGTGAAGAAGCCCTGCATGGAGAGCACGGCAATACCGGTTGACCTTCTCCATACGCCGGTTATCAGCGCGGCTCCGAGGATGGTTTCCGCAAATGCTATAGCTGTGCCGAGGATCTTGGAACTGAAGCCGAGAAAACCGAGGTGGAGGAAGGAGAAGTATTCATCCATCACCAGACCGGCTCCCACAGGATCGAGCAGTTTCAGTATTCCTGAGATATAGAAGATGAAGCCTGCGATGAAGCCGCAAAACCTTCTGAGTTTCGTTACATAATAATTCATAGCCTTTCGTCTACAACAGCCTTTACCTTAGCAAAAATCTCACCCGGAGACATCATCATTCCGTACTCGTCCGAACAGTCTATGCGGATGAAGTCCGGATCCAGCTCGCACTGCCTGCGGTAGATGCTGCGGACGCGTTTCTGGAACTCTATGTCCGCCTCGTGGATATCCTGGGCGCCTTCGAGATACTCCCTGTCATTGCCTTTCCTGTTGCTCTGGAGCTTCTCTTCCACAAAGGTGATCGGCACATCGAGGAAGATGTTCAGATCTGGCTTCGGAAGAGCGAAACTGCCGTATTCCGTGTTGAATATCCAGTTCCTGAGTTCTTCTGCCTCAGCATTGTCCGTCAGTTTCGCGCACTGATAGGCTATGTTTGAATATACATATCTGTCGAGAAGCACTGTACCTCCTTTGGCGAGGATTTCCTTCATGCCTGGAGCCGCGCCATGCCTGTCTTCTGCGAACAGAAGGGCTACGAGCTGAGGGTGAACGGCCTCGTTGCTGCCGAAATCTCCACGCAGGAAGCGGCTTATGAGATCGCCGTACACAGGGGCGTCATAACGGGGGAAGTGTATGTATTCGATTGTGCCGAAGAGGCTTTCAAGATAGTTTCTGAGTTTCTTCACCTGGGTGGATTTTCCGGCTCCGTCCAGGCCTTCCAGTACTACAAGCATATCAATATGTTTTAAGAAATACAAATATACAACTTTTTGCTAATTTTGCATTCATGAAGAAGCCGGACAGAAAGATAGAGATAATGGGCATAGTGAATCTTACGGATGATTCCTACTATGCTCCGAGCAGATGCGGCGGTTCGGATGCTGTGTCCGTGGCGCTGGAGCGTATCAGGACCCTGATCGCTGAAGGTGCGGACATTATAGACCTCGGGGCCTGTTCGACCCGTCCTGGAGCTCTTCCGGTGGGGCCGGAGGAAGAGTACAGGAGGCTGAGGCCAGTGCTGGAAGCCATGGTGAGGGAATATCCTTCGCAGAAGGTGTCTATAGATACATACCATTCTGCTGTCGTGGAGAAGTCGTATGACCTTCTGGCCGGGGCCCTCGGCTCGGCATCAGCGCGTAATCTGCTTATTGTGAACGATATATCGGCAGGGGAGGATGACCCTTGCATGCTGCCGCTTGTCGGTAGTCTGGGCTTGAAATACATCGCAATGCACAAGAGGGGGGATCCTGTGACGATGCAGTCCCTTTGTGATTATGAGGATGTGGTCGCCGAGGTCAGGGCTTATTTCGAGGACTTTTCAGTCAGGGCCCGGGAGAACCGTATTGAAGACTGGGTGCTGGACCCCGGCTTTGGCTTTGCGAAGACTGTAGATCAGAACTATCAGCTTATTGCCGGTTTGGATTCGTTGGCGGGTCCGGACAGGAAAGTCCTGGTAGGTGTCTCGCGTAAAAGTATGGTATACAGGAAGTTCGAAATAACCCCGGAAGAGGCTTTGCCGGCTACTCAGGTTCTGCACATGAAGGCGCTTCAGCTTGGTGCGGACATTCTCAGGGTGCATGATGTGGCGGAAGCCGTAAGGACTGTGGAGCTCTACAGACTTTTGAGATAGAGAATGGAATCAGGGCCTTCGTTGAAGAGAAGGTCCATGATTGAAAGATTGCTTTGGAAGCCGTGCTTCGGGGAAAACACCTGGAAGTACGGCTTTTCAAGTCCGTAGTCCTTCAGTATGGTGTCCGGTCTTTTTGGGTGAATGATTTCCCTGAGGTCTTCGCAGACCGTGATGTTCCCGTCAGGGCTTGCCTGGTTTCCGTCCCGGCTGAAGTCTTCAGTCAGGCGGAGGTCGACGGCTATTCCTGTCTTTTCGATGAAGAACCTGGTTATCATGAGGTTGAGGTCGAAAAGCTTTTCAGGCTTGCTGTTCATTATCTCGAACAGCTCATCCATGTAGTATTCGAAGTATGCAGATGTCCTGTATGCGGAGACAATGGCTTTCTGATGCTGCTGGAGCCATGGGGTGGAGTAGTCGACTTCTATCTCGGCGATAGGCTGCTTGTGTGTTCCTCCCTTGTGGACTATGGGGAAGGACAGGGTCTGAATGCCCTCAGCTCCGTAGAACCTGCATCTGTTGCGGTATGACTGCTTCTGATAGTTCTCGCAGGCCTCTATGTAAACGACGGACGGCGACAGTTCCAATGAACTGCCTCCGTCCTGTCTTATGCTTAAGCCTTCCATCTCCCGGGCCATTGCGGCAAAGTAGGAGACAGGTGGAAAATATGCTGTTGAAAAGATCTTGGGCACTTTAGTCTATGTTGCCTTTTGTTTCAGATCCCATACCCTTGATGATACCGCGCTTCGAAGCTCTGATGAACTCGATGATGGTATCTCTCTCCTCGGACTGAGGGAAGCCTGACTCGATCTTTGCAAGACTGTCAGATACGTTCGTACCATTGTTGTAGATGATATCGTACATATCCTTGATGTCACGGATCTGAGCGGAAGTGAAGCCTCTTCTGCGGAGTCCCACGATGTTTACTCCTGCATATGTGAGAGGGTCACGGCCGCAGAGTACGTATGGAGGAACGTCCTTGTTGATCTTGCAGCCGCCTCCGATGAAGGCATGCTTTCCGATCTTCGAGAACTGGTGAGCTACGGAGCTTCCTCCGATCGTTGCCCAGTCGTCCACGTCAGTCTCACCTGCGATTCCGACATAACTTACCAGGATACAGTTGTTTCCTACGGTACAGTCATGTGCCACATGGGTATATGACATCAGGAGGACATTGTTTCCGATCTTGGTCACACCTCTGCCGCTGGCCTTTGTACCACGGTTGATGGTGGCGCATTCGCGGATGTTTACGTTGTCACCGATCTCGACATATGTCACTTCGCCGTCGAACTTGAGATCCTGAGGGATCGCGCCTATGACAGCTCCAGGGAATACTGTGCAGTTCTTTCCCATCTTTACATAGTTGAAGATTGTCGCGTGAGGAAGGATGTGGCATCCGTCACCGATCTCAACATGTTCTTCGATATATGCGTATGGTCCGACTTCTACATTCTCTCCGAGCTTTGCGTTCGGATGTACGGTTGCAAGTGGATGTATTTTTGCCATGATTCTATAGATTTTCTCTTATTGCCTTTGCTGCTGTTGTATTGATGCCGTGTCCTGCTTTCTCGGCTGTGATCCTTGCCTTCAGGAAGCCTCCTGCAAGCCTGAGGTCTCCGATGAGGTCAAGGAGCTTGTGTCTTGCACATTCGTTAGGGAAACGGAGGGTGAGGTTGCTCAGGTATCCGTCTTCACGAACCTTGAGGGCCGGTACGTTGAAAAGCTGTGACATATGCTGTACCTGTTCCTCAGTGACCGGATGCTCGACTATCACGATGGCGTTGTCGACATCGCCTCCCTTTACCAGACCATTGTTGAAAAGAAACTCTATCTCATGGAAGAAGACGAAGGTTCTGCATGTTCCGATCTCTTCTGCGTAAGTTATTGATGGAGACCACTGTGCGTGCTGGATACCAAGTACTTTTGAATTGAAGTCCACCATGATGTCGTATGAAAATTCATCAGCCGGTTCAATTCGTACAAGGGAACCTTTCTCCTCGTTTCTTATTTCGATGGTCTTTCTTATTTCGATGTATCTTCTCGGAACATCCTGCTGAGCGAAACCGTCAGCCCAGATTGCATCGATATACGGCTTTGCACTTCCGTCAAGAATAGGAACTTCTATGTTGTCTATGTCTATGAGGGCATTGTCAACACCCATTCCTGTAAGTGCGGAAAGTATGTGCTCTATTGTTGCAACGGAAACCTCTCCCTTTGAAATGGTCGTACTTCTGGCTGTATTGGATACATTCTCAGCAAGTGCCTCGATCACGGCGTCTTCGCCTATGTCGGTTCTCCTGAAACGTATTCCGGTGTCAGCCGGAGCCGGGTTTATTGTCATTTTCGCTATCCTTCCAGTATGAAGTCCTTTACCTTCAAATGAATAGCTTCTGGTTAACGTCTGTTGCAATTGCATCTCTTTCCCTTCAATTTATTATCAGCCTGCAAAGATAGGCATTTTTTTCTATTATCCTATTTACCAGCCTTTTTAAAGACCGCGTAGCTTCTCAGGTAGTCTCTGTAAGGCATTGACGGCGTGCCCATGAGGGATTGGCCAGGGGTCTTTATGCTGCCGAGTACTCCGGTCTGTGCTCCGAGAGTGGTGTTGTCTGCTATTGTCAGATGGCCGGCGATTCCTACCTGACCTCCGAATATGCAGTGTTCTCCTATCTTTGTCGAGCCGGCGATTCCGGTCATGGCCGCCATCACGGTGTTTCGTCCCACTTCCACATTGTGCGCTATCATGCACAGATCGTCGATCTTGGCACCTTTGCGGATTATCGTAGAGCCCATCTGCGACTTGTCCACACAGGCGTTCGCACCTATTTCCACATCGTCTTCTATCACGACGTTACCGGTGTGTTCGATCTTTTTCCATGTACCGTCTTCAAGAGGAGCAAAACCGAAGCCGTCTGCACCGATCACGGCGTTTGAATGGATTATGACGCGGTCTCCGATCACCATGCCCGGATAAATGCGTGCTCCGGGATAGATGATGCAGTATGATCCTATCTTCACATTGTCTCCGATATAGACATTCTCACAGATCCTGGTGCAGTCTCCTATCCGGGCGTTTCTGCCGATGTATGCGAAGTCTCCGACATATACCTTCTTTCCGAGCTTTGCGCTCCATCTGACCCTGCTTCGCAAGCCGCGGTACCTGCGGTATGAACGCTTCTTCGCCGTCACATAGTCAAGGAGGCTTGCAACTGCGGCATATGCGTCATCGACACGGATCATGGTCGGGTGTACCGGCTCCTTCGGCTCGAAGGTCCTGTTTACAATGATTATATCTGATTTGCAGGTATATACATATTGCTCGTATTTAGGATTAGCGAAGAAGCAGATCGATCCCGGCTTTCCGCTTTCGATCCTTGCGAATGTGGTGACTTCAGCTTCCGGATTTCCTTCGACCGTTCCACCGAGAATCTCCGCTATTTCCTTGGCTTTGAATTTCATATTGTCTCTAATTTATCTTTATATAGGTCTGAAATGTTTGCAAAGATAACACTTATTTCTTACCTTTGTGCCGTGAGATTGATTCAGGGGGCAGAGAGCCCCCTTATTTTATGCAATAAACTCAGGCAAAATGAACATTTCAGATATAAAAGATGCAATCGGAGAGGAAATCGTTGCACGCGGATTCTTTCTTGTGGATGTGACGGTCAGCAAGGAAAACGACATAGTCATAACCGTGGAGTCGGAGAGCGGGATCGTGGAGCTGGAAGACTGTGTGTCCCTCAGCCGTTATTTTGAGACAAGATTCGACAGGGAGGCGGAGGATTATTCGCTTACAGTGAGTTCTGCGGGCCTTGATCAGCCTTTCAAGGTGTTCAGGCAGTTCGAGAAGGCTGTGGGTTCGAAGGTGGAGGTGTCGCTCAAGGGAGGAAAGAAGCTTGTGGCTACTCTTGCTGAAGCGGATCCTGAAAGCATAACTCTGAAATATACGGCCAAGGAAGCTGTGGAGGGAAAGAAGAAGAAGGAGCTTGTGGAGCATGTGGACCGTTTCACTATGGATCAGGTCAATGCCGTAAGGCCGTATATCTCATTCTGAATCAGATATAAACAATAAAATCATATAAAGGAAAATGGAAAAGATTGAGCTTAAAGATGCTTTTGCCGAGTTCAAGAACCAGAAGAATATCGACAGACCTACGATGATGGGTGTGCTCGAGGATGTGTTCAGGACTCAGATTACCAAGACTTACGGTTCGGCTGAAAATTTTGACATCATCATCAATATTGACAAGGGAGACTGTGAGATCTACTGGAACAGGGAAGTTGTTGAAGAAGTGGAGGATCCTAATACACAGATCGCTCTTGAGGACCTCGAGGATGACGATTACGAGGTGGGCGAGACTTTCGCCAAGAAGATTGAACTCAAGGATTTCGGCCGTCGTGGTATCCTTAACATCAGACAGAACCTCCAGGGCCGTATCATGGATATCGAGAAGGCTAACCTTTATAACAAGTATGTAGGAAAGATCGGCGAGATATTCACAGGTGAGGTCTATCAGACCTGGGCAAAGGAAGTCCTTATCCTTGATGAGGACGGCAACGAGCTCAGACTCCCTAAGTCGGAGCAGATCCCTGGTGAGCACTTCAAGAAGAACGATACTGTGAAGGCCATCATCAAGAGCGTTGAGATGAAGAACAATACGACTCCTTACATCGTTCTTTCACGAACATCAGAGGAGTTCCTCGAGAAGCTCTTCGAGCAGGAGGTTCCTGAAATCTACGACGGCCTCATCACAATCAAGAAGGTTGTGCGTATCCCTGGAGAGCGTGCGAAGGTGGCAGTGGAGTCATATGACGAGAGGATCGATCCTATCGGAGCATGTATCGGTGTCAAGGGTGCCCGTATCATCGGTATCGTACGCGAGCTCCGCAACGAGAACATCGATGTCCTTCAGTGGACTAACAACACCCAGCTTCTCATCCAGAGAGCCCTCAATCCTGCAAAGATCTCATCTATCGTTGTCGGTGGCGAGGATGACAAGATCAAGGTATATATGCTTCCTGACGAGGTCAAGAAGGGTATCGGTAAGGGCGGATGCAATATCAAGCTTGCCGGTATGCTCGTAGGAAAGGATATCGAGGTATGGAGAGAGCTTCCTAAGGAAGACGAGGACGGCGAGGAAGAGGATGTGCTTCTCAGCCTGTTCAGCAATGAGATCGATGCCTGGGTGATCGAGAAGCTTCAGGCTATCGGTTGCGATACAGCCAAGAGTGTTCTGGCTCTTTCTCCTGAGGATATTGCCAAGAGGGCAGACCTCGAGGATGAGACTGTTGAGGAAGTCCTTGACATCCTCCGCTCTGAATTTGAAGACGAAGAATAATCATACAAAGGGGTAAGTAATTTATGGCAGAAATCAGATTAAGTAAACTTACAAAGCAATTCAGCATCGGACTTCAGAGACTCGTTGAGTTCCTCAATGAGAAGGGAGCCGGAGTGGAGATGAATCCGAACGCCAAGGTATCGGATGAATTCCTTCCTGCTCTTGAAGCAAAGTTCGGTGAAGACCTTAAACTTAAGAAGGACTCGGAAAAGGTAACCATCAAGCTTAAGGAGATTATCGAGATGGGTTCGAAGAAGAAACCGAGTCAGGAAGAGGAGGAAGTGCCTGAGAAGGAGGTTGTGATCAAAAGCAATGTCCTCAATACAGAGCTTCCGAAGACTGCTCCTGCTGACGAAAAACCTGTGTCCGAGCCTGTAGTTGTGGAAAAACCTGCAGTGACCGAGGCCCCGGCACCGGTTCCGGCGGAAGTCGTTGCCGAACCTGTTCAGGTGACAGGCCCTAAGGTCATCGACAAGATCGACCTGACTAAATTTGAAAAGAAGGCTCCATTGAAGGAGGAAAAACCGGTTGAAGTTCCGGTGGCAGAACCAGCTCCCACCCCGACCCCAGTGGAGGCTCCTGCTCCGGTTGTTGAAGAGAAACCGGCTCCTGCTCCTGTAGTGGAGACAAAGCCTGAACCTCGTGAAATGAAGGTCGAGGTTGAGAGACTTGCGGGACCTAAGGTTGTTGACAAGATCGACCTTTCTCAGTTCGACAAGAAAAAGAAGAACAACAAGAAGAGGGAGAGGATCGGCAAGGGCGGAAGCCAGAAGGTGGATGTCACCAAGGTGGAAGCGGTCAACAATGCCGGCAAGAAGGATAAGAACAAGAACAACAATAATAATGCAGGCGGAAAGGACCAGCGCCGTCCTGACCAGCAGAATGCCGGCAAGAACGGCAAGAAGAACCGTCGTGACCGCGGCGGTGACAAGTTCAAGCCGATGACGGAGGCTGAGCAGGAAGAGATGCAGAAGGAGATCCAGAAGCAGATCAAGGAGACTTACGCCCGCATGAACGAAAACAAGAAGGGTAACTTCGGAGCTAAGCACAGAAAGGAAAAGAGAGAGCTTGCGTCCCAGAGGATGCAGGAAGAGATGGAGATGCAGGAACTCGAGCAGAAGGTACTTAAGGTGACCGAGTTCGTTACTGTAAACGACCTTGCGACCCTTATGAACAATACTCCTGTGACCAAGGTGATCGGTGCCTGCATGAGCCTCGGAATGATGGTTTCCATCAACCAGCGTCTGGATGCGGAGACTCTCGTCCTTGTAGCTGAGGAGTTCGGTTACGAAGTGGAGTTCGTCACTGCAAACCTTACCGAGGCAATCGAGCAGGGTGAGGCAGAGGATACCGAGGCTGATCTCGTGTCAAGACCTCCGGTGATTACCGTCATGGGTCATGTCGACCATGGTAAGACATCCCTTCTTGACTATATCCGTAAGGCCAATGTGATTGCAGGTGAGGCCGGTGGTATCACTCAGCACATCGGTGCATATAATGTGAAGCTTCCTGACGGACAGAGGATCACCTTCCTCGATACACCTGGTCATGAGGCGTTTACCGCTATGCGTGCCCGTGGTGCCAAGATGACTGACCTTGCCATCATCATCATCGCTGCCGATGACGCGATAATGCCGCAGACGGTCGAGGCTATCAACCATGCTCAGGCTGCCGGTGTCCCTATGGTGTTTGCAATCAATAAGATAGATAAGCCGGGAGCAAATCCGGACAAAATCCGCGAGCAGCTTTCGAATATGAATATCCTTGTTGAAGACTGGGGTGGAAAGTACCAGTGTCAGGAGATTTCTGCAAAGAAGGGTATCAATGTGGACCTTCTTCTTGAGAAGGTGCTCCTCGAGGCTGAGATGCTTGACCTCAAGGCAAATCCTAACCGCAGGGCGACAGGTGCGGTCATCGAGTCTTCTCTCGACAAGGGACGTGGATATCTTGCCACCATCCTTGTCCAGAACGGTTCGATGAGAGTGGGTGACATCATGCTTTCAGGCTGCTTCACTGGTCGCGTAAAGGCTATGTTCAATGAGCGTGGTCAGAAGGTCGAGGTAGCAGGACCGTCAACTCCGGTTTCTGTTCTTGGTCTCAACGGCGCTCCAACGGCAGGTGAAACCTTCAATGTAATGGCAGATGAGAAGGAGGCTAAGGATATTGCCAACAAGCGTGAGCAGCTCATCCGTATCCAGGGTATCAAGACCCAGAAGCATATGACCCTCGAGGAAATCGGTCGTCGTATCGCAATCGGAAACTTCAAGGAACTCAATGTCATCGTCAAGGGTGATGTGGACGGTTCGGTTGAGGCTCTCTCGGATTCCATCATCAAGCTTTCTACTGAGGAGGTTCGCGTGAACGTGATCCACAAGGCGGTCGGAGCTATTTCAGAGTCCGATATCCTTCTTGCCGCTGCTTCGGATGCGATCATCATAGGCTTCCAGGTACGTCCTATGCCTTCTGCACGTAAGCTTGCTGAGAAGGAGGAGATTGAAATCCGTCTTTACTCTGTCATCTACGACTGTATCAACGAGCTCAAGAGCGGTATCGAGGGTATGCTCGAGCCTGAGCAGAAGGAAGTTGTCACTGCCACTGCTGAGGTTCAGGAGACATTCAAGATTTCCAAGGTCGGAACTATTGCAGGATGTATCGTGCGTGAGGGTAAGCTTCAGAGAACTGCCAAGGTTCGTGTCATCCGTGACGGTATCGTAGTCTACACCGGCGAACTCGGCTCCCTCAAGAGGTTCAAGGATGATGTCAAGGAAGTAGTTACAGGAATGGACTGCGGTCTCAATATCCAGGGCTATAATGACATAAAGGTCGGTGACGTGGTAGAGGCCTACACTATCGAGGAGATCAAGAGGAAGCTCTAATACCGATAGCTATATACGAAAAGAAGGCGACTAAATCACTTAGTCGCCTTCTTTTTCCGTTATGATTATTCCCTTTTACTTGAAGTAAGGCGGAACCTCGAATTTCATAGGCTCATAGTAGTTGCCGTTCTTGTCCTTGAGGACAACGAATACGTCATCTACGATCTGTCCTGTCTGGTCAGCTCCGATACCATAAGGCTGAGTTATCTCAAGAGCTGCGCCTGTGTTTTCGAAGATGATAGGCTTCTTGTCCTCTAAGAACGGACGGTAGAACTCGAGGAGCTCCTGTGCGGCCTTGTTGATCGCAGCTTCGTCATTCTCCATTGCCCAGTATCCTGAGAACTTCTCAATGTAGTAGTCAATGTTGAGTCTCTTCTGGATGTCTGCAAGTGAAGACTGATAGTTAGGGCAGTTCTCGTCGCATGTTCCTTGTGCAAGATATGTAACATATCCATTATGAGGATTTCCATGAGCATAGTAGTCGCCGGCTACAGCCATACCGCCTGAATGCTTTTCTCCTTTGCAGTCATACCAGTCTGGCTCATAAAGCCAGTCTCCGTTTTCATCATAGAGGGTTGGTGACGATGTTCTCTTCCTGTCTGCTACACTCTCTATCTCGATCATTCTTGCCTCTACCTCCTCGAATTTCGGATCCTCGGTGAAGTACTCGTCTGAACCGCAAAGAATGAATGCAGTCATGTCGGTAGGGCAGCTGAAGTTGAATGTATATCTTGGATATTCGTTACCCTTGAAGAACTTTTCCTTGATCCAGTCTACCTTGACAGTTTCCTTAGCTGCATTCCACTCTGCCGAACCTTCGCGTACGATATTTCCAAGATTTGCGGCAAGGGTTATCACCATCTTGTAGCCGACCTGTGAGCTGAGACCGTTCTTGTCTCTTGCAACCGCTACCATGATATATTCGCTGCTTCTTTCGAGTCCTGTTACCTTAAGGGTGCCGTCATCTGCTACAGCGCCATGTCTGCTCATGCACTTTACAATATTTGCATCTTCAGGATAGAGGGCAAGATACTGCTGGGCAACTTCCTTTGCACCTCCGAGGTATTTAGGATTTACCCAGAAGTCATCGTTTGACTTGCCTACCCAGTAGATGATCTCTTCTGCCTCACCGCCTGTCACTTCAATCTTGAATGTTGCAAAGTCTGAAGATACTTCCACCTCATTGACAGCAACTGTAAGATTGTTGTATGAGAGCTCGCCGGTAGTAGCTGATACGCTGTTCACTGTACCGTACTTTCCGTTTTTGTCTACAGCTACGGCATAGAGCCACATGGTTGTCTTAGGGGTTACCTTCTCAACTGTTGCAGTGGCCTGTGAGCCCTTTACAGCAACGCATGAAGCGTTTTCAAGGATGAGTTCTGCCTTTGTATCATTGTCTACGTTCGCGATACGGTCACCGTCAGACTTTGACATGTATACATAGTACAGCATCTCAGCTCCTTCAGAAGAAACAGGGATGCTGATCTTGTTCATCTCAGCCTTAACATCGCCGAAAGTCACTTTCAGAGATGAACCTGAGGTGATGGTGTTTGTAGTGAATTCAGTAGCAACGATATCGTTCACTGTGTAGTTTGTCTTGCCGTCCTGAGCAGGAACAACCCATGAAACATATGTTGTTCCGGGAGCAAACTCAACTGCTGCATTTGCCTCTGCTGTAGGGAATGCCGATGCCGCTCCCTTATATGACTGAGGAGCTGTTACTGCAGTAAGTGCCCCATTGTTGATCAGACGTACGATTTCAGTATAAGTGTCTTCGTTTTTCACAACTGTACCACCGTAGATCTTGCTTACACCGTTGAAAGTGACTTCGATCTCAGCATCGAGAAGAGCCGGAGTAGTCTTTTCGAACTTTACAGTGATGTTAGAGAAAGTATAGGTCTTGAAGTTACCTTCCTTGACATAGAAGCCTCCGTTACCTTTCTCTGTGTAGAGAGCCGGAATCGCCCAGAATACATATTCGATGTTGCTGCTGAGTGTGCCTCCGAATGTGTCGGTATGATTTGCATTGACAGGGCCGTCTGCAGTTGCGAAGCCGGCAGGAAGGTCTCCTGTGGTCTTGAGGATCTCTTCAATCTTGGTGAGGAGAGCAGCCTCGTCATACTCGCTCTTCATGCATACTCCGTATACATACTTCTGAACTCCAGTGTATGGAGTGAGCACAGCCTTGCTGCCATTTACATCGAATACCTTGAATGCCTCGGTAGAAAGTGCAAGTCTTGAAACAGCAGCCTTTCCGCCTTCAACGACAGCAACGACCTTGAGGTCTCCGCCGTCTACGGCGTAACCGTTGGTTATTGCATCAGCTGTAGGAGCTGTGATGTCGATATAGGTTTCTCCAGTGTATTCGTCAACGCGCTCGTCAACTCTCCATCCGTCAGGAATCTGCATGATGTAGTCTACAACTCCGGTCATGTCGAGAAGAAGAGTCTCAGTTGCGCCCTTTGCTACAAAGTACTCGCTTACTACAGATGAACTCAAAGCGTTCGGAAGCTTGAAGATTACACCGTTGTATCCGTCAAGAGCGACAGTGACGGTCATGCCCTCTCCGAAAGTGAACTGCATTGCGTACACGTTTCCTGATGCATCCTCAAGAGGTGTGCATGAAGAGAATACCTGTACAAGATCCTCTGTGTCATAGCCAGTCTTGTATCTTACACCGTCAATGACGAGATAGTATACTCCGTCCTCGACAAGAACTTCAACCTTTGTACGGTAGTTGTCAACAACCGGAACTACTGGTACAGGCTCGCCTGCATCGTTGGTAAGGGCGATGAGCTTGCCGTTTTCATCATAGGTAGCCCAGCATTTTACTCCGTTGACGGTAACCACTGAAACAAGGGCGGAGTAATCCGTACCGTCAGGGAGAACGGTAAACTTCGCTCCGTTAGAGAGAGTTACGTCATAAGAGCCGTCAGCGTTCTTGTCGCATGATGTCACTGTTGTCTTTGAGTCAACAGTTGAAATGAGGGTGTTGAGTGCCTGGAACTGCTGATTCAAACTGTTCTCAAGCGAGTCGAGGCGGTTCTCGATATCGTCGAACTTATCCCAGATAGCCTTGTCATCATAGCATGATGTCAGCATTGGAAGAACAGCGACAGCAAGGACTGCAACCTTGACAAAGATGTTCGTTAATGTTTTCATATAATACGGTTTTAAGTATAGTTTTCATCAGAATGAAGCGGTGAGAGTCAGGTTGGCTCCTGTATAAGCAGGAATCTCGCGGCATACACCTCCCGAGCATATGAAGCCTGCCCTGTAGCGGCCATAGCCGGCTGCAACTCTGAGGTGATTCATAGCGAAGCTTACTCCTCCGTTGTAGTAGTGGACTTTCGAGTCTCCATGATTGTACATGTCGCTGACGAACACGCTCCAGTGCGGTGCGAAGTTCACTTCTATGAGTCCTGCCATCCAATCCTTCTGGTCGTCCTTGGAAGCAAGATACTGGAGTTCCATTCTTGTCGAGAACTTCGGAGTGAACTTGTAGAGGAGATCTGCTACAACAATATGTGAAAGACCGATATAAACTCCGTTGTTCTCATGTCGCTTGTTATAGTTCTGCATCGAGTAGAGGAGGGTAGACTTGAATTTCTTTGTCCACTGCTTTTCTATATCGACGCTGAAATCCCTGAACAGGAGTTCGCTTGGAGTGTCATCTGCGCCTTTGAGAGAGTAGTAGGTCGCGAAGTTCGCATGAATCTTCATTCCTCTCTTTCCACCTATCTTTGTTCCGCGTCTGAAATTGTAGAAGGCATCGATCTGACCTCCTATCTCTCCTGACTTGTTTATCTTGTCACCGACTTCAGGACTGTACGGGTTCAGGGTGGTAAGCATGTATGTGTACTGTGTTGACATTGCCGGCCTGTATGAAAGGATATTGTTCACAGGATTGTCGGTACCCAGCATGCTGTAAGTGGTGAGCCTCTGTGTCATATGCTTCATCCTTCTTCCGGTCATGGTCACTCCGAGACCTCTTCCGTTGTATCCCAACTCGATGAGCTGGGCATTGCCGTCTGCAGGAGGATTGAACGGATTGACCATCTGCTTGCCTGCGTCTACATATTCTCCTTTGGCGAAGAAACCGTCATAGCCGAAGTTCACTCTTCCAGACCATCCGAGAATGTTGGGAGAGTATCCTCTTTCAACCAGATAATCATCGCTGATCGCTTCATGCTTGTTCAGTACAGATCCTTCCAATGCGAGAGAAACGGCATTCATTGAGAATATGTCGGAAAGCGAGATGCTCAGGTCTGCTCCTGCGACATTGACCTTTGTAAGACCGAAACCGAAGAACTCTCCGTTGTCATTGCCTGTACCGAGTCTCGGGATGCCCCAGAGCACTTTCACAGCCACATAATCCTTGAAGTTATATGTGGCTCTGGCTCCTACGATGGCATTGTTCAGACCGAGGGTCCTGTCTTCCCAGCTTCTGAAAAGAAGTCCGCTGCCGAACTGATCGTAGAATGAACCGACTGTCACTGAATATGAATCATCGCGCCAGTTCACATACAGATTGCTCAGAGTCATCTTCTTCAGGTTGGTAGGGTATCCTACAAGGTAGGGGAAATATCCCTCAATCTGTGTTCCGGCAGAAAATCTGCCGTTGTAGTAGTCTACCTTGAGGTAATTGTTGCTGGCATAGATCCCGTCCTCTCCAAGCTGTGGCTGGTTTGCAGGTATGAAGTTGTTCGCCTCATCCTCTACATAGAAATGATTGGTCGATTCGAGGCTTGCAGATACATAGCCTTTCTCCTGTGCCATGGTCATGACACAGGAGAAAGCCATTGCTGCAATAGTTGTAATTACAGTCTTTTTCATCAGGTTATGTTCTGACTCCGTTATTTCTTCTTCTTCTGGGATTTCTTTATCGCTTCAAACAGTTCGAGTTCATTGCCCGGAACATATGAAGTGTGTGAATATACTATCTTACCATTTGCATCGACAACGAATACATGCGGTACCACAGATACATTCATTGCTCTCATGAAGTCCTGATTCTTGTCGAAAAGCAGAGTGTATTCCTCTCCCCAGCCTCTTCCTTCAGCAAAAGACTTCGCTTTTGCAAGAAGTCTGCTGTCGTCTGTCGATACGGCTACTACTCTGAAGTCTGCTTCTTCAAGCCAGTCAGGAAGCGCATCGTAGACAGCATCAAGCTCGCGGATGCAAGGCTTGCATGAAGTCGACCAGAATGAGATTATCATAGGAGTCCCTTCCTTGAGAAGTTCCTTTGTGTTGAATGACTCACCCTTTGAATCCTCTACTGTAACAGACGGAACCTGCGCCGCTGCTGCTGCAGAAATCAGGATGGCCAGACATAAAATCAGTCTTTTCATGATATTTCTTTTTTTATTTGTAGTCGAATGGAGTAGGTGCATCTACAGCGCAGTCAACTACATTGTTTACTGAATATTTTCCGTCAGCGTTCTTAGCGCATACGAATATCGCCATATGCATGTTCTCGACCTTCCATGCTTTCTTGGTCTTGAGGAGGAAAGTCTTCTCCGCAGTCTTGCCTGCTTCTATCCTACCGAGCTCATATCCAATCCAGCTGTTGCCGTTCTTTGAATCCGCAACGCGTACGCAGTTGTTGTGAGTGTCGTAATCATGCTCCTTGTCTGCGTTCTTGATACCTGCATAATCGGACTGCTGGCCATAGATGTCATCTTCGAGAAGCCATGCTCCCACTGTATATTCTCCGCTTTCAGCTGCCTTTACCGATACTCTCACGATAAGCTGGTCATCATGCATCTTAGGGTTGGCTGAAATACCTGCCTTAGGGGTCTCTGCATATCTCTTGCTGATGACTTCGATGAGGTTGTCGACTTTAGTGTAGTCGGCATATCCTATAGCCATGTCTACTGCAAGGTATGGATATCCCTGGCCTCCGAATGCACCGGCAGCAGGATTTGCAATGTATGCCGGGTCATTGTTGTTATATGAGTGGCATGCCGCTATAACTACATCATTCCTGAGGTCTCCCTTGTCAAAGGCTGTATTCATGGCCTGAACCATGAGAGGGCAGTATCCGCAGCCTGTTCCTGTGAACTGGGTGAGGAACACCTTCTTTGCAAATGATGTGTTTGAAGGCTGAGGGTCAGCTGCTACGCCGGGAACATCTGCATTGACAGCCTGGATTGTGATCTGCTGTGAATTGAAGGTCTTGTAAGCTGCCCAGAGTTTGTAGGTTCCTTCCTCAGTGGCAGTGAACTTGAAGTCCGGGACAATGATCTCGTTCATGTCACCGTCAAAGAAAGTTACGCCTTCCTTGACAACTGTTCCGTCATCTGTGACAACGGTCAGTGTCGACGCGTCTGTTCCGTCACATTTGATCACATCCTTGTCGCATTTGAGAGTAATGCCGGTTGCAGTGACTGTATTGTCCGGTTTAGTCTCTTCGCAGGAGATAAGCATCACTGCTGCTGCGAGCAGTGATGCGAATGATAATATCTTCTTCATCAGTTATTCTTGTTCTGTCTGTTCTTAAGAATCTTTCCGAACTTCTCAAGGTTCTGCTCGACCATCTTGCCTGTAGTCACGGTCACGTTCTTGATTTCCTTCTCAACTGGAGCGGCGAATCTTGTAAGTGACTTGTAGCTGAATTCAGGCATATCGCCTGCAGGCTTGTTGTATCTTGCATTTGCTGACTTGGCCATCTTGGCAGCTGATCTTGTTCCGTCCCAGCCTCTTGTGAGTACGATTTCTGAAACGGTGTATACTGAACCAGGAGCGAAGCCTGAGAGGCTTGTGTTGTCCATACCGATAAGTGTAGGATACCACTTGCCGCCGTTCTGGTCAGTGAGAGCCTTGATTGTGAGGGTGTTGCCGTCCTCAGAAAGCTCTACAGGGAAGGTAAGAGGCACGTATTCGTCAGCTGTATATGTCTGGTAGTACATGAGGTTTCCTTCCTGTGCTGTTCTGTCAGGGTTGTAAGCCACGAGGTAGTAAGGGATCGATGTGTATGATACAGGAGGCATGTAGTACATGTCAGCTGTGATCGAAAGCTTGTCGCCCTCTGAAACCTCAAGGTAGAGCTTAGGACCGAAGTCTGAGAACATAGACCTCTCGTCTACACCATTGTATGTTCTGCTCACGAAGAGATCCCATGGGTTGTAGTAGTGGAGACGGTCATACTGATCCTTGTCGATCCATCCTTCCATAAGGAGGCTGTTCTGGTACTCGACCCTGTTCTTGTTGTACTCTGCAGCTGCGGTCTTGAATCTGTCGAAGCATCCGTCAGTCTGAGCCTTGTCAAAACCTACGGCCTCCCTGTAGATTGTGTAGACCGAGTCAGGAAGCGATGCAGGGTAGTGCTCACCCTCGATGATACCTCCT
This sequence comes from Bacteroidales bacterium, assembly GCA_017626355.1. Classification (GTDB taxonomy): domain Bacteria; phylum Bacteroidota; class Bacteroidia; order Bacteroidales; family UBA932; genus Cryptobacteroides. The sequence goes on from JAGAIY010000006.1 coordinate 58,750, forward strand.
GAAAGCGAAACCTTGTTGGAATGTGTAGAACGGTTGCCGTCTGTATCCAATACGGTTGCTGTAGCTGTCCAGTCACCCTTGAGGGTCTGGAAGAGGTCAGACTTCACGTAAGGCTTGTAGTCTCTGTACGGAGTTGTGCAGTCCGCAACGGCAGGGCACTCAGTGATGTCCTTGTAGTTGAAGTTGTTAGGTGTGTTTTCATCGTTGAATCCGGCAACTGCAAGACGTGTTGTCTCACCGTCGATTGTAGGAATCTTGATGGTGTAACCCTCTGCAGAGTTGATCATTGCGATTTCCTCAGCTGAGAAAGGCTGGCTCTGTGCGAGTGTGAAGTATGAGCTTCCGCCGTTTACAGCGAGGATGAAGTCCTTCTTGTAGTTCGCACCGTAGTAGCATTTCTTTACAGGACCGCGGGTAGGGTCGTTCCATGTCGTACACTTGATGTTGAATGCAGCAAGGAACGGGCTGCTTTCGTCTGGAAGAGCTGTAACAATGATTTCAGGTGCTTCCTTTGTCTTCTCTAGTGTATGGAATGTATATCTCTGGAAACTCTGCTTTGAACCATATTCGTCGCCCATTGCAGTCACGAGTACATGGATGTCGCTGTCAGAAGGAACCATACCTTCATAGAAGATGTCTCCGTCAAGCTGGAACTCTGTTGTACCGGCTGACACTCCTGTTCCGAAATTGAACATAGAGAAATATGATGTGATCGCCCACTGGAGATATTCCTCGTTGTTGTCGCAGAGCTCGAGCATCTGGTTGAGAGCTGCGTCATCGAAGATACCGAAAGCGAACTGATATACATTGTCATCAGGGGTGATCACCACAGTCGCATCGACAGGTGTGATGTCAACAGCCTCGATCTTCACTCCGCCGTCAAGGACTTCAGGAACCTTTACTCTGAAGGTCTTTCTCTGGAAAGCACCTGTCCAGTACTGGTCTATGTCGTTCTTTACATCAACCTCGATGAGATTCATGCTCCTTGTCACTCCATAATGTCCCCAATATGCTTCCGAGTCGAGACAAGGGAGATAGTAGCCAGGCTGCCATCCTGCAGGGAAATCGAAACCGTTCACCTGGTAGTTCTTGTCTGAAGGCCAGTCCTCCGGCTCCTCCATCCATTCGAACTCTCCGGCTACGAACACTACAGGCTCGCCCGGAGATATAGGATTCCAGCGGAATGTCACATCGTTCTCATCCACAACACCGTCCTCGTTCATGTCAGCTCCAGCCTCCATCTCGTTTGTAGCATGCGAGAACTCAAGAACGGTGTCCTCCTTGAGGTAAGCTCCTGAGTTGTAGAGGAGTGTGAAGTAGTCGTCGTTTCCTCCGAGCTTAGTCTGGTAGTTGTACATCATGAGGTCACACTGGTTGTGACGGATGGCTGTGTTGCCGGTCTTTACAGACTTCGGAACGCTGACCTGCATCTTGTAGCCGTCATAATCAACACCCACAACAGTGAGAAGATTTGAAAATTCGAAATCCTCGGTAGTGAATTCGATCTCGAAGACTTCAGAATATTCCTCGGCACTCAGTTTGGCTGCAAGGTAGAGGTAATAGGTTGTGGACTCCTGAATATCGGCAGAAATCCTGAGTTCCTCATTCGGTACGAGAGTGACCTTCTTTCCCGATGCAAAAAGGATAGAAGGGTTGCTGATTGTTCTCTTGGAAGTTCCGATGCTGTATGCTGCTTCGTATTCTGCATCAACCTCGACTGTGAGGGTTACATATCCCGGACCAGCTTCCTTGAAAGTGACTTTGGCTGTACCTGGTTCAACCGGATCGATGTCATCAGGATCAGGACAACCTGTCAGAATTCCCATTGCCATTGCCAGAAGGGCGATGAAACGGAATTTAAAGAGTGAATTTTTCATCTGTTGTGTGTTATTTGTGTGTAATGGTTTTGTCTGTTTATGCCCAAACAAGCGCAAAGATAAACTTTTTTTATGGGTTATACAATTATTTGTTATGTGAATGTTGCTATATCAGCCGTCAGAATCTCCATCCGAGGGTAAGCAGAACCTTCCATAGCGACTGGTGGTTTCTGATCTCCGGAGTAGGCGCAGAGACATATCCGTTCTCGTCAAAGATATAATCTGCATATGGCATGAAATACTCATCTGCGAGGAATGTCCTTCTTGCCGCGATGTCGGCGAAGAATGAGCCCTTCGAGCTGTAGCCGAGACCTAACGAGGCATTCTGGGTGTACGCAGGAGTTATGCTGTCGCCCCATGAATCTCTTTTCTCGGCGCAACCTGAAATGTTGTATCCTGCCCTGATGGCGAATGCGCTGACCGGCTTCACTTCCAGACCTGCTCTGAGCGAATGGGCAGTGCCGAATCTGTCCTTGATGTCGGCGTTCACTTCCTCGAAGTAGTCCCTGTCGTAAGATGAACCGGTGAACCTCATGCCCCCGTAGTTGCACATCTCATAGTCGACGCTCAGGACTCCAAGCGAACCGAAGGTATAGGCGACTCCGAGATTGGCCCTCATAGGTGAGCGGAGATTGTATCTGTTCTCTCCGTAAGGGCTTGAAGATGAGCCGTTGAAGCTGCTGTCGGAGAATATTGTCGATGCTGACAGGTCCCAGGTCTCGTTGATTGTCGTTACTGTAGGTGTCTGTATGGCTCCTCCTATCCTGAGGCCGGCCATAGGAGTGAGGATGAAGCCTAATTTTGCGAAGAAGCCTGTACCTGATGCGTTGTAGCCGTAGTTGTAGCGCATCTGGTCGAAGTATACTGTAGAACCGTCATCGAAGCCGATGCCGAAGTCAGACGGATCGACTGCCGCTTCCTTGAAATATTCGCTGTATCCGTATTCGAGGGCGTTGATGCCGAGGTTCACTCCGAGGTAAAGGAAGTCTGAGACGTTGGCACCTACGTTGAAGATGTAATCATATTTGCTGCCTGTGACCCTTCTTCCGTAAGACTGGTCAAGTGTGCCGCCAAGAGCTATTTCGTCGTAGCCGGTCTCAGGATTGTTGAATATGAGCTCACTTGCTCCGACAAACTGGTCGTCATAGCCGCCGAAAGTGGAGATCATGCCGCTCTGATAGCCTGCTACGGCCTTCCATGGCATGTAGTCGAAAGCATCCGATGCGCCAAGTTCTCTGCCGGTATATCCCATCTCGGTAGCCTCTGCCGCCATCTGTCCCATGAATGAAGTCGTGCTGTTCTGTCCTGCAGCATAGACATCCTCGTCCCATCCGGCAGTCTTTGAAAGGATAAAGCCGAACGTCAGGCTCTTGAGTCCGCTTTTTCTGCCTGTCTTCCAGTTGAAGGTGAGGCCGACTTCAGGCATCGCGAATCTCGTGATGCTGCTCTTCATCTGTTTCTGGAAATATGGAAGGTCACCGTTGTCGTATGGAGACACGCCTTGAGACGTAACTGTCGAGAAGGTCAGGGCCGGAGTTATTGCAAACTGCGAATAACCGGCGACAGCACTTCCCGCAGGATTGATGCTGACAGCACCGATGTCGCCTCCCAGGGCAGTGAATGCATTGCCCATCGCCACTGTCCTTGCCGATCCCTCGTAGTTGTTCTCGCTGAATGTCAAGGCGTCATATGCAGTCTGACCGTATGCCGCAGCTGCAGATATCATCAGTAATATTGAAATTGCCGTCTTTCTCATGTTTCTATATGATTGATTCGTTTTACTTACCTTCTTGCTCCGGAGCCTCCGCCGCTTCGTGATGCGCCTCCGCTGTAACCGCCGGAACTTCTGCTTGCGCCGCCACCGCCGAAGCTTCCTGAGCTCCTTCCTGCAGAACCTGTTGAGAAGCCTGAACTTCTGGTGGTCTGTGAAGAACCGCTTCTGCTGTATGACTGGTTGCTTCTGTTGTATCCGGATGATCCTGAAGAGCTTACGCTACTTCTTGAGGATGCCGGCGAGCTGCTTCCATATGATGCTCCGGAGCTTGCCGAAGTCGATCCGGCAGGCCTGCGGTAATTGCTGCTTCTTGTCACCTGCTTTGCTGTAGCGGAAGTTGCCGCAGTGCTGTTCTGCGAAGATGAGGCGTTGTTCCTGACAGAAGGCGATGTCCTTACAGGTGAGGTGCGTACGCCGGTCTTTCCAGGGGCAGGTGCAGCCGTGCTTCTGTTTGTTCCGGCTGTCTTGACAGCCCTGCCGGAAGATGCTGTAGCGCTCTTTGACAGGGTCCTGCTGTCAGGCGGAGTCAGGCTTCGGCGTGATGCTGATGAAGTTCCAAGGCCTCCTCTGCTGGTTGTCCTGCTTGCGAACACTCTGTCTGATCCGGTCTGATGTCTCGGGCCTTTCCATGTGTCGACATGGTGAGGATGATGTCCCGGGTGGTGTCCCGGATGATATCCCGGCCAGAAAGGATCCCAGCCGCCGTACCATCCGCAGTAATGCGGTCCGTAGAAACCTCCGTACCATCCTGCATATCCGTAATACCACGGATCATACCATCCGCCGTAATACCATGGGTCGTACCATCCTCCGTAGTACCATGGATCGTACCAGCTGTAATGCCATGGATTATGCCAGCTGTAGCGCCAAGGGCTGTGCCAGCCGTAATGCCATGGACTGTAGGCCCATGAGTTCCAGTACCATGAATTGTAGCCTATGCCCCAGCTCCACGGACTGTCGTATCTCCAGTCGTTCTCAGCGATGGTGACTGTCGTGCCGAGGGTGTTGTCGAAGGATATGGTGGCCGCCATTTCCTTTGGAATGAAGACTGTATCCTTCTTGTCTCCGAACAGGTATATTGTCGATCCCTTTGTCTTTTCGATGAGAGCATCGGATTCCTCATGCGCGACCGCAGTCTCTGTCCTGGACCTGAATGACGGGGTGTTTCCGTAGATTCCGTCCGGGTATTTCTGGCCATCCGAGGAGTGTCCGAGACCGGCCGTCGTACCGCAGGCGCAGAGCAGAAGCGAGGCTGCCATCGCAAGTAGTAAACTCTTTTTCATTTATTCTTCTCTTATTATAATAATATTTCGTATCTTCGCAACCTGTTTTGTCTAGCAAGAACTGTACCGTTGAAAAACGGCTTTGCAGAGTTGCGCATTCAAATACAAGTATAGGGATAAAATCAATAAAAAGCAAAAATACAATGGCAAAAGAAGTAACAAAGAGGTCAGACAACTATTCGCAGTGGTATGACAATCTCGTGGTAAAGGCAGATCTCGCAGAGCGTTCTGCGGTCAGAGGATGTATGGTCATCAAACCTTACGGATACGCTATCTGGGAAAAGATGCAGGACGAGCTTGACAGGATGTTCAAGGAAACAGGTCATCAGAATGCATATTTCCCTCTCTTCATACCTAAGTCATTCCTCAGCCGTGAGGCCGAGCATGTGGAGGGATTCGCAAAGGAATGCGCTGTGGTGACACATCACAGGCTCATGGCCAATCCGGACGGTCCGGGAGTGGTTGTGGATCCTGCGGCAAGACTTGAGGAGGAACTCATCGTCAGACCTACTTCAGAGACCATTATCTGGAATACCTACAAGAACTGGGTCACTTCATGGAGAGACCTTCCTATCCTCTGCAACCAGTGGGCGAATGTGGTGCGTTGGGAGATGCGTACCCGTCTTTTCCTCCGTACCGCCGAGTTCCTCTGGCAGGAGGGACATACAGCTCATGCAACTCAGCAGGAGGCAATAGAGGAGACAAACAAGATGGTGAATGTCTATGCGGACTTCGCCCGTAACTATATGGCTGTTCCGGTGGTGGTCGGCCACAAGAGCCCTAACGAGCGTTTCGCCGGAGCTCTCGACACAATGACCATCGAGGCCCTCATGCAGGACGGAAAGGCGCTTCAGGCAGGAACTTCGCACTTCCTCGGCCAGAACTTCGCCAAGGCTTTTGACGTGCAGTTCACAAACAAGGAAGGCAAGCAGGAATATGTATGGGCTACATCATGGGGTGTCTCGACCCGTCTCATGGGTGCGCTTATCATGGCTCATGGCGATGACAACGGTCTTGTCCTGCCTCCGAAGCTCGCTCCTATACAGGTTGTGATGGTTCCTATCACAGGAAAGGACGAAGCTGTGAACAACGGCATCCTTGACAAGATGTATGGCTTCAAGAAGGAACTGGAGGCCAAGGGCATAAGCGTGAAGATCGACAGCCGTGACACTCTCCGCCCTGGATTCAAGTTCGCCGAGTGGGAGCTCAAGGGTGTGCCGGTTCGTCTGGCAATGGGAGGACGTGACCTCGAGAACGGTACCGTGGAGCTCGCTCGCCGTGATACATGCGAGAAGGCATCTTATGCTCAGGACGGCATTGCAGAGGTTATCGAAAACCTTCTCGCAGACATACAGGACAATATCTACGCAAAGGCCCTCAAGTTCCGTGACGACAGCATCCGCAAGGTGGATACATGGGAAGAGTTCAAGGAAGATATCACCAAGGGCGGCTTCCTTCTCTGCCACTGGGACGGAACTCCTGAGACAGAGGAGAAGATCAAGGAAGAGACCAAGGCTACAATCCGCTGCATCCCTGTGGACAGCGCTGTATGTGTAGAGGAAGGTACATGCATCTATTCGGGCAAGCCTTCTCACCAGAGGGTGCTTTTTGCAATATCTTATTGATTTTACAGATGAAAAGATTCTTGACTATATTGACAGTCCTGCTTCTTGGCTTGCCGTCATTCGCGCAGACAGATGCGCAGAAGGCGGCTGCAGAGGCGGCCAAGGCCTTGACCGAAGCTCCGAAGGCCGAGCAGAAAGTGGAAAAACCTAAATATTGGACCAAGTCGCTCAAGACACAGATAAACTTCGGACAGACCGGACTTACGAACTGGGCGGCCGGAGGTGACAATACCGTGTCGCTTGCAGGCTATGTGGATGCTCACGGCAACTACAAGAAGGATGCGATATTCTGGAACAACCGCCTTCAGCTAGATTACGGTTTCATCTATGCGTCGTCGAAGCCTATTCTTCAGAAGAACACCGACCGTATATATTTTGAAAGCAGCTGGGGCTATCAGGCCTTCAAGTCGCTTTACATGTCGGCCAACTACAACTTCCGTTCACAGTTCTCGAATACCTGGAACTATCCGACTCCAAGCCAGAAGGCCAACGGAGATCCTTTCGAGGAAGGCTATGATCCTGTGAGGGAGGACTGGCTGGCCGCCAAGTCACTTGCTTCCGGTTTCCTTGCTCCGGCCTATACGAACCTCGCGCTCGGTATCGACTGGAAACCAGCTAAATGGATTTCCGCAAACTTCGCCCCTCTCACCGGAGGTTTCGTCATTGTAAGAGACCAGTCTTTAAGAAAGAACTATGGTATGCCGTTGAGAAAGAAGTACCAGGATCTTGGAGATCTCAATGAATCGGAAAAGACAAGGTACGATGAGGATATGGCTTCCGGAAACGCCGATCTGATCGGAAGCTATTACAAAGGGTCCAAGTTCGAGTTCGGTGCCCAGCTGAAGGTCAACCTTGCGGTCAACATAAACAACAATTTCGGTTACACCTCGCAGTTGGTTCTCTTCTCGAACTACCTCGATGATCCGTTGAATATGCGTGTGAACTGGGATAACCGCTTTGACTGGAAGCTTGCCAAGTATTTCTCGCTCACAGTCGTGACCAACCTCATATATGATGAGAATGTGATGATCAAGAACGAAAAGGACCTTGATGAATATCCTAACGGAAGGGCCAGGGTGCAGTTCAAGGAATCGATAGCGTTCGGATTTACCTGGACAATCGCAAAATAATGATACAGAAGCGATTCAAATATAAGATTGAAGAATTGAAGGGGCTGATCAATGAAGATAGTTGGTCAGCCCCTTCAACCCTTTCAGGTGGTGCCGGTCCCGAAGGCCCGACTTTTCTCGTAGCCGTAAGCGGAGGTATGGACTCCATGTGTCTGGCGGAACTTTTTGTAAGTACATGCGGTTGCGTGGATGTGGCCGTCGCACACTGCAACTTCAATCTGAGAGGAGAGGAAAGCGACGGTGATGAAGCGCTTGTCAGAGACTGGGCCGGACAATGGAACCTCCGGCTGCATGTGAACTCCTTTGATACGGTCTCTTACGCCGCCAGGCACAATATGAGCATCGAGATGGCAGCACGCGAACTTCGCTACTCATGGTTTGCCAGGCTGTGTCTTGAGCATGGATACAGATATGTGGCTGTGGCCCATCATGCGGACGATAATGCCGAGACCCTGATGCTGAATATGGTAAGAGGTACAGGGCTTAAGGGCCTGACCGGCATGAGTCCGGTTTCGGATCTTCCTTGTACTGAAGGACATGTTCCGGCGAAGCTGATCCGCCCTATGCTCGAGTTTTCAAGAAAGCAGATAGAAGGCTTCGTCCTTACCCGTAGGATCCCATACAGGAACGACAGTTCCAATTCTTCGGTGGAGTACAGGCGCAACCGTATACGTCATGAAGTCTTTCCTGTTCTGGAGAAGCTCAATCCATCATTTGTCGCCACGCTTAACAGGGAGATGACCTATCTTTCGGATGCTTCCGACATCGTTGACGACTGGTGCAGAACTGCCGCTGAGACTGTAGTCACCGGTTCCGACGGGTGCGGAGGGTTGAGGATATCCGTTTCCCGCCTTCTTTCCTACAGGCAATGGCGTTATCTCCTCTATCATATTCTTGAACCGTACGGGTTCAATTCTTCCGTTCTTTCTTCTTTGGAAAATCTGTTGGAATCGGACAGGACCATGTCGGGGAAACGTTTCGTTTCAGAAACGCATGAGGTGCGGACGGAAAGGGACGTACTGGTTGTGAGCCCTCTGTCGGAAGGCTTTCATGCCGAGGAGGAACTGGTGGTGGAGGAAGCCGGCCTGTACCGTTTCAATGATGTAACCTTTGCTGTCGAGGTCTGTCCATGGACGGCGGATATGTCTCCTGTTCAGCCGGATGGCGTTCAGATCTTCGATGCGTCCAAGCTGAATTTCCCTCTGACTTTCAGGACATGGAAGCAAGGGGACTGGATAGTGCCTCTCGGTATGCGTGGGAAACGGAAGATAAGTGATATTTTTTCCGACATGAAATATGACGGCGCTGCCAAAAGGTCTGCTATAGTTCTGGCCGGCACACATGATGACCGGCGTGCAGCGGCTCTTCTCTGGGTCAGAATGGACACTGAATACAAGGTCGATTCCCGGACCCGATATGTTATAAGGATAAGCAGAAGATAAAGATATGAAAAGAATTGCTGAAGCCTTGCTCTGCATGGCAATGATTCTCGCCGGATGTACGCCGGCCTTCATTCATGATAAGGAATATATGGAGGAGGTCCGCAAGGACCTTTCTTCCCGCAGTCAGGTGCTTCAGGCTGCCGGTATCTGTCTGGACAGGATGGAACTCTCTGCGGACGAAAGGCAGGCGATGGAATTCCTGTATGCCTATATGCCTCTGGGAGACATTGTCAACATGCCTCCGGAATATTATCTGGAGCATTACAGGCTTACTGAGGAGGCTGTCGGCCAGATGCCTTGGGGAAGAAGCATCCCGGAGCGTGAACTGCGGCATTTCGTCCTGCCGGTAAGGGTCAACAATGAGAGCCTTGACTCGGCGCGCACAGTGTTTTACCGTGAACTCGCCCCTCGTGTCAGGCATCTTTCCATGTATGATGCCGTTCTGGAGGTGAATCATTGGTGCCATGAAAAGGCTGTGTATATGCCGTCTGACCGTCGTACCAGTTCGCCGCTTGCAACGGTGAAGACAGCGTACGGCCGCTGCGGCGAGGAATCCACCCTTCTTGTTTCCGCTCTTCGCTCGGTAGGCATACCTGCGCGTCAGGTCTATACGCCCCGTTGGGCCCATACGGACAGCAACCACGCCTGGGTCGAGGCCTGGGTGGACGGACGCTGGTATTTTCTCGGAGCCTGCGAGCCTGAGCCTGTGCTGGATCTCGGCTGGTTCAATGCTCCTGCCAGCAGGGGAATGCTTATGCATACCAAGGTGTTCGGAAGATATGACGGTCCCGAGGAAGTCGTGCTTGAGACTCCGAACTATACGGAAATCAATGTCATAGAACATTATGCCCCACAGTCGGCATCTGTCGGGGTGACGGTTACCGATAGGGATGGAAGGCATGTGGAAGGGGCGAAGGTGGATTTCAAGATATATAATTATTCGGAATTCAACAGTGTCGCATTCAAACTGACGGATGCGGAGGGAAAGACCTCGCTTACTGCCGGACTCGGAGATATGATGATATATGCGTCAAAGGACGGTCGCTTCGGTTTTGCCAAGGTCACTTATGGAAGGGACAAGGTGGTGTCCATCGCCCTGGAACATGAGGAGGGCTCGGATATCCCTCATATGGCTATGGAGGTCGTGCCTCCTGTGGAAAACGCCCGGCTTCCGAAGGTTACGGATGAGCAGAGGGCCGAAAACACCCGTCGTATGGAGTATGAGGATTCTCTCAGAAATGCATATGTAGCCACATTCCTTGACAATGAGGAGGCGTTGAAGCTGGCGGGTTCATTCGACCGTTCATGTCCTGATCAGGACGGGCGTATGGCAAGGATTCTGGTGGCTTCAAGAGGAAATCATGGTGAGATTGTTTCATTCATCGAGGAAGCCGCGCAGAAGGATCGCTTGTCTTCAGCCTTGAATATGCTGGAGTCATTGACGGAAAAGGATCTCAGGGATACGCCGAAATATGTCCTTGACGACCACCTTTACAATACACCTGACGGTGAATCTTCTGTGGGTCATGTGCTTTGCCCTAGGGTGGATACGGAACTGCTTGCTCCGTACAGGGCTTATTTCCAGCAGAATATCCCTGAAAGCCTCGTGGCGTCCCTGCAAAAGGATCCTGCCCTGTTTGTGGCATGGTGCAGGGACAACCTGACTCTTCATGATGAGATGAGCCTGATGTATGTTCAGCTTGATCCCCGCAGAGTATGGGAGACAAGGCTGGCGGACAGGGGCTCACGGGAGATCTTCTTTGTTGCCGTGTGCCGCAGTTTTGGGGTTCCGGCCTGGATGGATCCGGTCACAAGGGTCGTTAAGTACATGAATCCGGAAGACAGCAAGGTCTATGACGTGGATTTCGATGCGCAGGAGCAGGTTATCGCTCCTCAGGGACGCCTGCAGCTCATGTACGAAGAGATACCGCTTCTGGACGACCCTAAGTACAAGACCCATTTCACCTTGTCAAAGTATGTGGACGGAGGTTTCCGCTTGCAGAATTTCAACGGTACCTGGGCATCTCTCTTCAGGAAACCTAAGGAGATGGACTGCGGTTACTACATGCTCGTGAGCGGAACGAGAATGTCCGGAGGCAATGTACTTGCTGATGTTCAGTTCTTTACGATAGAGAAGGGCGAGACAGCCTGTGTGGAACTTGTCATGAGGAACTCCGAAGACCAGCTTCGCGTTATCGGAAGTTTTGACTCCGAGATGAAGTATATGTCATTGGACGGTGTCCCTTCTGATGATGCTGTAGCTTCCGCATCGGAGGCTTCGGTGCTGTCGGTGACCGGACGAGGATATTTTGCCGTAGCTCTTGTGGACTATGGGACGGAGCCCGTCAATCATGCCTTCATGGATATTTCTGCGGTGGCTTCGCAGCTTGAGGAGTGGGGGAGACCTCTTCTGGTCATCTTCGCTACTGAGGAAGACTGCAGAAAGTTCCGTGGCGAACATTTCAGCCTTCCGTCTACTGTCAGATATGGTATCGACAAGGACGGAGTCATGAGGAAGAGCATTGCACGCGAAATGAAGCTCGAGGGCGACGGAGCCCTGCCTCTGATTCTTGTCGCAGATACATTCAACAGGGTAGTGTTCTTCTCGCAAGGTTACAGCATCGGCCTTGGAGAACGGCTTGTAAAGACTTCCAAGGCCCTTTAGCCCAGCCTTGCAATAGTTGCAGCGACCCTTCGGGCGGTAGTGACTGCCGTTTCGTAAGGGTCTTCTTCCGTACCCATGACTACAAGAGGATTGCGGAATTTCATGCCGCTTCTTGCAGTTTCCCTTGCAGAAAAGTGGAACTCTCTGGCTCCTGTGATCTCAGCAATGTCTCTGATGTTGTTCTCCCTGATTCCGCATCCGGGCATTATTATTATCCTGTCTGAAGCCTTCCGGACCAGTTCCGCTATATTCCGCACTCCTTCATAGGCCGTGGGCCTGCATCCCGAGGTAAGGATACGTACGCATCCAAGTCTTATGATGTCCTCCATGGCTTTGAACGGGTCGGCTGTGTGGTCAAAGGCACGGTGGAATGTCACCGGCGTATCTCCTGCGGCCTCCATCAGCATGGACATGGCAGGCATGTCGACCTTGCCTTCGGGGGTGAGACAACCGAACACGAGACCGTCGGCACCGAGCTCCTTTGCGGTCATTATGTCATGTCTCATCTGGCTCAGTTCGTTCTCAGAATACAGGAAATCGCCTCCTCTTGGTCTTATTATGACATTGAGCCCTATTTCAATGCTCTCTCGGGCGATGCGTATCATACCATAAGAAGGAGTTGTGCCGCCTTCGGGTATTCCGGCGCACAACTCCACTCTGTCCGCGCCACCTTCCTGTGCAGCGATGCAGCTGTCGACTGAATTGGCGCATATTTCAAATCTGTACATTACTTCAGTATTATCTCGTAAGGGATCCTTGCATATGCCTTGCCTGCTTCAGCGTCGGCGCAGCTTCTGAAAGCCTCCTCCACATCTTCAAGAGCGGTGCCTTTGAAAAGGGCTTCCTTTGAACCGCCGAATTCCTCAAGCAGCAGGTCAAGTGTAGTCATAGGCTTAGGGAACTCTACGATCTGCACGTCCTGAGGGCCTGCTACGCCGTCAATCATCATGGTTGCGTAATTCACGGCATCTTCGATCGTTCCGATCTGGTCGACGAGACCGATTCCGAGGGCCTCGGCACCTGTCCATACGCGTCCCTGTGCTATTTCATCCACAGCTTCCACGGTCATGTCCCTGCCTTCAGCCACGAGCTCGGTGAACTTGCCGTATATCTTCTCCACCGATGCCTGCATGTAGGCTGTCTCCTGAGGATCAAGGGCCCTCATGCCGCTCATCATGTCCGCATGCCTGTTCGAGTTGACCGGTGTTATATGTACGTGAAGCTTTTCGTTCACTGTCTTGCTCAGGTCAGGAATCATGCTGAATACGCCGATGGAGCCGGTGAGCGTGGTCGCATTTGAAAAAATGTAATCCGAATTCGCTGAAATCCAGTATCCGCCGGATGCTGCATACGAACCATAGGATGCTATCACAGGTCTGTCGGCTCTGAGGAGGTCAAGCTCTGCCTTGATCTTCTCGGATGCAAGTACGCTTCCTCCCGGAGAATTGACTCGGAGAACCACAGCCTTGACGGTTGAATCCTTGCGGACATCCGCAATTATCTTTGCGAACCTGTCTCCGGCAACCTGCTGCTTCTCGTTTCCGTCCACGATATTGCCTTCCGCATAGATTACAGCCACCTTGTTCTTTGCCTTGTAGTTCACTGTATTCTTCAGCTTGGCATAGTCCTGAAGCGAAATGCTCTGGATGTTCTCGTATCTGTCTGTCACATAGAGGTCAGCAAGCTGGCTTCTGAGTTGTTCGCGGGTAAGGAGTTCATCCACAAGACCCTTGTTGAGGAAGTCTTCAGGGAAGTTCAGCTCGAGATTGTCAAGCATGGCGTTGAGGTCCTCGACAGAAATTCCGCGTGATGCGGCGATCTCTCCTGCAAGGTTCTCCCAGATGGAATCCACCATGGCCTCGTTCTGCTCCAGATTCTCCTTGCTTGCAGAACTTCTTATGTACATCTCGCCGGCAGACTTGTATTTTCCGTGGCGGATGAGCTGCATGTTGACTCCGAGCTTGTCAAGGATGTCCTTGAGGAAGATGAGCTGGGACGAAATGCCGCTGAAGGTGTTGATGGCTCCGTCATGCGGTGTCATGTATATCTTGTCTGCAACAGAGGCCAGATAGTAGCTTCCGTTGCTTGGGCTCTCGGTGTAGGCTACGATGGCCTTGCCGCTTGTCTCGCGGAATCTCTTCAGAGCCTTTCTGAATTCTTCGCTGTGTGCGAACTGGCCGCTCATTCCGTCAGGCTTCATGTATATGAACTTCACGGCAGGGTCGGTAGCTGCAGCATTTATTGCGTTGATGGCGCTTCTTATACCTACCGGGGTAAGTGTCTGACCTCCTGAACTGAGCTTCTCAAGCGGATCAGACTCTGTTGTCTGTTCGGCGAGAACCATTGTTGACATATCTATTGTAAGTATCCCCTCGCGAGGCATTACAGGCTGTGAATCACCTGCTGAAGCCAAGGCGCCGATAACGGCGAACATGAGGAACAAGGCGACGAAACCGAACAGGAAAAGTCCGGCAATAGTCGCAAGGGTCATCTTGATGAAATCTTTCATAGCATTATATTTTAATTAAGTCCGGTTTTGACATAAATCGTACAAATTTAACAAAAATCCCGAAAATTAATCCTATCTTTGCACGCGGAATTGAGGTATGGTGTAATGGTAGCACTAGGGATTTTGGTTCCCTCTGTCCAGGTTCGAATCCTGGTATCTCAACCTCAGCCTGCTTCGTGCAGGCTTTTTTCGTAATCAGGCCGGCTCAGAAAGTTCTGAACCGGCCTGATTTATTTCGTGAAGCGGGATCTTTACTCCCACTCGATAGTTGCAGACGGCTTTGGTGAGAGATCGTAGCAGACGCGGTTCACGTTAGGAACTTCTGCAAGGATACGGTCGGTGATCTTGAGGAGGATCGGCCAGTCGATCTGCTCGATAGAGGCTGTCATCGCATCGATTGTGTTCACGGCGCGGATGATTACCGGCCAGTCATATGAACGTGCATTGTTGCGTACGCCTACTGACTTGAAGTCCGGAACGACAGTGAAGTACTGCCAAACCTTCTTGTCGAGACCTGCAGCTGCAAATTCCTCGCGGAGGATTGCATCAGCCTCGCGGAGAGAGTGGAGACGGTCACGTGTGATAGCTCCGAGGCAACGTACTCCGAGGCCCGGACCCGGGAACGGCTGACGATATACCATCTCGTATGGAAGACCGAGCTCTACACCGCAGGCGCGTACCTCGTCCTTGAAGAGCTGCTTGAGAGGCTCAACGAGTTCGAACTGAAGATCCTCAGGAAGACCGCCTACGTTGTGGTGTGACTTCACCATCTTTGCAGTCTTTGTACCGCTCTCCACGATGTCCGGATAGATTGTACCCTGACCGAGGAAATCGATGCCGTCGAGCTTGCGTGCCTCCTCTTCGAATACACGGATGAACTCTCCGCCGATGATCTTTCTCTTCTGCTCAGGATCTGCCACGCCTTCAAGAAGACCGAGGAAACGGTCGGTTGCATCTACGTAGATGAGGTTTGCGCTGAGCTGGTTCCTGAATACCTCCACTACATTCTCAGACTCGCCCTTGCGCATGAGACCGTGGTTTACATGTACGCATACGAGGTTGTCACCGATAGCCTTGAGAAGAAGGGCAGCCACAACAGAGCTGTCGACACCGCCTGAAAGGGCGAGGAGAACCTTTCTGTCGCCGACCTGCCTGCGTACAAGCTCGATCTGGTCAGCTACGAAGTTCTTCATGTTCCAGTTTGCCTCTGCCTTGCATGTGTCGAAAACGAAACTTCTGACCGCTTCCTTTACAGCTTCCTCGTCATTGCCGAACTGAGGGAGCTTCACCTCGCAAAGAGCTTTGTCGTGACCGGCTGACATTACAGGGAAACCTGCTTCGTAGATTTCTGGAAGAACATCGATGGCAACGCCGTCGATGACATTGTTAGGGCCACCGTTGATGATGATTCCCTTTACGTTAGGAAGAGCCTTGAGCTCCTGTGCGGTAATGTCATGTGGGTAGATCTCGCTGTATACACCCAATGCGCGGATTGCCCTGGCTACCACTGTGTTCTCGTGGCTTCCAAGGTCAAGGATGACGATCATGTCCTGTTTCATATACTTATCTGTTATTTGAAAATTTCCGCGCAAATATAGTATAAATCACTTTATACGCGATTAGTTTTTTTTATTTTTTTTATGGTGCTTTCTGCCGTATGTCAGAGCAGCGGAGCAAACAGGCGCACAATCGTTTCCAGGGCCTTTCTGTACCAAGGCCTTTTCTTCCATTCTTCAAGCCTTATTTCTCTGCAGGCCTTGAGGTCCTGAAGGAATATTTCCCGGTTTTCCGTAGCGATGTCCGAATTATAGATGTATGCATTTATCTCATGGCTGAGTTCCATGCTCCGGTAATCCATGTTGGCGGATCCGATGATGGAGAGATAGTCGTCTGATACCGATGTCTTGGCGTGGATGAATCTTCCGCCTCTCTCAAATATCCTTATGCCGGCTTCGAGGCATTCGCTGTAATATGACTTGTTTGCGGGATCCATGAAGAACAGGTCTGCCTTGGCCGGAACCATGACCCTGACATCGCAGCCCTTGAGCGCCGCGGACTTAAGAGCCAGCAGCAGAGGCTCGGGAGGGACGAAATACGGGGTCTGGATATATAGGTACTGCTCGGCATGCTGGGCCGCCCATACGGCACCCATGTGCAGCATAGGCCATTCGCGGTCAGGCTGGTCTGGAATTATCTGGACAAGCTTGTCGTCATGTGTGACTCTGTTCTGAGGGAAGAATTCGTCGAAGTCATTGTCTATCCTGCCGCCGGAAGTGATCCATGAATTCAGGAAGCAGTACTGAAGCGAGGTCACTGCATTTCCGGTCATGCGCATGTGGGTGTCACGCCAGCGGAAGAAATAGTCGTCACCGATGTTCATTCCTCCGGTGTATCCGATCTTGCCGTCGATGACCACTATCTTCCTGTGGTCGCGGTAGTTGAACTTAGAAAGAAGGAAAGTGTCCGGGTTCGTGAAACGCACGATCTCTACTCCGGCTTCCTTCATCTCGTTGTAATAGCCGGGCCAGATGGTGATGTTGGCTATGTTCTCATGAATGAACCTTACCTTGACTCCTTCCCTTGCTTTCTTCATCAGAAGGTTCTTGATCTTCCGACTTCCGTCATCCTTGAGGAAATAGAAATATTCGAAATGGATGTGATGCTTGGCGGAAAGTATGTCATTTACAAGTGCTTCAAGCTTCCTCCCTCCGGATGTGATTATCTCGATTTCATTGTCGTCGGACACAGTCAGGCCGCTGTCCCTGCTGAGCAGTCTGCTCAGGCTTCTGTATTTTGGTCTTATCGCATCCTCATGCTGTGAGCCGAACAGCAGGTTCTTTGTCTGTTCTCCAGCCCTCTCTTCGAACACTTCCAGAAATTTCCTGTTCCTTATCTTGAAGAAGCCGGGTTTCCTGAAGTTGAGCCCGAAGACCAGATAGAGAAGCAGACCGATGACAGGCAATATACCTATAATCAGGATCCAGGCTATCTTTCTGCCTGAATCCTGATTGTCGTTAAGGATGACGAGTATCGCACCTGTCAGAAGCAACAGGAATATGATACTGCCTATTATGGATAATGCCTGCAGCATGATTCATCAGTACAGAAGCATGTAAGTCAGGGCCGCAAGCGCACCTCCTGCAACCGGTCCCGCAACCGGAACCCAGCTGTAGCTCCAGCCGCTGTCTCTCTTGCCTTTGATAGGGAGCAGGGCATGGGCCAGACGAGGTGAAAGGTCTCGTGCAGGGTTGAGTGCATAGCCTGTCGTTCCTCCGAGAGACATGCCTATAGCCATGATCAGGTAAGTTACAGGTATTGCTCCGAGCTCTCCCATTCCGATATGCAGATGTACTCCTTCCGCATCAAGGGTAGGCACGTTTGCGTCAACTCCGAAGACAAGGATCACGAAGACGAGAAGCCATGTGGCAACGGTCTCGCAGAAGAAATTACGTCCCTTGTGACCTTCGATCGCCGGCATGGTGCAGAAGGTTCCGAGCTTGGTGTCTCCGCTTTCGGTGAGGTCATAATGGTCTTTGTAGAACAGCCATACGAGGACGGCTCCGACAAAACCTCCAAGCATCTGGGCTATGACATAGCCGGGAACCGCGCTCCATTCCATGGATCCGGCAAGGGCGCATCCGATGCTTACTGCAGGGTTCAGATGGGCTCCGGATACGGATCCGGCGATGAATACTCCTGTCATTACGGCAAAGCCCCATCCCATTGTGATGACAATCCATCCTGCACCTTTGGCCTTGCTCCTGTCGAGGCTTGTCGCAGCGCATACGCCGTCTCCGAGAAGGATCAGCACCATCGTGCCGAGGAACTCGAATATGTATTTCATGAACATTTCCATAGTATCTTTCTTTTAATGGTTATTTTCCGCTGAGTGTCCTTTCGACCGCATCGGCCCATCCCGCCTTGAGCTCGCTGACGGTGTCTTCCGCTGCCGAAGGCTCGAATGATGCGTCTACCGCCCACTGGCTCTTGATGTGGTCGATGCTGTCCCAATAGCCTACTGCGAGTCCTGCGAGGTAGGCTGCACCGAGGGCTGTGGTTTCGGTCACCTTCGGCCTGATCACGGAAGTGCCGAGTATGTCGGCCTGGAACTGCATCAGCAGGTTGTTCCTTGATGCGCCTCCGTCTACCTTGAGCTCGCCGAGTTCCACTCCTGCGTCCTTCTGCATCGCGTTTACTATGTCCATAGTCTGGAAGGCGATGCCTTCAAGGGCCGCTCTGGCTATATGGGCTGCAGTAGTTCCTCTGCTGATTCCGTAAAGACATCCCTTTGCATACTGGTCCCAGTATGGGGCTCCGAGTCCTGTAAGGGCAGGTACGAAGTATACACCACCGTTGTCTGGGACGCTTGCCGCAAGTTCCTCCACCTCGGATGACGAACGTATGATTCCGAGCCCGTCGCGGAGCCACTGGACCACGCTTCCTGCCACAAAGATGCTGCCTTCCAAAGCATAGTTCACCTTGTCTCCGATCTTCCACGCTATGGTGGTCAGCAGGTTGTTCGATGACATGATCGGCTTTTCACCGCTGTTCATGAGAAGGAAGCAGCCTGTTCCGTATGTGTTCTTGACCGATCCCGGTTCCGTGCACATCTGGCCGAAAAGGGCAGCCTGCTGGTCGCCTGCTATGCCTGAAATCGGAACTTCATGGGCGAACAGGGTGGTCTTGGTATGTCCGTACACTTCGCTTGACGACCTGACCTGAGGCATCATGGATTCAGGAATCCCGAACAGGTCGAGGAGCTCCTTGTCCCAGCAGAGGTCGTGAATGTTGTAGACCATTGTCCTTGAAGCGTTGCTGACGTCGGTCACATGCACCTCTCCTCTTGTGAGCATCCATATGAGCCATGTGTCTACTGTACCGAAGCGCAGCTTTCCCTGCTCTGCCCTTTCCTTTGCCCCCGGCACATTCTCAAGTATCCATCTGATCTTCGTCGCACTGAAATATGCATCGATGATGAGACCTGTCTTGCTGCGGATCATTTCGGTGCGTCCTTCAGCCTTCAGGCTGTCGCAGTATTCCGATGTCCTTCTGTCCTGCCATACTATGGCATTATACACAGGGTCACCGGTCTCTGCATCCCAGACGATGGTGGTTTCCCTCTGGTTGGTTATGCCGATCGCTGCGATGTCAAGACCGTTGATGTCTATGGATGTGATGGCTTCGGCTATCACCGATGCCTGGGATGACCATATCTCCATCGGGTTGTGCTCTACCCAGCCCGGCTTAGGGAAGATCTGGGTGAACTCCTTCTGGGCTACGGCCATGGTCTGTCCGTTACGGTCGAAGACGATGGCCCTGGAGCTGCTTGTGCCCTGGTCAAGGGCCAGAATGTACTTGTTCATATCATTATGCGGTTATAATCTTTTGCAGAGCAGAGTCGCTGAAGTTACTGAAACGACTTCGACTTCACAGTAGTCTCCGGCTTTCTCTCCGCATGAAGGAAATACGCACATCTTGTTGCTGCTGGCTCTTCCGCACAGTTCGTCAGGATTCTTCTTTGACGGGCCTTCGACAAGGACCTTCAGCCTTTTGCCTATCTCCTTCTCATTGCTCTTCAGACTCATGCGTCCCTGAAGGGCTATTATCTCATTGAGCCTTTCAGTCTTCAGTTCATAAGGGATATCGTCCGGATATCTTCTTGAAGCAAGAGTTCCGGGGCGCTCCGAATATGCGAACATGAAGGCGGAGTCGAACACAACCTGCTCCATGAGCGACAGCGTGTCCTTATGGTCCTGTTCCGTCTCTCCGCTGAATCCGGCGATCACGTCTGTCGTCAGTCCGCAGTCAGGAATGACGCTGCGTATCTTTTCCACGCGTTCCAGATACCACTCCCTGTTGTATTTTCTTCTCATCTTTTCGAGCATCACGCTGCTTCCGGACTGCACAGGAAGATGTATGTGCTTGCATATGTTCTCATAAGCGGCCATGGTGTGGATCACTTCGTCGCTGATGTCCTTCGGGTGTGAAGTGGAGAACCTGACGCGGAGTTCCGGACTGATCTCAGCCACCATCGCAAGCAGCCTGGCGAAATTTACTGTCTCTCCGTCTTTCCATATATAAGAATCGACGTTCTGTCCCAGAAGGGTCACTTCCTTGTAACCGTTGTCGAACAGGGTCTGCGCCTCTCTGACGATGGTGTGAGGGTCCCTGCTCCTTTCCGCTCCTCTTGTATACGGCACGACGCAGTATGAGCATACGTTGTTGCAGCCTCTCATGATGGAAATGAAGGCGGATACTCCGTTCTTGTCCAGTCTCACAGGGGATATGTCGGCGTAGGTCTCTTCGTGGGAAAGGAGTACGTTGATCTGAGGGGAGCCCGGACGTACTGCTTCAAGCAGTGAAGGCAGGCTTCTGTATGAGTCCGGTCCCGCCACGAGGTCCACCGCTTCGAGAAGCTTGTCCTTCAGTCTTTCCGCCATGCAGCCCACTATGCCTATGATGACGCCTTCCCTGTTTCTCTTCTGTATCTTGAACTGGTCTATTCTTCCCCAGATCCTCTGCTCGGCATTGTCCCTGATCGAACAGGTGTTCGCCAGTATCACATCGGCTTTCGTAATGTCCTCCGTGAGGGCATATCCGGCATCCTGGAGTATCGACAATATGACTTCGCTGTCGTTTACATTCATCTGGCATCCGTAAGTCTCGATGTATACTTTCGGACGGCTTTCGTCTATGATTGGTCTTATATCGTTCATTGTCCTGTCTGGTTTCATACAGGTACAAAGATAGGATTTTTCACTGAATATAGTTATCTTTGCAATGATATAGATGACAGTTTTTACTTTTTGGATGACATTAATGACCGGTAAGAGAATAAGATACGCTGTCCTTGTGGCTATGGTGGCCATGACGGCCCTTTGCGGATGTTCGAAATACAAGCAGATACGTCCTGTTTCAGCGGAGTTGGAAAGCATCGTTCCGGGCGGTTTCCGTTCGGTGTCCGCGACGCTGGCTGTCGAGATCGACAATCCGGCCGGGCAGGTACGTCTTTCGGAAATTGAAGGGATTGTTTCCCGTTCTGGCAAAGTTTTTGGTAGGGTGGCGGTTGATCCGTTCATTCTGGAGGCAAGATCGCTTGAAAAATACCGCCTGAACGCTGTCCTCTCCCTTGATGGGGATGTGACGCTTATCGATGTCATGTCGCTTCTGAAAGGTAAGGCTGTCGAGGAAATTACAGTGGATCTGCATGCCAAGGTTTCGCTCAAGGGCGGGGCGTCAAAAAGGGTGGCATTGGAGGATCTGCCTCTTAAGGAACTTTATGAACTTGTAAGACAATGAAAACTGACTCACTGATCATCATTTCTCTGATTATCGTGCTTTCTGCCATGTTCCACCAGCCTCTTATGGCGCAGGAAACAGTGCCTGAAGGCTATGTGCTCGTCGACTCTGTAGTATATCGTCCTGCAGCTGTTGCGGATTCTTCGCTCGTCGGCAGAAGTATATTCGATATTCTGCCGTCAAAGGCAAAGGGAACTTCTTCTGAAGTCAATGTTCATCAGTCTGCAGTGATAGGAAAGTCTATGGACGGACATGTCTCCACCAATGCGCAGAGAACCTTATCCGGTTACAGGGTCAGGATCTTCTTCGACAACAGACAGACGGCGCGCAACGAATCGGAGGCAGCGTTGAAGCGTTTCGAGTCTCTGTATCATGACGTTTCAGCCTACCGTAGCTATGCCAATCCTTATTTCAAGGTTACAGTAGGTGACTTCAGGACAAAATCAGAGGCTATGGAGCTTCTCGAACGCATCAAGAATGAATTTCCGAGTGCATTCGTTGTCAAGGAGAATATCAGCTTTCCTGTTGTGGACAAGAATGCCGCTTTTGTTACAGACACGGTCAAGGTGCTCAGACCTTTGGCTGCTAATCAGTAGACGTAATTTTCAGCGACATGTTAAAGCAAGGTTTAGAATTAAAGCAGACTCAGAAGCTTTCTCCTCTGCAGATTCAGACGATTAAGCTTATAGAGCTCCCTGTTCAGGAACTTGAGCAGAGAATACGTAAGGAACTGGAGGAAAATCCTGTTCTTGACGAGGATCTTCCGAATGAAAAGGAGGAGGACGAGGCTCCGAGAGAAGTCTCTCTGTCGGAATACAAGGAAGATGATTCCATTCCAAGCTACAGACTCCGTTCCGACAACTATTCGAAGGATGAAAGACCTCAGTACAATACCTTTTCCGTAAAGGAAAGCTTTACCCAGAGTCTTCAGGAGCAGTTAGGTTATCGCAATCTTACTGAACATCAGTATGCTGTAGCATCGTTCCTGATAGGAAGTCTTGACGATGACGGTTACCTGCGCAGAAGCATCGACAGTATTGTGGATGACCTTTCCTTCAGGGCCAATGTGGAGACGGATGAAGAGGAAGTCCTCGAAATGCTCAGGATAATCCAGGAGTTCGATCCTGCAGGAGTCGGCGCGAGGGATCTTCGTGAATGTCTGCTGCTTCAGATAAGGAACTGCAGGAAGACTCCGGAGGTGGAGAATGCAAAGAAGATACTTTCCAACCATTTTAACGAGTTCACCAGCAAGCATTATCAGAAGATAATGACAAGGATGAACCTTACCGAGCAGGAACTCAAGGCCGCCATCGGCAAGATTCTCAAGCTGAACCCTTCTCCGGGAGGTCAGATTGATGACTCCTACAACGATCAGGCTCAGCAGATTGTCCCGGATTTTCTTCTGGAGTACAATGACGGTGAACTCAAGCTCTCGATGCCTCGCTTTTCCGTACCGGAACTGCGTGTCAACAGGAAGTATGCTGACATCCTGATCGAGGCTGCCAACACCTCTGAAAGGGAAAAGAAGGAAGCCGCTGCGTTCGTGAAGAAGAAACTGGATTCTGCAAAGTGGTTCGTCGAGGCTATAAAGCAGCGTCACAACACGCTTTCAAGCACTATGCAGGCCATTGTGGACTACCAGAGGGAATACTTTGTCGATGGTGACGAGACGCATCTGAAACCTATGGTTCTCAAGGATATAGCGGAAAAGACAGGCTTTGACATATCCACTATCTCGCGTGTGGTGAACAGCAAATACATCGAAACTCATTTCGGTATATACTCGCTTAAGTATTTCTTTTCCGAGGGTCTTGAGAATCAGGAAGGAGAAGAAGTCTCTACAAGAGAGCTCAAGAAGGCTCTTCAGGAGTGTGTCGATACGGAGGACAAGCATAAGCCTCTGACTGACGATGAACTCGTGGAGCAGATGACCATGAAAGGCTACAAAGTGGCACGCCGAACCATCGCGAAGTACCGCGATCAGCTCGGCATCCCTAAGGCCCGTCTCAGAAAGGAATTGTAAATCAATTATTTCTTCACTCCATAGGCCAGGTCTCCGGCATCTCCGAGGCCTGGGACTATGTATGAGTGGCTGGTAAGCTCCTCGTCTATGGCTGCCACCCACAATGTCACCTTTTCAGCAGGAAGGTGCTTCTGAAGATATTCCACTGCATATGAACTTGAAATCGGACATACCAGATGGGTGTGGGCCGGTTCGCCTTCTTCGCAGAGTCTTTTATAGGCTATTTCAAGCGATGCACCTGTCGCCAGCATGGTGTCGGCAAGGATGAGTGTCTTTCCGTTCAGGTCAGGAGTGCTGGCGTACTCAATGTTTATATGAAAGTCCTCTCCCTTGTCATATTTCCTGTATGCTGCCACAAAGGCATTCTGGGCGTCATCAAAGAAGTTGAGTATGCCCTGATGAAGCGGCAGTCCCGCTCTCAGTATCGTCGCCACTACAAGCTTGTTGTCATGAGTAGGTATGTCTGCGATTCCTAACGGAGTCACGAACTGCTTGCTCGAATACTCCAGGGTCTGGCTTATCTCATAAGCGAAGATCTCTCCGAGTCTCTCGAGGTTTCTGCGGAATCTGAGGCTGTCCTTCTGTACGGACTTGTCGCGCATTTCTGACACGAACTTGTTGAGGACCGAATTCTTCAGTCCGAGGTTGATGACTTTCATTTCCTGTACTTTTAACATGTCTGACGCAAATATATCCTTTTATTTGCAACCGTGCAAGACAATTCATCCTCTGCAGTCCGTAGTCTGCTCGTCGGCAAAACTGTAGAAGCTGTCTTCTGCAATGATCACATGGTCTGTCAGGTCTATCCCGCAGGTTTCAAGCCCCTTCTTCAGCTTTCCTGTCTCGCGGATGTCGCTGCTTCCCGGAAACGGGTTCCCGGAAGGGTGGTTGTGGACTATTATCACTGAAGCCGCCTTCTTTTCCAAAGCCTTGCGCACGATGGTCTTGATGTCCAGTACAGTCGAATCGACGCCCCCTTTGCTAAGACATTCCCTGCTTATGACATAGTTGGCCCTGTTCAGGAAAAGTCCCCAGCATTCCTCGTGGTCGAGCCCTTTCATGGATGGCTGCATGAGCTCATACACATCCTTCGGCTTCGTTATGCTGTCCTTTTTCTCTATTATGGGTTCGACGGCACATCTTCTTCCCAGTTCGAAGGCGGCGGCGACCGTTACTGCCTTGCTCAGTCCTATGCCCTCGGTCTCGCACATCGTTTCGACAGGCATGCTCATTATGTTGTTCAGCTTTCCACCTGCACTTCTAAGCAAGGCTCTGGCCACCTCCACGACATTCATCTTTCCTGTACCCGTTCGAAGCAGGATGGCCAGCAGCTCTGCATTGCTGAGTGCTGAAGCCCCTTTCTCGATCATCTTTTCCCTCGGCATCTCATCCCGACATAGATCCTTAATTCTCATCCTTTTCCATTTGTCTTGTGTCCTTACCCTTTATGCCAGCTGCTCTTGCTCAGCTGTCAGGCAAAGTTCAGGAGAATTATCCGTGTAACGAAAAAGTATGCGGCTATCTGCAGAAATCGCCCTCAGAATCGTTCCCAAGCCTGATTCCGGCTCAGAAATTTGTTTGAAAATGCAGCATTTTCAAACAAATTCCATAAAATCCCACCCCGGTTGAGTCCCGGGACTGGATCGGGTTCACGACATCATTATCGATAGGGGATAAAACAAAAAAAGGAAGTCGAAAGACTTCCTTTTTGGGTGCCCAGTGGGATTCGAACCCACGACATTCAGAACCACAATCTGACGCTCTAACCAACTGAACTATGGGCACCGTGTTATTTTAGGAATGCAAATGTACGAATTATTTTCGAAACTGCAATATTTTTATTGACTTTTTATTTCAATTTGTCTTTTCCGGGCAGGAAATGTGCCCCAAGCGGTGCAATATGTTGTGCCTTTTTTCACCACAAAATGAGGATTTCAACGATTATATCGGAATTTTACCATATAATCCGGCCTGTGTTACGGCACAAAATGTGGCGCTATGATTTTTTCATTATATTTGTGGAGTACTAGAACTAAAATGAAAATTTATGGGACGTGAAATAAAGTTCTCTCTTGTTTACAGGGATATGTGGCAGTCATCGGGCAAATATGTCCCGACTGTCTCGCAGTTGAAGGAAGTTGCTCCGGCTATAATAGACATGGGTTGCTTTGACCGTGTCGAGACCAATGGCGGTGCGTTTGAACAAGTTAATCTGCTGTTCGGAGAAAACCCGAACAAGGCTGTGCGCGAATGGACGGCTCCGTTTCACAAGGCCGGCATCAGCACCCATATGCTCGAGCGCGGATTGAACGCTCTGCGTATGAATCCTGTACCTGCAGATGTCCGTGAGCTTATGTACAAGGTCAAGAAGGCTCAGGGTACCGACATCTCCCGTTCGTTCTGCGGTCTGAACGACCATCGTAATCTTCGCCTCAGCGTTGAATATGCCAAGAAGGCGGGAATGGTCTCGCAGGTAGCCCTGTCCATAACGAACTCACCCGTGCATACGGTAGATTATTATATGGGAGTGGTCGATCATGTCGTTGAGTACGGTTGTGACGAGATATGCCTCAAGGATATGGCTGGAATCGGCCGTCCGACCTTCCTCGCCGAGCTGACGGGGCGTATAAAGAAGAAGTACCCTCATATAAAGGTGCAGTATCATGGCCATAGCGGTCCTGGTTTCTCTCCGGCTTCAATGCTTGAGGTGGCGAGGGCTGGCGCGGATTATCTTGATGTGGCGGTGGAGCCGCTCTCATGGGGCAAGGTACATCCTGATGTGATAACGATACGCGAAATGCTCAAGGCCGACGGCTTCAAGGTCAAGGACCTGAATATGAACGCGTACATGGAGGTGCGTGCTCTTACTCAGAAGTTCATTGATGAATTCCTCGGATATTGGATCGATCCGAACAACTCGCATATGAGTTCTCTTCTCGTGGGCTGCGGTCTGCCGGGAGGTATGATGGGCTCTATGATGGCCGATCTCAAGGGCTTCCATGGTGCAATCAATGCCTCGTTAAGGGCTCAGGGCAAGGCTGAACTTACCCTTGACCAGCTGATGGTCATGCTTTTCCAGGAAGTCGAGTATGTCTGGCCTCGTCTTGGCTATCCGCCTCTTGTGACTCCGTTCAGCCAGTATGTGAAGAATACGGCTCTGATGAATCTGATGGCCATCCTGAAGGGCCAGCCTCGCTGGAGTACGATTGACAAGGATACATGGAACATGATTCTCGGAAAGATGGGCAAGCTCCCTGGCGAACTTGCTCCGGAGATAATCGCGCTGGCAAAGGATAAGGGACTTGAATTCTATACAGGCAACCCTCAGGACGCCTTCCCTAATGAACTTGACAGATTCCGCGCTGTGATGAAGGAAGAAAGTTGGGACTGCGGCCCGGATGATGAGGAACTGTTCGAGCTTGCGATGCATGAAAGACAGTATCGTGACTATAAGAGCGGTGTTGCCAAGGAGAGGTTCAACAAGGACCTTGAGGCCGCAAGGGCGAAGGCCGGTGCTCCGATAATTGTGGAAAGGCCTGTGGTCGAGATGCCTAAGTTCGATGTAGAGGCCATGGCGGCGAGATATCCTTCCGCAGTGCCGGTTCAGGCTCCTGCAAAGGGGCAGATGCTGTGGCAGCTTGATGTGGCGGATGTATCATCCGCTCCGGTGGCCGGAACGCCGGTGGAGGCCGGAAAGGCAATGGGTCATGTCCAGACCTATTATGGCATGGAGGAAGTGGTTCCTGCGGTTGATGGCAGAGTCGTGGCCGTATGTGCAGGGCAGGGTGACATGGTTGTCAAAGGGGAGATTGTTGCATTTGTGCAATAGCAGGCAGGTACGGATATATGGAAACACGCCCGGTCAGAATCACTTCTGTCCGGGCGTGCCTGTAGTCAGATCTTTAGTCAGTTTAGTTGAGGTTATCTGATGTCTTGCTTTTGAACGAAGCCGGAGCATGCTCGAATCCTCCCTTCGTATATGAAATGTTGTAGCTGTTTTCCTGTGTCTCCTTTGACCATCCGTCTCCGGCATTCTTGTACCATTTGCACTTGATGGTTATCTCCGCGCTGTTTTCCTTGATCAGCTCGCTGATAGGGAAGCTTACATAGCTGCCTGCAAGTGCAATTCCGGTAGACTCGTACATAAGTGACTCGCCGAATGAGTTATGTCTGAGGGTGAATACATACTTGCCTGCAGAAGACTCCTTCTCATCCAGAACAAGATTTACAAGATGTTTCTTGACAGAGCCTAAGGTCTTTGTCTCAAATATCGCATATAAATTGAGATAACCTCCTGATATCCAGATGTTATCAAAAGTGATAGGGTCTTCTACGGCGAGATCCTTGTCGGCATCGGCGAAATCCTTGGTCACAGCATTCTTGGTAAGGACTTCAGCCATGTTGTTGAGTCTGATGTCATAGATGTTGTCAGTTCCCTCCACCTTCTTGAGGACATCACATGCAATGATGGCTCTCTTCATGCTTTCAAGGTTGCCGGAACAGTTCTTTTCCACTACATTGAAGATGTTTCCCTGGTCGCTTGTGAAGGTGCCGTCAACGACATTTCCCATAGTGACATTGTTGTACTGGAGCGTGTCATCCTGCTTGCAGGATACGAGTGCAGCAGCCGCTGCAATGATGCAGATGAATTTTCTTGTCAATATTCTCATGAATCGTTTTATATTTATTAACGCCATAATAGATGCAATACAGGCCGTTTTCGTTGCATTTGCTTTGAAAACTTGTTATATTTGCTTGACGTCATTTTACGGTTATGATAACATTCTTCATTTGCATTGCCTGCCTTTTTGCCGGCTATTTTCTTTACGGAAAGTTTCTTGAGAGATTCATTGGAGTCGATTCCGAGCGTCCTGTCCCGGCTCATTCCATGGAAGATGGTGTGGATTATAAACCTATGTCGACATGGAAGGTGTTTGTGATCCAGTTCCTGAACATTGCAGGTCTCGGACCTGTTTTCGGAGCCATAATGGGTGCTGCATACGGACCGGCTGCATATATATGGATCGTGGTCGGATGCATCTTCATGGGTGCGGCGCACGATTTCTTTTCCGGAATGATGTCCATCAGGAGCGGTGGTGCCAATATGCCTGATATAATCGGTGAAAATCTCGGCTCTTCGATGAGGACTGTCATGAATGTAGTCGTATCCTTTCTCCTTCTTGCCGTGGGAGTCTCCTTCGTTACCGGACCTGCCGATCTCATAGCCTCGCTCACCGGAGTCGGCAAAGAGGTGTGGCTGTATGCGATATTCCTTTATTACCTGCTGGCGACTCTCCTTCCGATAGATAAGATAATAGGAACCGTATATCCTTTCATGGGAGCGGCTCTCCTTTTCATGGCAGTCGGAGTGGGCGTGATGCTTGTTGCCGGTGATATTTCGGGAGTACATGAAATGATTGAGATCACTCCCGCGACCTTGAAGAACTGGCACTCGGATCCGGAGAACAATATTATGATTCCGATGCTTTTTGTCGTCATATCATGCGGAGCCATTTCCGGTTTCCATTCTACCCAGTCTCCTTTGATGGCCAGATGTCTCAAGAATGAGAGATATGCCCGTCCGGTATTTTATGGAGCCATGATTGCGGAAGGAGTGGTGGCGATGGTCTGGGCTTCTGCTGCGATGGCCTATTTCGGTGGCCCTGAGGGGCTTAATGATGCTGCGACAAACGGTGTAATGATAGATGGTGTCCTGACTAAGGTTACTCCGGCCATTGCGGTTGATATGATCTGCAGGAGCTGGCTCGGTAAGGTCGGGGCGATAATAGCTGTGATCGGAGTGGTGGTCTGTCCGATAACCTCAGGAGACACCGCTTTCAGGAGCCTTCGCCTTACTGTAGCGGATTTCCTGAAGAGCGATCAGAAGCCGTTGATGAAGCGTGTCATGATAAGCGTTCCTATCTTCGTGCTTGCCTTCATCTGCTGCAAGGTAGATTTCTCCACCGTCTGGAAATATGTGGGAATCGGAAACCAGATTCTTGCCACGATAGTAATGTGGACGGCGAGCGCATATTTCATAAGGAAAGGAAAGCCGCATTGGATCTGTTCTGTTCCTGCGACTTTCCTTACATTCGTCTGTGTCAGCTACTTCATGATGGCCCCGCATGTGAACGGAGGTCTGCATCTGTCTCCGGTTGCCGGATATGTGACCGGTTGTGCGGCGGCTCTGGGAATCTTCCTGTTCTGCATCATCCGTGCAGGGAAGCAGGTCAGATAGTATACCTCTTTCTTGTCGGGCGGCCGATGATCTGGATATCGATGCCTTCCACCTTGTAGCCTTTGAAACGCTTGCGTCCAAGATACGAGTGTATCATGTTCATGAGTTCCTCGTCTATTACATCCTTGAATACGTGATTCTCCTTGTCATACAGATGCATATGGCCGAATGTGTTGACATCGAAATACATCTTGTTGTTTGAGCTCAGACGGTAGTCGTAGATTCCGAGCATGGAGAGATTTGTCAGGATGTTGTATACAGAGGCTACGGTGACCTTGGTTGTGCTTTTGGCCGCAATGGCTTCGGTTACCATGTCTGCCGATGCATGGCCTAACTCGGTCATCACTTCATGTACAGCAAGTCTCTGAGGGGTCGCCTTGAGCGAATGTTTCTTGAGAATCTGCTTGAATTCTTCAACAGTCGGACATCTGTGTGTGTTCATGTTGCGCTAATTTTTAATGGTGCAAAATTAGAAAATATTTCCGAGAGTGCAAATTATTTTTGATTGTTTCTAAATTACCCTTTCCGGACTGCCTGTTCGGCCGTGTTTGCTGTCAGAATGTCTCCAATTATTCTGAATTTACATCAAAAAATGGTATTTTTGCGCCCGTTTTAAAGGATTGCACATGAGTAAGAATAAGAAATTCAATGATTTCAGGTCATGGGCCCTCGTGACCGGCGCAGCTTCAGGCATGGGTCGCATCTATGCCAGAAGGCTTGCTCTGATGGGTTATAATGTCGTGGCCGTGGATATAAACGGTGAGGGACTTGCCGTGACAGAGAAGATGGTGCGTGAGGCTGTGGCTTCGGCAGACTGGATGGCGGCGGAACACAAGGAGGCTTTCAGGATCCTTCCGATAGTCCAGGACCTGTCCGTGATGGAAGCGGCGGATCTCATCTTTTCAAGGACCGAAGCCGAAGGCGCACAGGTCGAGGTGCTTGTCAACAATGCCGGCATAATGTATTGCCAGGCGATACACGCGACATCCGAGCGCACGTTGTCGCTTATCATGATGGTGCATATGTACACTCCGCTTATGTTGTGCAGGAAGTATGTGACCCGTATGAGGGAGAGGAACTGCGGTTATATCCTGAACATTTCTTCCCTGGCTTCATGGATGATATGGCCGGGTATCGGAATGTACGGAAGTACCAAGAGGTTCGTCCGTGACTATTCGCGTGAATTGCGCATAGAATGCCGCAAGACCGGTGTGAGCGTCACCAATGCCTATTTCGGAGCGGTAGATACTCCTCTCATTCCTTTGAAGGATAGCCTGAGGAAACTGGCCCGTGCCCTTACGGTCATGATCGATCCTGAGGTTGCGGTGGACAAGGCGCTGAAGGCTACATTCAGAAGGCGCAGGGGAGTGATGCCAGGTCTTTTGAACAAGATATTCAAGCCGTTGTGCATGGTCATGCCTGATCGTCTTCTTGGCTGGATCTACAGGAAAGCGGCGCCATACCTTATGAAAGTATGATTTATTAGGTTGTAAATGGCTGGAAATTGTTATATTTGCAGGTTACAGAAAATGAATTGATATGGAAACAGTGAATTGCCTTATAGTTGGTGGCGGCCCTGCAGGCTATACAGCTGCCATTTATGGAGCCAGGGCGGATATGGCTCCGGTCGTGTATGAAGGAATGCAGCCTGGCGGCCAGCTTACTACAACGACAGATATAGAGAATTATCCGGGTTTCGAGAACGGAATCTCCGGTCAGGGACTTGTCGCTGCCATGAGGGAGCAGGCTGTCCGTCTCGGAGCTCAGGTCCTTACAGGTGCGGTGACTTCCGCCGACCTGTCACAGAGGCCTTTCCGTATTGTCATCGATGGAGAGAAGGAAATAATGGCGAAGACCCTCATCATTGCTACAGGAGCTACCGCCAAGTATCTCGGACTTCCTTCCGAGACTAAGTACCGCGGACTCGGAGTATCGGCCTGCGCTACCTGCGATGGCTTCTTCTACAGGAAGAAGACAGTCGCTGTTGTCGGTGGAGGAGATACTGCATGCGAGGAGGCTACTTATCTGGCAGGTCTTTGCAAGAAGGTATATATGATTGTCCGTAGGGATGTGCTCAGGGCTTCGGAAGCCATGCAGGAGCGTGTGAGGAATACGGAGAATATCGAGATCCTCTGGAACTGCAACACTCAGGAGGTTCTTGGAGACGAGTATGGCGTGACAGGTGCCAGACTTCTCAGAAAGGATGGCGAGGTTTTTGATATTGCCGTGGACGGCTTTTTCCTTGCCATAGGACATCATCCTAATTCAGAACTCTTCAGCCAGTGGGTTGAGGTGGACAAGGAAGGCTACATCAAGACAGACGGCAGGACTTCGAAGACAAATGTCGAGGGTGTCTTTGCTGCCGGTGATGTGCAGGATCCTATCTACAGGCAGGCAATCACCGCTGCCGCATCCGGCTGTCGCGCTGCGCTTGATGCGGAGAAGTTCCTGAAAATGCAATAAACATAAAATGATGAAGATAAGACTTTTTATAGCGTTCGCAGCTGCTCTCGTGCTGACCTGTTCATGCAAGTCGCAGTTTGAACTTCTGCTTCAGAGCAACGATGCCGATGCCAAGTACAAGGCGGCTTTCGAGTATTTCGATAATGAGAAATATTCGAAGGCGGCTTCGCTTTTCGAATCACTTTCCATGCTGACCAACGGTACCGAGCGTGATGATACGGTTAGGTATTACTGGGGCCTGAGCAATTACAGGTTCAAGGATTATTACACAGCGGAAACCAATTTCGAGCAGTTCATACAGAGCTATCCGCGAAGTCCTTTCATCAAGGATGCGACATATCTTCATATCGACTGTCTCTACCGTTCCACTTTGAGGTACGAGCTCGATCAGACTCCGACATACAAGGCGCTCAATGCTATATCCCAGTATATACTTGAGCATCCTGACTCGGAGCATATGGAAGTATGCCGCGACATGCTTGACGACCTTGGGGAACGTCTTGACAAGAAGGCATATGAGGCAGCCAAGCTCTATTACAAGATGGAGGACTATCTTGCATCCCGTGTCGCTTTCAGAAATGTGCTTAAGGACGATTCTGACAACAGATACAGGGAGGATATTCTTTATTATATCGCCATGTCATCGTACAAGTATGCCAACCAGAGTGTGACTTCCAAGCAGAAGGAAAGATATCTTTCGTTCGTCGATGACTATTATAACTTCATAGGTGAACTTCCGGAATCGAAATACAGGCGCGAGCTTGACAATATCTACTATAAGGCTCAGAAGGCTCTCGGAAGGCAGGGAGTCGAGACCGAGGATGTGGAAATGACGGAAAAGGACTTCGCCAAGGAGAGGAAGAAGGTCGTGAAGGAAGCACGCAGACAGAAAAAGGAAGAAAAGTCTGAAAATATTTGAAACCCTCTTCCTGATCCGGCGGTATAATTAAATGGATAATAAATTAAAATCAATATCATGAGCACTAAGAAAATTCCTACAAACACGCTTACAAGGGATCTTTGCGACCTTGCTGCTCCTACAGGCAACATCTATGAGACAGTAGTGGTACTTTCAAAGAGAGCAAACCAGATCGCAATCGCAGAGAAGAAGGAACTTACAAAAAGGCTCGAAGAGTTCAAGAATGATCGTGACACCATGGAGGAGATTTCCGAGAACCGCGAGCAGATCGAAATATCAAAGTATTACGAAAGACAGCCGAAGCCAAGCCTCATCGCAATAGAGGAGTTCAACGGTGGCGAGGTTTACTACAGAATGGCTAAGAAGGAGAACGAGTAGTATCTATGCTTAGCAGGCTTCAGGTCAGGAACTATGTATTGATAGACTCTCTGGAAATCGCTTTTCCGGAGGGTCTGATCATTATAACCGGACAGACAGGAGCCGGAAAATCCATCCTTCTCGGTGCCCTTTCGCTTGTGACGGGTGCTAAGGCGGATGCCTCTATGGTCTCGGAGGGGGCGGACAATTGCGTTGTGGAGGCCGAATTTGAGGTAAATGACAGCAGAGTGGGGGCTGTACTTGAAGAAAATGACGTGGATCAGGATGGAGATCATGTCATTGTCCGGAGAGTCGTCAACCGTTCCGGAAGATCACGGGCTTTCGTCAATGACTGTCCGGTGCCGGTTCAGGTCCTTCAGGAACTGTCGTCTTTGCTTATAGATGTCCATTCCCAGCACCAGACCCTTCTTCTGACTGACAAGCGCTTCCAGATGTCGCTTCTGGACAGTTATGCCGGCAATGCTCCGCTTCTGGACGAGTGTGCTGCATTATGGCGCAGGCATTCTGCTGTGCGCTCCGAACTTGCGGCACTTGAACAGCGTATAGCGGCAATCGCCGGTGAGAGGGATTATAACGAGGCCCAGTTCAGGCAATTGGAAGCCGCATCTCTCAAGGTGGGGGAGCTTGCCTGTCTTGAGGAGGAGCAGAAGCAGCTCGCCAATGCTGAGGAGATACGGAATTCGCTTGCTGCAGTTTCCGAGATGTTCACATCAGCATCTTCCGGAGGTGAGGTTCCACCTATGGACTCTTCTCTCAAGGAATCCGTGAAAGTGCTGTCAAGACTTTCCCGTTATCTTCCTGTGGCTCAGGATCTTGCAGAAAGAGTCGATTCATGCAGGCGTGAGCTTGACGACATCCTGTCTGAGGTGATGTCTATTGCCGAAAGGACAGATGTGTCCGAATCCCGTCTTCAGGAGGTTGAGGAGAGGATGTCGCTTATTTACAGTCTTATGCAGAAGCATTCATGCCATGATGAGGAGGCGCTGATAGCATTGAGAGACAGACTTTCGGATGAACTTTTCGACTCCACCCAGCTGGAAGAAAAACGCGATAACCTTATCGCGGAGGAAAGGCAGCTGGCGTCTGAACTTGAGGCGGTGGCAGACAGGCTTCACGATTCGAGATGCGCAGCTTCTGTACCGTTCTCGGAAGACATGCAGGAGCTTGTCCGCTCTCTTGAACTTCCGTATGCGGTTTTTGAGACAGGGGTGGAAAATGCTGCTTTGAGCGCTTCCGGAAAGGATCAGGTCGTGTTCAGATTCTCTTCTACAGGGCGTAACCCGGTCGATCTGGCAAAATGCGCATCAGGAGGTGAATTGTCCCGTATTATGCTGGCACTCAAGGCTATGGGTGCCCGTTATGCCAATATGCCTACACTTATCTTCGATGAAATCGATACCGGTGTATCCGGAAGTGTAGCGGACAGAATGGGATCCATGATCTGTTCTATGGGTTCGGATATGCAGGTCTTCGCCATAACTCATCTGCCTCAGGTTGCAGCCAAAGGCAGTGCACATTATCTTGTTTCCAAGGATATAGACCCGTCTTCATCCAAGGCTGTATCCACAATAAAAAGACTCTCTGACGAGCAGAGAGTCCTTGAACTTGCGCGTATGCTCAGCGGTTCTGAGCTTACTGATGCGGCTGTGGCCAATGCAAGGGTCCTTCTTTCTATCTGACCTTGCTGATTGTCCAGTCCTTTTCGTAGACGATTCGCCTTATTCCGTTATTCACATAACCTCCGTCACCGACCTTGAGACATCTGAAAGTGCTCTGAAGCATGCTCTTCTCTTCTGTTGACAGTCTGTCAGTCCAGTTCTTTCCGTACTTTGAGCGCATTTCAATGAAATATGATGCAATGTCGTAGCCCTGGAATGCGAACTGTGTCGGTTCTGCGTTGAACAGAGCCCTGTATTTGAGGAGGAAGTTCTTTACCCTCTGGTCTTCATAGTCGATGTAGTATGTCAGGCTGACATGCAGATTGGTCTTGTGGAAGTTTTCCACCTCGATGGTCTCGAAGCTTCGTATCTTGGAAGCTCCATACAGTATCACATCATATTTCTGATGTATCATGAGGTTGAGGTTCCTGACCACATCATTGACGAAGGCCTCGCTTTCTGAAACAATCATCACACGGTTCGATGCAGTCTGTGTCATCAGTCCACTGAGAGGCTTCATCACATCTCTTCCTTCAAGTATGCTGTATGAGAATGTCTCGTATGCAAGTCCGGCAGAATCTGCTGACTGTTTCATCTCGAAGGCAGCTTCTGTGAGTCTTGCTCCCTTTTCTGTGATCAGTATCACCTTGTCTTCAGGTCTGCAGTCTTCCTTTATCCATGCTGCAAGGTCGTCATACTGGAGCTTGTGCGGAGTCGGAGCCTGGATCATGTCAGGGCAGCCTGCCACAAGACTTTCAGCCTTCGGGTCAAGAGGGGAAATGAGCATGGAAGATGCTCCGGCAGCAGGCAGAGCGGCTGTTATGTCCCTTACGGATACAGGACCGATGATCAGGTCGCTTGATGCCATGGCATTGTGCGCTGCGCTGTAGTTCCCATCTGCGATGTCATATACATTGAGGTCTGTGCTGATGCCGGTTGAAGCAAGATCGTTGACTGCAAGCAGCACTCCGCTGTAGAAGTCCATATTGCTGCGGCTTCCTGATGAACCTGTGGCCTTGAATGGAAGCAGGAGTGATGCAGTGACCTTGTCATTGCGCTTGAACTGCCACCATGAGGACTCGTCGGATGGCTGTGAGACTGTCTCTTCTCTTTCCGGAATCGCTGTTGCAACGGTATCTGCCTGAACTCCTGGAGTTTCAGTGGCGGCGATGGCGCTGAGATCTATTTCCCCTGGTTCAGGAATGGTCAGCTTCATCCTGCTCTTGAGCTTTCTGCCCTCAAGATTGTTGGCTGCCATGATCTCTTCTGCGCTTACTCCGTACTTCTGCGCGATATCATCAATGTTCTCATACCATTTGACGGTATGAGTCTTCTTCTTTTTCTTCTTAGGCTCCTCTTTGCTCTGCTCCTTGGCCTGCTCTTTCGGGGCTGCAGCAGCTTCTTTCACTTCTTCCGCTGCCTTTACGACGGTTTCTTCTTCTGCTACAGGGATTATTATGATGGAATTCTTGACAAGTCCTGTTTCCTTTATTGTAGGATTGAACCTGTATATTTCATCTATACTCACGTTGTATGCCTTGCTGATGGAAAAGAGGGTCTGCCTCTCCAGCACGACATGAGAATAACATACCTGTCCGTTGATTCTTACCTTCTCCTTGGATATGCTCACCGGAGTGTTGGCATATTCCTGCGCGTATGACCTGCTGACGCCGGCCGGCATCAATGCCATAACCAGCATCAGGATTATGAACGTTCTGAAGATCTTGATATCCATATCTTTATATTAGAGTCGTCCGATAAACTCAGTAAGAGCTCCGACGAATGATTTCCATGAAAGTCTTTCCTTCTCCTTGCGGATGTTACTTATGCAGCCTTCCTTTATGGCCGGGTTGCTGAAGAAGCGCAGAATCTCCTTGCATATGGCTTCCGGGCTTCCTTCCGGTGACACAAGGCCGGTGCCTCTGTCTCCGATCGTTTCCTTGAGGCCGCCGACATCCGTAACGATCATCGGCACCTCAAAATGGTATGCTACAGAACTTATACCGCTTTGGGTGGCACTTCTGTATGGAAGTACGGCGACATCTGCAGCAGAAAAGTATTCGCTTACTTCCGAGTCTTTTATGTATTTGAGCGTCAGGCTGATCCTCTCCTTTCCCGGCAAGGTGTCTATTATCTCCTGATACTTGTCGAAACTTCCGTACGGCTCTCCTGCCACTATCAGCTGCCAGTCTTCTCCGGGCAGCAGCCTGAATGCTTCGAGCAGGATGTCAAGTCCCTTGTATTCCCTGATCAGTCCGAAGAAAAGGATATTCCTTTTTCCCGGCATGAGTCCGAGCCTGCGTTCTGCCTCCTCGCGTGGAAGCCTGCTTCCGAAATGCGAGTACAGCGGATGCTGTATCACGGTGTATCTGGCATCCGGCTTGAGTGCAAGCAGGTCTTTCGATACGGCCTCGCAGAGTGTCACGCATCCTGAACTGCCCTCCAGGAAATACTTTGTGAACGGGGCGTCGAAGAAATGCGGCTCGTGCGGTATTACGTTGTCAAGAATGGATATCACCTTGCAGTGCTTCTTCATCCTGCGGGTAATATATCCGAGTGAAGGAGCGAAGTATGACATCCAGTATCTTACGATCAGCACATCAGGTTCCCAATCGCGGATGGCCCTGTATGTGCTCACATATGAGAAAGGATCGGCCGTATCCAGCAGGGATGTGCTCTCTACCGGTACGGCCTCATCATCGTCTGTCACAAACTGCGTCTTTCCCGGGAAAAGGAATTCCGGATACTGCCTCTTGAAATTGAAGGCCCGGACAACATTGCTTTTGCTCAGTTCACCATAAAGGCATGCGTTAAACTGAGAAATTCCTCCTCTGTAGGGATAGAAACAGGACAGTATAGCTATCTTCAATGATTACTCCTCTGATTTTGTGTTCTTTGTCTTGATGTACTCCTCGTTGAGACCGGCAAGCACGTCATCAGTGATGTCAAGTGATGCATCAGCTGTGATTACAGGTGTGCCGCCTGTGTTTGTGAGGATCATGGCGTACTGCTTTTCAGCATTGTACTTGTCAAGGAAAGTCTGGATTGCATCGCTGAGCTGGTTCATCATTACCACCTGCTCTTCCTGGATCTCCTGCTGCTTCTGGGCTGCATAGTTCTGGAATTCGATGTCCTGCTGCTGGAGCTTCTGGTTCTGAGCCTCAGCTACAGAGCGTGTGAGGAGACCCTTCTCGATCTTCTCTTGGAATGAAGTAACCTCCTTCTCAAGCTTCTGTCCTCTTCTGTTGACTTCCGCCTGAATATTCTGAACCTTTGTCTCGACTACAGACCTGAGGTCGTTGGCCATGTCGTATTCCATGAGAATCCTGTCAAGGTCTACATATACGATGTCACCTTTGCTTGCGGCAGCCTCTGTTGCCTCTCCCTCTGCAGCAGCTTCTGCCTTAGAGTTTCCTTTGGTAAGTGTAAGGATTCCAAACGCTACAACAGCTATCAGTGAAATGATGCTGAGGATAAGTGATGTGTTTTTCATTATAAAATATAAGTTTATGAATTATTCAAACTGCAAAAATAATCAAAAAATCTTAACTTTCGAGAGATATGCCTGTATAGTTTTCTCAAGACCCATGTAGAGAGCATCGCAGATGATGGCGTGTCCTATGGAAACCTCGTCAGTCCAAGGAATGTTTCTGATGAAATATTCCAGATTCTCAAGGCTTAGGTCGTGTCCTGCATTGAGTCCGAGACC
Source organism: Bacteroidales bacterium (assembly GCA_017626355.1). Taxonomy (GTDB): domain Bacteria; phylum Bacteroidota; class Bacteroidia; order Bacteroidales; family UBA932; genus Cryptobacteroides. The sequence goes on from JAGAIY010000006.1 coordinate 97,742, forward strand.
GCACTCCCTGACCTTCAGGGCTGTCTTTAAATAAGGTTCGATGGCCTTTTCAGGGCTCAGCCTGAATCCGGCCGCATAGGACTCGGTGTAGAGCTCGACCCTGTCAGCTCCGCAAAGGGCTGCTCCCTCGGCCATTTCCGGTTTCGGGTCTATGAAGATGGATGTCCTTATGCCGGCTTTGCGGAATGTTCCGCAGATTTCCGTGAGGAAGTCCTTGTTCCTTATTGTGTCCCAGCCTGCGTTGGAAGTAATGGCGTCCTCTGCGTCCGGTACAAGGGTGACCTGTGTCGGCTTTGTCTCGAGAACGAGGTCCATGAATGAGGGTATCGGGTTGCCTTCGATATTGAACTCAGTGGTAATGAGCGGCTTGATCTCCCTTACATCCGAATATCTGATATGTCTTTCATCTGGTCTCGGATGAACGGTGATGCCTTCTGCTCCGAATCTTTCACAATCTGTCGCAGCCTTGGCCACGTCAGGCATGTTGCCTCCACGGGCGTTCCTGACCGTAGCTATTTTGTTGATATTGACGCTGAGTTTGGTCATAAGTCGTAAAAGCTATTTGTTTCGGGCGACAAAATTAGCAATAAACTTCAATTTTTGTAAATTATGTGTTAATTTTGAGGCTGTTTTGTCTGAAATCATCAAGAGGTCATGAATATAGCAGTATATGTAGGCAGAAAGGATTTTGTCACTCAGGAGAGGACTGCAGCGATGCTCAAGGAATTTTCCGAAGGGGGTTGCAGTATATACGATGTCAAGGTCCGTGAAGACATACTTCCGGGGACGGACATGCTGTTGAGCATAGGAGGTGACGGCACATTCCTGTCTGCTTCGGCCTTGGTCGCCGACAGCGCCATCCCTGTGGTAGGCGTAAATCTCGGGCGTCTCGGCTTCCTTTCTGAAAACCGTCCTGAGGATGTCGCTCAAGCTGTTCTGGCGGGGGACTATACGATAGAGAACAGAACCCTGCTTCAGCTGGCGTCTTCCGACAGCTTTTCGCTTCCTGAGGAGTATTATCATGCCCTCAATGAGATGACCGTTCATCGCAGCGGGCCATCCATGCTTGAGGTGGAGGTGAGCGTTGACGGCATAAGGCTTCCGACCTACTGGGCTGACGGTCTTGTAATTTCCACAAGCTCCGGTTCGACTGCCTACTCCTTGAGTGTGGGAGGTCCTATCGTGCTCCCTGAGTCGCGGGTTCTGATCATTTCTCCTATTTCCCCTCATAATCTTAATGTGCGTCCCCTTGTGGTTCCTGACACATCGGAGATAAGGCTGAAGATGGAATCAAGAGATGGGGACTTCGTGTTTTCTTCAGACAACCGTTCTGTAAATATGGCGGCCGGTACTTCCATGTCGATATCTATGGCACAGTTTTCGCTTAGACGTGTCCGGCTCAACCGCTCCAATTTTATCAATGCCTTGACTCAGAAACTGTTCTGGGGAGAGGATGTCCGTAATGTCAAGTAAAAGTGAATATGGCAGATTTAAAGAATGACAAGATACCCGTTCATGTGTCTATGATCATGGACGGCAATGGCCGCTGGGCCAAGGAAAGAGGCAAGGAAAGGGTTTATGGACATTTCGAAGGTGTGGAAAGCGTCCGGGCCTGTGTCGAGACTGCAGTCGAGGAAGGAGTCAGGTATCTGTCTGTCTTTGCCTTTTCAGAAGAGAACTGGAATCGTCCTCAGGACGAAGTGGTGGCTCTGATGGGGCTGATGGTCAAGGCTATGGCCGCTGAGATGGAGAAACTCAACAGGAACGGAGTGCGTTTCATGGTCCTCGGCAACAGGGAGAGGCTTGGAGACGATCTCAACAGGACAATCGACGAGTGCATGGACATGACCAAGGATAATGAGACCCTGACCTTGATCGTTTTCCTCAGCTACAGCGGAAAGTGGGACATCCTTCAGGCCGCAAGAAGATATGCCGCCGATATGATCGCCCATCCGGAAAAGAGGGAAGAGCTTGAAACCATGGGAGTCGAGGGCTTCGACAAGTATCTCGTGACTGCAGGAATCCCTGATCCGGACCTTATAATAAGGACTTCAGGGGAGCATAGGATCAGCAATTACCTTCTTTGGCAGGGCGCTTATTCTGAATACTTTTTCACCGATGTACTTTGGCCTGATTTCAGGAAGCAGGAGTTCCGCCAGGCCCTTGAAACTTATTCAAAAAGAGACAGGAGGTTCGGAAAAGTTAAATAAATCTAAATAATTGCTTATATTTGCAGTTTTGAATTTCAGAGTTAATGATGAGAGTTAAGCAGATTTTACTTCTTTTGCTCCTGACGCTTGCGGCTGTACCTGCTGTGGCGCAAGGGGTGGAAGTCGATTATAACAATCCGAAGAAATATATCGTAGGCGGCGTCAGGGTGGAAGGAAACCATTATTTCTCCCCGGATCAGATCATCCAGATATCCGGCCTTCAGAAAGGACTTGAGGTGACTGTTCCGAGTGAGGAGATGTCGTCGATAGTCAACAGACTCTGGCTTCAGAAGTATTTTGAGGATGTCGCTGTCGTCATAGACTCTCTCGTTCCCACCAGGGACAGTGCGTATTTCAAGATCGCGATTATCGAAAGACCGCGAGTTTCAAGGTGGACTTTCAGCGGTGTAAGAAGCGGTGAGGAGAAAGAGCTTCTCGAACGTCTGAACCTTCGCCGAGGAGGTGAGTTCTCGGATTATGTTTCAAAGACTGCATCTGACATCATCAAGAGATATTATAAGGAAAAGGGCTTCCTTAACTGTGAGGTGAATGTCACTACACAGAAGGACACTATCGTAAAGAGGGCCATCAGGGTCAACTTCGGTGTCAACAGAGGGGAGAAGGTCAAGATCCAGACAATCACTTTCAACGGAGCCGAGCATGTGAAGGAAAGCAAGCTCGTGCGTTCGATGAAGAAGACCAGGGACAAGCGTCTCATGAACTTCTTCAGTTCAAAGAAATTCAATGAAAGCGAGTATGCGAACGACAAGCGCTCTCTCATAAGCGCATTCAACGAAGCGGGATTCAGGGATGCGCGAATAGTAAAGGATACAATGTACTATGTGGAGCCCGGCAGGGTTCAGATCGACTTCGATATAGATGAAGGTCGTCAGTACTATTTCAGGGACATAACATGGACCGGTAATTCCGTCTATGATACGGATGCCCTCAACAGGATCCTCATGATCAACAAAGGTGATGTCTATGATGTCGTGACAATGGAGAAACGCCTTTTTGGAGGCGGAAAGCAGACGGAACTTGATGTTTCCAAGCTTTATCGCGACAACGGTTACCTCTTCTTCCAGATTCAGCCGGTCGAGCTCAATATCGAAGGTGATTCGGTTGATGTGGAAATGCGTGTCGTTGAAGGTAAGCCTGCCACATTGAACAATATCGTGATAAACGGAAACGACCTGACCAACGAAAGGGTCATCCGAAGACAGGTGTTCACACGTCCGGGCTATCTTTACAGCCATTCGGATTTTGAGCGTTCGATAAGAGAAATCGCATCCATGGGACAGTTCGATCCGGAGGCCATCGCAGACCCAGCCAAAGGTTGGTCTATTATTCCTAATTCGCTCGACAATACGGTTGACATCGTGTATAATGTGACGGAAAAGCCTTCCAGCCAGCTTGAACTTTCCGGAGGATGGGGAGGAAACACCTTCGTGGCTACTGTAGGAGTCAGCTTCAACAACTTCTCTACACGCAGGTTCTTTGACAAGAGCGCATGGAGGCCTGTGCCGCTTGGAGATGCCCAGAATCTCTCTCTCAGATTCCAGACTAACGGTACATATTATACAAGTCTCTCGGCCAGCTTCTCGGAGCCTTGGCTTTTCGGAAAGAAGCCTACGTCTTTGAGCACGTCGCTTTACTATACGCGTCAGACCATGTCAATGCCTTATCTGAACATTCTCAACAATGAGGAGTTCATGGAGGTGTATGGATTCGCTGCCGGTATCGGAAAGCGTCTGAAGTGGCCTGACAACTATTTCGTGCTCTACAACCAGCTCAGCTGGCAGACATACAGGCTTCAGAGCTGGGATTATCAGTTCCTTTTCGATACAGGTATCTCGCATAACCTCAGCTACACCCTGAGTCTTTCGAGAACCTCTACCGACCAGCAGATCTACCCTCGTCAGGGCTCTGACTTCAGCTTTTCACTTCAGCTGACCCCTCCATACTCTCTTCTCAGGAAGAAGGATCACGGAATACTCGATGTAAACGGCAATCCTACAAGAGTTGATGACTGGAAGAAGATCAACTATGACTACCAGTCTTCTGAAGACAGATACAAGTGGATAGAATACCATAAGTGGTCGTTCAAGGGTTCGGTCTTCACCAAGCTTGTCGGAGATCTCGTCCTGATGGCACGTGCCCAGTTCGGTTATCTCGGCTATTACAACAGAAACTGGGGTTACTCTCCATTCGAAGGCTTCCGTGTCGGAGGAGACGGTATGTCGGGATACGATACCTACGGTTCGGAGATCATCTCGCTCCGCGGTTATGAGAACTACTCTCTGACTCCTCAGGCAACGTCATCATACAGTAAGACCGGCAACTACTACGCAGGTAATGTATATGACAAGTTTACTGTCGAGCTCCGCTATCCTGTGATTCTGCAGCCGCAGTCTACCATCTATGCGTTGCTCTTCCTTGAGGGTGGTAACTGCTGGTCAGACATAAGGGACTTCAATCCGTTCCAGATCCGAAGGTCTGCCGGTGTCGGTGTGAGGGTCTTCCTCCCTATGATCGGTCTTCTCGGAGTTGACTGGGGATACGGATTCGACAATCACGATGGAAATGGTGGAAGTCAGTTCCACTTCGTCATCGGTCAGCAGTTCTAATCTCAGAACAGGACCTTCCGGTCTGAGTCGGGGACGCAACTATGAAAAATTTATAAAAACAATGAATATTATGAAAAAGATTCTTTTGATCGCGGCAATGGCCATCATGTCAGTTGCTGCAACAGCACAGAACTTCAAGTTCGCTTATGTGGATATGAATGAGCTCATTATGCTTATGCCGGAGATGGATGAGGCAAGGGCTCAGATGGAAACTGCAGAGCTTGAGGCACAGGAGACATATGCTGCTATGGTTGAGGAGTACCAGACCAAGGCTCAGCAGTATCAGCAGAAGGCCGAGACCTGGACTCCTACAATCCGTGAGAGCAAGGCTGCGGAGCTCCAGCAGATTGAAATGAGGATCCAGGAGTTCAACCAGGCGATTTCTCAGGAGCTTCAGCAGACACAGCAGATGCTTCAGATGCCTATCATCGAGAAGGCTCAGGGTGTGGTAGACGAACTTGCAAAGGCAAAGGGTGCTGCTTTCGTAGTTGACAAGGCAGGTTTCCTTTATATCGATGCAGCTCAGGGTGTAGACCTTACTCCTGAGGCAAGGGTTAAGCTCGGAATTCCTGAGGGAAGGACTCTTGAGACTCTTCAGGCAGAGCTTCAGGCAAAGGCTCAGGCAGCACAGGCTTCTCAGGCAGAGTAATTTCAAGATAGTCAATATATTGAATACGGCGGTTGCAGTCATTGATTCTGCAACCGCCTTTGTTGTATTAAAAAAAGTTGAAAATTTATATTGGATTAAGGAAAATTATATACATTTGTATCGGATTTAAACCTTTTTAGTTTTAATTTATAAATTATCATGCAACATAAGGTCATTGACACTAAAGATGTTGTCATAAGATTTGCAGGAGATTCGGGAGATGGTATGCAGCTCACCGGGTCTCTTTTTGCAGATATGTCTGCCATCTTTGGAAACGAACTTTCAACTTTCCCTGACTATCCTGCGGAAATCCGTGCCCCTCACGGAACCGTGTCAGGTGTTTCCGGCTTTCAGGTTCATATCGGAAGCGAACATGTAACAACCCCTGGTGATTTCTGCGATCTGCTCGTAGCCATGAATCCGGCTGCGCTCAAGGCCAATGCAAAATGGCTCAAGAGGACTGCCATGGTCCTGATCGACTCGGATACTTTCGATGAGGAAGGTCTCAGGAGGGCAGGACTCAAGCACGATCCTATCGCTGAACTGTATATAGAGGACAGGACCATCATCATAGCTCCTATCACGACCCTCACGGAGGAGAGTCTCAAGGACAGCGGTCTTGACAAGAAGACAATCGACAAGTGCAAGAATATGTTCACCCTCGGTATGGCCTGCTACATATACAACCGTCCGATGGAATATATCTTCGAGTATCTTGAGCGCAAGTTCGGAAAGAAGAAGCCTCAGATGATCGCTCCTAACAAGAAGGTGCTTCAGGACGGCTACAATTATGCCGCAAACATTCAGGCTATTCCGAATACATATAACATCGAGCCAGCACATCAGAAGAAGGGTCTCTACAGGAACATTACAGGAAACCAGGCGACAGCATGGGGTCTCCTTGCCGCATCCGAGAAGGCCGGTCTTCCTCTTTTCTGCGGTTCGTATCCTATCACACCTGCAACCGGTATCCTTGAGGAGCTGGCTGTCCACAAGAGCCTTGGAGCCAAGACGCTTCAGGCCGAGGATGAGATTGCCGGCATCTGTACAGCCATAGGTGCCGCCTTTGCCGGAAACCTTGCCGTAACGACCACTTCCGGTCCGGGACTTTCCCTCAAGTCAGAGGCTCTCGGCCTTGCTGTGATGACAGAGCTGCCTCTGGTTGTTGTGGATGTTCAGAGAGCCGGTCCTTCGACAGGTATTCCTACCAAGACGGAGCAGACAGACCTCAATCAGGCGCTCTACGGCCGCAACGGCGAGTGTCCGATGGTGGTGATGGCCGCACATTCTCCGGCTGACTGCTTCGATGCCGCCTTCAATGCAGCCAGGATCGCCTTGGAGCACATGACACCGGTACTCCTGCTCACTGAAGGTTTCCTTGGAAACGGTTCCGAGCCTTGGCTTATTCCTTCGATGAAGGATTATCCTCAGATCAATCCTCCGTTTGCAAAGCCGGGCGAGCCTTACAAGCCGTTCGAGAGGGATCCGGAGACCTTGGTGCGCAAATGGGCCGTTCCTGGAATGCCGGGATGCGAACATCGTGTAGGAGGACTTGAAAAGAATCATGACGGCGTTCTTTCGTCGGATCCTCTTAATCATGCGATGATGGTTCGCGAACGCGAAAAGAAGGTGCAGAATGTGGCTGCATATATTCCGGAGCTTGAAGTTCACGGTCCTAAGGAAGGAAAACTTCTCGTAGTGGGCTGGGGAGGTACATACGGACATATTCAGTCGGCTGTCCAGGAACTTCATGAGGCTGGTGTCGAGATAAGCTTCGCCCATTTCGACTACATCATGCCGCTTCCGAGAAATACGGAGGATGTGCTGTCGAAGTTTGACCGTATCCTCGTATGCGAGCTCAACAGCGGTCATTTCGTGAACTACCTCAGAGGAAAGATGCCTCAGTTCGATTACAAGCAGTATAATAAGGTTCAGGGTCAGCCTTTCCTCGTACAGGAGATTGTAGCTGCCATTAAAGACAATATGTAATTATGCCAAGATATACATTCAAGGAATTTAAAAGCGATCAGGAAGTAAGGTGGTGCCCCGGCTGCGGTGACCATGGCGTGCTTGCCGCTCTTCAGAGAGCCCTGCCTGATGTAACAGAAGCTTTGGGATACAACAAGGAAAGATATGTGATAGTTTCCGGAATCGGCTGTTCTTCACGTCTTCCTTATTATATGAATACATATGGCTTCCACAGTATCCATGGTCGTGCAACTGCCATTTCCACAGGTATAAAGGTCGCAAATCCCGACCTGACTGTATGGCAGGCCTGTGGCGACGGTGATGCTCTGGCCATCGGAGGAAACCATTTCATCCATGCCATAAGAAGAAATGTCGACATCAACATAATCCTCTTCAACAACCAGATCTATGGTCTGACGAAGGGACAGTATTCTCCGACATCGAAGTTCGGAGCCATATCGAAGACTTCGCCTTACGGAACCGTGGAGCATCCGTTCAATCCCGGAAGCCTTGTGCTCGGTGCCAAGGGCACGTTCTTCGCGCGAAGCCTCGATTCAGAGCTCAAGCTGACTGGGGAGATCATGCTTTCTGCAGCCAAACATGACGGATGTTCGGTCATGGAGATGCTTACCAACTGCGTGATCTTCAACGACGGAACCCACAAGGTGATTTCGGACAGGGAAGTGCGTGCGGACAGGACCATAATCCTCCGTCATGGAGAGAAGATGATCTTCGGAAAGAACAGGGACAAGGGTCTTGTGCTGGACGGAATGGGACTCAGAGTCGTTACCATCGGTGAAAACGGTGTGACAGAGGACGATATCCTCGTACATGACGCTCATTCCGAGAACGTCGGCATCCATATGATGCTTGCGGATATGAAATATCCTGATTTTCCTGTGGCTCTCGGTGTGATCCGTGATGTCAAGGATGTCACCTATGATGACGGCGTGCGCGACCAGCTCGCGGAAGTCAAGGCCAAGTCAAGGATCCAGTGTGTGGACGACCTGCTCCGCAGCGGATCGACATGGGAAGTGAAATAACCAATAATCAATACACATAATAATGAACACTAATGATTTGATGGCCAAGCTCCAGGCCAAGTACCCTTACGAGAAGGAGTACCTTCAGGCGGTGCATGAAGTTTTGGAGTCTATTGAAGATGTATATAACCAGCATCCTGAATTTGAGGATGCAAAGATTGTGGAGCGCATCGTTGAACCGGAGCGCATCCTTACATTCAAGGTTACCTGGGTCGATGACAATGGTGAGATCCAGACAAACACTGGTTACCGTGTGCAGTTCAACTCGGCAATCGGACCATACAAGGGCGGTCTTCGTTTCCACCCTTCTGTAAACCTTTCCATCCTGAAGTTCCTCGGTTTCGAGCAGACTTTCAAGAATGCTCTTACAACCCTCCCTATGGGCGGCGGCAAGGGTGGTTCAGACTTCAACCCGAGAGGTAAGTCGGATGCTGAGATCATGCGTTTCTGCCAGGCTTTCATGCTCGAACTCTGGAAGGTGATCGGTCCTGACCAGGATGTTCCTGCAGGAGATATCGGAGTGGGCGGCCGTGAGATCGGATTCATGTACGGAATGTACAAGAAGCTTGCTCAGCAGTACAATACAGGAGTTCTTACAGGAAAGGGTATGACATGGGGCGGCTCGATCCTTCGTCCTGAGGCTACAGGTTTCGGCGCCGTATATTTTGTCCAGCATATGCTTCAGATGGCAGGAAAGGATATCGCCGGCAAGACTGTAGCTCTCTCCGGCTTCGGTAATGTGGCTTGGGGTGCTGCTACAAAGGCTACCCAGCTCGGAGCGAAGGTCATTGCGATTTCCGGCCCTGACGGAGCTATCTACGATCCTGAGGGAATGAATGATGAGAAGATCGCCTACATGCTTGAACTGCGTGCGTCCAACAATGATGTCGTGGCTCCGTTCGCTGACAAGTTCCCTTCTGCTACATTCTATCCTGGCAAGAAGGCCTGGAGCATCAAGTGCGATATAGCAATGCCATGTGCATTCCAGAATGAGCTTACAGGTGCTGATGCAGAGGAACTCCTTGCAAACGGTACATGGCTTGCTGCGGAGGTTTCCAACATGGGATGTACTCCGGAAGCCATCGCCGCATTCCAGAAGGCCGGCATCATGTTCGCTCCTGGAAAGGCCGTGAATGCAGGTGGAGTCGCTACTTCTGGTCTTGAAATGACCCAGAACGCCATGCATATCAGCTGGAGTCCTGCAGAGGTCGATGAGAAGCTCCATGCAATCATGTCGAACATCCACGAGGCTTGCGTGAAGTACGGAACACAGCCGGACGGCTATATCAATTATGTTAAGGGTGCGAATATCGCCGGCTTCATGAAGGTGGCTCAGGCTATGCTCGAGCAGGGCGTGATCTGATAGAAGTCCTGTTAAATACATGTGCGATGGGGTGAGGCGGTCAGCGTTTTGTCCCATCGCTCTTTTTTTCTCATTTGGTTGCATTTCAACTAAATAAAGACTACCTTTGCGCCCGTTTTTTAAAGGTGCAAAGTCTTAATTTAAAATTATAACATATGGAAAAGAAATTTTCAGTGAAATATTGCGTCCTGCTTCCGTTGGTGCTGCTGGTCACAATTTTCCTTCTTGCTGTCCCTTCTTCTTTCTTTGGCATCGAGGGACTGACAGTTCTTCAGCAGCGTACAATTGCACTTTTTGTATTTGCTGCTCTCATGTGGATCTTCGAGATCATTCCTAGCTGGACAACATCAGTACTGGTCATTGTGATGGCTCTTCTCATGCTTTCCAACAAGGGACTTGGCTTCCTTATGGTAGATGCGTCAGGAGAGAAGCTCGAGGGTATCATGAATTACACCAAGATCATGTCTGCTTTTGCCGATCCTGTGGTGATGCTCTTCCTTGGTGGATTCTCACTTGCCATCATGGCACAGAAATATGGCTTGGATGTCACTTTGGCGAGAGTCCTTCTTAAGCCGTTCGGTACAAACCCTAAGATGGTGCTCCTTGGTTTTCTGGTGGTAATCGCGCTCTTCTCGATGTTCATGAGCAACACTGCAACAGCAGCTATGATGCTTGCGTTCCTTGCTCCGATACTTGCAACATTCCCTGAGGGAGACAAAGGTAAGATCGCACTGGCTCTTTCAATTCCGGTCTCTGCCAACATCGGCGGTATCGGAACCACTATCGGTACTCCTCCTAACGGTACAGCGGTTTCAAACCTTGAGACTTATTTCGGCACCAGCATCTCATTCGGTGAGTGGGCTATCCATATGGTTCCGTTCGTGTTTATCATGATTCTTGTAGCTTGGGTCGTACTTCAGGTCATGTTCCCTTTCTCTACCAAGAAGCTTGAGGTCAACATCCCGAAGAATGACAAGCCGACTACCTGGAGAACATATCTTGTGTGGGTAACATTTGCTGTGACTATCCTTCTCTGGGCTACAGAGAGTCTTACAGGTATCAGCTCGAATATCGTTGCTCTCATTCCTCTTGCAGTATTTGTCTGCACAGGTACATTTGATAAGGAAGACATCAAGCAGATCGACTGGAGCGTGCTCTGGCTCGTTGCCGGAGGTTTTGCCCTCGGTTACGCAATGCTTGATATCTCGAAGGGAGGTACAGGACTTGGCGCTACTCTCGTAAACGCTATCCCATTCGGAGAGATGTCAATCGTCCTTGTATTTGTCGTTGCAGGTCTTGTATGCTACTTGCTTTCTAACTTCATCAGCAACTCGGCAACTGCAGCCCTCCTCATCCCTATCCTTTGCGCTGTATCGTCAGGACTTTCTGCAAACCCTGCTTTTGCAAACTTCGGTGGCGAGAAGGCAATGATCTGTTTCGTTGCAACTTGTGCTTCACTTGCGATGTTGATGCCTATCTCTACACCTCCTAATGCAATCGCTTTCTCTACCGGTCTCATCAAGACCAAGGATATGCTCAAGGCAGGTGCTGTGATTGGTGCCATCGGTCTTGTATTCGCCTTCTTCTGGCTTACAAAGATCTTCCCTTTTGCATAAGTCAACCATTGAATCATTAATGATCATAGTGCCGCTGAAATGTGGCAGACTTTCAGAGGCTGTCCGTTAAGGAACAGCCTCTTCATCATATTACGTGTATAAATAAACATCGACATAAATTATGAGAAAACTTTTTTGCTTTTTTGCTGCGATGGCGATGATGACATCTGCCGCATTCGCATCGGAGACAGAGAAGGCACCTAAGAACAATTTCAAATTCTACGGTTTTGTCAGGAACTATTTCGTGTTCGACAGCCGTGAGAGTGTGTCAGGAACAGGTGACCTGTTCTATTATCTTCCTAAGGATGTGAAAATGAAGGATGGCATCGATATCAACGATCAGGCATCGTTCAGATTCCTTTCGCTCACTTCGCGCCTCGGTGTGGACGTAAGCGGATACAACATAGGCAATGTTCATTTCGGAGCCAAGATCGAGGGTGACTTCTATGCAGGTCTCTCTAATTCTTCAAATTCCAATGCCGGAACATATTTACCTGGAAACACCAAGATCTCAGGTACGGCTCAGGCCCGTCTGCGTCAGGCATTCGCGACCATCACATGGAAGGACCTTCCGATGGGTGAAGAGAACAAGGCTTCTGTCGGCCTTAAGATAGGTCAGGCATGGCATCCTATGGCTGCAGACCATCCTCATCTTTTCAGCCTTGAGGTAGGTGCGCCGTTCGGTCCGTTCTCGAGGACTCCGCTTGTGCAGATGGATGCGAATCTCGGAGACCATTGGGTCATATCCGGAGCTGCCATCTGGCAGATGCAGTATCAGTCAACCGGTCCTATCGGAGCTTCCGCTTCCTATATGAAGTATGGCTGCACTCCTGAAATGTATGCAGCTCTTGCATACAAGACAAAGGGTTTCCTTCTCAGAGCCGGTGTCGACATGGTCAGCATCAAGCCTCGTGTCCTCGGCCAGCTTAACGGCAAGACAGTAAGGGTTTCTGACCGCAAGACCTCAGTACTTGGATATGTGTATACTCAGTATTCGCACAAGAAGTTTGCTGTTAAGGCGAAGTCAACCTTCGGACAGGGTGGTGAGCATATGAACCTCATGAGCGGATATGTGAAAGTAGGGGAGAACTCGGACGGAAGCTGGAACTATGCTTCACTGCGCAACTCGTCATCATGGCTGTCTCTCAGCTATGGAAAGAAGTGGCAGGGTGTGCTTTTCCTCGGATATGTGAAGAATCTCGGTCTTTCTGATAAAGCGCATATCCCATATCTTGATGCGAAGATTCCTTCTTCTGATGTATACTTCTGCGGCAACGGATTCTCCAACATCAACCAGATGTACAGGATCAATCCTCAGCTTATATATAATATAGGTAAGCTCAATGTCGGTCTGGAGTACCAGTATACAGGAGTTCAGTACGGTGAGTATGACGGTGGAAACCTCAATTCTTACGGACTCGCTGACAAGAATCTTCATTGGGTAGGCAACAACAGGGTTAATCTTATGGTGAAATATAATTTCTAACCTATACTTTATATACGAAGAGGGATGGCCGGAAGGTCATCCCTCTTCTGTATTGGTGGTCTGATCTCATTGGTCGCTTGAAAGGCGTAATTTTCTTTTTCCGCGTAGTGCGGTGATGCTCAGGGAGTTGTGCGTATTTTGAGGACGAAGGGTGTGAAATTTTGCAAAAATAATTGCCGAAAAGTTTGGAAGTAAAGAAAAAAGTCGTACCTTTGCACTCCCATTTGAAAAACGGGTGTCTGTAAGGGCATGAGTTCTTGAAAAGACTGGCGCGGGAGTTTTTTGAGCTTTCAAACTTTTTTAAAATTTTTTGAAAAAAGTTTTGGAAATTAAAAAATAAAGCGTACCTTTGCATCCCCGTTCGAAAAACGGGCCTCGAGAGAGGAAACGAGAAGTTCATTGAAAAGACTGGATTTATATACTGTACAAGAAGCAAGTACCGAGAAAACAA
>JAGAIY010000007.1 GCA_017626355.1 Bacteroidales bacterium
CTCGAATCTCTCAATGGTCGGAGCCGGAACACCGGTCCTTTCTGAAAGCGTCCTTCTGCTGTATCCTCTCTCCAGCCTCCTCGCCTTGCAGTTCTGGGCCATCCGCTGCATAAGCTGCTCTGGCTGTTTCGAGTAAATATCCAATGTATATTCCATAATATAATATGCTATTCTTGCTATACACAAGATATATTCCATAATATTATATGGCAAATATATAAAATATCCAGCAGATAACAAAAGCCAATGACATAATTTTGACAATACTTATCAATCAGGATAGCTGCCGACAACGAGCATCAGAAGAATTCCGATGAACCAGAAAATGATCTTGAAGGTGAATCTGGTCACTCCCCAAATGATATTGAACATTGTTCTCATGACACACAGTGTTAAGATTTAACTAATCGGGACTGGAGACATCTGCATCAGAAGGCATAGTCCCGGGATATTTGCTGCAAATATACAAATTCAGTTATATTTAACAATACTTTTATTTTGTATTAACATCATCAATAGTATTATGTAGTAACATTACTATCATTAATACTGATTCCGAGTGCCCTCAGGTGCAGCTTTATTCCAATCGCAGAAGAAGTGATTATGCAAGGGTGCGCGAAAGAAAACGCAGAGCATTGCGGTTTTGTTTACGTCCAAGGTCAGGTCTCTTGCAGTTCACTTGAGCGATGGAATTTTGCGGAACTCTGAGGGCTGCTCGGACGAATCGTCAAGGCAGCAGATCATTTCTTCCGTACTCACACAGCAGTTCTTTAGTCTTCTGCATGTCATCCACTGTCGATGCGGAAGCGAGATAGAAGAGAGCATCCTCAGCACTGCTAAGGGCTGCTTCGATATCACTCAGTCCGCGCTCTCCCGATTCCTCGGTCAGTTCGTGCTGTCTGATGATCTTCTCCAGCGCAGATGCAGTGGAGTCAATCGCATCAATTCTTGCATGATGAAGCCTCTGGTTGCGGCAACCTGTAAGGCGTGACACATTGTCACGATTAGGTCCATCTGATTTTTTCATAAAAGATTTTATTTGGTTAATGATATCTGGTTCCTGAACTCTATGGGCTCAAATGACAGGGACCACGATGCGTCGCATGGATCGGTTTCGGATGCGGTGTAAGCCTTAGCGGATTTCATCATCGCTTCTTGGGTGGATGATGAAATTAGACGCATCAGGACAGCAGCGCTGAGATCCCTGCGAATACGGGGATGTCATTGAGCCACTATGCGTTCAGGAACCGTTTTTAAGATTTATCTTCATGTGATTTTCTGAATGTTTGCCGCAAATCTCTTATGCAGGAGTGACATCTAGCGTCACTCTTGAAAATAACATAAGTATCGGCACTATTGAAAACCAATAATCACGATATTATCAATTTCCACAAGGGTGATAACCGGATTGAAGAAAATTATCTATCTTTGTGGGGCATTGTAGAAATAATACAAACAACATACATACGTAGTTGCTGTTGAACTCCCTCCTAAAGTACGACATTTAACCGGCATGAGTTCAACGGGCATATACGTCTGCGCTTTGGCGCGGGCTATGCTCGTTGATGCTGAGGACGTCGTACTCCAAGGAGGAGGCAAGCATGGTCTGCGCCATTTTTTAGAAACAATATGAACAACGCTAAGGGGCTTCATGGAGATATTCATGACAGCCCTATTTTTATTCACTGCTATTGATTCTGAACAATGGACCACGGTAGAATTGTAAGGCTGCTCAATCTGATGCAGTTGCTTTGCAGCAACGTTGATTACACAATTCAGGAACTGTCGGAGAGGATTGAGATTTCTAGAAGGAGCATATTCAGGTATCTGGATTCCTTCAGAACGGCCGGCTTTGCGGTCCATAAGAAGAGTGCAAACATCCACAAGCTGCTCCAGATGCCTGTCAAGCAGATCCCCTTGTCAGAGCTAGTCCATATTTCAGAAGAGGAGGCACATATTCTTCACTGCCTGCTGGGCGCCCTCTCAAGTGAATGTCAGGTGGCATCGAATCTTGAAAGAAAGCTGTCGGCCCTGTTCGATGCGACAAGTGTCACTGAGATTATCGTCAACAAGGTCGCAGGTGAGAACATCATGCACCTCAGCCGTGCAATGAATGAGAGGAAACAGGCTACTCTGGTAGACTATGAGTCGGGTAACACGATGAGCATCTCTGACCGTCTGGTCGAACCAATCAAGTTCTCCACAAACTATACCGATGTGTACGCATATGAGGTATCCACAGGCATTACGAAGATATTCAAGATATCACGGATCGGAAAGGTCGAAGTGTCCCTCACCGACTGGCAGCATGAGGACAGGCACGAAACGATTCAGACAGACTGCTTCAGGATGACAGGCAAAGAAGATATTCCCGTGACCCTGAAAATGACCCTCAAAGCCAAGAACCTTCTTATTGAGGAGTATCCTTTATCATTAAAGGACATCCTTCATGAAGGAGGTGATTGGTACCTGAGGACAAGCGTCAAGGATCTGTCAGGCATTGGACGTTTCTACCTTGGGCTATCCGATCAGATATCCATCGTTGATTCC
This sequence comes from Bacteroidales bacterium, assembly GCA_017626355.1. Lineage (GTDB taxonomy): Bacteria > Bacteroidota > Bacteroidia > Bacteroidales > UBA932 > Cryptobacteroides. Next base: position 2,551 of record JAGAIY010000007.1, read on the forward strand.
CCAGAACTGGTTGAATATGTCAAGAGACATGTCAGGAAGAATCTGTCCAGCTATCTATAAAGGGACATAATTCAAGACAAGTCCTTACCTTAAGTAGATGAAACAGAAGCTGCAACTGAATCACATCAAGACCACCAACCGTTGAGAATGACAGAAACACTATCGAGGTCATCACTATATGGAAATGAATTCTCAGATGATGAGCCTACGCAGGAGTGAGCATTGGTTCGAAGGTCTGATGTCACAAAATTCAATGGGGAGCCGACAAGACTTGCCCAAATAGTTCGCTTCATTTTAAATGATTAAACAGCATAGAATTATTAGTGATATGTTCTATGAGTTATCAGCGTTTGAAGGACGTATCCATAATCAACAGAACAAAGAAAGGCAGCTCGGAGAACCACTCCGGGCTGCCTTGGAAGATAGAGGTTCACGTCATCCCGACGCTCCTCCAGCCGATCGGCTAGCAAGGTCCGGCAGAACCGCCGGTAGGGTCTGCGACCCGGCTATTCTTCAGCCAGGTCGCGTATCTTGTTCACGATGATGTCGAAGCCCTTATGTTCAACACCTTCCTTGTCAGTCCAGTTGTTAGGTGCAAGCTTTCCTGTGATGAGGACTTCCTGTCCCTTCTTCAGAAGGTCCCAAGGGACTGTCTGCTTGTTGTCGTCAAACTCCTTCTTGAAGATGACGCAGCTGAGGAAGAGGGTCTTCTTGTCGGAACTCAGGAAGTTCTTCGCGATAGAGAAGCGTGCGAATGTCTTGTTCTCGTTAGGTGTCACGTCGGCTGTAAGTCTGCCGGAAATCTGGATGTGGTTGTTAGGATTCATCTTGATTGATCTTTAGGTCGGTTCAACTTAATTTACGGATGCCGCAATAGTACCTGAGGACAAAGGCTCAAGGAGACCGCAAGGAAAATACTACCCCGACGGGTGTGGAGATTTTCATTCGGGACCTTCGGCTCTAGGCTCGCATCCGAGCCGACGAGTCCTTTAACATGAAGTCGGAAGGAAAGTACCTTTGCGTCCGGAAATAAGGGAAACCGACCTGTCAATCAGAATCCTTACCGCATCTCCTCCGGCAATCGGACGACAGGACAACGGAATCAAGACAGCTGCTCCTTGAGATGCGGAACATGAGCCGTCAGAACACACTTACAGAAAGGCATCGTAAGGAGTCGGCAAAAGGCAGACAGATGAAGGGGCTGACAGGAAGGCAGACGGAAAGCGTATCCGTTGTGGCACTGCAGGGGTGTCGATAAGGGCAAGAAGTGTGAAGAAGACGTGACCCGAAGATTCCGGGCCACGTCACCGGCTTTCCTGCCGGACTCAGATGATCTGAAAGTCATCCTCGTCAGGTATGACCGCCAGACCTCCCCAGGTGCCGTGGAGCTGTCCGATGCTGTCGATATGTTCAACGATGCCTTCGGCTCCTTCGTAGGCACCGTCTTCACCCTTGAGGTGGTAGATCCTGATTCTGTCTCCAATCTTCACTTCCATGATTCATTAAGATTTAAAGGTTATACTCTCGGCAGGAACCACTGCCTTATCAGTTCGTCTTCTATACGGACTCCCAGCTTGTCGGAATTGCTGTCCTTGGTCTTCTTCCAGGGAGAGTCCTGTGCTATATGAGGGGCATTAAGAGATCCGGCAGATGTCCATGCGAACCTCATGAAGCATCTCCTTATGAACTCGTACCTATCCGGAGAGTCATTTCGGAGCATGTCATGCTCCACCTGCCCGTTTCCGGCATTCTTCTTCATATGCTTGTACGCTCTCGGGAATACCGGTCCGTACTGCCACACCTGAGGATGCTCTGAGAGGAGCCTCTCCCCTTTCGTAGCCAGATACACCCCATAGGCATTGTACAGGATAGTCTGTATCTGTGAGCCGTTCAGAGTGACGTCATGCGTACAGGCTATCCACTGGAGTGCCTTTGCCACAAGTACGCTGTCAAGACTATCCGGTACAGCCGCAGGTTTTGCTTCGTTCTCCCACGGCAATGACTCCTCTGACGGAAGAGCGGGCTGCGCCTGAGCCTCCTCCTCACGGATCTGCCTCATGATGGTCTTGATGCTGATAGGGCTTTCAGGCATCCTGGACCGTCTCTGCCGGCGGCGTTCCGCTTCGGCACGTCTGGCCGCCTCCTCATCGCTGAGCTTGACGCCCATCTTCACCATCACCCTTTCCGCGATGATGTCCAGAAACCTGTTCTCCATCTCCGGGTCAGGAGTTGAGTCACCTCCCCTGAGCCATGCAAATATTTCATTATTGTCCTGTGCGTACATGATAGACAGTCTTTTTTACATATATATTTCCTCTTGAAAGTGTAAATGAGAAAGGGGCCGGAGCCCCTTATCTCTAGAAGCCCTTGAAGCTGTCAGGCGGAAGATCGTCATCCACCTGTGAGGAAGCCTCCTCACGCTTCTGTGTCGAACCTCCCTCGAAAGGCTTGATGTTGCCGATTATCGGGCTGTACCTGCCCAGTTCCTCCTTGGTGATGCCGTAGCGCTCCCTGTTGGCCTTGCCCACGTTCGCCTTGACGAAATGGGTATTTCCGTACTGGCTGTTCGAGGTCTCACGTATGAAGATGTCAAGAAGAGCCTTAGGCTGTCCGGTGCGGGTCTGAGTCATGAAGACCGCAGGATTTGACTTTACCGGGATAACGATGCACTCCTGTCCGTCAACGACTGTGAACTGTGCTGCGATGAGTGCCATGAGGTCAATCTGACCGATGAATGAATTAGTGTTCGTATTCATGATATTACTGTTAAGGTTGTTACTACTTTACTGTGAATCTGCGTGAAGGCTTTGTCGATTCCAGATACTTCGCATATCCGGCCGGATCCGCCTCCATGAATGCCTTTGAATTGAACTTCTGCGTGGCCTTGGTGTTCTTCCAGAGAGCCATGACCGTTCCTGTCGGGGAGACGAGCGTCTCTGCATCACCCATGAACATCTTGATCCTGTCCTCGAGATATGTCTTCGAGTTCTCAAGTGCCGAGATCTCCGAGCATATCGTCTTGAGGTTGTTATAGACATCGATGAGTTCAGCATCAGCCTCGACGCTTTCGCCGGAATTTGCTGACGGATGCTTCAGGAGCGTGTCGTCCGAGTTGATGTCGTCAGGTGCGATTCCACCGCAGACATTGATGAGCCAGAAATGCTCGATCGCCTCTATGAGTGCCTTGTAGAACTCCGGATTGAAGTCGAACTCCTTGTATCCGAAATTGAGTCTCGGATATGAGGATATCCATGCCACCGCACCCTTCTTCACTCCCATCACTCCCATCTGATACTGAAGCTGGCAGTACCAGTAGACCGGGAACTCCTCTGGATCAACGGCCACCGAGGTAGTCTTGCATTCGAGGATTCTGAGGTTCTTCTTGGTATGCTTCGCGCCGTCTTCATAGTAGAGCCTGTCGGGAGATACCCTGAGGTAGTCATGCTTGATGTCGACAGCGATCCAGTCCCCCTCGGAGTCTTTCCTTACATAGGCTCCTGTCCTGGCGGCGAACATAGTCACCACCGAAGGCTCCATGTGATGTCCAAGCTCCATAGCCTCATTGGATGCTATCGGTCCATCCACTCCTGTCTTCCTGCGCCACAGGCTGTAAGGAGTGTCGAACTTATTCACACCCATTATCGTTCCTGCCTCCGAAGAGCCGATGCCCTTCTTGCGCTCATCCAGCCACTCCTCATGAGTGGCCGGGCGTATTTCTCTGTATGCCATACCTGTATGTTGTTAAGATTTCTTACCTGACTGCTTGAGGAGAAGATCGAGATCCTCATCCGAGATGGTGTACTTGAGACGTATCTTCTTGGTGATGGTCTCCGCATCATCCTTGAGCGATGCCGTGAATGCAACCGCCGACTTCCATGAAGGACTCTTCGACGTCAGTGACGGAAGCGTCGGGACGCTGACCTGCTGGGATGCAGCCGCCTGAGGCTGAGCGTCGTACTTTGTCACATCCTTCTCGAAATAGACATCCGCACCTACTCCGAGAGCCTTTGCGGCAACGCTGATGGCATCCGTATATGCCTTCTTGTATGCATCGTCGTCAAGATAAGGAACCAGCACCTGCTTTCCGCCTTCGTACTTCCTCTCATGAGATATGAGCTTGTTTCCGCCTGTTCCGTAGATCGGCTTGCTCCATACGCCATCCATCTGCACATATAGGCTGATATCAACGAATACGGCAACGTCTGCGTCCTCATCCACCTCTGTCCAGGTCTTGACCACCTCGGTGTACCATCCGAACCCGACCGGTCCGAAAACTTCGGTAAGTTTCTTGATTCTCCACATCGGATTGATGTCGCTCTTGCCCTTGAGTCTTCCTGCCTCAATGGCCTTCTTTGCCTCTGCCGGCACGCTTCTTACCTTCTCGTAAACGGAAAGGTTCGTGTTGTCCTGCTGGACCTGCTTGTTGTTCTCCATATCACTCTGGAATTATTGATTGAACTTCAGTTCATCACTCCAGCCGTCCTTCTTCGGGACTGGCGGTGATGTTGAGCAGAGAGAAGGTGAACGGGGCTGACGGACAAGGCAGTCGAGGGAAAATCGATGCTCCGGACGGAGTGTCTATTTTACTGAAGACATATGCGAACCGGTGAGCATGGTGCATTGGGAGATCGGACGCGTTACATACCTTCGCGGCACATCAC
>JAGAIY010000008.1 GCA_017626355.1 Bacteroidales bacterium
CTCTCGCTTCGGCTCACGGACCTGAAGTCCTTAACCTTGCCGGATAGAAGCAACTCGTAGGCTCATTATGCAAAAGGCACGCTGACGCCCTTTCGGGCTCCAACCGCTTGTAAACGGACGGTTTCAGGTTCTATTTCACTCCCCTGCCAGGGGTGCTTCCCACCTTTCCTTCACAGTACTGGTCCACTATCGGTCTTCTGGGAGTATTTAGCCTTGCGGGATGGTCCCCGCGGATTCAGACAGGATTTCACGTGTCCCGCCCTACTCAGGTGCCGGTCTCGCCATCATAAACTTACCTGTACGGGATTATCACCCTCTGTGATCGAACTTTCCAGAACGTTCCAGTTCGTTCACGATAATCTTATGACCGGTCCTACAACCCCGGCATTGCCGTAACAACGCCGGTTTAGGCTCTTCCCCGTTCGATCGCCACTACTAAGGGAATCGATAATTTCTTTCTCTTCCTGAGGGTACTGAGATGTTTCAGTTCCCCTCGTTCGCTCCAGCTTTGCTGGTGGCTGGCCTTCAGCCAGCCGGGTTGCCCCATTCGGATATCTCCGGATCAAAACCTGTTTGCAGTTCCCCGGAGCTTGTCGCAGCTTACCACGTCCTTCGTCGCCTCCAGAAGCCTAGGCATCCGCCGTCCGCTCTTGTAACCTTCTCTCTGTATGTATTCTTTGAAATGAATCACAAGAACTCGTAGCATTAATTATTTAACACTTGTTCTCATTTACTCGTTGCCTTGAAATTGCAGTCCACAACATTACGATAGACTCTCTATCTTTGTTCTCGTTACAGACTAATAATTTCTTCTTCTAACTTTACCTCGTTATCTTTTCTCAATATTGTCAATGAACTTTTGTTTCGTACCGTTATTTCTCAAACGGGCTGCAAAGATACGGACTTTTTTTTATCCTCCAAATTTTTCTGCAATATTTTTTCAAAAAATTTTAAAATTTATTTTTCAGTTTAGCGTAAACCATTGTGTTTCAGCGTTATAAGCATACACAAAGCACCCAACACCCTGACTATCAACATCCTACACATCCTCGGGTGCACCGCCAGGAACACCCGAAAAGGCATAAAACACTGATTAGCAATATATTGAGCAACAAAGGGCAGATTTTATGCATTTTTTCAGATATTATGACTATTTTTGTCTTTTCTGCGCAAGCGGACGGCAACCATTACAAGCCATATGAATCATAAACCTATTATATAAGATGGAAAACAAAAAGACACAATTACCGGAAAACGCCCATAGGGAACTGAAACCGGGCGAGGAGTACCAGCCTCTGCTGTCTCCACAGAAGAACTATCCGGAGGTGACCCCGTGGTCCGTTACTCTCGGAATCATCATGACGGTCATCTTCTCTGCAGCGGCGGCATACCTCGGACTCAAGGTAGGACAGGTATTCGAGGCTGCCATTCCGATCGCAATCATCGCAGTGGGACTCTCCAGCGGACTCAAGAGGAAGAACGCCCTCGGAGAAAACGTGATGATCCAGTCTATCGGTTCATGCTCGGGAGCGATAGTGGCAGGAGCCATATTCACCCTTCCAGCACTTTTCATCCTCCAGGACAAATACCCGGAACTGACAGTAAACTTCACCAAGGTATTCTTCTCTTCCCTTCTGGGAGGTATCCTCGGAATCCTTTTCCTCATTCCGTTCAGAAAATATTTCGTGAAGGAGCAGCATGGAAAATATCCGTTCCCTGAAGCTACAGCCACCACTCAGGTCCTCGTAAGCGGAGAAAGCGGGGGCAAGGGAGCGAAGACCCTCCTCATCAGCGGACTCATCGGAGGTCTTTATGACTTCATCATTTCCACATTCGGCCTCTGGGGCGAGACCCTAACCACCAAGGTTCTCCCTTGGGGAACAGCTATAGCCGAAAAGGCCAAGGTTCTTCTCAAGGTCAACACAGGAGCAGCCGTCCTCGGTCTCGGATATATAGTAGGTCTGAAATATGCCTTCATCATCTGCTGCGGCAGCTTCCTTGTATGGCTCGTGATCATACCGGTGATGAACCTCATCTGGGGAGGCCAGGTAATCGACCTGATGAACTCGGGCATCACCCAGACCATCGGCGAGATGTCTGCCGACCAGATATTCAAAGAATATGCAAGGCACATCGGAATCGGAGGCATCGCGACAGCCGGCATCATAGGCATCGTGAAATCATTCGGCGTCATCAAGTCTGCAGTCGGACTTGCAGCCAATGAATTCAGCAGGAAGAAGACCGGAGCAGAAGCAGAGGCGATCAGAACCCAGAGGGACATTTCAATGAAGATCATCGTCATAGGAATAGCCGTCACCCTCATCGCCGTATTCGCCTTCTTCATGTTCGGAGTCGTAGACAACATCTGGCATGCAGTGGTAGGTCTCCTCATCGTCGGCGTGATAGCCTTCCTCTTCACGACTGTCGCAGCCAATGCGATCGCCATCGTAGGTTCGAACCCTGTCAGCGGCATGACCCTCATGACCCTTATCCTTGCATCGCTCATCATGGTGGCGGTAGGCCTCAACGGAACTGCAGGAATGACGGCGGCCTTGATCATCGGAGGCGTTGTCTGCACAGCCCTTTCCGTTGCCGGAGCATTCATCACCGACCTTAAGATCGGCTACTGGATAGGTTCGACACCTAAGAAGCAGGAAACATGGAAATTCCTCGGCACCCTCGTAGCGGCAGCCACAGTAGGCGGAGTGATGCTCGTACTCAACAAGACCTACGGCTTCACAGGCGAAGGAGCCCTCGTGGCGCCTCAGGCCAACGCGATGGCAGCAGTGATCGAGCCGATGATGAACGGCGGCAGCGCCCCATGGCTCCTCTACGGCATCGGTGCGGTAATCGCCCTTGCACTCACATTCTTCAAGGTTCCGGCCCTTCCATTCGCCCTCGGCATGTTCATTCCTATAGACCTTAACATGCCTATGCTCATCGGAGGAGCCATCTCATGGTATGTAGGAAGCCGAAGCAAGGACAAGGCCCTCAACGAGGAAAGAACAGAAAAAGGCACGCTCATTGCTTCAGGATTCATTGCCGGAGGTGCCCTCATGGGTGTGGTCAGCGCCATCCTCAGGTTCGCCGAAGTGGACATGTACATGGAGCCGTCACCTTGGACCGAGCCTGTTGCGATCATTCCGTATACAGCTATCATAGTATATATGATCGTAGCGGCCCTGAAGACCAGGAAAGAAGCGTAAACCAAGCGTCGGGCAGGAGTCCAGGACAACCTGCCAGGCATCAGAGATCTGAATATGACAGGAATTTTAGGAGCATTGATTCTGACATTGACCGCAGGTGCCGCCACAGGCATCGGCGGTGCGCTTGTCCTGTTCAAGAAAAAGATAAGCAGCAACTTTCTTGCAGGAGCCTTGGGTCTCAGTGCCGGAGTAATGATATTCATTTCACTCGCAGAACTGTTTCCCGAAGCTCAGGCAGAGATAATGGCGACCGGATCCATAAGGCATGGAGAAACTTTCGTACTGATTGCATTCTTCGTCGGAATGGGGCTTATCACTCTGATCGATTTTGCCGTTCCGGAATATGAGAACCCGCACGAGGCCTCCGGACTTTCCTTGGATTCCAGGACAGCAGCGGTAGGAGTGCTTGAGCAGACCGGCAACGAGAAAGCGCTGCAGAGGCTGGGACTCTTGTCCGCCCTGGCCATCGCCATCCACAATTTCCCGGAAGGCATAGCCACCTTCATCAGCGCATTGAACGACCCGCAGATGGGCGCCGGAATCACATTCGCGATTGCCATTCACAATATTCCCGAAGGCATTGCTGTAGCCATTCCTATATATTACGCGACAAAGAGTAAGGGCAAAGCCCTTCTGTACGCGACCCTTTCAGGCCTCACAGAGGTGCTCGGAGCCCTGCTCTGCCTTGCGGTCACAGCCCTTTTCGGCCTGGAACTGACAGCTGAGGGTCCGGTATTCCCTCTTGTTCTGGCCGCCGTCGCAGGAATCATGATATACATCTCGCTTGACGAACTTCTTCCTACAGCGGAGAAATACGGAAAGCACCATGTGGCGATCGCCGGCGTAGTGGCAGGAATGGCCATAATGGGAATAAGTTTATTGATAATATGATATTGCCATATGTATTCCAGTGACCCCCTGCCCTCTTTTAGGGCGTCCCCCTAGCCGGGGATGGCATGTCACTTCCATACATATGACAACATCAATTAAATAAAAGAAAACGCATATGGAAAATATTTTAGACAGATTCTTAAGATATGTGGCTGTGGACACACAGTCTGACCCGGAATCGGAAACCCAGCCAAGTGCGGCCAAGGAGCTCGACCTGCTCAGAATGCTCTGCAAGGAACTGCAGGAGATGGGAGTAGAGGCTACGATTGACGAATATGGCTATGTAATGGGCCACATCCCTTCAAACTGCGGACGTGAAGATGTTCCGGCCATCGGATTCATAGCCCATGCAGACACTGCACCTGACGCATCGGGCGCCGACATCAAGCCGCAGATAATAAAGGACTATGACGGCTCTGACATAGACCTCAAAGGCGTTCCAGGCCTGGCTTTGAGGGTTGCGGAATTTCCTGAAATGGCCTTATACAAGGGCCAGACCCTCATCACAACAGACGGCACGACCCTTTTGGGAGCCGATGACAAGGCCGGAATAGCCGAGATCATGGACGCTGTCCAATATATCATGAACCACCCTGAATTCAAGCATGGTGACATCAGGATAGGTTTCACTCCTGACGAGGAGATCGGAAGAGGAGTCGTGAAATTCGACGTCGCGAAGTTCGGAGCGAAATACGCATATACGATGGACGGCGGCCAGATCGGAGAACTCGAATATGAGAACTTCAACGCGGCCGGCGCGACAGTAAGGATTCAGGGCCGCAATGTCCATCCCGGCACAGCCAAGGGCAAGATGAAGAACGCCATCCTCATAGGAATGGAACTGAACAGCCTCCTGCCAGTAGAACAGAGACCGGAATATACCGAGGGTTACGAAGGCTTCTTCCACCTGATCAGCTTCAAAGGCGAGGTCGAAAGCGCCACATTCTCCTACATAATCCGCGACCATGACATGGATCTCTACGAACAGAAGAAACAATACATGCGCGACTGCGTCGACTTCATCAACAGGAAGTACGGAGAAGGCACGGCTACCGTGGATATAAAGCACCAGTACTACAACATGAGAAAGGAGGTAGAGCCTCATTATCATATTGTTGAAAGGGCTGTCAAGGCTATGGAAATGGAAGCTGTCAAGCCGCACATCCAGCCTATCAGAGGCGGTACAGACGGCGCGAACCTCTCGTTCATGGGTCTTCCTTGTCCGAACATCTTTGCCGGAGGACACAACTTCCACGGAAAGATGGAATTCATACCTCTCGAAAGCATGGAGAAGGCCGCAAAGGTCATACTCAACATCATCTCGCTTTACGCGCAGGAATAGACGGTAAATTACCGGACATCATGAAAAAGAGGGTGACTAAAAAGTCTTATGACTGATTAGTTACCCTCTTTGTTATATAACTCATTTGCTTGATTCTTCAGAGATGAGTTTTTCCTTCAATGAGTCGATGTCTTCAACAACTTCCCAGGTCTTATTATGTATGTACAGACCTACAGGGAGGTGATTGTTGTCTTTGTCTGACAAAGCTATTATATAGCTGTCGCTGGTACTGCTTCCATTGTTCAGTGATGCAATCCGTTCAATTGAAGAACGCCAGATACGCTCGGCATTTTTATCCAGCTCTTCTATGGTCACAGCTCTGACCTGGGTTCCGTCTGCCAATGCTTTGTAATCGCTGCTGCTGCCTTGCAAAGTCGCTTCCATCTGTGTCCATCCGGATCCTCCGTCCACGACTCCTGAGGTATAGAAACAGTATGGTGTATAGCTGGCGAAATATCGATATACCTGTGGCAAAGTATAGTTGGTGGTATTGAAATTGTGTGATGTCAGCCTTTTATAATGGTCTCCACATTCCTTGTGTCTGATATCTTCATCCTCGATGGTAGCTCGCGCCAGTTCGTGGTATGTCTTAAAGTCGGTCGCAACATCGATATACACAGGTGAATGTCCAAGCGACTTGCTGTTACTTACACCGAATGTCACTTTTTCTTCAGTAATGCAATGACTCTTCGTTATAGAAGGTGGTTCATTGAAGTCAGGATTCTTTCCCCAATGTAAATCGTGGACTTCGAAATCACTTTCAAAATTCCAGCAGATATTGTCGCGATGGTTTGTTGTATAAGTCAGAGGCATACCGTCTTTAGGTACGGTAGTGGTGGTTTTAGGAAGTATGAAACTAAAGCTGAAAGTTCCGTTCAACGAGCCTGTTATGCCTTTGGGGTTTGCAGAGCCACCTCCGGATATGCTTCCTCCTAATGTCGTGCTTCCGGGATCGTGCGTCACGCTGTATCCGTTATCTTCAGGTACAGGTACTGGAGAATATATTTCTGTATTGTCGTAGAATGAGAAAACTGCGTCTGATCCTCCGTGTATTTTAAGATCAACTGTAGGTCCGTAGTAGTATCCTCCGGAATAACGCCAGTTATATGCAAGATGCTCGTGGATCAGATAGTTGTCAAGGAATGTTTTGGCTGCATCAAATTCCTGTATAAGAGTGATGTCATACACATCTCCGTTTATGATGTCATTATATCCCGCAATTGTATTTATGCGTACTATGGCTTCGGTGGTAGTTGCTTTCGGTATTTCATCAAGCGTGCACCAATAGTAATCATAACAGATGCTGTGAGATACGGTGATCTGCTTATATATCGTGTGTGTTGACATATTGCCTTCATAATCTGCCTCTTCAGAGCTGCGCAAAGCTATATCCGATCCCGGATGGTTCAGAAAATAATTGTTCATCCATTCACTCACTCTTTCTGCAGCAAGTCCTATGTTGAAATCTTCCGGCACGAACTCATACTCTTCTGATGTTGTATTGGTCTTTTCCTCTCCAGCAGAACCTTCTTTCTTGATAATGTTTTCAATATCTATATGGGCTCTGTTCTGCTTGTTCAGTTTATGATATGTCATCATATTACCGTCCGCCCTTACTACCTTGACAAGAATGTCATTATAAGAGGAAACCAGCTCAGGTGTGATATGTTTTTCGGCTTCACTAATATCCTGCATTCTGAGTGCATTCCATAATGTCAGACATTTCGTGCCGGGATTTATGAAAGCCAAAGCATTGTTCCTGAACCAATATTCCATAATACGCTGGAATGACTCTTCGTTTTCAAGGAATACTGATGCTGTTCTTTCTCCGAGAATGATCAGTTGTGTCTCCTCATTCCATTCATTGGATACATTTGGAAACCTTTTTTGAAGGAATTCGGTCAATAATTCTCCTGTTTCTGCAATGTGAACATTTCCGTGGAAACGCGTATTTACAATGTCCTCAGTCGGGATATTGTCACCCGGAGTATCTTCCGGAATATCGGTTCTCCATTTTTCGCAGCTGCAACAGATGCATAATGATACAATACCGCTAATGATGATCTGTGAAAGACTTCTTTTCATTTTGTAATTGTTTTTATCTACGGTTGTCACAATAAAGATACAAATTTATTCCAGTTCTGAACCGTTTTAATATAAAAAAAGTGGGTGACTAAAAAGTCTTATGACTGATTAGTCACTCTTTTTTTATTTAACCGGGAGGATGATAGTGATTGCGGAGGACTCCGTTCGCTTCGCTCACTCCGGACCCTCCCAACGTTTCCTGCGTGGTCTTCGACCACTTGTTCCGACGGAACCAAGCCAAACTTACCCTACCGCCACTGTCGTCATATCCATATAAATACGAAAGAAGGCGACTAAATCACTTATTAGTCGCCCCCTTTTTTCTTGCCGCCTTCTCAGCCTGCTTCAACTTCTCCTTCTCATATTTTTCCTGATATCTCTGCAGAGTCTGAGCATCTTTTTCAGCCTGCCTTGCCATACCTTCCAAGGCCCTGCGCTTGCGCTTGCGTTCTTTCTCCTTCTTCTTTTCTTCCTTTATCCTGGCCTTTTCCTCATCACGCTTGTCGAGATCCGCCCATCGCTGTTCCTTCTTCTCCTTCTTCCTGAGCTTTGCAGCCTCACGCTCCGCCTTGCGCTCCTCCCTCAGTTCCTTTTTATCCTTCACGACAACAGAATCAACAGATTCTGCAAGCGAAGAATCCACCGTTGCAGATGAATCGGCCACTGAAAGAGAATCACTTACGCTGCCCAAGGAGTCCTTGGCAACAGACAGAGAATCCTTCGCGGCAGCCAGAGAATCGAGAGCCGGCTTGGCAAGTTCCAGAGAATCAAGGGTAGCCTGCTCCTTTGCCTGCTGTTCAGCCAAGGCTCTTTCCCGTTCACGCACCTGCCTTAATGAGTCCCTCACCTCGATCTGTCTTTTCACATCATCTATATAACCTGGGAAATAAACATCCGTGTAGACATAGCGGGGCTGCTGAACCCTCGAATAGCGGGATCTCTCGCTCGGCCTGAGGGAGAGTTTCGTGACTGCCTCACGATCAGCCGGCCTCCTCTCAGGCTGCCAGCTGAAGCCTTTCATCTGCTTTTCCTCTTCCTTGAGCTGTACGACAGGATAGCCGTCATTCTTCGGAGACTCGTAATAGTGTATCCTTTCGATATTGCCGTCCTTGAACACGGCAGAAAGCATCTTTGAATCCGTCTTGTTGACTGTAGCAAGAGCATCATTCTCTTCTATATAGAAAAGAGCGGAAGCGCCACCCAAGGCATCGAAGCGGTCCAGACCGCCCTTATCATCGAAATAAGCCGTCATTTCGGCTCCACGTATCTGATTGTAATGCAGGGTATCCTGCTGGATGGTTATGAAGGCGTTTGACATAAGGCTGGCCTTATCCATCGCATTGTTCCTGACCACAACTGTTATACTGTCGGCAGCATACTGACGCACTTCCTCCTGCCATACGACCGGTTGGATGAAGAGTCTGGCCAGTGAATCCAGATCGCTATAGACAAGTGAATCACACACTACCTGCATGTTCTTCTTGTATATGCGGACATTCTTCAAAGCCTCAAGAAAACCGATCTTTGTCGTATCGAGAGGGGCAGCATCAGCCATGGCAAGAGAATCTCCGGCCATAAGAGAGTCGCTGACCATAAGGGAATCCTTCAGAGCCAAAGAATCGCTGAGCACAAGAGTATCTGAAAGTGCCAAGGAGTCCGAAGGGACAGGGATATCAGCGACCGCTGATGTATCAGGAGGAGCAGCACCGGCTTTCGGAAGCTTGGCCGCCTTCGGCTGCATCTTCGGAAGGGACTTGGCAGGAGCGGCTGCCGGTTTTGACGCAGCACCCTGGGCCGGCTGGGTGCCCTGAGACTGCCGGATACCCTGAGCCGCCTGCTTTGCACGCTGGTTAGGATCGTTCTTGGCCTCCTCTTCAGCTGCCTTTGCCGCAGCTGCAGCGGCCTTCTTTCTGAACTCTCCCACAGGATCTATCTCAAGAGCCTTGAGCCTTTCCGCTGACTGAGCCAGAGAAGCAGAATCGACCGCATGCTTCTCAAGCGTGTAATAGACAAGTTTGTCAGCACCCAGATAAACCGTATCGACGGAACCGTCCTGCTCCTCAGTCTGGGAGATTACTGCAGGTTCCCTTGTAAGGGTCACCCTTGATATGCTGTCAAGATATTCAATCCTTCCCGCCAGTGCGAATACATTTCTGGTAGTGTCCGAAACCTGCACATTGCCCAGCATCTCCACAAGGTTGGTGTTCCTGTTGAAATAAAGGCTGTCGCACCATGCCTCCTGATCCTCGGACATAACATGCACCCTGTCAGTAAAGAAGAACTGTTCGATTCCTCTGTCATACCAGCCGGAACCCGCCGACAGCATGTTGTCTTCCTGCCATGCATTGGTATCGCGCCCGAATGTAGCAAGGTTCCGTTCCGATTCATACACAAGATTGGCAGTCTTTATGAAAATTGAATCCGTGAACATGTTCACATTGCCATCGAAAGTGAACTTCTTTATCTTCGAGTCATATGTTCCTTCACGGCTCTCAATGATCTGGCCATCCTTGTCGCGCATGGCGCCACCCTGATCGAATACCGCCACCGAGTCCTGAGTATTATAATCAAGAAATCTGGTTCTGAGCACATTGTGGTCCTTGTCCTGAAGCTGGACGAGCGAGCCTCTGAACTGTGCAAGGTCCTCATCTATAAGATATGTGAGCTTATCGCTTGTAAGAACAGTCTCATCCTGAAGGATGCTCACATTTCCCCAGGCATCAATGAAACGTGAATCCACATTCCATAAAGCCGTATCGCAGAGCAGGTATGTATTGTTATGAAGGAAACGGGCCGGACCGACCACTTTTCTGTAGCTGGCACCTTCAATATCCACGAGCTGCGCAGACTTCGAACTCATGAGAACGACAAGACTGTCCTCCTGCTGCTCCTGGGCAGATGCAGAAAGACAGAAAAGCAATACCGGTAATATGTAGATCAGTTTCTTGAGCATATGCAGGGCAGACTACTCCTCCTTACGGAACTTTGCCGCCCAGCCATCACGTTTGAAGGCGCAGTCCTTGAACAGAGGATCCAGAATTATATAGGTAGTCTTTATCTTCGATTCAATGAAATCATCAATCGCCTCCATGGCCTTTTCCTGTCTGGCCTGCTCGAGAAGCAGACTGTAGTCATGGGTGAATGTAGCGGTATGAGCAGGAAGGATCTTATCAATCTTAAGGATCTTATACACTGTATTACCGTTACGTCCCTCATTATCAAGCGATTCAAATGGCTCAGCAACTTCTCCGACTTCAAGGTCCTTGATTGCATTGTAATCCTGAGGCTTGAGCTGGTCTATCTCGAAATATGATGAGCCCGTATATGGATCGGCCATCTGTCCTCCGTTTGTCCTCGTTGCCGGATCCTCGGAATAGAAGCGGGCCGCAAGTTCAAATGTAACAGAACCCTGATTGATCTGGGTCCTGAGACTGTCAAGAAGTCCGAATCCTTTTGTCCTGTCCTCCGAAGTGTACTCCGGCTTCAGGAGAATATGTCTTGCATTGAACATATCATCCTTCTTCTCAAGTACCTCTATGATGTGGAAGCCGTCAGGAGTCTCGACGATCTGCGAAACCACACCGGGCTTGAGAGACATTGCCGCATCGGAAAATGCAGGCCAGAAAATGGACTTGGATGCCATTCCCAGCTCTCCTCCCCTTCTGGCACTTCCGGGATCCTGAGAATAGATTCGGGCCAGTGTGGAGAACTTCTCTCCATTTATGATACGCTCACGGATGGCCAGAAGCCTCTCCTTCACCGCAATATTAGCCGCCTCCCTGTCAGGATATACACAGATCTGGCTCAGCTGATACTTAATAGGTACAACCGGCAGATCCACGCTGTCGGTATGAGCTACATACTGCTGGACATCGTATGGAGAAAGTTCAGGGATTCCTTCTGAAACCTTATGCTGCATCTGCTGGATAAGGCTCTGGTCCTCAATGGTTTCCCTCCATTCCTGACGAAGTCTGTATATAGGTTTGCCAAAATACTCCTCAACCGCGTCATCACCGCCGAGAGAGGTCCTGATCTGATCAACCCTGCCACGGAGCTCCGCCTCAACATTGTCCGCATTTATTTCAAGTGAATCGACCCTTGCCTGCATGAGGAACAACTTTGACTCCAGCATATTCTCAAGAATCTCGCAGCGCGCATTCCTGTCGGACATGATGCCCTGAGCCTTCATCATCTGCACTTCCTCTTCAAGATCGGAAATCATGATCATCTCGTTTCCGATCACAGCTATCGACTTGTCCACGATACCGCCGGGATACTTCTGTGCAGAAGCCGAAACAGTAGCGACAAGCAGAGCCACTATGGCAAAAAGTCTAAAATTCTGTAGATGTACCATATATAGTAAAGTTTCCGTTTTCGCGCGCGTCATTGAGCAAGTCCCGTTCCAAACCTGTTATCAGGGCCTGCTTTCTTGCGCTTATTATCATATCCTTGATCATCGGAGCCGAATAATCCACCGGAGCCTGACGACCTTTGCCGATCATTTCAGGAACATATGCAAGCTTTATCAGACCGGTCGTGTCCTTGACTTCTATCCATCCTCCCGACATTGAATTGAGCATGGAATTGTAGTCCGTTCCGAACTCTCCTGCAAGCGAAGCCGCATCTATCCAGTCATTGTTCCATGTCATGAACTTGAGGGCGGAAGAATATGCGATGCTGTCCGCTTCAACAAGGTCATTCGGGTCCGAAGACTTCATCATCTTCCTCAACTGCTTGAGAGCCGGTGAATCTGATGCTATGTTGAGATACCTTGCTCTTACTATAGGCCTCTGAAGAATGAACTTCTCCGGATGGGCCTCATAATACTCATCCACCATTTCATCGGTTACCGTAGTATCCAGTCTCTCATTGACATAGAGCTGCTCATACCTGTACTTCAGCAGCGATTTCCTGTAGTCCTCCAGTTCCTTGGAAACATCCTTTTCGGCCTTTGAAAGCTGCTCCTGTGCTATTTTCAGATAGACAAGATCGGAAGCCCACGCATTGATGTACTGAAGTGCCAGAGCCGCACTGTCTTCAGGCGATATTCCCTTGGGTATCAATGCATCCAGCTCTGTTCTATAGAGTTTTACACCCTCCACCTGGGCAACGACTTCATCATCATGCAGAAGTGATGAAATCGCCCTACACGACGGTAGTGCCGACAGGACGATTCCTATAAGTGTTATGATGAAAGTTCTCTTCATCAAGAGATTATCTTGAATAGTTCGGAGCCTCACGGGTGATAGTCACGTCATGCGGATGACCTTCGAGATATCCGGCATTTGTGATACGCACGAACTTTGCTTCGCGAAGTTTCTCGATGTTACCGGCACCGACATAGCCCATACCGGCACGGAGGCCTCCGACAAGCTGATATACAACCTCGTTGAGAGTACCCTTGTATGGAACCTGAGCCACGATTCCTTCCGGAACGAGCTTCTTGATATCCTCTTCCATATCCTGGAAATAACGGTCCTTCGAACCCTGCTGCATAGCCTCGAGCGAGCCCATACCGCGGTACGACTTGTACTTACGGCCGTTAAGGATGATGGTCTCTCCCGGAGACTCCTCGACACCTGCGAAGAGCGAACCTGCCATGATTGTGCTTGCACCGGCAGCGAGAGCCTTTACGACATCACCTGAATAACGGATACCACCGTCTGCGATAACAGGGACACCTGTACCCTTGAGAGCTTCCGACGCCATCATGACGGCTGAAAGCTGAGGCATACCCACACCGGCGATCACACGTGTAGTACAGATCGATCCAGGTCCGATACCCACCTTCACCGCACTTACACCTGCATCAGCGAGAGCCTTCGCACCTTCGGCAGTAGCCACATTACCTGCGACGATCTGCACCTCAGGAAGAGCCTCGCACGCGCTCTTGATCACATTGAGGACACCCTGCGAATGACCGTGAGCCGTATCCACCACGACAGCATCGGCTCCTGCGCTCACAAGCATCTCGATGCGCTCGATGGTATCAGACTTCACACCTACAGCCGCAGCCACGAGAAGACGGCCCTTGCTGTCCTTAGATGCGATAGGATTGTCCTTGATCTTCATGAGGTCCTTGTAAGTGATCAGACCGACAAGCTTGCCGTCAGCATCGACTACAGGGAGTTTCTCGATCTTGTACTGACGGAGAATGTCAGTCGCATCAGGAAGGCTTATTCCCTTCTGGGCAGTCACAAGATTTTCCTTTGTCATTATTTCCGATACAGGCATCTTCGGATCCCTCTGGAAACGGAGGTCGCGGTTTGTAACGATGCCCACGAGGAAACCGTTGTCATCCACAACAGGAATACCGCCGATATGATGCTGCGCCATCATTCCGAGAACCTGGCCTACTGTCGCATCCGGATGGATGGTAACAGGATCATAGATCATTCCGTTCTCTGCCCTCTTCACACGACGCACCTGGTTCATCTGCTCTTCGATGGTCATGTTCTTATGGATGACACCTATACCACCGGCACGAGCCATAGCTATCGCAAGCTCAGCCTCGGTAACTGTGTCCATAGCAGCCGAAACTATTGGAGTCTGGAGAGTGATTTCTCTCGTAAACTTGGTAGAAACATCCACACTTCTTGGGAGTACCTCAGAATGTGCAGGGATCAGCAAAACGTCGTCGAAGGTAAGTCCTTCAATAATCGGAGAGTTAGTAAATGTCTGCATCATGTGAATAAAATTTGGCAAATGTAATCATTTTTTCGCAGATAACAATCCCATATTTACTACGAATCTCCTAGAATATCCCAAAATAAGCTTCAGAACTGTAACTCTTGCGCACCTCACAACCAACCCCGTGGGGGCCATCATCCTATCTTTCAACCACTTAACCGACAAGCCTGCCTTCCTCGCCATGCAGGCTTATCATCTAATAGCCTACGAATCAGCATCTTACCTCCCACAAAGTTTTAGATGCAAAAACTTCGAGAGTTCATATTTTGAAGGAGCAAACCTATTGGAAAGCAAACCGGCAATCTCCAGTCTGGCCTCACCCGGCAACGTTATAATCTTACGCGTTGGAGACATCTGAAGTTCATCATGAACATATTTTGCCATCTGCTCAAATATCTTATCTGAACCAGGATTAAAGACCTCCCTGATATCATACTCGCCTCCAGCCGTGGAACGCATTGCGTTCAGCATATCGTAACAACTTGTATAATAAGACATAAGCATCTCTTTATCAATAGGAAGATACAATCTTATTATATAATCCGTCAGCAACTCGGACTCATCTTGCGAAAGCACGTCAAACATTCTTCTCACCTGCCCGTAAGTCAAATATCTGTTCCTCCTATGCGCCCCTTTGGCTTCAGCAAAAGCACGTCGTAATTTCATACTGTAGAGGCTTGAAGGTTTATATGTTGAGAAAGGATTCTCATCCTCAAGATATGCAAGAAAATTCCACCTGTAGTCCTCCGCTTTTGAGCACAACGCCTTTTCTACCGGGTTATTTCCGATATACACAACAGTCGATCTCACCTTTTTGCCACCAACCTTAGGAGCACTTCCGAAACTTTTATGAAACAAATTCCCATGCCTGCCTATGCTCTGATTATATTCAGAAACAAACAAGGAGGTATAATGCCTGACAAAAGCACTTATATTGCTCAAAGCATCTGAAGACAACAGCGAATGCACATGATCTACCATAAGGCACAGCGCCAATACCCTTACATTGTAGAATTTCGATAATACCGAGAAAATCGTATAAAAGACGAGAGCGTCCTCCCGGTCATAGAAAATGTTGAAACCATTAATTGTTCTTTGATAGATGTGTAAACACTCTCTTGGGGTAAATTTTCGTTTCTTATACTTCATATCACTTTCCTTTATGCCATCCGTGGGAGACATCACGCTGATTATCCGCTAGTTAGCTGCTTAGCCTGCATGGCAAGGAAGGCAGGCTCATCAGCTATGTTACTGATAATCAGAGAGAATGCCCCCACAGAGGCGAGTTATCTTCCGAAACGAAATTACCGCTCTTCAACGAGTATGAGTATAAAAAAAAGAAAAATGTGACGAATATTTCTTATAGCTATGCAATGGATCCAGAAATTCTATTATTTTATAGATGAACGGCTAGATGGACTTGAGAAACCGCACAGCGGCACAAAGCAGGCGGAGTATACCTTGGGCAGAGCTGCACAGGCAGCTTTGAGCGGTTGACCGAAGTATTTGCCAGCCACGGCGCCAGATTGGATAAAATGTCGTGGGATATATATATCTGAAATTCAACGAATTAGCTAATGAGCCTGCATGGCAAGGAAGGCAGGCTCATTAGCTAAATACTTATAACACAGATAGTTATCCTCCACAGGCTAATATGAAAGCTGACGACCCTGCCATGAGCCGCGTTCTTCGAGGCGTTTTTCGAGCAGGCGCAGGAGTTCGACGTTCCTGATCAGGCCCCATGGAGTCTCGTTCACGAAGCGTGGAGGCACTTCGCCGACAAAGCGTTCTATGAACAGATCCGGCCTGAGGCGTTCCAGCATATCCACAAAGAAATCAAGATATTCCTCAAGCGAGAAGCGTTCGAAATCCTGCGGTCTTTCCGCATATTCCTGTTCCATGCGTGTGCCTTTGACGATCTGAAGCTGATGGAATTTCACCGATCTCAAGGGCAGGCCGTTGATGAGAGAGCACGAATCAAGCATCATCTGCCGGGTCTCTCCCGGAAGGCCGAGAATGAAATGGGCACCGACATCTATGCCACGCGACGCCGTCATATGCACAGCGCGTCTGGCTGTCTCGAAGTCATGACCACGGTTGATTCGGAGCAATGTCCGGTCATAGCACGACTCGATTCCATATTCCACAATGACTATCGGGGCAGTGCGGATGGATCCGGATGAATCCGATGCTCCGCCATCCGGCATGGCAAGACGACGTGTCCATCCGTCCAGGACTTTCCCCGCAGCAAGGTCAGCCAGATAATCCAGCTTCTCCTCGTCAACGCAGTCGGGACGTGTTCCGATGACGATACCGACCACCTGCGGATGCATCAAGGCCTCCTCATAAAGGGAGCGAAGCCTTTCAAGCGGCGCATATGTATTTGAAAAAGATTGGAAATAAGCAAGATAATGCTCCGTCGTACGATAACGCACCTTATGGAATTCAATCCCCTCGTCCAGCTGCTGGTGGAGACTCTTGCCGGCAGTGCTGTAAGACGGATGGAAAGCAGCATTGTCACAATATGTGCAGCCGCCACGACCGACCTTGCCATCACGGTTAGGACAGGTAAAACCGGCATCGAGCACTATCTTCTGCAAGCGCTCTCCATATTTCCTTTTGAAATATCCGACAAAGGAATTGTACCTTTTCCCATCAGGAAAAGATTGAAGATCAGACAGAACATCCATATTCAACCCCTATTCTCCATCATATGAATTCCAGGAAGACATCTCATGCATCTGCTTACGGACTTTATTGCGCGTAGGTGCATCAGGATATCCCAATGAGATAATGAGCGGGATCCTCTTCGAGCGAGGAACATTAAGCAGAGCCGCTATACGTTTCTCGTCGAACCAGCCCATGATGCATGTTCCGAGACCGAGCTCGGCAGCCTGCAGGCAGAAATGTTCCACAGCCATACCCAGATCAAGCATGCAATAGTCCTTGTTCTTCACAAGACTTCCCAACTTGGCACTGACGTTCATCTTCTCCAGCACCACAGCCACCATCACAGGAACCCCGTGCGTAAACTTGTTCATACCCAGCCCCTCAGCGGCATCGGCCATCTCATTCAGTTTAGCCCTGTCATCCACCACCACAAACTTCCACGGCTGGGAATTACATGCAGAAGGAGACATCCTCGCCGCCTCCAGGCACTTGACAACATCCTCCCTTGCTACGGGTGTCGGCAGGTATTTCCTGTCGCTCTGACGCTTCAATATAAGTTCTTCGAAATTCATATCCTGCTTCTTTTGTACGGGTACAAAGATAGCAAAATGATTTTTAGTGGGATTCATGCAAATATTTAATATTTTTGTCGAGCAAAAGGATCCGGGTGAGGGCTTGCGTGAAGGGGGCGACAGTTGCGTGGGAGGGAAATCACTGGCAATCAGCGGATTAACGAATGAGCCTGCATGGCAAGGAAGGCAGGCTTATATGATATAGAATTGAAAATCAAATAGTTAAACCCCATGGTTAAGAGAATTTTATCGGCGGTTATAGCAGCATTTGCTGTGGGTTTTGTAGCAGAGGCACAGGAAAAGAATACAGCAGAGCTGGAAAAGAGGATGGCAGTGGTTGAACTGTCGACCATATATATGAGGCAGCAGCCGGATTATGAGTCGGCGCTCGAGACACAGGAGCTGATGGGAACGGTGGTGGAGATTGTCGGAGAGCAGGGCTACTGGAGGGAAATCGTGTCGCCGCAGCCATACCGCGCATGGGCCACCGAGAAGGGGCTCGTCGAGATGACCGAAGAAGAGCTGAAGGCATATGAGGATGCGCCGAAGGTGATGTTCACGGGATTATATGGTCATATATATATGGAACCGTCGTTCAAGGCTTCAACCTTGTGCGACCTTGTGGGCGGTGACCTGCTGAGACTAGCTGAATATGCGGAGAGCGGCGACGGGAAAGGCGATGGAGCGGAGGCTGTCCTCCAAGACAACAGAATAAAGCTGAAAGGCAAGTGGACCGAGGTCATGCTGCCATCGGGCCGAAAAGGTCATGTCCCTACAAAGGAGCTGAAGCCTCATTACGGGTTCATGTCCATAGCACAGGGAGAAGGCGATGCCGGAAGCATTGACGCACAGACAACTGAGGCCATAATAGCACAAGCCGAGAAGCTGCTCGGCTCGCCATACCTCTGGGGAGGCATGTCTGCCAAAGGCGTGGATTGCAGCGGTCTCGTACGCATCAGCCATATCATGAACGGCATACTCCTACCTCGAAACGCATCACAGCAGATCAACTGCGGGGACAGGGTGCCGATGCCGGTCAATCCGCGGTTCCGGGATGACAGGAGCGACGCACAAGCCTTCAAAGAGGAAATGCTCGCAAGGGTGCAGAACCTCCGGCGCGGCGATCTGGTCTTCTTCGGCACACCTGCAAGCGAGCCAGGCAAGAAGCCGAGAATCACCCACGTCGGAATATACCTCGGTGAAGGCAGGATCATCCATTCATCGCATATGGTACGCTTCAATTCGCTTATTCCGGGAGAGGCTGACTACTACGAAAATGCGCACAGATTGATTGCAGCCATCAGGTTGTAGCAACTATCTGGCATTATAACTTTGCGAATGCTCGAAAATTTACTACCTTTGCGTTGTTATAACAAAACTTAATACGTATTTACTATGAACCTTAGAGTTTTCAAGAAAGACATCGAGTTCTTCGTAGGCGAGTTCATTGATGACTGCGCATTGTTTATCGCACTTAATCCTCACAAGGATGCTGATGAGATTTCGGATATCGTTGACGAGGCTGTTGACCTCTATAACGATCTCAAGCAGAGGTCTAACCATCCAGAGGGAAACAAGAAGGCTTTCTACAACGGTCTCACAAAGGAGATGTTCGAGAAGCTTGACGGTCTCTGCGAGAAGCTCAGTGCTGTGGTTTCAAAGCAGGCATAATCGCTTGGGAGATACAAGATACGTAAAAGCGGTGATCCGGAAGTTCCGAGGTCACCGCTTGTTGTTTTCGTATCGGGCCGGTCATTTCCTGCCGGTCTGAAGCCTGTCCAGATGGCAGAGGATGAGATTGCCGTTGTCGTCGCGAAGGTGCATGCCGTTACCTTGGCAGTAGCGGAACCATCTGCAGTCGCCGCACTGGTCTTTCTGCATCCATGAGCGATCCCTGTATGGCTGGAAACGGTTTTCCCACACATCTATGAAGTCGTCCTTATAGATATTGCCCTGATGGTAGTCGGAGCGTATGCTGCCGCAGGCGGAAATGGATCCGTCGATAAGTACGGATGCGACGGAAAGGCCGGCCTGACATGTGTAGAGATGGTCCCTGACCTGTCCCTCGTATTCCCCGAGAAAGCCTTCGCAACCGTAGCTTGCGCTTATCCTGCCCTCGAGACGGGTCTTCTTTATGAACTCCATCAGCCCGCGGAAACGTTCCCTGTCGAGCTGCAGGTCCGGGTCATGCGCCGCCCTGCCGACAGGAAAGACCGTGAACAGACGCCAGCTTTTCAGACCTAGGCTTATCAGATATTCCTTGAACTGCTCCAGCGAATCATAGTTGCGGTTGTTCACGCAGGTGACGACATCGAACTTTATGCTCGGCTCGTTTGCCAGGATCTCCACGGCCTTGGAGGCGTATGCGAAACCGTCCTTCGTGCCGCGCATCCAGTTATGATCGTCCTCGAAGCCGTCAAGGCTTATGGTCAGGGAATGTACTCCGGATGAAAGAAGCTGGTCTATCTTCTTCGGAGTCATGAGTCTGCCGTTCGACACCATTCCCCAAGGGAATTCAAGGTCATATATGGCTCTTCCGCACTCGAGAAGATCTTCCCTCATAAGGGGCTCCCCTCCTGAAACGATCACCATGATATTATGGGAATCATATTTTTCCTTTATCCTCACAAGGACTTTCCTGAAGTCCTCGAAAGGCATGTCCGGATGAATGGAAGATACCTTGCAATCGCTTCCGCAATGGCGGCATTTCATGTTGCATCTGAGGGTGGACTCCCAGAACAGCTGGGTCAGACGATGCTTCTGCTGCGAGTCCTTTACCAGCTGCCTATGAAGTTCGAGCGCAAGACGCTGCTTTATAGATAGTCCTGACATATTACTTTACCTTCTGTTTCCTTTCATATCTGGAATATTGAACTCCATATTCCACAGGAGCATAGTCATGGACAGGCTTTGCCTTCAATACCACATCGGCAGCAAAGCTTCCGACATGCCATGTACCTTCATCCTTCGCTCCTTCAACCGGCTCCATTTCAACGACATACACGCTATCCCTGTAATGGCCGTCCGCCTCGGGATCTTCATCATGAAGAAGAACAGGCAGACTTGTATCCCAAGAATAACTCCTGCCGTTTATAACAAATGTTCCCTTGTCGTCCACCTCAACTTCCCCACCATGCACAGGCTCATAAACATCGGAATATGCATGACACTGAACTATGGTAACACCCTTTACAGGTGCACCTGACTCGGAATCAACCACCTTGCCCTTGACCTGGAAGGTTGAATAAGGTGTTCCGTACTCATCTCGTCCGATAAATTGTCCGCTGCAGGAGAATGCTCCTCCCAGACCCATCAGGGCCAGAAACCAGCGGAACAGTTTCAATATAACTTCTTTCATAAGGCCTATTCAGATATAAGTTCCGCTTCAATCGTGATGTCGGCCCCATATGTACCACTGCTCCAGTTATCCTTCCTCGAGGCCTCACGGATCTTGCTCATAGGAACGACATAGGTGCTGTCCTTGTAATGACCGTCAACCTCAGGATCTTCATCTGTCAGCTTTATCAGAAGTTCCTCATAATCACCATGATACATTTCCCCGTCCAATTCGAACGACCCGTCCTCGACCACAACTTCGGAACCATAGGAATCGAAGCCGCTGACCGTCTCACCGTTCTCATCCGTGTAGGTATATCCATAGCCCGGGATGATTCTCACTCCCTTTACAGACTTACCGGTCACTTCATCCACAACCTTTCCCTTCACCTCGAATGAAGCATGAGGTGCACCATACTCGACTCTGCACGATGCTGCCGTAGCGACTCCCAGCAAGGTCAACGCCCAACGGCAAATTTTCAAAATCAGATCTTTCATGTCCTTAGTGTTTTATAAGTTCTGATATATAACGTACAAAGTGCGGGAATACTTCCGCGGATTTTTGGGCATGCGCGTAAAATGCTGACTCTCATCATTTTACAACATAAGCCTGCAACCCCGGGGCGGCAGGCTTATGATTCAAAGTGCTGCAGATCAAGAAGATAGGCGCTCGCAAGAAGACAGCCTACTCCTGACCAGCGATATGCTTTTCCCAGGCCCAGGCCGATGCGAGGGTCTCCTCGACAGTACGCTCAGCCTTCCAGCCGAGTTCTTCATTCGCGAGGGTCGTATCTGCCCAGATAGCCATGACGTCACCTGGACGGCGGTCTACATATTTATAATTGAGTTTCAGGTTGTTGACTTTCTCGAAAGCAGAGACAAGTTCGTAAACCGATACAGGACGGCCCGTTCCGACATTGAAGATTTCATATCCTTCCTTCATCTTTCCGTCAACCATTCTTGAAACTGCCGCTACATGGGCCTTCGCGAGGTCTACGATGTCGATGTAGTCACGGAGGCAGGTTCCGTCCTCGGTAGGATAGTCATTGCCGAAGATGCTCAGGCATTCGCGTTTTCCGATCGCGGTCTGAGTGATGAACGGCACGAGATTGTTAGGCACACCGCGCGGAAGCTCGCCGATAAGGGCAGAAGGATGGGCTCCGATAGGGTTGAAGTAGCGGAGGGCGATACCCTTGACAGTCGCGCAGGCCGCTACAGTGTCGCGAAGGATGTCCTCGCACATCTGCTTGGTGTTGCCGTATGGCGATGTTGCAGGAAGCCGCGGTGTCTGCTCTGTCACAGGAAGATCCTCAGCTTCTCCGTAAACTGTAGCCGAAGACGAGAAGAGCACATTGCATCCGCCATGGTTCTTCGCCACCTCGAGTATGTTGAGGAACGAGACAAGATTGTTGCGGTAATACTTGATAGGCTCTGCAACGGATTCTCCCACAGCCTTGAATGCGGCAAAATGGATGACTGCATCTATCTTGTTCTCATCAAAGAGTCTGTCAACCGAAGCATAATCACAACAGTCGATCTGATAGAAAGGAATGTCATCGCGGCCGGTTATCTTCTTCACACCCTCAAAACAGGTCATATCACAATTTGACATGTTGTCAGCTACAACTACTTCATAGCCTGCTGCTATAAGCTCGACAGTCACATGACTGCCGATATAACCGGCACCGCCGGAAACAAGAACTTTCTTTGCCATATTTAAAAAATGTTTATCCTGACAAATTTATATATTTTTTCTTATTTTCGCATCGACAAACCGGGAATATGAATATGAAAAACAGGATAATAGCATCAGGTATCACAATTATAGCAGCTCTGGCAATGTCCGCAGCCACTTCTTCAGCCCAGAATGCCGACGATCTGCAGAAGCAGATAGAGGCCATAGCGGAGGGAGATGTCCTTTCGGATGCAGTGGTAGGAATATGCGCACGCAAAGGAGACGGAAGCACCCTCGTCGACATAGGTTCGGGAGACATGCTTGTCCCTGCATCGAACATGAAGCTGATATCGACAGGAACCGCCCTGCATGCCCTCGGAGGGGAATACAGGTACAGGACAGGGCTGGGATATGACGGCAGCATCATCGACGGCGTCCTCATAGGTGACATCTACATCATCGGAGGAGGCGACCCGACAATAGCGTCGAATGACTCGATAGCTGCGCCTGTGGAGCATACATTTGCATTGTGGGAGAGGATGTTACGCGACGCAGGGATAAACGAGGTAGACGGAAGGGTGATCGGTACATCAGGGGATTTCTTCACGGGGATGAGCGAAGAGCCGAGCTGGATGTGGAGCGATATAGGCACATATTACGGCGCAGGAGTCACAGGACTCATGTTCTATGAGAACGTACAGTCGTTCAATGTGTCTGCCGGAGCACAGACCGGAGCACCGGTAAGCATCAGCCCTTCATATCCCCAGACACCTTGGATGGAATTCAGATATGACTGCAGCACAGGAAAGGCCGGCACAGGCGACCAGCTCTACATGTATACGAGCGACCTTGCTCCGGTTGCGGAAGTGAGAGGTACATTCGCTGTGGACAGAAAGCCCAAAAGAGTGGACTGCAGTAACAAGTTCCCCGAACTGACCTGCGCGCACTACTTCACGCAATGGCTTGAGGGGCATGGAATTACATGCTCGCAAGAAGCAGCAGATACAAGACTTCGTGAAGCAGTCATGCCGGACAGCCTGACAGTAATCGGACACACATCCTCACCGGTCCTGAGAAGAATAACATATGAAACGAACCATGCCAGCAACAACCTGTACGCAGAAACCCTGTTCAAGTCTTTGGGCAAGGAACTGCGCAACGAAGGATGCTACGACTCGTCGTATGTGGCTGTGAAAAATGTCCTGAAAGATCTCGGTGTGGATTGCTCCCGCGGAATCAAGATTCAGGACGGCAGCGGTCTGTCGCGTCAGAACTTTGCATCGCCGGATTTCTTCTGCCGCTATCTTGAGGCCATGATGAGCTCGCCATGTTTCGAGGATTTTGTGGAAAGCCTGCCTTCGCCGGGAGGAAACGGCACACTTTACTCCAACATGAAGAACTATCCTGCCGAGCTGAAGGCCCGCATCAAGGTCAAGAGCGGTTCTATGAACGGAGTACGCTGCTACAGCGGCTACATAATCCCGAGGGAGGGCTGCAAGGAAGACACCATCATCTTTTCGATAATGGTCAACAACTGCACCGAACCTACATGGAAAGTACGTCCGCTGCTGGACAAGATAATGGGAATGCTGGCGGAACTTAACTGAGACCGTCAGCCTTTGAAGAGGGTACGGCAAAGAGACGGCACATCATTTACCTTGACGACTTCTATCTCCGATTTCTGTAGAAGTTCAAGACCTTCAAGATTCGTAAAGCCGGATATGTATATCTTCCTGAATCCAAGACGGGAGGCTTCAACTATGCGCCTTTCTGTCTGAGCTACAGGGCGGATTTCGCCACTGAGCCCGACCTCGCCGCAGAAACAGATATCGGACGGCACTGCAAAATCGAAGTTTGACGAAAGCACTGCGCTTACCACCGCCAGATCACAGGCGGGATCGCTCACCTTAAGGCCTCCGGCCATATTGAGGAACACATCCTTCACCCCGAGCTTGAAGCCTGCACGCTTTTCCAGAACGGCCAGCAGCATGTTCAGTCTGCGGACATCAAAACCTGTCGCACTGCGCTGCGGCGTTCCATAGGCAGCTGAACTCACAAGAGACTGAACCTCGATCAGGAACGGTCTGGTCCCATCCAGCATGGCACTTACAGCCACACCGCTCAGCCCCTCCTCATGCATCGGTATCAGCATTTCGGAAGGATTGCTGACTTCGCGCAGTCCTTTTCCAGTCATTTCAAAGACAGCAAGCTCGGATGTGGAACCGAAACGGTTCTTTATGCTTCTGAGCAGACGGTATGTACCTCGATTGTCTCCCTCGAACTGAAGCACGACATCCACGATATGTTCAAGAATCTTCGGGCCGGCGATACTTCCTTCCTTGGTTATATGGCCTATCAGAATAACCGGGATACCTGTCTCCTTGGCAAGTCTCAGGAGCATTGCGGCAGTCTCCTTTATCTGCGTCACGGAACCGGGTGAAGACTCTACATTCTGCGAGAACATGGTCTGGACTGAGTCCACGATCATCAGATCCGGCATTATGGTTTTCGCTTCCGCGATTATGTTTTCCATCAATGTCTCGCTGTATATCAGGCAGTTGGAATCCTCCCCTCCTATTCTTGCAGCTCTCAGCTTCACCTGCTTCGCACTTTCCTCGCCTGTCACATAGAGAGTTTTAAGAGAAGGGCAATGCAAAGGAATCTGCAGCGACAGAGTGGATTTTCCTATACCAGGCTCTCCGCCTATCAGCACCAGAGAGCCCTCGACGAGGCCGCCTCCGAGAATACGGTCGACCTCTCCGTTGTTCAATGAAATACGGCTTTCGACTGCAGAATCGATATCAGCCAACGGCATGGGCTTATGTCCTGTACCAGGAACAGCGAGCTGCTGCTGAACCGTCTTCTTTCCTGTCGCTACTGTCTCCTCCACCATAGTGTTCCACTCGCCGCATGCAGGACAACGTCCCATCCATTTGGGACTTTCATTTCCGCAGGACTTGCAGAACCATACTGTCTTTGTCTTTACCGAAGCCATACCGGAATTACCTCTTGCTGCAGCATGAGTCCTTTACGGCCGTACTGTCACAACCCTTGCAATCGTGCCTGCACTCGTCCTTCTTGTCGCAAGAGGCGCATTTATCATCAGAACACTTGACGGCATCGCAGGCACAGCCTTCAGCCTCACCGCAGGAGTCCTTCTTGTCACAATTCGCACACTGCTCTGCAGAACATTTGCTGCTGTTTGAATTATTGCTGCATGAACATGAAGCAGCCGCTACCATCACAGCCGCCATCAGCACTGAAATAAATACTTTCTTCATAATAAATTCATTTAAGTTCGTTAAACATTCAAAGTCAAAAGCCCAATATAGGCAAAAAACATGAGAATCGCAACTTAGGCGCTAGCGGTCAAGCTCGAACACTTCCATATCATGAATCCTGCCGTCATCTATATGGAATCTGAGAGCCGTCCTTACCAGATGAAAGCCCTGGATGCCTGCCGCTCCCGGATTGATGACAAGCATGTCCCTCCCGGGATCACGCACGACCTTGAGTATATGGGAATGTCCGCACACGAATATATCGGGCCTGTACCTGTCCAGAAGCTGCCTGGCCCGGGAATCATAACGCCCAGGATATCCTCCGACATGTGTCATCAGCACCTTCAGACCGCCGCAGTCGAAGCAGCGGTGCAGAGGATGGATGAACCTGAGGTCATGATTGTCACAGTTGCCGGCCACCCCTTTCAGAGGCTTGAACTCGGCGATCTTTTCCGCAAGTTCCATCCCGCCGCCGAAGTCTCCGGCATGCCAGATTTCATCCACGGGTTCTAAAAACTCGCGGAACTGAGGGTCGAAGACTCCATGAGTATCCGATATCAATCCTATATATGCCATATCATTCTATCCGCAAAATTACTATTTTTGCACTTTCAAACCATATGCTCCATGGAACTTTTTTACTCACGCGACATAGATGGCGGAATCTGCCGCCTGGACAAGGATGAATCGGGACACTGCGCCAAAGTGCTCAGACACAGATGCGGAGACGAGATTGCAGTCATAGACGGCTGCGGCACACTGTACCGCTGCAGAATCACCTGCGACAATCCCAAAGGGGTAGAAGCCATGGTGCTCTCATCAGAAGAATCATGGGGAGGCCATCCGTACAGCCTCCATCTTGCCGTCTGCCCGACCAAAAACAACGACAGATACGAATGGTTTGCGGAAAAGGCCTGCGAAGTGGGTGTAGACATGATTTCGCCCATCATCGGAGAACATTCCGAAAGGAGGATATTCAAGACCGCTCGACTTGAAAAGATACTCGTCAGCGCAGCCAAACAGTCATTGAAGGCGGCTGTACCCGTCGTGAACGAGCCTGTATCCGTCAAGGAGTTCATACGCGGACAGGAAGGCCAGGCCTTGAAGATGATAGCCTATTGCTTTGAAGACGAGTCCGTTCCGCGCCGAAGCATAAAGGAAGTCCTGGAGGGATATGAAGGGACGGAAATACTAGTAATGATCGGTCCGGAAGGAGATTTTTCCAAAGAGGAGGCCCAGATGGCTCTTGAAGCCGGTTTCATTCCGGTCCATCTGGGTGCATCTCGCCTGCGGACAGAAACTGCCGCCGTCACTGCAGCGGAAGCTGCGTATTTCAGGTATATGTAGACTACTTGCGGATGATCTCGATGGAATAGTCCAGACCGACCTTGATGATGGATGAGGAATGGCCTGAGGCTCCCTTTTCGAGGGACGGATCGACGATATGGTCGACAGCATCCTTCACTTCCTGGGATATTTCCGCAAACTTCTTCGGGGTGGGTTCTCCGGATATGTTAGCAGAAGTGGAAACTATGGGACGGCCTAACTTTGCTGCGAGCTGCTGACAGAAGCCCATCATAGGAATACGGATTCCGACAGTTCCGTCAGAAGCCACCGTATTGAAGGCCAGACAGTGACGGTCGGCCTTAGGAAGAGGTTCTCCGGCTGCTGGAGACGGGCCCGAAAGAGCATCCGGATAGATGATGGTCATAGGCTTGTCATTGACCTCGACCAGCTGTATGGCCATCTCCGGCACTTCCCTGACATAGCGGCAGACCATGTCCATATCGCTTGCAAGAAGCACAAGCGACTTGCTGTCAGAGCGGCGCTTCAATTCATATACTTTTGCAACGGCCTGAGGATCAGTGGCATCGCAGCCGATTCCCCAGACAGTGTCGGTAGGATATAGGATCACTCCCCCTTTGCGGAGGACTTCAAGAGCTTTCTGTATTTCTTCTTTCATGGTCAGATTGATATTTCAGTAACTACCGGGTAATGGTCCGAGAACGGAAGTCGGGGCACCTGATAAGAAAGGCCTTCGCAATGGTCCGGGAAGAGGACATAATCGATTCTCAGCATCGGCCAGAGAAGAGAGAATGTCGCTCCGAAACCGCGTCCGGCCTCCCTGAAGCTGTCTTTTCTGTCACGGATCATACGCTGATATGTATATGACATCGGGTTATCGTTGAAATCACCGCAGACGAAGGAATCCATCGGACTGCTTTCGATATGGTCAAAGACCTGATTGACCTGTTTCGGACGCAGCAGGATAGACTTCTTGACCTTCCTTCCAGTAGCGGCGACAGCATCTTCATCATTTTCCGAAATCGCCCTTACCATACCGTTGAACGATATGCCGTAACTCTGGAAATGACAGTTATATACACGGAAAAGCCTGCTTTCGACCTCATAGTCGGTATATAGGGCAAGATTCGCACTCTCCTCGAAAGTTATGACTCCCTTATCCTTGACCGGAAAACGGCTGAGGGTCACATTTCCGGAGCCGTGACCGTTCTGATGGTTGATGAAATATTCCGCCTTATAACCTTTGAAATGCTTGCGCAGGTACTGCTTCACCTTGTTTATGTCCTCGACATGAAATTCCTGAAGACATATCACATCGGCATTCTGGGCCAGCAGGAAGGCGAATACGGAGTCCGCACACTGCTGCCGCCCTTCAACGGACGCATCCTTCTCATACTGGGAAAACGCCCCCACATTGTAAGACACGACCTTCATAGGCAGGCCGTCATGACTGATGTCGTCATTCCCCCCGAACTGGAAATATCTGCCGAGAAAAAGCAAAGCCGGCAGAAAGGCCATAAGAGGTATGGCCACAGCCTTGGAACGACGCTTCAGGGCCCATAATATAAGCAGGAAATTGACGAACGACAGAGGGATGAACAGAAGGCCCAGCAAAGTCACCACCCATGCCTTAGCCGGATTTACGGCGATGGTCAGATATGACAGGACCAGAAGCCCTGCCACTATGAGCATCAGGACACGTGAGGACAACCCGAAGAACCAGTTTCTGGACATACCGCCTGCCATTAGAAATCCCTACCGTAAAGAGTATGCTTCTTCTTCCAGTACCATATGAGGAGGAAGCCGAAGATCAGACCTCCGAGATGGGCAAAGTGTGCGATTCCACCGCCTGTACCGGTAACTCCCGTAAGAAGCTCTATGGCTGCGAAGATAAGCACGAACCATTTGGCTTT
Organism: Bacteroidales bacterium; assembly: GCA_017626355.1. GTDB lineage: Bacteria > Bacteroidota > Bacteroidia > Bacteroidales > UBA932 > Cryptobacteroides. Next base: position 28,967 of record JAGAIY010000008.1, read on the forward strand.
CATTGATATAGGAGGGAAGATGAGAGTCAGGACAGAATCCGGATAAAGCATGGCATAACCCATCAGGACACCGTAGATCGCTCCCGAAGCACCCACGGTAGGAGTCAGCTTGAGGACATGGATGGCACTCTGGGCCGCCATCGAACCCTCTGCCGCCTGTGTCAGCCAGCTCTGCATCTGGATCCACTCCACACCGGTATGGATCGCCGCGGCGCCTATTCCTGTCACGAAATAGAAGATCAGGAACTTCTGTGTGCCCCAGACCCTCTCAAGAACACTTCCGAAGATGAAGAGGGTGTACATGTTGAAGAACAGATGCCAGAAGCCTCCGTGCATGAACATATGCGTCACAGGCTGCCACCAGTGGAAGAACTGGGAGGTCGGATAGAACAGTGCGAAATGCTCGTACATGAAATTCTCATTGAGATAGGTCATGATCATCACGAGCACATTTATCACTATGATATGCCTTATCGCAGTCGGCATGCTGCTGAGGAAGCCTCCTCTGTTATTTGAATAATAACTCATTTCTATCACTCCAGTTTCGCAAGTCTTATTTTGTTGAATTGCCGGAAGGTTGGTGGAGCTTGCGAAACTTCTTCCCACCGCACTTCCATATGTCTACGTTACCTTTCCCCTAAATCCCCTTTCTCGGAAAGGGGACTTGCTTTCGGCCTTAAGGCCTCAGAACTGCGGTTTCGCAAGTTCTTCGCACTTCCGCCTCTTTCCTATATTAAAATCTATTATCGATCTCATTGATCGGAATTATGTTCACTATCCTGCGTCCGCTTGAAGTATATTCCGGATTGCCGCAAGCGAAAAGCTGGTCGATCAACCTCTGTGCCTCCATCGGATTCGTCACCGGATCGCAGCTGTGGGCGCCGAGTTTGGCAAAGCGCGATGACAGATTGGCAGTCATCATTTCCGGAAGCGCCGTATGATCCTCCGCAAGGATGAGCAGAAGGTCGGAAACCATCGTCTGCACCTTTCCGGCCTCGGCACTGAAACCTTCAGGCACACCGTTGACGACTATCGTATCCGTACCGAACGGTGCAATATCGAAGCCAAGGCTTGCCAGAAGCCCCGAATGTTCCTCAAAAAGGCACATATTCTCCACTCCGACATGCACAGTCACCGGGAAAAGGGAGGTCTGGGTGACATGGGAACTGTTTGAGAAAGCCTTGAGGAAACGGTCGTAAAGAATCCTTTCCACCGCACGACCTATATGCACTGCCATAAGGCCGGAACGGGATGTGGTAAGGATATATCTTCCCTGAAGCAGAAGCACCGACCTTGTCGGCATGAGCTTGTCCTCAAAAAGTTTCCCGTAATCGTCCTTCTTCGTTATGAAAGCGGACATGTTCTGATAAGGTCCCGGATCCGGTCTGCCCTGCTCGGAATCTCCCCAATCCATCATGCCCGGGAAGGCTGCAGGAGCGGAAGAGCCACCTCCGTGTGACAGAGCCGGTTCGGAAGGGAAGCCGTCCTCTTCGAACGGGTTATATGTGGGATCAAGTCCCTCCTGAGGGGGCTGAACGGGATGGAATTCCTCGAAATTCTGTCCGAAAGCAGGGATCTCCGGCACACCTTCACGATCAAAGTCAATGCTGTCTCCGAACGAATTCCTGCCCAGAGCTTCCTTCACGCAGGCGTACAGAATCTGGAATATCACGCTGTCGTCTTCGAACTTTATTTCCGTCTTTGTCGGATGTATGTTCACATCTATGGCCTGAGGATCGATGTCGAGATACAGGATATATGAAGGGGTCACTCCCTCCGGAATCAGATTCTCATAGGCCTTCATCACGGCCTTATGCATGTACGGGCTCTTGAAGAAACGGCCGTTGACAAAGAAATACTGGTTGCCAAGCCCCTTTCTCGCCGCGTCAGGACGTCCGGCAAAACCGGTTATATTCACGACCGAGGTCTGCGCCGAAACATCGACTATTTCTTTTGCGATGTTGCCTCCGAGCGCATCCTGTATCCTGAATTTCAACGACTTGGCGGGTCTGAGGACATATACATCCTTTCCGTTGTGGGTAAGGGTGAAACCTGTATCAGGCCGTGTGAGAGCCACGCGGATGAACTCTGAAACTATATGCTTGAATTCGACATTGTCGGACTTGAGGAACTTTCGCCTGGCCGGGACATTGTAGAAGAGATTGCGGACACTGAAATTAGCGCCCCTTGGAGCCGCAACATGCTCTGTTGCAAGGTGCTGAGAGTCCGCGAACTCCACCTGACATCCCACCTCGTCTTCCTCGCGACGGGTCTTGAGCGTGACCTCGGATACAGCCGCAATAGAGGCAAGAGCCTCTCCACGGAAACCGAAAGTCAGGATATGCTGCAGATCTTCTGCCGTATGGAGTTTGGAAGTGGCATGTCTCTCGAAACAGAGCACAGCCTGATCCGGTGACATTCCGCAGCCGTTGTCTATGACCTGGATCAGAGTCCTTCCGGCATCCTGTATGACAACAGTCACCTGATCCGCTCCGGCATCAAGTGCATTCTCCATGAGTTCCTTCACTACGGATGCAGGCCTCTGCACGACCTCCCCCGCAGCGATCATATTTGCTATATTGCTTGGTAATATCCTTATATCCATGCCTTTACTTTGTCAGCGAATCTATCAGGACAGGGAAATACTTGTAGATAAGGTACACGACAGCAAACAGAAGCATCATCGTCACCACGCCGATATTTTTCTGATTGCGACTCACTTCCTTCTTTCTCTGGTAGTTCCCGTCGCGGAAGCTGCCCTTGACATGCTTGCCGGGAACATACTTCTCGCTCTCTTCCTTCGGCTTGGTGAAATCGCCGTATTTCTTCCTGCGCTCCTCCGCCTCCGGATCATAGAAACGGGGTTTGTAGCTGAACTTGCGCACTTCCTGAGTACCGAAAAAGCTGAAATTGAATCCCATAGTATCTCTGTTTTCTTATTGTCCTGTTTAGCCAAAAAGCAAATTTAATGTTTTTTATTTACATTTGTGGAAATTATTTGAAGATGATGTCCCCGATGGAGGGTCATTTGCACTTAATGAGATAAAATATAGCATATTATGAACATAAGGATAGGAAACGGTTATGACGTTCATGCCCTTGCTCCCGGGCTGCCGCTTTGGCTTGGTGGAGTACAGATAGACAGTCCTCTCGGATGCATAGCGCATTCTGACGGCGATGTGGCCATACACGCCCTCTGCGATGCTCTTCTCGGAGCCCTGGCCCTCGGCGACATAGGCAAGCATTTCCCCGATACATCCGATGAATTCAAGGGAATAGACAGCAAGATCCTGCTTTCCCTAGTAATGGACCTTGTGCGTTCGGAAGGCTGGGAAGTCGTGAATGCTGACGTGACCATAGCCATGCAAAGGCCCAAGCTGGCGCCATACATACTCCAGATGCGCGAATGCATGGCCTCGGTGATAGGGTGCTCGGCCGCCCAGGTGTCGGTAAAGGCCACGACTACGGAGAAGCTCGGCTTTGTGGGACGCTCCGAAGGATGTGAAGTATATGCAGTCGTCCTTCTGGGGAAATATGACAGAACATCAGACTAGCCTTTTCAAAGCCGGAAACAATGAAGACACCATACAAGATTCTATCAGGCATAGCCTTGTGCCTATGCATGGGTTCATGTTCGGACCGATGCAGTCAGGAAGATTTCACCGACTCGGAGCGCGCGATCATCACTCATGCGGACAGCATGATGAGGGTGCTGACCATCGCTGACAGTCTGGACAACGCCGTACTTCGCTCCACCAGCCGCGACCTCTCCGCGTCCTCCCTCTTGTCCGAAGAATACTCCCGTCTCGAGCAGCTTATGGTTTCCACCGTCACCCACCCCTCGCAGGACGGTGTCGGCATAGCCGGTCCACAGGTCGGCCTCAACCGCAGGATAGTGGCAGTCCAACGCTTCGACAAGGACGGCGAGCCGTTCGAAGTCTATCCCAACATCCGCATCATATGGGCTTCAGACTCATTGGTTTACGGCCCCGAAGGCTGCCTGTCCGTACCTGACCGCCGAGGCGAAGTGCTCAGGTCGCAGGAGATTGTCATAGAATATGCAGACATCGACCGCCTCAGGAACAGTTGTCGCCCGGAAAAGTCCGGCAATACCGGTTTGAAACGCCGGACAGCACCTGAAATACCCGTACGAAGAGATACCGTCAAAGGCTTCACCGCCGTCATCTTCCAGCATGAAACAGACCACCTCGACGGCATACTGTATATAGACAGATTGTAGGTTCAGATGGTAACTTATGCCGCCGCTAAGAATGTTTCTTGCAATTTTATCAAATATTTGCACAAAAAATTTTGCATTTTAACAAAACATTCATACCTTTGCAATCCCAAAATCAAAAAGGGAAGCCAAATTGAGATATGGTGTAATGGTAGCACTACAGATTCTGGCTCTGTCAGTGAGGGTTCGAGTCCTTCTATCTCAACAACATTCTGACTAAACGTCATGGCGGGATAGCTCAGCTGGTTAGAGCGCATGATTCATAATCATGAGGTCCGCAGTTCAATCCTGCGTCCCGCTACTTGAAAATCAAGCACTTACGAAAGTTTCGTGAGTGCTTTTTTCATTCTTGGGAACACTGAGGGAACACAAACTCAATTATTTTTCACAATTTGTGGCAAACGGCCGGAATTACTTCAAATCTTCTTAGGCGTAGTTCCCGTGTGTTTCTTGAAGAACTGAACAAAGGCGGAAGGACTGGAGAAGTTGAGCCTGTCGGATATCTCCTGGACAGTGAGGTCGGTTGTCTTGAGAAGCATCTTTGCTTCAACCAACACCGCCTCGTGGAGCCACTCAAGAACCGGTCGTCCGGTTGTCTTCTTTATCGCTGTGGTAAGATACTTCGATGTGATGTTGAGTTTGTCAGCATAAAACTGTACCGTCCTGTTTTCCTTATAATAGACTGCCAGCAACTGAAAGAACTTATCTGACAGGTCGTGAGATTTGATTTCTGCACCTGAGTTAAGATTATACTGTGCATCATATTCTCCTGTAATTTCCAGAATCAAGGCATACAGGATTGAGCGAAGTATCTCATTCTGAAAAGTGCTTTTATCTTTACTCTCCTTATATAAAAATCTGAAATAACTCTGAAAGTCATCAAACTTACTGTCTGATACCTGCATCACGGGAATATACCTTGAGTAACTGAATATGCTCGTGTCTATCGGTGACGGCATATTCAATATATAGTCGGTCGTCACAGCAATGAATTGAATCGTTTCTACCTTGATTGATTTAGTAAATCTTACAAGATGCTTCTCGGGAAGTATCGCTATGCTGCTTTCGCCTAATTTATGTTCTTTTCCATCAATATATATGGAACCCTCATATCTCCGACAAAGACATATGACCATCCCTCCAAGGATGTAGAAATTCCTGATGTCCCTTTCTTCGATATCCGGAAGATTGAGGCTTAGCAGCATACCTGAAGCCCCGAAATCCTTCATCCTTTCTTCGATATCTATGCGAAAAATTTCCTCCTGATTCTCCATAAGCGAAGTTTCATAAATATTTAGTCCGATAAATGTAACAAATCTTGTGCTACGAGGCAATAATTTTGTCCTCCGAGAATAAACGATAAGAAAAATGGAAAAGAAATCACATCGACTGACTGCCACTGAAGCCTGCAGGACATTCCTGACAGATCCGGTCAAAGGACTGTCTTCCGGTGAGGCCGGAGCAAGACAGGCACGAGACGGATACAACGAATTCGAAAAGACAAAACACACGACACTCTGGCAGAAATTCATCAGCCAGTTCAAGAGTTTCATGATCATCGTGCTGATATTCGCCGCAATCATATCCGGTATCACTGGATATATGAATGGTGAAGGCATCACAGACGCACTGATCATTCTTGTAATCCTCATAGCGAATGCCATCATTGGCGTATTCCAGGAGGCTAAAGCCGAAAAATCTTTGGATGCACTTGAGAAACTTTCTGCTCCTCATTGCAAGGTGATCCGTGACGGTGAGACTAAAATCATCGAATCAAGGGAGTTGGTTGTCGGAGATATCGTTGTCATAGAGACCGGAGACAATGTTCCGGCTGACTTACGTCTTATAGAATCAGTCAATCTGAAGATTCAGGAGGCGGCTTTGACGGGCGAATCCGTACCTGTGGAAAAGGATGCTGATGCAGTTCTTCCGGAAGACGCTTCTATCGGAGACCGTATAAATATGGCTTACAGTTCATGCAGTGTGACATACGGACACGGTAAGGGCGTGGTTACGGCCATCGGCAATCAGACCGAAGTGGGAAAGATAGCCTCGATGATCCAGTCTGTTCCTGATATGCGTACCCCGATGCAGATAAGGCTTGACAAACTTGGAAAGACTCTGGCCATAATCTGCCTTGTGGTCTGCGTAGTCATTATGGTGATCGGTCTCTGCTACGGAAGAAACCTGATGGAAATGTTCATGACTGCCGTCAGTCTTGCTGTCGCAGCAATTCCGGAGGGATTACCGGCAGTATCCACTGTTGTCCTCGCCCTTGGCGTTCAGAGACTTGCTAAGCAAAATGCCATTGTCCGCAATCTTCCTTCGGTAGAGACCCTTGGAAGCACGACTGTGATATGTTCAGACAAGACAGGTACATTGACTCAGAACAAGATGACTGTGACCCATATCTATGCTGCAGGAAATCTTTCTGATACCACAGAAGATAGCCCGGTCATCAATGAACTCCTGAAGATGTCTGTGCTCGCAAACGATGCGATACTCAGCACTGACGGTCAATCCATAGGTGACCCCACTGAAACAGCATTGATTGATGCAGGACTCAAACACTCAATAGACAAGAACGCCCTCAAGAAAGCCCTGCCGCGAATCGCTGAGATTCCGTTCGATTCCGAAAGAAAACTGATGACAACCATCCATCAGAATAATGATGACGAATTCCTTGTCGCTGTCAAAGGAGGACTTGACGAACTTCTCGCAAATTGTACCAGAATAAATGATGGAGCCACCATCAGACCAATAACAGAAAAAGATATAGAGGACATCCACAAGGCTAATATGGAGATGGCATCACAGGCTCTTCGAGTGCTTGCCATCGGATACAAGACTATATCTGAGTTACCTGTCGCATTCACTCCTGCGACCATTGAAAATGATTTCATATTCCTCGGAATGGTCGGTATGATCGATCCTCCTCGTGAAGAAGCAAAGGAAGCTGTACGCAGATGCAAGGAAGCAGGTATAAAGCCTGTGATGATAACGGGAGACCATAAGATTACGGCGACTGCCATAGCGAAAAGTCTTGGAATCATTACAACTGGCGACTGCGTGCTGACAGGAACAGATGTCGAGATGATGAGCGACGAACAGTTGAAGGAGATGGCCGGTAATGTGGCAGTCTTTGCACGTGTGGCGCCAGAACATAAAGTACGCATAGTCAATGCGTTCCAGAGTCGTGGTAATGTCGTGGCGATGACAGGTGACGGAGTGAATGATGCACCGGCATTGAAACTCGCTGACATCGGTGTTGCGATGGGAATCACGGGAACGGATGTGGCAAAGGAGGCTGCCGATGTCGTTCTGACTGATGACAATTTCGCCACAATTGTATCATCCGTGCGTGAAGGCCGAAGGATATATGACAATCTGATGAAGTCGATCCAGTTCATGATATCTACAAACCTAGGTGAAATCGTCCTCCTTCTGATTGCGGTCATTGCCAATCTTGATATACCTCTGCTTCCGATCCAGTTGCTCTTCATCAACCTCGTGGGAGACTCGCTGCCTTCTCTTGCGTTGAGTGTAGATCACGCCGACAAGGATATAATGAAACGCAAACCTATAGACCCTAACCAGGGAATATTCACAAAGCATTTCACTACAAGAGTCATCATACAGTCATTGATAATAGGTCTCACCACTCTTGCAGCCTATATGATAGGAATGAAGACTTCGGTTGATGTCGCAAGGACTATGACTTTTGCAGTGATGGTGTTCTGTCAGTTCACAATCATCTTCAGCATCAGGTCCGGACACAACTGGTTCACCCATAAGATGTTCACCAACAGATGGCTCTGGCTGACGATCGTATTTGTGACCGCACTCACATTGCTTGTCCTCCTTGTACCGGGAATGCAGTCCCTCTTCAAACTCGCTCCTATGACCTCAGGCCAGTGGTGGACAGTCATCGGACTCTCATTCGGAGTACTCGCCCTGAGCGAATTGTTCAAACTGTTTACACGTAATAAGGACAGATAGTGAATACATTCGATATAATACTTCTGGCAATAGGCGTCTCGATGGACGCCTTTGCCGTTGCCATAGCCAAAGGACTTAGCGTAGGAAAACTTCAGCCGGCACATTATACAAACATCGCATCCTGGTTCGGAATCTTCCATATCCTGATGACACTCTTCGGCTACTATATAGGACACTCACTCGCTGCTGCCGTAGAAAAATTCGACCATTGGGTAGCATTCTATATGCTCGTTGCTTTAGGAGTCAAGATGATACATGATTCCCTGAAGCAAAAACCGGAAGCATCCGGCGCTGACTTCTCGACCAGAACAATGTTTATAACCTCCTTAGCCACAAGTCTTGACGTGTTTGCTATTGGAGTCTCGCTGTCTTTCTTTGAAGTCAATATCTGGTGGGCTGTCATTATCATAGGAATCATCGTGTCCGCATTCTCCGCCGCAGGACTCAAGATAGGCAACCATTTCGGAGCAAGACATAAATCCAAAGCAGAAATCGCAGGAGGAGTCATCCTGATAGTCATGGGTGTCAAAATATTGATAGAGCACCTCTGTTCCTAAAGAAATCAATATGAATGTTGACAAATTGAAGTGGACAATAATCATAATCTTCATTATATTCATCGCATTGGCAATTCTGGCTGTCCTGAGTTGGAATAACCGCAGGAGCAGCGACGGTACAGGCAATCATTTCGACCGGGCGTATGAATTGGTGCAAGGTACTCCTGCCGAAGCAAGAGTGTTCGGACGGTCCGATGAAAGCATACTCTCAGATAAGTATCGTCCTCTTGCATCATTGTTTGAAAGTGCGTCAGGTCTCAAACCTTCGGTGCATAATGATATAGAGATCATCACTGAAGGCAAAAGGAAATATGACCTACTGATTGAAGACATTCAGAACGCAAAGGAATCGATACACATGGAGTATTTCCACTTCGGTATCGACAAAGGGAGCCGTGCTATTCGCGAAGCGCTGATTGCCAAGGCAAAGCAAGGCGTAAAGGTGAGATTCATATATGACAATATAGCCAACATTCCTATACCTCCGGTTTACTTCTGGTCAATGAGATTCGCTGGTGTCGAAGTAAGGCGATATACGGGGCTGCACCGGATAATTCCCGATCTCAATTACAGAGATCACAGGAAAGTAGTGGTCATAGACGGGAAGATCGCATACACCGGAGGAATGAACATCAATGACCACTATTTCAAGGATTGGCGTGACACCCATCTCAGACTGACTGGCGATGCCGTATATTCTCTTCAGTATAATTTCCTGGATATGTGGATGCATTCGGGAGGAACTGTAACTGAAGATATTGCCGGTCTGTTTCCGGAACATGATGTGACTAAAGAACTGCCGGTGCAAATTGTTCCTGATGGTCCGGATGCTCCATTCCCCGTAATCCAGACGGGATTGGAATGGATTGCGGAAAATGCGGAAGATTACCTGTACATACAGACACCTTATCTTGTGCCTTCAGACTCTACTATTGAAGCAATGAAGACAGCGACAGGTAATGGCGTGGATGTCAGAATCATGATTCCACAGAATAGCGATATGGCCGCAATGGGCTACATCAACAGGTCTTTTTACAAGGAGTGCCTTCAACTCGGCATCAGGATATTCGAACGGGCCGGGGAATTTATGCACAGCAAGACTCTGGTCAGTGATGACTACCTTTCATCAGTCGGCTCAGCCAACATCGATCCGAGAAGCCTTGACTTGTGTTATGAACTCAACGCCTATATGTACGACAAGCCTACCGCCATGAAAAACAAGGAGATATTTCTCAACGACCTGTCTTTGTGCAAAGAGATAACAGAAGAAGTCCTGAAGGGATACGACTTCATTGAAAAGGGATTTCAGCGGTTCTTCAGGCTGTTCGCACCTTTGGTATAAAACCCGCTACTTTTGTAATAAAGAGTACATTATGACAAGACCATATACGGAATATTATTTGCGACACATTCTATCAAATTATCAATATGAACAGAACAATAATCTTTTCATCAGACACGAAGTCCGTAAATGAAGGTGAATATGTCACACTGAACTGGGAGTGTGATTTCTGTCCGGATTCCATATCTCTGGACATAGATAACGGACACACCTTTCATACGATCCAGCTTTCCGACAAAGGCACAACAAAACTACTTGTGTCTGCTTCAAAGGGACGGACCCGATATACCCTTAAAGTGAAGTCAGGGGGCAAGACTGTCAAGAAGGTCATCAAAATAAAAGTCCGGAATCAGAAGAAAACGAAGCCAGAAAGCAAGGCAGGAGTCGGCAGATTCAGACTATGGTGCGAGAGACAACAGGCTTCCTGGAGTGTCTGGTGGGCACAGATGAAATGCGGTTGGGCCTCATTGAAGAAATGGAAGAAGATACTGTATATTGCTCTTCTTGCTCTTTGGCTGGGTCTCATAATCTGGAGCATAGCACGTCCTTCGGGCAAGCCGGTCTCTACCGGAACAGAAACGACAGCATTAGTTATGAACCAAAGATAGATACAGATATGGCAAAACTGAAGATAAGCGAGAACGGACGCAACTGGTGGAAGAGCCTGTCCAGAAAACACGTATTCGTAAATGGAAAACATTCCGGAGTGATTGAAGGAGAACAGTTGGAAATCGATGTCGAGCCTGGTGCCTGCAAAGTGCTGATCAGCAACTCATTTCCCGGATTCTCCGGACACGCATACATCCACGTGGAAGAAAATGCGGAAAACCACGTAGTCTTTCGTGACAGAAACTGGCTCTGGAACGTAGCGATGGTAGTTAACCTCTTGTCTATTTTCCTGAGACGACTGATTCATCTCCCCGCACCATTCCAAAGCAAGGCTCTGATGATCTCACAGGGATTCTCTTTCGTCTGGCTGATGAAGTTCCTGTTCGGCAAAGACCGCTGGTATCAGACATTTGCCTACTCCGTCGTCACGGATGACTCCAAACTGCTTTACAGCTGATGCATTCAAATCAGGCAACATAGTCACCAGTTCCGATATTATAAATTTTTAGTCGGAAATTTATAATAATTATGATATAGACAATCACTTACTTTGTCAGGTTTAGATTATTTAGAGTTATGCCTCTGCTGACATTGAAAGAGATTGCCGATATGTCTCCCGTATTCCGGGGGCGTATCGGCGGTGCAGTAGGTAGAGGTCTTATGAGGATGCTCTCAATCAATAAAGTCAATGACCTCTATGATCATAACTCACATCTGACAGGTCAGGATTTTACATCATCTGTGCTTCAGGAAATAGGCGTAGATTATCAGATGATCAATCCGCAGATACTCTCTCAACTCCCTTCCGGACCTTTTGTTGTCATAAGTAATCATCCTTACGGAAGTATCGACGGAATCATCCTCGTCGATTTGTTTGCCAGGATAAGGCAGGATTTCAAGGTGATGGTCAATAATTTTCTTGGAAGGATAAAGACTTTGGAAAACAACTTCATCTGTGTCACTCCGACAGGAACTCAGCGTCAGGCCCCGACAAAAGAAAGCATCCAAGGAATCAAGGAGGCGGTCGCTCATATACGCTCCGGCCATCCAATCGGAATATTTCCGGCAGGGGCAGTCTCCGACTTAAGCATTAAGGACCGATGTGTAAGAGACAGACAATGGCAGGAACCGGTCGTAAGGCTCATTCAAAAAATGAAAGTTCCTGTTGTGCCAGTGCATTTTCTGGACGGTAACTCCAAATTCTATTATGGTCTCGGACTGATAGACTGGAAGGTAAGACTGCTGCGTCTTCCGTCGGAAGTGTTCAATAAAAGAAACAAGCCGGTCCGCATAGCATTAGGTGAAATCATCACCCCGGAACAGATGGCTGAGTATAAGACAGTTGAAGACCTGAGAACATTCTTGAGAAATAGTGTATATAATATATGATTATGGGAAACAAACAGGAAGATTCGGTAAGGATACAGACGTCGGTGCTTAATGCCCTGGAGAAGAAAGTCCTTATATGGCTTGCAGAGCGTCAGCCGGCGTGGGTCACTTCTGACCTGCTTACATATATAGGAACATTCGGCTCCGTATTGATTGCTGCCGGCTACATTCTTGCCGGATGGAACATTCATTTTCTATGGCTGAGTTCGTTCGGCTTCATCGTCAACTGGTACGGAGACTCCCTCGACGGCACTCTGGCGAGAGTGAGAAAGACCCAGCGGCCTGTCTATGGTTATTATATCGACCATACGATGGACGTCATCAACGAGCTCCTGATGTTCGTCGGAATAGGATTGTCCGGACTGATGCATTTCTCCCTCGCGGTCCTTGTGCTGGTCGTATATCTGATGCTCACCATCAACGTCAGCATAAATGCTCACCTCAAGAAGGAATTCCGTCTGACATATGCAGGGCTTGGGCCGACAGAGTTCAGGATCATTATGGTCATTGTGAATTCTCTATTTGCATTGATACGTCCGTTGAGAGAATTTGTCTGGAATTTCACGATGTTCTCTCACGCATTCGAACTTTCCGCCCTGGACTGCATCGCAATAGTGATTCTGCTGATCCTCTCGATAATTTATCTGACGACAATCATCAAGGACACCAAGGAATACGCTATTATGGACCCTCTTAAGAAAGACAAATGAAGCGCTTCCTGAAATTTGTTGCAACCAGTCTCGTGGGAGGGACTGTCGATATGGTTCTGGTATGGCTGCTTTCCGGATATGTTTTCAGCGGCTACTGGGGCGAAGTCGTGGTCACTCCCATGATTTCCTTTGAGTGTTCGGTAATTGTAGGATTCACATTCTGCTGGCTGTTCGTCTGGAACGACCGGGTTGAAAAAGGAGACAGCCGATCGTTCTTGAAATCGCTTGGAGCATTTAATCTGTCCAATATAGGCGTATTTGTATTACGAATGGTCCTTGTGATGCTTCTGGAGAGAGTCATAGCAGACAATTTGCTGATATGCAACCTTATAGCCCGGATGCTTGCCGGACTGTTGAACTTTATCATCAGCGACAGACTGATTTTTAAGATTAAAAGGAATACGATATGAGAAGAAGAAAGATTTTAGGACTGTTACCATTATTGACAGTTGCATCCTGCGGGGATGCCGTTAAGACGGACGTGACCCTTCAGACGGAAGGATTGAAGGTAGCAAATGAGGTCTCACCTCTATATCAGTCATACAACATAGAGATGGCCGAACTTGTAGGAGGACGCTTCTGGAAGCCGTACAAGGACATCAAAGGACCTATAGGCACAAATTCCTATGGAGTGGATGTCACAGACTCCTCAGCCGACATATATCAGGAACTGCCTCCGGTCAATCTTGCAAATGAAAGGATACTGACATTGGCAAAAGGGTTGTCACCTGCCTATGTAAGGGTAAGCGGTACCTGGGCAAATGCGACATATTTCCAAGGAGATGATACTGAAATACAATCGCCTCCGGAAGGATTTGTCAACATCCTGACCGCAGAACAATGGCTCGGGCTTCTGGATTTCGTGAAGGAAACAGACAGCAGACTTATGACATCTTTCTGCGTATCCGACGGAGTGAGAGACAAGAACGGAATATGGACTCCGGTGGAAGCGGAAAAGATCATCTCATTCTCGGAACGCAATGGGGTCAGGATCGCGGCAGCAGAACTGTTCAACGAACCCAATATCCCGACGGCTGGAGGTGAGTTCTCAAAGAAGGATTATAGCGCGGAAGACTATGCAAAAGATGTCGCAGTGTTCAATACCTGGGCAGAAGAGAGGGCTCCCTATATGCTACGCGTCGGACCAGGCACATTTGGAGAAGGTCTCAAATGCTTTGAAGATTTTGTCAAGAGCCAGCCTGAAATGAAGAAACTGATGCTTGGCCTTGAAGATATGATGACAGCTCATCCTGCTCCGGAATTCAATGTGTTCTCTTATCATTTCTACGGCGGAGTATCCAAAAGAATAATGCCAGGTCCTCCTATGGGTATATTGGAGGATGACGCCATGTCGGAAGAATGGATAACAAGGACAGATGAAGCATTTGACTACATCAGTGCGGTCCGTGACCGATTTGCTCCGGGAGAGCCGATATGGCTTACAGAAACGGCTGAAGCCGCAGGAGGTGGAGACCCTTGGGCAAACACATTCACTGATACATTCAGATATCTTTATCAGATGGGCTCTTTAGCCCAGAAGGGTCTTGATGTTCATTTCCATAACACCCTTCTGACCAGCGAGTACAGTCTCGTGGATCATTACACCCTGGAGCCAAATCCAAGTTATTGGGCAGCATTGCTGTGGAACAGGCTGATGGGAACAAAAGCGTATGAAGTCAACAGCGGCAAGGATGACTTCTATGTGTTCGCCCACAACCTCAAGGGCAAGGATAAGGGCATCTCATACCTGCTCATAAATGCCGGAGAAGAACCGGTCAATGTCGCATCAGACAAGAAATCAGAAATGTATATGCTTACATCTGAGAGTCTTGATTCCCGAAAGATCCGTCTTAATGGACTGGAGGTGAAGATGACTTCTGATTCCGGGCTACCGGAAATCAGCGGTAAGGAAACAGATAAAGGAGTAATCAGCATTCCTTCACACGCGATAGTATTCTTAACCATAAATGAATAAAGACAATAATGATGAAACGTTATTTTGAAGACCTGCTTCCTGCCGAGGAACTCGAGCAGTTGAAGTATATCCCTACCATTCCGGAATTCGTAGAATGGATCGAGAGCAAATGGCACGACCTGCCTGCATTGTCGGATATGACACGCACATATACGTATGGTGAAATGTGCGAA